>JAYTTF010000312.1:0-2982 GCA_043745195.1 Bryobacterales bacterium | reverse complement strand
TTGCCGGCATTCCGGTTACCCGGTATTGGCTGATTCCTAGCGATCAACGCCCGAAACTCTACACTCCACACCCGACCATGTCTCATGAAGAAATCCGGGTCCGTACCCAGGGCGTTTGGGACGATTTCTACAGCACCAAAGCCATTTGGGAAAGGGCCAAGTGCGTGAAGAGTCTGAAGTCTAAACTTGCATTCGTCTTTATCTCAAAGCTATATCGCCAAATGTATGCCAACACTGGTATCACAACCGATAGTGCTCGCCGCAAGAAAGCCAATAGCTGGGCCAGAATGCTGGCCAAGCCTTGCCGCCAATTCTTCCAGGCGGAACCCATGCCCGATTTGCAGGTACCGGGCGGAATAACGGCTCCAAAGGCCCAGTTCAGCATCGTCGGCCAATAAACTGGCGGACTAACGAGTATATTGGACCTTGGCGTGCCCTCTAAAAGGGTGCCATGAATAACACCGCACAAGCTACTGCACTTCAGACAGATTGGCATAGCCAATCGTTAGCTGAGTTGATTCAGCATATTGAGTGTGAACACCACGCATTCCTTGAGGCTGCCATGCCTCGACTGCGTCAGAAACTGGTGGAGGTAATTCAGATGGATTGCGGGCGAAATCGCAGCTTGCTGAGTGAATTGGCGCAGGTTCTGATTACAATGTCCTGCGAGCTTCACCAGCACTTGATGAAAGAAGAAGATGTGTTGTTCCCATTCATCATTTCGCTTGAAACTGCGGCAAACCGGAACAAGCCTCGTCCATACACACCCTTCGGCGAAATTGGCAATCCTATCCATATGATGGAGAGTGAGCATGATGACGTGCTGAGCGCCTCCAATCGCATTAGGGAGTTGTTAGGCAGGCTAGCACCTGCCAAGGAATGCCAGACGGCCATCCAGGAATTTAAGGATCAGTTGTCGCGCTTCGACCAGGACATTAACCTGCATACGCATTTGGAAAACGACATTCTATTCCCGAAGGCAAGGGCTTTGGAAGCGAAGTTCCACTGATTTCTTCATTGGGGCATTTTGACTAGCAGTTGTGCCGATAGCGGTTGTGCCTAAGATGAGTTACGATCATTGTTGAGATTTCCCTGTTGCTTCTCGCGACTCGATAATCCAGCCAATTTAAGGAGTCGTCAAAATGTTCCGTCTTCTAAGCATTACGTCCCTCATCAGTCTTGTAAGTGGTATCGCTCCGGCGTTCGCACAGGCTCCTGCTGCTCAAGCAGCTCCTGCAACAGCAGCAACTCCAACCGCCGCGCGACCACCGCGCCCGGCACCTCCTACACGCGACCCCAATACGCCAGGTTATGTTAAAGCAAAAGAGCTGCCCGACGGTGCGGTTCCATCTCCAAAGGAGGACGGGAACTTCATTATCGGCCCCACTCATAATCCAGCACCAGAGATGACGGTTCAGGAAGGCGTGCCACAGGGAATGATTTACAACTTCACAATGGAATCCACGGACAGTAAGTTCTATCCTGGCATTGCCCGTGAGGCCGGCACATTTGGACGGCCAGACCCGGCAGACCCGACGAAGTTAATCGTCTCAAGCCACCCTGCCCCTTACACTCGCAAGATTGCGGTTTATGTTCCTAAGCAATATGTCCAAGGAACAGTGGCTCCATTCATTGTCGGTGCTGATGGACCAGACAAGGCATTGTTCACCGCGCTTGATACTTTGATCCACCAGAAACGAGTACCTGTGATGATTGCCATTTCCATCGGCAACGGTAGCGGCGATGCTCAGGGGAGCCAGCGCGGATTGGAATACGACACCATGTCAGGCAAGTATGCAGAGTTTGTTGAAGCAGAAGTGTTGCCCTTAGTTGAAAAGCAATATAACGTGAAGCTGACCAGAGATCCTGATGGCAGGGCGACGATGGGTGGTAGCTCCGGCGGCTCCGCTGCATTGATCATGGCGTGGTTTCACCCTGAACTGTATCATCGGGTTCTGACTTACTCCGGCACTTACGTGAATCAACAATGGCCACTGGATCCGAAGTATCCACACGGCGCCTGGGAGTTTCACGAAAACCTAATTCCCAAGAGCCCCAAGAAGCCGATTCGCCTATGGATGCATGTCAGCGATAGAGACAACCTAAACTCGCGCGATGGTTATCACGATTGGGTTCTGGCAAACGAATTGATGGCGAAAGAATTGGCTGCGAAAGGGTATCATTACCAGTTTGTATTTGCGCGCAATGCAGGGCACACGGACCGCGCCGTGAAGCAGCAGACATTACCGGAGGCCCTGGAATATGTTTGGCAAGGCTACGCGGTGGCAGGGGCGAAGAAGTAAAGCTTCTTATGCGATATCTGGATAGAGCGAGCCAGTGGGGGGACATGGGTGGCTGACAACAAGCTACGCCACTCCCCATGCAACCAATGCAGTGCCCCATGCGAGCTGCCAGTCTCCCGTGTCCTATTGGCGGCAATTTTTCATTACTTCAGCCTCAATGGCTCCGGTGAGGATCAGAAGCGTCTCTAAAAACGTCTTGCGATTTGAGTCTACTTCAAATCGTTCCTTCATGCGGCAGGCCGCGGCACCGACATTTCGCTCCGCTTCGGGATTCGATGTATGGCTTTGCCGCTCTTCTCGCGGGCCAGATCGAGCTCATAAGAGCTCTGAAGGTTCATCCAAAAGTCAGCGGACATCCCGAAATACTGACTAAGGCGAAGCGCCGTATCCGCCGTCATGTTCCGCTTCCCAGCAACCAGTTGGTAAAGCCGGTTAGGCGGCACTTCGATAACATCGGCGAGCCTCTTGGCGGTGAGGCCCGTCTCTTCGAGTTCGTCGGCTAGAATTTCGCCGGGGTGGATAGGTGTGCGTGCCATGGTGGGTCTCCTTTCGTTTTCTAGTGATAGTCTACAATCTCAACGTTCAGACCTCCTGATCTGGGTGAAGTCAAGATGACCCGAGTTTGAAGACCAGAGTGAGCGTGGTGCCAGGAAACACGGTCTGCGTGGCATTGAGGTCG
>JAYTTF010000311.1:0-2992 GCA_043745195.1 Bryobacterales bacterium | reverse complement strand
GACCAGAGTGAGCGTGGTGCCAGGAAACACGGTCTGCGTGGCATTGAGGTCGTCAAGCAGTTTTTCGATGGCCTGATCGTGAGCGGCTTGCGTAAGATAAATTATGGCATCGGGTTTGGCTCATAATCGAAGAGTGAATTGGGTTTCCTGGTCCTTACTCTCCGCAGCTTTCGCTGCTGCCACCGCGATTCTTGCAAAAAAGGGCGTTACCGCAGTGGATTCAAATTTGGCGCTGGCAATCCGAACTTCGGTGATTTTAGTATTCACTTGGGCGATAGCGTTGTCGCGTGGCAGTCTATCTACAATCAGTGATTTATCGCAACGCAACTGGGTATTCCTTACATTGTCAGGATGTGCCACTGGCTTGTCTTGGCTCTGCTATTTCCGTGCCTTACAGTTGGGTGAAGCCTCACGGGTAGCTTCTATTGATAAGCTAAGCGTCGTTCTGGTGATCCTTTTTTCGGCAATGTTCTTAAGGGAGCACCTGACTTGGAATAAAGGTTTAGGCGGCATGCTGATTGTTGCCGGAGCCTTGCTAATTGCCAGGGAGTAAAAGCATTCATATCAGTTGAGCATTTTGCTTCGCGGCACTGTAGACTTACTTAAGTCATGCGCACAACACCCATTGCCCTGTTGCTGCTGGGAGCACTCTGTTCCATTGCAGCTGACGTCAAATCCAGCCCCATCGCAAACAATGTCGCGGAATGGAAAGTGAAGAGTGAAGCTCTTGGCGAAGATCGCTTTGTTCACGTCATCCTTCCCGTCGATTATGACAAAGCCACACGCCGCTATCCTGTGCTCTATCTGTTGCACGGCTTAGGCGACGATCATAAAGCCTGGCCCTACATGACCAATGTTTCCGGCTATGCTGCTAAATACCAGATGATCATCGTGATGCCCGACGCTGGTCGAAGTTGGTACGTCAACAACGCCAGTGATCCCAAAGCGAAGTTTGAAGATTTCATTGCAAAGGAACTTGTTATCTGGGCCGATTCCACCTTCCGCACCATTCCTCTGCCAAGGTCGCGCGCTGTTGCCGGACTTTCCATGGGCGGCTATGGGGCGTCATTCATTGGGTTGAAACACTTCAAGCGATTCAGCGCGCTGGCATCTTTTAGCGGTGCTGTTGGCTTTGCAAGATCACTGCCAGTTGCATCTGAAGATGCAGCCGCGCGTCAGAGAGCGGCTCCATTCGATAAGCTATTCGGCGAGCCTGGTTCGAAAGATCGAGCCGATCGCGACCCGTTCGCCTTGCTTGAAAAAGTTCCTGCCGCAGAGATGCCAATGATCTATCTTGCATGCGGCGGACAGGATTTTCTAATCCAGCAGAATCGTGATTTTGTGAAGCTATTGGGCGACAGGAAAATTCCTTATGAATATCGCGAAGTTTCGCCACGCGTCCATTCCTGGGATTTCTGGGACGACCACATTAAAGTGTTCCTCGACATGCTTTCCCACAAGCAAGGTTTTGGCGAGTAAACACAATGCTAATCCAACTTTTCCTCGATTAGTTTGCTGTTGCTGGTAATCTACGCCGTATTCACGTTGGGCGTTGGATTTGCCCTGAAGCGATCAATCAATTTCCAGTGACGATTTCTTCCTCTCGGGCCGATCCATTCCTGCGTGGATTACCGGCCTTGCTTTTCTGTCCGCCAATTTGGGAGCACAGAAACACTGGTGAAGGAAGACGATCCACGCTGGCCGGCGCAACAATTGATCCTTTCTATTTTCCAGCAAACATTGACCCCCAATTTCCCTGAGAGGTTTAATGTCGAAACTTGCCCCTGTAGCAGTGGATGATGCCGACGCTGATGAAATCAGTTTTTCCATTCAGTCCACAATACGGCTCCACAAAGGCTTTGAAGATGTTGGAAGAGGCGCGGCTTAAAGCGCCGACTCCTACCGAAAAGGCGTGGGTTGATAAGGCCATTTGCGAAACTTTAGCGGCAGGCAGGAAGTGGGGTGAACTGATGATCGCCGCCAAACGGCTTGCGGCATCGAAAACATATCCCGAAGAGGGGTTCCGGTTTTTCATTAAAGCTGCGGCAAGTTCGGAAAAGTGGCGGGATCTCGAATTGGAGTCCCAAAGCCGACTGAAGGCAAATCCTGATCACCTCGCAGCGGTTAAAATGCTTGTGCTTGCCAAGCTTAAACTCGGCGACAAAGCAGGAGCAAAGTTGGCGCTTACAAGACTAAGTAGTCCAGAAGAAAAAGGCGTGGTGGAAGCGAAAACGGCCACCTTCACTGTGATCAAGTTCCTTATGGCCGAGGATCGGAACTATGCTGCTTGGGCCGAAATGGCACTGGGAATCGCTAATACCGAAACTCTTTCAATGACGAAAAAGCGAACGGATGGGGAGCAAGAAGGGTTATTGACTAAAGCGATGCTCGAAGCCATCCTTAAACATCCGGACGAGGCGCAAGCTGACCTTTCCAAATCAATCGGAACGGACTCACGCCTGTCCCCGCTTGTGTGGGCCGCACACGGCGAAATATGCGCGCAGTGGGGGTTCAACGATTGCGCGCAGAGTTCATTCGAACTCGCAAAGAAGCAGGCATCGAAAGAAAAATTCAACGATACCGTGCGCTGGCTGCTTCCCTTGGTTGTCAGGTAGCGGTCAAGCCTCCAGCTGTTCACGGCCCCACGAAAGGGCTCGCGGCAAAGGCGCGGGTCCTGAGTTGGAATACCATGTCAAAACGGCTTCAGTCAAAAATCAGCCGCACCGCTGGATCGCCAAGAATCACGTAATTACTGGCGTCGTTCCGAGCCTTCCAGGCGCCGATCAATGTATCGTCATCGATTTGACCCGGTATCTCCCTATTCGCAATCATCTCGGTCAAGGCAATGCTCAGGTCAGCCCAGCGCCTGCCCAATCCGCACCCCGGCCATCAATTGCTCCAGCACAAATTGAAACTCCTGGATCTGCGGTTGGCCCGCCCCCATGAACGAACATGTCCACGCGCGGTCAATGTGGCCGATCACCGCCAGCGC
>JAYTTF010000310.1:0-37930 GCA_043745195.1 Bryobacterales bacterium | reverse complement strand
AGACATTCCAGCCCTCTTCGCCTCCCGCCTTTTCAGGATCATCTTGTATTGGAATCACTTTTCGGTTTCAGGATCATTCTTCAATTGGAAAATGCTATTCCGCAGGGAACATTGCTAAAATGAAGTTTCCGCCAAACAACCAAGGAGACATCACCCCGAAATGAAATACCTGCGTGATCTGTGGGACGAATCGATTGCTGCCAAGCTTCCTGATGAACTGGAGCGCCTGCGCTACCGTTCCAACCTACTGGGAGCCGACCTGCGCATCACCAATTTCGGTGGTGGTAACACCAGCTCAAAGATCAATCTGTCCGATCCATTCAACGGAAACACAACCTCCGTTTTGGCCGTGAAAGGCAGCGGTGGAGACATAGGCAGCATTAAGCGCGAAGGGTTCGCGCTGGTCTACATGGATCGCCTTGTGCAACTGCAATCGGTTTATAAAGGCGAAGCGCTGGAAGACGAAATGGTGGGTTACTATCCACTGGCAGCCTTCGGCGATAACCGCGTGGCCGCATCCATCGACACTCCTCTGCACGCCTTTCTTCCCTTCCCTCACGTTGACCACTTGCATCCTGATTGGGCCATTGCCATTGCAGCTTCCGCAAACGGTCGCGAAAAAATGGAAGAGTTCAACAAACAGTTTGGTCACAAAATGGTTTGGCTACCCTGGCAGCGTCCAGGCTTTGAACTTGGTCTGATGTTGCAGAAAGCTGTAGCCGATAACCCTGGTTGCGATGGTATTTTCCTTGGCAGCCATGGCCTGTTTACCTGGGGAATGACGCAGCGAGAATGCTATTTGAATTCCGTCACAGCCATTGATCAGATGGGTCAATTTGTGATGAAGCACCAGAAGGCTAAGGGTTCCGCGTTGTTCGGAGGCGCTAAGTTCGAAAAGCACAAGACGCCTAAAGAAATCGCCCGTGCCATTTTCCCATATCTTCGCGGCCAATGCGCCACCACCCGCCGCAACATTGGGCACTTCGATCAAAGCCCAGAAGCCCTGGCCTTTGCAAATTCCGAACACGCCAAGAAGCTTTCCGCGTTGGGCACCAGTTGCCCCGATCATTTTATTCGCACTCGTATTTGCCCCTTCTATGTGGAGTGGAATCCGCAGACCGGCAGCATGGAGGGCTTGAAGAAAGCCATTGCCACTGGCTTGGTTTCCTACCGCGAAAACTACACTGCGTATTACACGAAATTTGCTACCCCGGATTCCCCCAAACTGCGTGATGCTAATCCCAGCGTTGTCCTGATTCCCGGCATCGGCATGTTCACTTTCTCCAGAAACAAAAAGGAAGCACGCATCACCGGTGAGTTCTATCGCAACGCCATCGGCGTGATGGCCGGCGCTACCTGCATGGACAATGGCAGCAAGCTGAAACAGTTGCCGCAAGCCAAAACAGCCGCCGCCAATAAAGGATTCGCCAGCTTCAGCAACTACGTAGCACTGCCGCCGTTTGAGGCCTTCCGCATCGAATACTGGGCCCTTGAAGAGGCCAAGATTCAGCGCATGCCCGCCGAAGCCGAGTTCAGCCGCAAGGTGGTTTTGGTGGTCGGCGGTGGCAATGGAATCGGCCGTCTGGTCTCGTTGATTCTGGCCAAACAAGGAGCGCATCTGGTAATCGCTGATCGCGATCTGAAAGCAGCCCAAGCCGTCGCCGCTGAAACCAAACTGGGTGAAGCGGTTCATGCTGTTGCTTTGGATTTGGTCAACCGCAAAAGTCTTCGCGCCGCAATTGATGAAACGGTTTTACAGTTTGGCGGCATCGATTCCATCATCAACACAGCCGCTGTTTTCTTTGCTCCTGACACCAACGGGAATTTGCCGGATGAACAATGGGGTCTCACGTTCGACATTAACGTCACAGGCAATCATCTGCTGGTGGATGAAGCACGTTCCGTCCTGGCCGATCAGGGTTTAAGCACTTCTATAGTTCTAACCAGTTCAGCAAACGCCGTGGTTGCAAAGCGCGGCAGCGAGGCTTATGACGTTTCCAAGTCCGCTGTTAATCATTTGATTCGATCTTTGGCTGTAGGGTTGAAGCCGCATGTTCGCGTGAACGGCATTGCTCCGGCCACGGTCGTCGAAGGGTCCACTATGTTCCCTCGAGACCGCGTCATCGCTTCTTTGGCAAAATACAACATTGTCTATACGGAAGCAGAAAGCACCGAATCGTTGCGAGAAAAACTGGCGCGCTTCTATGCCAAGCGGACATTGCTGGATGCTGCTATTCGCCCGCAAGACTGTGCCGAAGCAATTGTGTGGCTTGCCAGTGATCGCAGCTCGCGAACCACCGGCCACGTGATTCCAGTGGATGGCGGATTGGTGGAAGCCTTTCTGAGGTAAAGAATGAAACATGGCTGAAAAAGAAGTCCGCCACTCCGTTTGCGCGCTGGATTGCCCTGATACTTGCAGCTTACTAATCAACGTTGAAAACGGTCAAGGCAGTCGGCTACGAGGCAATCCAGACCACGCTGTTACACGCGGTTTTCTTTGCGGGAAGGTAGCTCGCTATCTGAATCGGCAGTATTCACCGCAGCGCCTGGTGCATCCTCAAAAACGAATTGGCGCCAAGGGCGAAGGCCGTTTCAAACAGATTTCCTGGGATCAGGCGCTCGATGAAATTGCCAGCCGCCTGCAGCAGACCTCGCGCGACTTTGGCCCGGAATCGATCCTTCCATACAGCTATGCCGGCACCATGGGCCTGCTTCAAGGCTCAGGCATGGATCGACGGCTGTTCCATCGTCTGGGAGCATCACGGCTAGATAGAACTATTTGCGCTGCCGCCGGAAGCGCCGGGCTCACGCAAACCTTGGGCTATCGCTATGGAACGGAACCTGAGCAGTTCCGGAATTCGAAGTTGATAATTGCCTGGGGTGCCAACATACTTGGGACCAACGTTCACCTGTGGCCCTTCATCGTCGAAGCCAGGCGCAACGGGGCGAAGCTGTACGTCATCGATCCCGTGAAGAATCGTACTGGCGAACTTGCTGACAAATTTTTCGCAATCAACCCAGGCAGCGATTTGGCTTTGGCTCTGGGCTTGATGCACGTTATTTTTCGTGAAGGTTTGGAAGACAAAGAATACCTGACCCAGCACACGTCAGGCTCCGCGTCTTTGCGCGAATTATCCGCCAGTTACACACCAGAAAGAGTAGCGCATTGGACCGGAATCAACGCAGCCGAAATCGTTTCTCTGGCAAGAGAATACGCAACGGTTCGCCCAGCCGCTATCCGCCTGAATTATGGAGTACAGCGCAGCGAACGCGGGGGAACTGCGGTTCGTGCTATTGCCATGCTTCCGGCGATTGCAGGTTCGTGGAAGGAAGTTGGAGGCGGTCTGCAACTCTCCACTTCTCAAGCATTCCAATTTGACAGGCAATCTCTGGAAATGCCTGAGCTACAGAAAACTTCTCCATTAGGCCGTCAGGCACGTCTGGTGAATATGTCAGAATTGGGCGCAGCTTTGATCTCGCTCAACGATCCACCGGTGAAAGCGCTGGTGGTCTACAACTCCAACCCAGCAGCCATTGCCCCGAACCAAACCAAGGTTCACGCGGGTCTCAAGCGCGAAGATTTGTTCACTGTTGTGCTGGAGCAATTTCAAACAGACACAGCGGATTTCGCCGATATTTTACTTCCCGTCACCACGTTCCTGGAGCACACCGACCTTTATCTTGCATACGGCCATTACCATCTGCAGCTAGCGCGCCCCGCCTTAACTCGCCCCGATGAGGTTCGTTCCAACACTGAGATTTTCCGCGCCATTGGGAAACGTCTTGGATTCACTGAACCATGTTTCGAAGAATCTGAGGATGACATGATTCGCCGACTCCTGGCCAGCGGGCATCCGTTCCTTGCTGGAATCACAATTGAGGATCTGGACCGCCAGCATTCCATTCGCTTAAAAGTATCTGGAGACGGCAAGCCGTTTCTGCCCTTCGCCGAAGGTGGATTCGGAACTCCTGACTATAAGGCGAATCTGGATGCTACGGGGCTTGCCTACGTTCCACCAATGGAAAGCCGTTTCGGGGATCAGCACATGCTGACTCAATTTCCGTTGGAAATGATAACCCCAAAGAATGACGACAGTATGAATTCCACTTTCGGAAATCAATTGGATCAGGACTCCCAAACTGCCACACTGTGGATGCATGAAAAAGATGCCTCTACCCGACGCATTAAAACAGGGGATTGGGTGCGCGCCTACAACGGTCGCGGCAGCTTGCGGTTGCAGGCTCATGTGGACGGAAAGGTCTCACCAGGCGTGGTAATGTCGCCTTCTGTCCGCTGGCCGAAATTGGCAGGAGACAGCAAGAACACCAATACCTTGACCTCTGAACGCTTAACGGACATTGGAGGCGGCCCCACGTTCTACAGCTGTTTGGTACAAGTAGAAGGATGCGGAGATTAATATTAGCCCTGGTGCTTTTTAGCACAGTGGCAACCCTCGATAGTTGTAAGCGGAAAAAGAAGCAGGTGGACTACATTGACGAAGGTGGCGGCCAACTGCTCAGTACCGTTCAAACAAGGAATCCAGGCACTGCCATTCAATTGGTGAAAGGCTTTCATGATATTGAGAATGGCGCTTGGCGCTGGACAATGGGAAAGTTCACAGTAATCCTTCGCCCACCGGAACAAGCCGCGCAAAAAGGCGCAACTCTAAAATTCAATTTCGTTCTTCCAGAACCGATTTTGGCGAAGCTGCAAGCCATTACTATTTCCGCTGCCGTCAATGGAAAGCCACTCGAAGCGGCTACTTACGATAAGGCCGGTCCACAGGAATACAAAAAATCGGTACCCGCCACATCGCTAACTGGCGAAGTAATCACTGTTGATTTCACACTCGACAAATTTGTCCCTGCCGGTGCCATGGATCTTCGGGAACTGGGCGTAATCGCAACGTCCATCGGACTGGAAGTGCAATGAACCTTTGGCAGCGAATTGCCTATTGGTTGATCGCGCCTTTGTTCAGTTTGATTCTTTATTGGAAGGGGCTCATTTCCTGGTTTCGCGAAGACGATTTCGCGTGGTTGGGATTATCTTTAAGCGTTCACAAGCCTGGTGATTTGTGGGCCGCACTATTTTCACCAATGGCGCAGGGCACCATCCGTCCGTGGAGCGAAAGGGTTTATTTCCTGGTGCTGCACGAACTTTTTGACTTTGATGCCCTGCCCTTCCACATTGTCGTTTTTCTAACGCAGTTCCTGGCCATCTGGCTGTTACAGGCTATTACACGGCGGCTCACTGGATCGACCATAGCAGCAGTAACAGCCGCGATCCTGTGGACTGCCAATAGTTCCCTGGCCCGCCCGATGAGTTGGGCCAGCAGCTACAACCAGATTCAATGCTCGGCGTTCTTACTAGGAGCCTTCCTTTGCTTCCTGCTATACATCGAAACTGGAGATCGCAAATGGTGGAACCTGCAATACCTCGTCTTCATCCTTGGATTCGGTTCGCTTGAGCTAAACGTTGTCTATCCAGCCCTAGCCGCCACCTGGGCGCTGCTGTTCCGCCGCAGTCTTTTGCCCAAGCTTCTGCCACTATTCCTGATTTCCTGCGCCTACACAGCAATCCACCGCTCATTGGCCCCCACCCAACCAGCCGAACTTTACCGCATGTATTGGGACGTCGGAATCTTCCAAACCTTTGCCAAATATGCAATGTTCGCATTGGGATCCTACGCGGACAACTTGCCCGCTGCTTGGGCTCGGCCGGCAATAATTTCAACCGTCATTTCCGCTGTCGCTTTATTGAGCTTCCTCGGCTGGCAGTGCTACCAGCGGAATTGGCTCGCGCTATTTTGCATGGCTTGGTTCGTGCTGGCACTGGCGCCAGTCTTGCCTCTTAAATTTCACATCTCAAGCTATTATCTTGTGATCCCTACAATCGGGCTGGCCATCGCCGGAGGCTGGGCATGCCATGCAGCAACAAGTGCGGGCAGACAATACGCAGTTGCAGCACTCTTTTCCATCGGAGCATATCTTGCGGGAAGCATTTACCTGGCACGCTTCGTCGTGAATTATAATTACCAACAGACCCTGGCGGCCAAGGAACTATTTTTCCCCGTCCAACAAGCAAGCCTCGCTCACCCCGATAAAATCCTGCTGCTTGCCGGCGTCAGTTCGGAGCAGTTCTGGTCCCTGATGTCGGACAACGCATTTCGCTTGTTACCTGGGCCACCGAAGATTTATCTCACCCCGGACGCGGCTGGCAATATAGCCCAGCACCCTGAGATCAACGATCTTGCCCAGTTCGTGCTGCCGGCCGCCGCTGCCAAACGGGCACTGGACGCAGGCGCAGCATTGGTATACCAGCCGCAAGGCCAGAAGCTTAAAAACGTAACCACGTTGTACCAGTCCTTATCTGAAAAACTCTGGCACATTGAAGCACCACAGCGCCTTGAAGTCGGGCAGAAATATTTAGCTGAGTTCTTGGGCACCGGTTGGCATATGATTGAAACTAACAATCTTCGCTGGATGGCAAAACGAGCAGAAGTTCGATTGGGGGTGCCTACTCCCGCAGCAAAACAATTAGCAATAACCTGCTACCGGTTTAAGGACGACCCGCGACCTGGGGTGCTGCAATTGACCGTCACTGCAAACGGTCGCAGCTTAGGGGCGCAACCAATCCCACCCGGGGAAGGCGAACATCATTTGGTTTTTGAAGTTCCTACGGCAGGTTTGGAAGAAAGGGAGATTCAAGTTGTGCTTGAGGTGGATACGGTGTTTTCGAATAGTGACGATAAACGCCAACTAGGACTCGTCATTGGGAATCTTGCATGGAGATAAAAGTCGGCAAGAGTAGCAGCATTCTGTCACAGCCACATTTCTGGCTTGCCGCCGTCGCTTGTCTTATCCTTGTCGTCTGCGCAGCACTTTTCTGGTATCAGGAGCCCGACCTAACCTCGCAAACTTACACTATTGGCTATAGCCGCGTTCCTCCTTTGATGGAACACCACCCAAGTGCGCAACCCTCAGGATTTGCAATTGATGTAATCAATGAAGCGGCCAATTTGGCAAACGTTCATTTGAAGTGGGTATTGGTTGAGCAGGGTGCGGACTTCGCTATGCTTGAAAAGAAAGTGGATTTGTGGCCGTACCTGCACAATAAGCGCCATCTCAAAGGCGAAGTGTATTTCAGCAAGCCTTGGTGGGATGGCGGGTTCAAACTGCTGAGCCTGGGTATCCCTTCAAAGAGCCTCGAAATAGGTAACGCAAGCTTGGCCTACCAGAAGGGACTTTTTAATGACTTGATTGCCCGGTCAATCTTTCCGCAAGCCAAACTTCTTCCTACAGAATCGGCAAGTGACGTTTTGAAATTGCTGTGCGATGGGCAAGTACAATACGCAATGTACGAAATGTCCTATGCCCATCTATCTAGAGTGAAGAATTGCGAAGACAAACCCTTTGGCCGCATTCCGATCGAAGCGGACCAGCTAGAAGTTTCAATCGCTGCCATTCCTGAAAAAAAAGCCGTGGCTGACCTTCTTCGCAATTCCCTTGAAAGCATGATCAACCGGGGCAGGCTGGAAGTATTCGCGTCTGCTCATAGTCTGATTCAAGGCCAAGGACGCCGTGCTTACCTTGAAAATGTCCATTTTCAAAGGCAGAACAGGCAGTTGAGAATTAGTTTTGGAATTGCCTGTGCTGCGGTCATAGGAAGCCTCTTTTCCTTGTTGGCATTCAGGCGTGCCAAAAACTCCTCCTGGGAATTGAATGGCAGGCTTACAGCATCGTTGGAACAGGCGGCCGTCCTAACAGAGCAGGCAAGAGCAGCCAGCGAGGCCAAAAGCCAGTTTCTGGCCAACATGAGTCATGAGATTCGCACCCCAATGAATGGAATCGTGGGAATGTCTGAGCTATTGTTAAAAACCGATTTGCGAGCCGAGCAAGCAGACTACGCTGAAACAATCGCGAATTCTGCACAATCGCTGCTTGCGGTCATTAGCGACATTCTGGATTTTTCCAAAATTGAAGCCGGCAAACTGGAACTGGATCTCCACCATTTTGATGTGGAGCTACTATGCTCCGAAATTGCCCAGCTTTTTTATTCGACGGCCTTTGCCAAAGGACTCGATTTTCATTTCGAATTTCACCCTGCCCTGCCCCGTCTTATGGAAGGAGATCCAACTAGACTCCGTCAGGTTCTGACCAACCTTTTAAGCAATGCAGTCAAGTTCACAGACAATGGTTGGGTATCCTTACAGGTAAGCCCACTAGACCAAATTCCGGACAATCGTGTGCAGTTCGTCGTGCAAGATTCGGGCATCGGTATTCCAATTGACAAGCACGGATCGATTTTTGAAAACTTCAACCAGGCAGATCCGTCGACAACTCGCCGCTATGGCGGAACTGGGTTAGGCCTTGCAATCTCGCGACGACTGGTAACTTTGATGGGTGGGAATCTGGAATTGCATAGCGAGTACCAAGTGGGTTCAGCATTCGGCTTTATTCTCTCAATGCCAACTCAGGATCAGTTACCAAGCACAGACGCTGCTGTGTTCCCACAATTCCAGAGCACCACGCGGTTCCTGCTGGTTAGCGATAGTCCCCGCAGGAAGCAATGGATGCAACTCATAATGGCCAACTGGGGAGCCTCCTTTCGCACCACGAATTCAAGTGGCACCTACGATCTAATTTCCGAATCTCAAACAAAGCTCCCCTTCGCAACCATGCTTGTCGATGCTTTGACGCTTCCCGTCCACTTGCCGCACTTTCTATCGCAACTCCCCCCATCAGCACCGCAGGAAATTACTTGGTTGGTTCGCCGCGGAGGGCAGGAGTCCAATTGGTTGTATACAAACCGTCCGGGCGACAGGCAATTGCAATACCCGTTTACGCTCAAGTCTCTCCAGAGTATTTTGAAGCGAGACGAGCCAGAGTCTCCCAAAAAAATCAAAGAAGATTCCAGGGAGAAGTTATGCTTCGGCGCTCGCATCCTGGTTGCCGAAGATAACATCGTAAATCAAAAAGTTGTCCGTAGCCTCTTGGGACGAATTGGGTGCGATGTTTTAGTGGTGTCTGATGGAGCCCAAGCGGTAGCATTGTGCCGCGAAAGAGAAATCGATCTGGTCTTAATGGATTGCCAGATGCCAGTAATGGATGGATACGAAGCGGCAGCAGCAATCCGTGCCATGAGTAATAGAACTGGAATTCCTATCATTGCCATCACAGCCAGCGTAGTTATGGGGGAGCGGGAAAAGTGCATGGCTGCTGGAATGAATGAATGCGTATCAAAACCGATTGGTGAAAAACAATTGTTAGAGGTTCTTCAAATGTGGATCCCACAGTTCTTTCAATCAGCTTCAAAACAACATAGCTAGGCCAGGAATAATGTGCAGAACTGATAGCAGTACAATGTGTAAAAATAACTCACATTCACGACTGATTGGGAACAGAAAATAAATATTTTGCGTCTATTCTCCTATGTCCTAATGTTCTGAAGCAGAATGGACGATATGTACTCACGTTGTTGAAAACGCATAAGGTTAGCAACTGATGAACGGCGAAATGAACCGCAACTATATCCCCTGTCCCGGGGTTTGGAAAGAATCGGATAATAAGATGGCCCCAAAAATGCTTGACAGGCATGTTATGCTAACACCGAAAGTACAATTTCTCATCCAAACGAACTTCGTGACTGCTCGGATCGTGTCATCGTTCCGTTTGCGGTTGGGTGAGCACAAATCGTTAGTCTCATACACTAGGATTTTTGAAACTTTTCGGAAGAATCAGCGTCTTTCCTACTGCATCGATATTTTGAGAGTGGGAAAGAGGGAAAGCGGAATTGAAGAATTTCAATCCGTCTGATAAAGTAATTCGTACCTTTAATAAATTGAATTAAAGACCAAGTAGTAGGGATCTTATAAGGAGGGACAGGTAGCCATGACCAAAACAGAACTTAACAAGTTTCGCGAGATTCTAGAGACGAAGCAGGCCGAATTGTCCGGTTTGTTACGCCATAAGGAAGACATCGCAATTGAAAAAAGCCCGGATGCGCTTGACGAGGTTCAGCGCGCTGCAGAGAGAGAGCTTGCAATACGCACCCTCGACCGGGAATCCAACCTATTAAGAAATGTGAGCGCAGCTTTGCGCCGCATTAGCAGTGGTGGGTTCGGTACATGTTTGCATTGCGAGGAAGAAATTAGCCCGAAGCGGCTTATAGCCGTGCCGTGGAGCCCGTATTGCATTCTCTGCCAGGAACAAGCGGATCAACACCAGGACGATAGCTCTGACGCGTTTGACGATGTACTCGTCAACGCTGCTTAAGCCTTACTACCTCCAACTGATCCTTACTTTGTGAAAAATTGGCGCGGCCTTCAAGCCGCGCCTTTTGTTATTCGAATTGCAGACACCATCCGTCCGTCCGTCTTGTCTCGCCTGAAGCTATGAAACCCAGGAGTCGACATGGAACACTCATCGGCAACATCTATATGGTTCAGCGAAAGCCCTGCTAGAAGCAGTTGCGATACATTTGCCTGCTTTAAATTCACGAACGGGTTGTTAGTCTTGCCAAGTTTAAGAAATATCGGGTCGAATTGGATAGCGACCTCAGGTCCCACTTCAAAACAGCATTCGGAAATGCCAGGACCTATCGCAGCGTACAGATCGTCTGGATTTGACCCAAATTCGTCAATCAGACAAGCAACCGATTTTCGCGCAATCTGATGGACCGTTCCCTTCCACCCGGCATGAACTGCCGCCACTATTTTAAGCTTCCGGTCCGCCATCAAAATGGGAAGACAATCAGCGGTTCGGATTGAGATCCAGAGATTGGGAGTTGTTGTAACAAGTCCGTCGCCCTTGGCCTGTCTCTCGCCTGGCTTCGAGACCGGATTAACTAAAGTTGAGTGAATCTGCACCAACGATGCCGCCATTTCACCCACATGAATGGGGCTCGCTGCGCTGGTCCCGAACCCATGGTCCAGCCAGCCCATTTTTTGAAGTAGCGGGGACAGATAAAGATTGCCGGAAGTTAGGACAAAGGCCACGTTTTTTGATTAGATTGGCTTTTGGATTTGAGCGACCATAACTTGCCGCTTAAAGTTTTCCAACATCGCTTCATCCAACCGAACTTCTGTTGGCCGGCGGACCAAGTTGTCCGTGTTATTGATTTTGTCCTGCAGCTTTAGCAGAGCGTAGAACAGATTCTCAGGTCTAGGCGGGCAACCAGTAACGTAAACGTCTACTGGCACGATCCGGTCAACACCTTGCAGCACGCTGTATGTATTGAAGGGTCCCCCGACACTGGAACAGGCACCCATCGAAATGCAGTACTTCGGATCGGGCATCTGGTCCCAAATGCGCTTCAAAACGGGAGCCATTTTAAGTGTTACCGTTCCAGCCACGATCATTAAGTCTGATTGCCGTGGGCTGGGGCGGAACACTTCGGCACCAAATCGGGCAATGTCGAATCGGGAGGTCGATGCCGCAATCATCTCAATGGCGCAGCAGGCCAACCCAAAAGTAAGGGGCCAAATTGACGATTGGCGCGCCCAATTGAAGACATAATCCACCGAAGTGGTCACAAAGTTCCGTTCAAACTGGTTTTCGAGGTAGCTCACCCACCCTCCAGTCTTCAGGATACTCTATTAGGCCTTCAGAGATTGTTTGTACCAATCGAGAGTAAGGCGCAAAGCCTTATCAATCGGGAACTGAGGACTATGCCCCAAATACTTTACCGCCATTGAAGTGTCTGCCTGGGAGTCCCGCACATCCCCTTCTCGTGGCGGACCAAACGTAGCTGGGATGTCTACACCTTCAATCATTTGCAGCTGTGACCAAATGAAGTTGAGGGTATAGCGATTCCCATTTCCAGCGTTGTAAGTATTTCCAGCAACGCCCTGAGCCTTGGCCGCTTTGATCACCAGCCCAGCGACATCTTCCACATAGGTAAAGTCGCGCGACTGCTCTCCATCACCATGGATCAGAGGAGCCTGCCGTTCAATGAGACATTTCATGAACAGGCTGAGCACGCCGGAATAGGCGCTACCCGGATCCTGTCTTGGCCCAAAGACGTTGAAAAACCGCAGTGAAACCGATTCCAAACCAAAGCAGGAGTAGAACACGCTTCCGTAATACTCACCCACCAACTTCTGCAACGCATAAGGTGATTTAGGCAAAGGCAGCATGCTTTCCACTTTTGGCATTACCAGAGTATCGCCATAAGCAGAACTTGAAGCGGCATAAACCACCCGCCGCACTTTGGCCTCAGCCGCCGCGCTGTAAACAGAAAACGTTCCATTGATGTTCACATCGTGCGATGGATACGGCTCATTAATCGACCTCGGAACTGAGGGGATTGCCGCCAGATGGAATACCACTTCGGCACCTTCAAATATCATCCGCATCGAATCGTAGTCTCGGATATCGGCATTGTGAAACTCTACCCGATCCCGGACTTCCGCCAGATTCTCTTCTTTGCCGCTGAGCAAGTTGTCAACAACAACAACTTCTTTTGCTCCATCGGCCAATAGGGCCCGAACCAGCCCCGATCCAATAAAACCGGCTCCTCCGGTAACAACCACTCGATTCATCAGTTCCTCACAATTCCAGCAATTTGTGCTTCTAAAAAGCGAAGCGACCCAGTAGCGATTGTCTCCGCCCCAGGTTTAAAGTCAAAAGCTTCCAGGGACACCCACCCCTTATAATCCAGCCGTTCCAACGTAGCTAGCAATGGCTTAAAATCGTAATCTCCGGTCCCACAATAGCCGCCGTCCATTTCGTTGACATGAACATGGCGGATCTTGTTAAAGTGCCGTTCAATCAGCACCGAGTGCGGCTCTTTTTCGTTAATTGCATTATGGACGTCAAACATGGTTTGCACCGCAGGGCTTCCGATTTCGTCCACATATTGTGCCGCTTCGTCCAAAGAAGTCACCACATCCGCTTGTTCTACCGGCAAAGCCTCAATCAGAATAGTCACCCCACGGTCCTGAGCCTGCTTTGCCACGCTGGCAATCCCGTCGACAAACCGCCTGGTGGCTGCCGCCACGGTCGACCCGCCAGTTGTACCTCGTTGGAAAGGAGACCCAAACACCATCAGGCTATCTGGACCAAGATCGCCAGAAAGGTCAATCAGGTTGCGGATATGTAGCCAGCTTCTGGCACGTACCGCATCGTCCGGAGTTGTCACATGCAACCCCTTTGGCGAAACCATCAACCAGTGAAGTCCAACAAAAGTAAGCCCTTCACCAGCCATAATCGTCCGCAATTCCTTTCTCTTCGAAAGCGGTACTGTCCAAGGATCTTCTGCCAAAGTAAACGGGGCGATTTCGATTCCCGTGTAGCCAGCCATGCGAATAGCGCGGGCCGCCTCAGCGAAATCCCAACCCTCAAATGCTTCATTACAAATTGCTTGCCGGTAAGTGTATGCCATGCCTATTCTTAGTCTAAGCTGTGTTGAGCTCCAATGGTGGCTCCGCACTGGGAAGAATTACTAATCGATTCTCCACCCTCAAGTAAATGATCGGCTGAACGAAGGTCAAAGTTTACAGATCGAAGCGATGTGCAACTTTCACGCTTTCTCCCGGCTCGGAAAGAATGGTTTCCCTGGCTGATCGGAAACCTCGACGTTCCACCAAACAACCAGCCAAGTTTCGATCCATGCGGCGCAAATCCTTTACCGCCAAATCAAAATGATGTGGTGCTGCATTCACACTACCCGCCAGTATCTGGTTACCGACAATCATTTTCAGGAAAGGAATTTTCGCAATTCCGTCCGGGGCACCTAGTGCCACCAAAACGCCGCAAGCCGCAAGACACTCTAACCCTTGGCAACCCGCTTCAGTCGATCCAGCAGCTTCAATCACAACGTCAGCAGATAGATGGTTAAAGTTGGTTTGATAGGCACATCCTGATTGCCGAACAAGTTTCGCCCTGGCGCTATTAACCGGCTCTCGAGATACCACCGTAACGTTGCATCGATGAAGACGGGCAACAAAAGCAGTCAGTAGGCCAACCGTCCCCGCCCCAATCACAACCACGTTTCGCACAGCCAAATCCTGACGCAATCGCAAAGCAAGCTCCCATGCTTTTTCCACAACGCTTAAAGGTTCAACCAGTACTCCTAGATCTTCCAACCCCGTGGGGATTATTTGCAAGTTTTCGGAATCATCCAGCGCCAGTGGAGCGAAGAATCCATGCAGTCCAACAATTCCGCGTTCCTTGTAGTCGCCGCTAAGGCAGAGGTCGCTACGGTTGTTCCCACAACTCTGGCAAGCTGGCAGGCACCCATGGCGAACTCTAGGAACCACCAGATCCCCCGGCTTAACAGTAGACACTTTCGAACCAACGGCCCGCACACGTGCCAGCGCCTCATGTCCAAGAATCAGGCGCATTTCCCCTTTTGGCGGGGTTCCAAAACGGAACTGAGCTAAGTCACGATCGGTACCGCAAACACCAACTTCCAGAACTTCCAGGAGAACTTCTCTGGGTCCAGGTTCCCCTGGTTCGGGCACATCGCAATATTCAAGCAAGCGGGAATCATAATTCAGCGCCAGCGCCCTCATGATCTATTTTTTCCGGCCAACCGTAACAATGCTCAGTCCGCCCCATGGCAAGAACTTATCAATTCGACTCAAAAACCAAACATTCAAGTCGAATATCTTTAGGGTGATTCGGCTAATCCTCGAACTTCGGAAGAGCTTCGAATTTACCCACCATGCAAAAGCACCGGCCTTGTTCATGGAGAAACATTCTTCCACTGCAAATCCGCTTTGTTCCAATAGTTGGCGTAAATCCTGCGCAGAGAATCGGCGCAGATGCCCTACCGACTTATCTAGACTTCCGAAAAGGTTGGGATTACACGGCGACAGCACAACAACTTTTCCGTCAGGTCTCAACACCCCATGCAGAGCAGTCAGAATTGTTTCGGGCCTGGGCGAATACTCCAAAATATTTACGCAGAGGGCCGTTTCCACTTGTTCCTTCAGGTCATCAACAGACCCCAAACTCTCTGGATCAATCGATCGAGACTCCACACTGGGAGTTCGCAAAAACCGGTTGGTGAGGGCATGCAGGTATAAGGGATCTTTTTCAGCAGCAATATAGCGCAGCCGTTTAGACATCAACCTCCCTGTAAGATTTCCCATGCCGGCGCCCAGTTCCAGTACCGTATCTCCCAGGTATGGACGCAGCGTAGACGCAAGCCAGGAAAGATAGGACGGCGTGCCAGTTAGGTTGTAAAGATGACCACGGTCGTAGGGGGCCTTGTAAAGATCATCGACCAACCAGAAGTAGAAAATGACGCCGAAAGCCTTCACCCCATCACGCCAGCCAATCTTTTTTCCTTCTTCATAAGTACGGCCATGGTAGCTTATCGGGACTTCATAAATACGCAGTTTTCGTTTGGCGCACTTCATGGTAATTTCCGGTTCAAACCCGAACCGGTCCGATCGAATTGGAATACTCTTCAACAGATCGGTACGGAACACTTTATAGCAAGTTTCCATGTCCGTAACATGGATGTTGGAGAAAATATTGGAAGCAAGTGTAAGTGTTTGGTTGATCTTTGTGTGCCAATAAGGCAACACGCGGCGCTGCTCTCCGCTAAGATACCGCGATCCAAACACAGCATCTGCGCGCCCATCCAGCAACGGCTTCAGCAGAGCCGGATATTCGCTAGGATCGTATTCCAAGTCAGCATCTTGAATCAGGCTGAAATCCCCTACCGCCAGTTCAATGGCTCTACGAACAGCAGCACCCTTACCCTGATTCACAGGTTGCCGGTATAGTCGAAAGCGTGAATCGGTTGCAGCAATACGCTCCAGAATCGCCGATGTCCCATCAGTGGAGCAATCGTCAACCAGGATAATTTCCCGTTGAACGCCATCAGGCAAAGGAGCATTCAAAACAAGATCAAGGCTGCGTTCCACAACCGTGCGCTCATTATAAACAGGAATTAGTATGGAGAGCAGCATCCGCTTCTACAATTTTCGTGCGATTGCTGCATAGTCCAATCCGCCGAAAAAAGCTTCGCGGAAATCCTGAGGAAGGCTGCCAAGCGATGGCATAGTTTCCACCGCCGGCGAAATGTGGAGAATTTCTATCCGTCCAAAACCGGCTTCTTCAAGATAGAAAGCAAGCAAGGCCGAAGGCACTGGACGGACGTGCGTTGGATCCAGATAAAAATGAGTTGCGAAGATCGCCAGGCATTCGGGGTTCGGTGTTTCAAATGCAACTACACCGCCTTTCCTGGTTTTTTGCGAAAGCAGCTTCAGCAGTTTCGGCACTTCAGCGGGTTTTAGATGCTCAATCACTTGCGCACAAAAAACACCATCGAAAGCACCGTCAGGCTGCTCCTCCAGGAAGCTGTACATATCCGCTTTTTCGGCAATTAGATTGCGCGAAAGACAAAGGGCAATCGATTCCTCATGCAAGTCTATACCGCGTGCGGAAACGCCTGCCTCGCGCATTTTCTCCAGGAACTCGCCGCGGCCACAACCAATGTCCAGAACATTTTTCGCCGATTTAAAGTAGGGCACATAACGGTCCAAACCCTCACGAATCCGGTCAGGGTGGCCACGAAATTTTTCGGCGAAATGAAGCACATCATAATCATCATCGTTGGCCGCTGAAGCAGCCACGTGGCTAGCAGCAACAGTTGGAGCCGCCAGAAAAGCCCTTTGGCGAA
Organism: Bryobacterales bacterium; assembly: GCA_043745195.1. GTDB lineage: Bacteria > Acidobacteriota > Terriglobia > Bryobacterales > Bryobacteraceae > JANXSF01. The sequence goes on along the minus strand of JAYTTF010000310.1, from coordinate 21,291 downwards.
CCTTCCGCAATTCATGATGGATCAGTTCTTCATACTCTGTCCGGATGCGATCCAGATCGGCCCACAGCCGCTGTTGCACATCGATTGCCGACCGGTTCAACGCCCCTTCAAAATCGGTATGTTGTGACTTGGCTATATCCCGAAACGTGCCCTCCATCAAAGTGGCACGGTGGTTGAAGGCAGCCTGCAAATCAGCCGCACTTCGCAGGAACTGAACTTCATTAATCGAAAGTTTGCGTTCCCATTCCTTGCGCCATTCCTGCCAGTGAAGCCGAACATCGCTCAATTCTCTAGCTTCCGCACGAAGCAGTTCCACCTGCACAAGTTCGCTGCGAAGGTCCGCCTGTTGCGCCTCAGACCGTTCCGCCAGTTCTTTCACCGCGCGATTCAACTCGTTCAACGCTTCCAAGGTCGCGTTAATGCAATTGATTGCTCCACGATTGAACTCCACTTGCTCGCGCACATGCCAATCCAGCACGCGCGACACAAACCGCTTCCAGCGCTGCACCAGATTATTGGCAAATCCTCCAGGTCGGGGATTCACCGTGCCAATGGACGCTACCTTTGATTCTGCCGCATCGCGAGCCCGAAGAATCGGCATCAAGTCGGCAAGTTGAACTTCGAATGCAGTTTTCCCATGCGGATAGCGGGTCTGCACGCGCTCACGGATATCGGCAATTGCCCGCTCCAATTCCGCTAGTTTGTGAGAGTCAGTGGCCACGTTTTTCCTTCCGTTCGTAAGTAGCCGTTATTTTTGAGTAGACCCCACCGCGTGGCGTGAATTCACCAATAACAGTCGCTCGAATTGGTTTGGCATAACGAACCAGATCCTGCAGGAAACGGTTCACCGCATTTTCCTGAAAGATACCCAGATTGCGATAGGCCAGCCAATACATTTTCAGCGATTTCAGCTCCAGGCAAGCCTTGTCCGGCATATAGCGCAACGTTAGAGTGCCATGATCCGGCAGTCCCGTTTTTGGGCATACACTTGTGAATTCAGGAGTTGTGATTTCAATTTCGTAATTGGAAAACTGATTTGGCCAAACTTCAATTTCCGGCAGCGGAGCGTCCAGGCCAGCGCCGGCATGTTCGTCTGTATACGCTTTTTTCGTTTGTATTGATTTAGCCATTTTGTTCAATCGATCTTGCCAGATGCTCCAAAAATAATCCCACGTCGGTGACAACACCAACCGCTTGACCAGTGCCTCGATCACTTACTTTCGTGGCCACAGCAGGATTAATATCCACGCATACAATTTTCACCCAACTGGGCAACATGTTCCCCGCGGCAATTGCATGCAGCATGGAACTAAGGCACAACACAACACTGGCGCCATCCAAGTGTTTGGCATAAGCATCCTGCGCTACGCTCATGTCGGTGATGGTATCGGGCAGTGGACCATCATCGCGCAAGCTCCCTGCCAAAACGAATGGAATTCCTTTCTTCACAGTTTCGTACATCACACCTTTGCTGAGCTTACCGCTGGCAACCGCGCCGGCTATGTTTCCGCAATGATAAATAGCATTAATGGCGCGCATATGATTGCGATGGCCATGTTCTTCCTGGCGTCCGTCAGATTGCCGTACACCAAGCGAAGTCCCTAGAAGTGCAGCCTCAATATCGTGAACCGCAAGGGCATTTCCCGCCAGCAGGGCATCCACCCAACCGTTGCGAATCAACCAGCCGAGCGGCTCGCCGCCCCCGGTATGCACAACGACGGGTCCAGCCACTACGATAATTTTCTTCTTCTCTGCCCTGGCTTGCTTTAGCAGCGCGACCGTCTGCCGGACGGCGGTTTCCACTTGGCGCTCAGAAGAAATGCCATTGCTCATGAAGGCGAATGTCTGGCGATCGCGTTCCTTCGATTCAGGAATCACTCGAATACCGCGCATGCCAACAACCACCTGCTCGCCCGCTCGAAGATCGCGAAGCTTACGGCATGTTGCCTTGCCGTCCTTCACAACAATCAGGGCATCCATGCGTTGCTTGGCAGCGGGAACCCACTGGGCATTCAGCTTAATTTCGGTTTGATGATTGGTTGTGGAATAGAAATCTTCCGGTGCGCAACAATCCTTTTCGGCGACGCGAAGTTCAGCGTCCGATGCGTCAACAGGGGTGCAACCAAATCCCAGCAATTGCCCCACCAGTTGATCCATTAATTCACGAGTGGGGGTTTCCAGCCGAAGTTTCAAGTGGGAATCTTCGGAATTCGTTCGGCCAATGGTGAACTTTTCCACTTCAAAACGGCCCTGGAATTCAACCACAGTGTCGAAGATCTGTTCCATGATGTGGGAATCGATCAGGTGGCCATGCGCTTCCACAGTTTCGACAAAGGGAAGCAGCGTATTGGGTGAACTCATTACTCTCTAGGATATCGGACAGTTGACCTCGCCGCCATGTTGCAGTAAATAAAAGGTTAGGCTAATGCTCGTGAATGCATTCCGGATATTCGGCCAAAACAGAGCCACCTTTGTAACCCAACTCGTCCACCATGCCTACACGCGAAGTATAGTAGCCATCGGCAGTCAGACTCTTCATGGAACGGAACCATCGCTCGCTGGGCGTGTTTATTTTCTCCGCATCCACAGCGTTTGAAAGCGGCATAAGAAGGGCTAATTGCTGGGCTTTCGTCAGATCCACAAAGGCTTTGCCTTTAGCCTGCTGCGACAGCCAGGCAAACCCTTCCCGAAAATTTCGCTGTAAAGTCTTATTAGCCGCGACTACCTTATCTATATAAAAGGGCACACCGGCACCAGAGGCCGATGGGGTATCGGTGGCAGGAATAATCAGGTCAGCAACCACTCCAATCAGTTTCATTTCCGCCGGCTTGAAATACTTTGCAGGTTCCGCTGGGGCCTGTTTTCCAGGGGCAGGATGCGCGGAATGATCCTGCTGCCCATATAACTCATCTGCGGCAAAAGGGAAGGCGCAGGTGGTACCCACTGCTCCGATGATCTTCAAAGCATTCCGGCGTTCTTCAGACATTAAAGTTCTCCTTTTTGCAAGCGGCCGGCAATACTATCTGCCGTTCTAGCCGCCAGCGCCATAATGGTGTGCGTGGGGTTCTTCTCCGACGCAGAAGGAAACACGCTGCCATCCACTACATAAAGATTCGGTACATCATGGCTGCGGCAATTGGCATCCAGCACGCTGGATTTTGGATCCGTCCCCATGCGCGCTCCTCCTAATTCATGATTGGTGCGAGGCTCATCCCCTACTGCGAAGACTTCGGCCCCAGCTGATTTCAAAATTTCCACCGACCAGTTGGTCATATCTTTAAAGATCTTCATATCGTTGGAGGTCCAATCCACGGTGCGCCTAGCCACTGGCAGCCCGTACTTATCTTTCGTTTCCCAATCCAAATCAATGAATGTTTTCGCATCGGGCAACTTTTCGCCGTATGGAGAAAAGGTAAAGACAGATGGCATTCTGTCCTTCACTGCTTTCTTATAATCAGCTCCCATGCCCGGAACCTGCCGCGCCCAACCCACTGCGCGCCGGTTCTGATATCCAAACTGCGCTCCGAAACTGCGGGCGTAGTCGCGCTTGCGTTCGTGCATGAAACTGGGCAAATAAGCATGATCCAAAAACCCTTCATCGGGATTCACTGGAGTTCCAATCAAGTCCTTCAGAAACACCTGCACTCCTCCTGTGAAATGAGGAATGAAATGCTTGCCCAAATGGCCACTGGAATTAGCAAGGCCGTTGGGATACAGCCGGGACTTCGACATCATCAACAAAGCGACACTTTGCACACAAGCAGCGGAAACCACCACGGTCTTGCCCTTAATTTCTGTCTGCGCCAATGTAGTGCGATTAATTGCTCTGACTCCAGTGACACGATTCTCGTTGTTGATCATCACCTCAGCCACAATCGAGTCAGGAAACAATTCCAGCTTCCCGGTCTTCAGTGCCGGCACCATATGAACGTCGTAGGAATTGTATTTCGCCACCACGTCGCATCCAGCCATGCAGTTGCCGCAAAAATGGCAGGCAGGGCGGCCATTCTTAGGTTTGGAGAGCGTCGACTTTCGCACATGAATAATTTTCAGCCCCAGTTTATTGGCACCTTTTTTCACGATTTTGTCGCTGCACTTCATAGGAACCGGAGGAAGGAAAATGCCGTCCGGTAAATCCTTCAGCCCATCGTAGTTGCCGCAAACACCCACTTCCCGCTCAATTTTGTCGTAGTAAGGTGACAAATCACTGTAGTCGATCGGCCAATCTTCACCAGCCCCTTCAATGGACTTTCCTTTGAAATCGCGGTGCGAAAGCCGCCACGCAACGGCGTTCCATGTAAGCGACTTTCCACCCAGTCCGCGGGAGCGCTCGCTTTCAAAGCCTTGCTTTCCAGGGCGCATGGTGGGAATGCCACGGCTGGGAAATTCAAACGGCATAGCATGCGTATTAAAGTCGGTGCGCGTATTGATTTTAGGCCCACCCTCAACCACCGCCACGTTCACGCCTTGATTAGCCAGGTGTGCGGCCATAGTTCCCCCCGCTGCGCCTGAACCGATTATCACCACATCATAGAACTTTGATGCCATGGTTACTGTGTCCTTAAGCTAAAGTGTCGAACCCTTGTCAGTGGGAAGCAAAACTTTTCGTACCAGCTTGATTGGTAGTGGGCCAACTTTGATGAACGCATCGTGAAAATTTTGCAGGGAGTATTCTGGTCCTTTGGCTATCTTATAATCCTGGCGCAACTTGTAGATTTGCAATTTGCCAAGGGTGTAATAAAGATAGGTTGGATTATAGGCTCCCCGCCGGGCTTCTTCAAAAGCGTTTGCCCTTTCCTGAAAGCCTTTTTCCATGAATAATTTCGTAGCTTGTTCAACCGTCATGCCCTGGGTGTGCATTTTAATACCTGCCACATAACGGCAATCCCTCAGCAAGGCTTCCGATAATTGAGCCAACTTAAGCTTCGGATCATGATTCCCAAAACCCTCTTCAACCATCATTTGTTCGCTGTAGTGAGCCCAGCCCTCGGCGTTGCTGGAAGCATACAGAAGCTTGCGAATCTTGGTTGGGTATTGACGAGAGTAGAGAAATTGAGTGAAGTGCCCAGGGAAGGCTTCATGAATAGTGATGATGTCCATCACTGGACGGTTATACAGGCGCAAATGCTCCTCAACATGTTTGCTATCCCATTCTTTCTCCGGCGGAGTTACATAGTAAAAAGCTTCGTCGGCTTTTGTCTCATAGGCTCCCGGGGAATCCATGGATGCGAAACTGCCATTGCGGGCATACGGCGGCGTTTCCTGAACCTGCGGTAAATTGTCGTTCGGCAGAGTGATGATGCGTCTATCCACCAGAAACTTGCGAATTCCCGCAAGAGTTTGACGGGTAGCGGGAATCAAGCGGTCAGCCGAAGTGTGGTCCTCGGACAGGGATGCCATAACAGCCGCCGGGGATTTTGAAGATTTCAATGTACCAGCTGTTTCCACGAAGTCCCGATAATCTTTTTCAAGATTGGCTTCCCCAATTTCCAGCAACTTTTCCAGCGGGAGATCCACCATCTCCTCATACGCAAGTTTCTTGGAAAAAAAATCAGCACCAATAGCATATGCACCATTCGACCTTGGCTTCAAATCTTCCTTCAGCCATTCGGCGGCACTTTTGATATCGGCAATCACCTTGGTATTCGCAGCAGTGAACTTGGCAAGAGTAGCCTGATCACCTTCAGCGGCTGCAGTCGCCCAGGTAGCCACGTCCTTTTCAAAGAAGCCTGCCGAGCCTTGAGCCATTCGGATCGCCAAGTCGGTAAACTCCTTGGGAGGATTGCTGACGTTTTCCCGCATGGCGGACAAGGCGGCTGGGACAAGCAGCAACCGGGCGATAACAGAATTTAAGCGATCTTTGGCCGGGGCAAAATTGCGCTTCATCAACCCGTCCACTGCAGAGCCGGCCAAGCTGACGTACCCCATCGGATTCTTTTTCCAAGTTTGCAAGGTTTCCGATTCATAAAGTTCAGCGGAAATATGGGATGCCAGGAACTCGGCGTCGATTGCGTTTTCCTCGGAGAGATTCGTAAAACCAGCCATCTGCTTTTGGAACTCTTTTAGTTTGGCGATCCGTTTTTCCATGGATGCAGCAGAAAGATCGTCCAGGCGGGTATCGAAAGCGCGGAAGCCAGCTGCGGTAGCAGTTGTGGGGCTGTGTTCAAACGTGACTTTGAAAAACTCGTCTACAAAGTCGATAAAGCGGGTATCGGGGGAGGCAACTTGTTCGACCGAGGGTGAGCAACTGCCAAGAATCAGTAGGAACGCAAGCAAGGCGAAACGCATTCTTTGAGACTAACATGGGGCAGTTCGATTAGACTATGTATATGGGCGCGTAGCTCAGCTGGATAGAGCACCGGCCTTCTAAGCCGGTGGTCGCAGGTTCGAGTCCTGCCGCGCCTACCAAATCATCCAATAACTTAATAGCGATTCGCAAGTTGCTTGGGCAAATCGTCAATTGCCCGAATTGTGGCCATCGCCAGTTGGATTCGCCGTGTGGCTCGAATCGCGTTAACTTTCACTTTCGGATGGTGGTCATTCAGCAAGGTTCGCAGACTGGAAAGAAACTCTGTCCTGCCCGTTTCCCCCATCGCCCAGGCAGCAGAGGCTCGAAAATCAGGGGAATCACGAAGAGCTAATTTGCATAGCTGCTCAACTGCTTCGGCATCGCCATGGTTGACAAGACCTACCAATGCGTTGGCTGCGATCCGGGGGTTATCTTCTAAAGAAGCCTGACGGAAAAACTCAAGGATTTCTTCTGATGCCCGGGCATCCCATAAAGCCTCCACCGCATTTGCTCCAATGCGGCGGTCAGGATCCTTCATCAATTGCTTGGCCCATCGAGGATTCCGGGCACCCCTCGCGCTCAGTAAAATAGCCTTAGACCGGATTCGGCTGTTTCCACTATTTACCAGAGGAGTCATAAGTTCTGCCAGCTGTTTGGGGTCAGCAGTTGCTTCCACCAGGGAAAGAACTCGCTCCGCCGTTCCGTTGTCGATATTGGACACCAATCCAATGTCCAGTACCCATAGTGCCAACGACGGATGGTGCCTGGAAAGTTGCTTCACAACATGTGTTGCCTCGTCACCACTAAAAAGAACCGCATTGCAGAATTGCTTAATCCGATGCTCTGTAACCATGATCATGCTGGAAAGAAAGCGAGCAGCATCGCAATCTTCAGTGGTCTTCAGCCAGCAAATTGCCAGATCTTCAAAACCCTCACGATCCCGCTGGCGCAACCGGCGCAGTTCTTGTTTTGACTCTTTCGTGGTGGCGTCAAACTTGGTAATGATAGCTTGAAACTCACCAACGCTCTCCGGAGTCTGAATAGATATAGGCATTCCATTACTCCAGCCGGTATCCCCGGCAACACTCGTAATGGTTCTCTTCGGTTGATTGGCCTAGTATTTTAGAAAACTTTGCGGCAAGGGAGATGTCCGAAGGGTGCGCTAAACTAGTGGTAGCGGTTTAAACCTATGCTTGACATGATTCTGGCCAAGATTTTCGGCACCAAGACTGAGCGCGAGATCAAAGCCATTCGGCCTCTAATCACCGCCATAAACGAATTAGAGGAAAAAATGAAGGCCTTGAGCGACGTCGAATTGGCTGCCAAGACGATCGACTTCAAAGAACGCATTGCGCGTGGCGCAAGGCTTGACGACTTATTGCCTGAAGCTTTCGCTGCTGTTCGCGAAGCAGGGCGGCGCGTATTGAATATGCGCCACTTCGACGTGCAATTGATTGGCGGAGTGATGCTCCACAACGGCTCCATTGCGGAAATGGGCACCGGCGAAGGGAAAACGCTGGTGGCTACCCTGCCCTGTTATCTGAATGCCCTTTCCGGTCTGGGCGTCCACGTTGTGACGGTTAACGACTACCTGGCAAAACGCGATGCGGAATGGATGGGACGGCTCTACAACTTCATGGGTCTTTCCTCGGGCACCGTCGTTCATGAACGGGATGATTCGGAAAGGCGGCTGTCGTATGCTTCCGACATTACCTACGGCACCAATAACGAGTACGGTTTCGACTACCTGCGCGACAACATGAAGTTCCGTTTGGAGAACTGCGTGCAGCGCGGGCACAACTTTGCCATCGTCGACGAAGTGGATTCTATCCTTATAGATGAAGCTCGAACTCCGCTGATCATTTCCGGTCCCAGCGAGGAATCAACGGACAAGTACTACAAGCTGAATCGCATTATTCCAAAAATGATTCGCGGCGAAGTGATCGAGGGTAAGGAACCTGGAGAAAAGTATTTCACCGGCGATTACACGGTGGACGAAAAGCACAAAGGTGTGGCGCTGACCGAAGAAGGCGTTCATAAGGTAGAGCGGTTGTTGAGTTGCGGAAATCTTTACGACCCGTCCAACATCGAAATCAATCACCACATTCAGCAGGCTTTGAAAGCGCATGTGCTGTTCCATCGTGATAAAGATTACCTGGTACGTCCAGGCGAAGATGGCGAACCGGAAGTGATGATTGTTGACGAATTTACGGGCCGCATTATGCCCGGCCGCCGCTGGTCCGATGGTTTGCATCAAGCCATTGAAGCCAAAGAAGGCGTAAAGATTCAGCGCGAAACACAGACTCTGGCCAGCATCACATACCAGAATTATTTCCGCCTCTATAAGAAGTTGGCGGGTATGACAGGTACCGCCGAAACAGAGGCGGCTGAGTTCGGCAAGACATATAAGATTGATGTCAGCATTATTCCTCCAAACCGCATCCGCAGGCGATCCGATACCAACGATATGGTATACCGCACTGAAGAAGAAAAATTCCGGAATGCGGCCAAGGAAATTAAAGAGAAAAACGCCATAGGTCAACCAGTTCTGGTAGGTACAATTTCGGTTGACAAATCAGAAAAACTTGGCGCAATTCTGAAGAAAATGGGCGTTCCGCATGAAGTGTTGAACGCGAAAAACCACGAACGGGAAGCTTCGATTGTGGCTCAAGCCGGACGCAAAGGTGCCGTCACGGTTTCCACCAACATGGCCGGCCGTGGAACGGATATTTTATTGGGCGGAAATCCCGATTTTCTAACCCGCGAAAAACTGCGCAAGAAAGGCATTGATCCCGACCATTGCGAAAAAGCGGAATGGGATGCCATCTATAAGGAAGTTAAGGTCCAAACTGACTTGGAGCACGATGAAGTTGTCGCCGCTGGAGGGTTGCACATCATCGGCACAGAACGCCATGAATCACGGCGTATTGACAATCAGTTGCGTGGCCGGTCCGGACGTCAGGGCGATCCCGGCAGTTCGAAGTTTTTCCTCTCTTTGCAAGACGATTTGCTGCGCATTTTCGGCGGCGACCGGATGCAGAATTTGATGCTGAAGTTGGGTATGGAGGAAGATGTACCCATAGAATCGCGGCTGATTACCAAGCGCATCGCCTCAGCGCAAAAAGCTGTCGAAGCCCAGCATTTTGCCAGCCGCAAACACGTACTTGAATACGATGACGTGTTGAATAAGCAGCGCCAGGCTGTCTATTCCATGCGCCGGAGTTTACTCGAAGGTGCAGAGCAAAAAGAAAAGGTGATGGAAATTGTGGAAGGGATTGTTGGATCCCTGATTGATCAGCGTATCCCCGTTAAGGCGCATCCCGATACTTGGGAGTTGGCCGAACTGGAAAGCGATATCCTTTCGCGATTCGGAGTAAAGTGCACTGTTGCCGAAATGCGAACCATGGACCGCAACGAAGTGGAGGACATGATTGTCACCCGACTGCGTCAACGCTACGACGAAAAGGAAAGTGTTGTAAGCGCCGATCTCCTGCGGGAAGCAGAGCGGATGATCATGCTGAAAGTGATCGACGACCAATGGAAAGATCACATGCTTTCCATGGATCATTTAAAGGAAGGCATCAACCTGCGCGGGTACGGGCAGAAGGATCCTTTGATCGAATACAAGAAGGAAAGCTACACCATGTTCCAGGACATGATGGATCGCATTGAAGACGAATCGGTGCGATATCTCTACTTCCTTCAGGTGGAGGACAATTCCACAGCCAGATCGTTACTGCCGTTTGACCCCGATGTGGAAGACGGCGAAGTTGGCGGCGATGACGAAGACGATGCGGTGACTGTGGAAGTTAGCCAGGAACAGAAACGGGCGGCCCAAAGCAGCATCGAAGCTTTCACCAGCAATATCGCCAAGAAAAAGGAAAGAGAAATGGAGGCCTTGCAGTTCGTAGGGGGAAGTTCTTCTTCTGAAGTGCAGCAGCCGACGCTTGTCAAGAAGACGCCCGGCCGGAATGATCCGTGTTGGTGCGGGAGTGGAAAGAAGTTCAAAAAATGCCACGGCTAAGGCCAGTCTATTCTCTGCTACTATGCGCGGCACTGGCCCACGCAGGCCTGCTGCCTGAAGGCTTTGAAGGGGCTACTCGGGTCCTGGTCCGTAAAGCTCCGCTCCCGGATGCGGAAATCTGGAAAGAGTGCGGTCTTCAGGATTCCGAATACGCCGAATATAGCCAGGCTGCACAGGGCGTTCAACCTGGACAGTTCGGGAGACCAGGGGAAGCGGCAAAGCCTGCCCGGAAATTCAGTATTACGGCATGGCGGTTTACCGACACTACCTCGTCCGTGGAAGCATTCCAGTTCTTGCGCCCTGTCGACTCTCAGCCCAGTGACTTAACCAAAATGGCGGCCGTGAAGGGTATCATTATTTGGGCGGTCTACGGCAATTATCTCCTTGTTTTTGATGGAATTAAGCCCCTGGACGAAGACGTCATGGCACAGTTGATACTCTCTTTCCCCAGGTTTGAACAAGCAGCATTTCCAGTTCTGCCGGGCTTTTTCCCAACTGCCGGAAAAATCCGTAATTCTGAGAAGTATTTGTTGGGTCCAGCCAGCTTGGCCAAATTCGCTCCTGGTATTAGTCCGTCGATGGCAGCCTTCTCCATGGGTGCTGAAGGTCAAACGGCTCGCTACAAGACGCCCGAGGGCGAAATGAACCTAACTCTGCTGAGCTATCCGACCCCGCACATCGCCAAGGAACGTTTGGCCGAATTTCAGCAGTTGAAGGGGATCCGGGTGAAGCGAAGTAGCGTGCTTTTGGCTATTGCTACTGACTTCCCAAACCCAGATACGGCTGAGCGATTACTCTCCGAAGTCCGTTACGAAGCCAATGTTACGATTAACGTAAAAGTAAATTCGCCGGAACCGCAAATAGGCGATATTGTTTTGACGGGCGTTAAATTTTCCGTTATCTTGTTTGGATTCTCAGTCTTGGCTGGTTTCGGCCTTAGGTGGTTCCGGCTCCTGATCTCTCGATTGCGTGGAGTGAAGACCGGGGAGTTGGATGAAGAAATGACTGTCTTGAATCTGGGTGGCAACCGAAAATAAATCTTGAAGAATCTCCGGCTTAGAGAGATTTCAACAGCAATTTCGAAGTGATTTCCTTTACTCCAACGCTTCGGAGACAAAAACAGTAGATCCGGCAAGTTACTTATAATCAACGTATTACAAGCTAAAAAAGATCCTGGACTTTTTCGCTTGACTAAATCCTGCAGAGATCTTACCATCCTATCACGACAGGATTTCACGGCTTCGCTGTAGCGATACCGTCGGTTCTGATTCTCCCGACATGGCGGCAGCTGATTCCTGCCGTCGTCAAGACAAACGCGGTCGGTTTCCAAAAAACCCGCCGCGTTTTTCTATTTTGCGCCACTCAACCCAATCAAGGCCAACCAAGGTGTTTGTGCAGAAATTGAAAGGTCTCATTTCCGAAAATCTGGTGCGGCCCCTTAAAGTACTCAATCTCGGTTAACCTGGATAGTCCAAAATCGGCATAATGCCGCCGCACCTTGGCGAACTCGGAACTGATCCATTCATCGATCCCGACACCGTCGTAATGCCCTCGCTCCACCATGAAGGGCCGTGGAAAAATCAGGAACGCCGATTCTGCATGGTTGAAGGTGTCCCCGGAATCGAATTCCAGAATCTCGTACTCGTGGGTGAACATGTAGCTGAAAGGCTGATCGACCGAGGTAATTTTGGAAATCCACTCATTGAAATCTCCAGAACAAATCACAACCTTGTAACGAGGCTCCAGCACAGGCACCCGCATGGCCGTTTTACCTCCATAGGAAAGTCCGTAAAACCCAATTCGATTCCCGTCCACGAAGGGAAGAGCGGAAAGCCAGTCCAGACTCCGTTGATGCTGCGGGGTAATGAAACTGAACAAAGTCCGACCCAACGGGTTCCCTTTGCGGGACAAAATGCGGAATCGCTCTCCAAAAATGTAGGGATTTTGGGGTACAAAAACAATGAAGCCACGCTCGGCCAGTCTTGCGGCGAAGCGCTGATAGACGCGTTGCGCATTGATGTTCAGAGGATCCACAAGATCCTGCGGACGCCCTTCCAAGCCATGCTGTGCCACCACCAACGGACGGCGTTCATTGGGCTTCAGATCTTTGGGAACCAGCAGGATGCCATAAGCGAAGACCTCCTTAAAAACCGGGATCACTGCTTCATAACCAGAGAATGCCGGCTGATCATAAATTCGACGGGTTTTCACTTTTAATGGGGAAAACGGTTCAGTAATTCGGCCTGTAATTTCTTCTTCAAACTGCCGGCGATAAGCCGGTATTGAGGCTTCCCAGGAGGCCAAGTCTGTTTTCGAAGCTTTGGACCAGAACTCCTTTCGGGCAAACTCGGATCGCCGAACCACCCCTTGGGTAAAGTCAACCAATTGATGAAATTGCCGCTCCATACGTCCGGTTGACCCGCTATCTGGAAGAGCAAGTGGTAAAGAAGCCTGCACAGGCCTTTGGAGAAATGACTGGAATGTTTCTTCACCAGGACTTGCGATAAAAACCGCTTTTGTAAGAGCGGCCTCGACACGAATTGCTTCCAAGGCTTCCTGCTTAATGGTTCCTGGCGCTGCGCCGCGGCGTCCTGCTTGTTCAGCGGGAGGACCGGCGACTGCGGGGTATGGCGCAGCCTCAATGATCAACCTTCGAGGTGTAATGAGCGCCGCCAGATCAATGTCGCGAAAGCCACGGAGTTGGGTCCAAATGTTACGGTAAATCGGCTGCTGCCATACACCTGTCCGAGGACCGAAATAGCCGCTCACCGTCACTGTGCCGATCCTTTCATCGGCCGCCGCAGAGTGAAAGGCAATCAAACCACCTTCGCCATACCCCCACACCCCTATGGGCGTTTGCTGGGCAGACCTGCTGAACCAATCCACGGCGGCCAGGACCTTTTGAACCTCATAGCCAATGATGTGCCGGCCAACCTGATAAGCCATGCGGTAAATGAATTCACGGTGTGGCTGGTTGGTCATGCGAATGCGCGGATTACCAGACCAGGTATTTGCCCGATCAATCAGTGTTGGAATTAATACCAAACACCCATTGGCGGCAAGCCGGCCTGCCCATAAGTTGGCCACGGCCTCCGGAGTCTGGTCGGCATCGGGGATCGCCACTACATTCATCCTGGCCTGAGTGAAAGGTTTCAACAGAAGACCTTCAGCTGTGACTCCATCCAAAACCGGCCATGAAACGCGATGCACTTCAAAGGAAGAAGTTTTGGCAATCAACGAGCCTGACGCGAGCGTGCTCACAAGCGAAGGCGAATCGAACGGGACTCGCCGGTCCTTTAGACCGATGATGTGGCGGAACCGATCGCGATTGCCCGCTGAGATGGGCGCAGTGCGGGCCGCTTCCAATTCGCGCATCAGGAAGCTGTCGATGCCAGTCACCATTTCAGAGGAAATATCGGCATTGGTGGTCAGCGGTTCGGAACCTGGAAGGCTTTGGGCGACTGCTGCAAATAAGCCAATAATTGAACACAAAATTAATTTCATGAGGCGTTTCGCATAAGGAAGATGAGACCCAGACCATAGGAAAGACTACAAACAAGCAACACTCCACCAATGAGCCGCTCCTTGTAGATTTTGAACCATAGGTAAATGCCAGTGAGCGCCAAAGCAATCATTGCAAGTGAGGTGAATAGCAAAGCTGCAGACCAAATGTTGATGAGACCGTAATCATGCCAGAATCCGTTGATGTGATGAAGTCTGTTGAGCATACCCATTAGCCCCGCAATGTTGGTTTTCACTTTCGCATCACCAGACTGCGGATTGTAAGTAACCTCATAGACAGTGCCAGGACGCTGGATGCGAAATTGAATGCTATCTGTTACTGCCTTGACTTGAGCGATTTCACCGCGCAGGCCTTGCTCCATTAGAATTCGCGCGGCGGCGCGGGCATCAAGATTCGGTGGAAGCATGGATTGCGATTCGCTCACTGCCGGTTTGTTTGGGAACCAGGAGTTATGCGACATTTGCATGGAACTCAAAGCGTACATCAGTACAAAGCAACTGCAGAACAAGCCAAGTAGAAGATGAATATTGCGTAGCATAGTTACCGGATACTCCAATAAAGTGCAGCAAACAAGCACACCCCAGCCGCGAAGCTGAGTTGGGCCAGCCTCCAGCGCGGACGGCTGGTTAACCATAAATAAATGCCGCTGAGGCTCATGAAAAGCATGGCCCAGATAGAAAATTCGTTGTAGTAGATCCAACCACGGACTCTTAAATCGGGCACTTCGGCGCGGATCGTGGTGGCATGAATGCGATTCAGAAAATCCATGAATCCAACGCGAGTAGCCTCAAATTTCAGCTTTTGTTCCTGTTCCAGAACAGTAACCCGGGTCATGCCATTGACCGTGTAGTAGTCCAAAACAAGGTGGTTATCCTTGTCGTGCTTTATGGCCCACGCAGGGATTGGGTTGGCCAGCGGAATGGAATATTTGGCCAGAATATGACCAGCCAAATCAACGTCACTTAGATTTTGAGGTGGAGCATAGTCGTGGAAACTAATTTCAGGAATGGGCTTGTGACGCTTTTGAGGTGGGTCTTCCAGCATTGCGGTGACTCCAACTATTCCATACACCAATAGTGAAGAAACCGTTAGCAGACCGGAATACATGTGAAGACTTCTGAACAAGACGCGCATAGAAGAAACTAAAATATCACGATTCGTGCGCGTAGAGATTTTAATAGCAGGTAGATCAAAAACAAGTTAGCCAGGGGCTTGAATGCCCCTAGCTTACTCTAAGGAGGGTAACTGCGATAACTAATACGAAGAACAGCGAGATCAGATTAGCTGTTTCTCTTGCTGCGGCCAATTAATCCGATTCCCATCAAGCCAGAAACCAACATCATGTAGGTGCTAGGCTCTGGAACACCATTGTCACGAACTGAACCCTGGAACGTGGTTGCATCGGTTGCTGCTCCGGTTACAGTGGCGCGGACTGCATAGCCGTTGGCCGGTGGCGGATCGGTATTCGCAGGAGTCTGGAGCTTATAAGTGATGCTGGGAGAACCGGCGTTGTAAACGATAGATTCAACTTGATTTGCGCAAGCATTTGCGATGAAGCAGATGGAAGCAAAGCCAGTCGAGTTAGATCCGGAAAGTCCCAACGAACCAGTAACAATGCCTGTGAAACTGCCATTATTCTGTGCGTAGGGGTTGGTTTGGTTAATTGCGATGGTCAACAAGAGATTGCTCAGGTTGGTCAAAGCTGTATTCGCTGCACCAGTAACAATAATGTCACCGTAGTTGGCTGCAGATGTTGGAAACGCATTGACTGAGGTCTGCGCCTGGCCATTATAGGTGACGGTTAAGCCACCAACTGTTGCCGTGTTACCAACAGCTAAGCATGACGCCAAGCCGTTGCAATTAAAAATACCCGTTGTATTGTAGCCGATCACTGCCGCGTTGGCAGTGCCTGCTGCAAGGGTGCCCAGGGCCACAAGCGCCACTGGTGAAAAAGATCTAAAAAACATTTTCATCGAAGTCCTCCAAAAAGTATCTGAAACAAGTTTCAGAGCACTTAGAGACCAGCTCTTTCTGACAAACAAACTTAGGGTTTGAGAACTGGCCAACTAAGTTACAACCCTAATTTACGGTGTAAGAGAAAATGTTACAAGACTGCGGTAGTCCTGTTTTGGCCCTTAAAGTACTGCGCGAAAAACTTAGGACTTTCGTAACTTGATACTATCGCACCCAGAGAATTAGTGAGTTACTGATTGTAAATGGATCATAGTTACAGACTGTGGTCAATGCAAACTTTCACAGGCGCAATCCCCCAACCAGAACCGACTAAGGTGAAAGGCACTGTTTTGACAAAAAACAGGCAGCCCTGAAGGTTCACATGAGTTTTGCGGTGAGTTTCGGTGAGTTTCAAAACACAGTACCCCCAGCAGCTAGTTTTTCGCTATAATGTATCTTGAATCCCGGTTCCCGCACGGCATTGGAGCGGGATCGGATTCACTAGGTTTGCGTGGAGGTGTGTATGTTCCTGAGTGCTCGGGAATTAGAGATACGCCCGCTGCGCTTCGACATTTCCTACCCAGTAGGTAAGTTCGAGTTTGATCAGCCTGGCAATAAAGGTGGAGTTCGTCAAGGCGAGCCAATCAATGTGGTCGGTACCGCTGAATTGGAAAGCACCATTGGCGATATTCGCGTGAGTGGTCATGTAAAGGCCGTTCTGGTAACGGAATGCGTCAAGTGCCTGGAAAAGGCCACCATTCCCGTAGATTCAGATTTTGATTTGGTTTATTTGCCGGAAGGGACTGAACCTGAAGGTGGAGAAGTCCAGATCAGCGAGAAAGAAGCGGAGGTCGGTTTCTATCAGGGACACGGCCTTGAATTGCGATCCGTTGTGGAAGAAATCCTGCTGCTGGCTGTACCCATGCGGCCGGTTTGTAAGGAAGAATGCCGTGGGCTTTGTCCAGTCTGCGGAGCAAATCGCAATGAAGCGGAATGTAATTGCCAGACTCCCGTCATGGACGCGCGGTGGTCAGGTTTAGATGCTTTGAAAGCCAAAGACGCAACCAAAGCTAAGTAAGAAGCAAAGGAAACTAAATGCCAAATCCCAAACGACGCCACTCCAAACGCCGCACATCAATGCGTCGCGCCCATGACTTCTTAAAAGTCCCAGGCGTTTCCGAGTGCCCTCAATGTCACGAAACAAAACTACCCCACCGGGCTTGCCCACATTGCGGATTCTACAAAGGCCGCGAAGTAGTCGAAGTCGCGCAACAATAGCCTGCTAAAACGGAGCCATTTTTGCCTACTATGGTAACGATTGCCGTAGACGCAATGGGTGGTGATCATGCCCCGAAGGCCGAGGTCGAAGGGGCAATCAGAGCTGTGCGTCAACTTCCAATTCAGGTGATTCTGGTTGGTCGGGAAGAGTCCATTCGGGCGGAACTGCAGCACCATGCAGGATGGGAAAATCTCCCGATCCGAATTGTGCATGCCAGTGAAATAGTGACAATGGAAGATTCCGCCGGCAAATCCCTACGTAGTAAGAAAGATTCGTCCATTCGTGTGGCTTGCCGGCTTGTCAGAGAAGGTCAGGCGCAGGGCGTGGTCTCTTCTGGCAATACGGGTGCAGTAATGGCCACCGCGAAAATGGTGCAAGGTGTTGTTTCTGGAATCGACCGCCCTGCCCTGGCAACCGCGTTCCCTACCTTAACCGGCAAACCAGCTGTTATAGTCGACGTTGGTGCCAATGTCGATTGCACTGCGGACATGCTGGCCCAATTCGCACTCATGGGCCACCTTTATTCAAAGCTGATTTTTAAGGAAGAGCGTCCGCGTGTCGGCATCCTTTCTATTGGGGAAGAAGAACATAAGGGCAATGAATTGACGCGGGCCGCTACTGCGCTTTTGAAAACTATGCCCATAAACTTCATTGGCAACGTGGAAGGGCGCGACGTCTATTCCGGACTGGCAGATGTGATAGTTTGCGACGGATTCATCGGCAATGTAGCCTTGAAAGTTAGTGAAGGCTTGGTGGAAGTGATCAAGCACATTCTGAAAGAATCCCTGCAATCCACAATCTCGGGACAGATTGGCGCAGTGTTATCGCGCTCAGCGTTCAACAATTTCAAGAAGCGTCTGGACTACACTGAATATGGAGGCGCTCCGTTGCTTGGTGTAAAAGGCGTCACAATTATTTCCCACGGCCGGTCTAACGCCAACGCTATGAAAAATGCGATTCGAGTTGCATCGGAATTTGCCAGCGAACATCTGAATACAATGTTGCACGATAGTTTGGTTCAATGGCATGGCCGCAGCAAGGGTCACGCAGCGGATTGATTAAAGAGTGAAACTCTTTCGTACAATCGCAGTTCTGAATTTCGCGGCAATGCTGCAGGCGCAGCCACTGAATCCAGTGAAGTGGGAGTTGCGCCCGGAAACTCAGAAAGTTGCCCCAGGATCAGTAGTCATCTTCCATTTGAAAGCAACCATAGAAGAAGGCTGGCACCTCTATTCGTTGACCACACCAAAGGGTGGCGCACCAGCTACCAAAATTACGATTGCCGAAAACCCCGCTGTCACTTTTGTTCGCTTCCACCAGCCCAAGCCCAAAGTGCGGATGGATCCGAATTTCGGAGTAAATACGGAAAGCTATGAGCACCAAACAGAATTCCTGATTGAAGCGAATGTGGCGGCGGATGCAGTGGCTGGAACGACAGCATTGACCGCTCCGCTTCGATACAGTGTTTGCTCGGAAAAACAGTGTCTTCCGCAGCGGCGTTCCGTTGTTACCGAACTTACTATCGACCCGACGGCACCAAAGACAAGTGCGATTACTGTGCCGGCAGGTTATCAATTGGTTGACCCAAAAGCAGCGATTGCTGCCAACACACCTCCTATTGCAAAACCTGCTTCGCAAGCCTTGGCTCCGTTTTTGTGGCTAGCATTTGGACTTGGTTTGGCTTCACTGTTCACGCCTTGTGTATTCCCAATGATTCCCTTCACCGTAGGTGCCTTCCTTGATCAGAAAGAAGGGGCATGGAAAAAAGCCGCCGTGTTTTGCCTTGGGATTGTCTTCATGTTCACGGCTTTGGGCTTTGGGCTAACGCTAATTCTAGGGCCTTTCGGAGTTAAGAACCTGGGTGCCAACCCGTGGGTGAATGGTTTCACGGCCCTCATCTTCTTAGCATTTGGACTAAGTTTACTGGGTGCCTTTGAACTTACATTACCTTACGCATTGGTGAACAAGATGAACGCCGCGTCAGGACAAGGCGGATACGCTGGAGCACTGTTAGCCGGATTCACCTTCACACTCACATCATTCGCCTGCGTTGGACCTTTCATGGGAACGTTGCTTGCAGCCTCGGTACAAGGCGATAAGTCGCAGCCGGTTTTAGGCATGGCTGCTTTCGCCACCGGACTAGCTTTGCCATTCTTCTTTCTAGCGTTGTTCCCAGGCGTGCTGAAGCAAATGCCACGAAGTGGTGACTGGTTAATGCGAGTAAAAGTAGTGATGGGCTTCATTGTAATTGCCTGGATGCTAAAGTATCTGAGCAACGTGGATGCCGTGTTGCAGTTGGGTCTCTTGCCTCGCGAACGCTTTCTGGCATTCTGGATTGTGCTGTTCGCTTTACCAGGAACGTACTTGCTCGGCTGGCTGCCGCTTGAGGGCATTGATCGCAATGAAAAGCTGGGTGTAGCGCGCCTGTCCTTTGGTGCGGCGTTTCTGATTTTCGCCATTAGCTTGGTTCCAGGAATGTTCGGTGGGCAGCTTGGCGATTTGGATTCCATGGTTCCAGTTGCAACGGAAACCACGCGAGGAACTGGTGGTGGTGGCAATGCCGAATCCAGCCTGAAATTCATCAAGGATGATTACGCTGGAGCCTTGGCTCAGGCTAAGCAACAAAACAAATTGTTATTCGTGGAATTCACCGGGTATGCCTGCAGCAATTGCAAATGGATGAAGGCCAACATGTTCCCAAGGGCGCCAATTCAAGCCGCACTAAGTAAGCTGGTGCTGGCCGATTTATACACGGACGGCGCAGAACCCGTAAACGATCAAAATGCGAAGCTGCAGGAATCGAAGTTTCAAACGGTAGCCACGCCGCTCTACGTAATTATGGATGCAGACGAAAAAGTGATCGCCACCTTTCCTGGTTTGACAAAAGACACTGCAGAGTTTCTTAAATTCCTTCAGACCGGCCAACCCGCGCTATGATTTCTCGATTTTTCGCTGCCACTTTATTGCCTGCGATGTTGGCGGCGCAAGAACCCATTCGTGGATTTTCCCAAGCTGGAGCAAAACAACAACTCGAACTTGAGGCCAAAGCAGTGGCTTCGATCGATGCCACTCGCATCGGATCCCACATCAAAATAATGTCTGCCAAGCCCCATGCAGCCGGTTCGATTGCGTCAAAGGAAGTGGCCGACTACGGGCTGGAACTCTTCAGAAAGTGGGGCCTGGAAGCAAAGCTGGAAACATTTGAAGCACTGCTTCCCTACCCCATGGAACGGTCGCTCGAAATGGTATCGCCAATTCGCCACAAAGCCAGGCTAAGCGAACCAGTGATCAAGAGTGATCCCGATTCAAGCGACGCTCATCAGCTTCCTACCTACAACGCCTATTCGGCATCGGGTGACGTTACCGCTGCGGTGGTTTACGTTAATTACGGCGTACCGGAAGACTACGAGTATTTGAAAAAGATTGGTGTTGATGTTCGCGGGAAAATCGTGCTGGCCCGATACGGCAAAAGCTGGCGCGGAACCAAGCCGAAAGTGGCGTATGAAAATGGTGCCATTGCATGCCTGATTTATTCCGACCCAAAGGATGACGGCTATTGGCGCGGAGACGTCTACCCGGCGGGCCCCTTCCGGCCTTCGCAAGGGGTGCAACGCGGCAGCGTTATGGATATGCCGCTCTATGTTGGCGATCCGTTGACCCCAGGCTGGGCTTCCGAACCTGGCGGTAGAAAGCTTGCAATCAAGGATGCCAAGTCTCTGATGAAAATTCCAGTGATGCCCATTAGTTATGGAGATGCCCGGCCCATTTTGGAGAAATTGGGAGGACCCGTGGCTCCTGACGATTGGCGCGGCGCTGGACCCTTCACTTATCACATTGGCGTAGGGCCGGCGACAATGCATCTCAAGCTGAAACTGGATAACGGCATACGTCCGGTTCACAATGTGATCGGCATTATTCCCGGCCTGAATCCCGATCAATGGGTGATTTACGGCAACCATCACGATGCCTGGGTAAACGGTGCGCATGACCCAATCAGCGGAGCTGCAGTGGTTCTGGAAACAGCCTATGTATTAAATAACCTTCGAAAGTCTGGCTGGAAACCCAAACGGACCATTGTCTTCACACTTTGGGATGCCGAGGAATTCGGATTGGTAGGCTCCACCGAATGGGTGGAAAAGCATCTGGCTGAGCTGCGCGCAAAAGCGGTGCTTTATATAAACTCAGACACCAATGGAAGAGGGTCTCTTGGCAGTGGTGGATCT
>JAYTTF010000309.1:0-11226 GCA_043745195.1 Bryobacterales bacterium | reverse complement strand
CTTCTTAGTCATGGCTGGTTCTCCTTTTGCACCTAGAGTGCGTTGTGGAAGTTTACTACTTTCCACTGAACCAGCCGTCTCATCCTATCTGTCCCCAGGTTTTGAAGTTGTTTGTAGAAAAGATCCGGGACAACTGTCTTATCCGAACAAAACCGCGCCCGATCTCTTTGTTTGCTGCGAGTGCTTTTCAAATTCCACAACCCGCTCCGGGAAATCCGTCCGATAATGACCTCCGCGCGATTCCCTGCGTGCCAATGCGGCCCGTGCGATCAAGCAGGCAACCAAATCAATATTGCGTAACTCATAATCGAAACGCGTTGGTGCAGAACGCGGCGTCATGCTCACAGCCAACTTCGATAGCGCTGCTTCCAGCCCAACCTGATTCCTCACTAATCCGCAATTCCGCCAGGCGATTGTGCGAACTTCCAGCTCCGTCATTTCAGGGAACAACTCACGCTCCGTGGCTACACCCTTCTCAATCAACAAGCCCGCTGATTCCGCTATCATTCGCCCTGACCTTGCCCCGTACACCAACCCTTCCAGCAACGAATTCGATGCCAGTCGATTCGCCCCATGCACTCCATTGCTGGCCACTTCTCCGGCAGCGAATAGACCTTGGACGCTGGTGCGGCCTTGCAAATCCGTTGCAATGCCACCCATTGCGTAATGCGCCGCAGGATGCACCGGAATCGGTTGCTTTTCCAAATCGAGCCCATACGCTTTGCAGGTTTGATAAATGCGTGGAAAATGCGCGGAGGCAGTTCCTGGTGCCCAATGAGTGACGTCCAAAAATACGTGCTGCGTATGCGTCCGTTCGATCTCAGCCACGATAGCGCGTGATACTTGGTCTCGCGAATTTAATTCGTTGGTAAAGCGCTCACCGGCGGAATTGCGCAGGAATGCACCGTCGCCGCGAAGTGCCTCGGAAAGTAGGAAGCGTGGAGCACCTTCAACGTGCAAGGCAGTGGGGTGGAATTGAACGAATTCAATATCCTGAATCTGCGCCCCGGCACGGTAGGCAATGGCCACTCCGTCACCTGTTGCAACGTCGGGATTTGTGGTTTCCAAATAGACTCTGCCTAGTCCCCCGGTTGCCAGCAGCGTTGCGCGAGCGTGGATTGCAATGGAGCGCTCAGCCAGTGCAATGGCCCCAGTGACGCGGCCATTGTCAACCAACAAATCTGTGACGGCTGAGAAACTTTGAAACGTTATGTTGGGCTGCTTTACAGCATGGAAATACAGCGCACGTGCAATCTCGCGGCCAGTGGAATCGCCATGGGCGTGCAGGATGCGGTTACGGCTATGGGCCCCTTCTCGGCCGAACAGCAATTCGCCATCTTTGCGATCGAATTCGGCACCCCATTCAATGAGTTCCTCAATGGCCGAAGGTGCCTCAGCTACCAGCGCACGGACTGCTTCCACGTTGCACAAGCCGTCTCCAGCGGAAAGTGTATCCTGTTCATGCAGCCAGATTTCATCGTCGTCACTCAGCGCAGCGGCGATCCCGCCCTGGGCATATTCACTGGCCGATTCCTTCAGGCTGTCTTTGGCGACAACCATCACACTCCCGTGGCGTGACAGTTCAATTGCCGCGCGCAGACCAGCCACGCCGGCTCCGATTACTAGAAAATCTGTTTGGATGGTTTCTTTAAAGATTTCAGTGGGCAGAATACTTACCATGGTACAAGAAAAGATATGCCCGCCCACGCGGTTAATACCCGCAACGATTCTTATACCTGTTATGTGGAACGAGGAATTCTGGCTCGTGTCCGTGATTTTTTGCCGGCCAAACACGGCAAGTTGTTCATTGTTACCACCGAAGACGTCTGGCGTCTGCATGGCGCCAAACTGATTGGACAGTTCCCCTTCGACGTGCTGTTTTTTCCCGGAGGAGAAGAACGCAAGCGCCTTTCTTCCATTGAAACCCTGGCGGACCAGATGTTGGCCAATGGAGCCGACCGTTCGTCCATTGTGATCGCCTTCGGCGGCGGCATTGTCGGTGATCTTGCAGGATTTCTGGCAGCTTCGTTCATGCGTGGTATCCCTGTTATCCAAGTCCCCACCACATTGTTGGCGCAAGTGGATGCGTCCATCGGCGGGAAGACTGGCGCAAATCTCGCAGGCGGCAAGAACCTGATTGGCGCCTTCCATCAACCCCTGGCAGTCCTGGCCGATCCTGAAGTGCTGCGCACCTTACCGCCGCGCGAATACAATGCCGGCTTGTTTGAAGTAGTGAAGACCGGCGTGATCCGCAGTCCTGAGTTGTTCGAATTGCTGACCAACAGTCGCGATGCCATACTGTCGCAGCAACCCGATGTGGTTGAGCACCTGATCAGCGAATCAGTCCGCATTAAATGCGAGGTAGTCACAGCCGACGAAAAGGAGGGAGATTTGCGGCGGATCCTAAATTTCGGCCACACCATTGGCCATGCCCTCGAAGCGGAGACCAAGTACGTGCAGTTCCTGCACGGCGAAGCAGTAAGCTTCGGTATGACGGCAGCAACGCATTTAGCGGAATCTACAGGCTTCCTGGACTCCGCAACCGCCGCTCAGATTCACCATGCGGTCAACTTATATGGACCCATTCCCTCGACGCAAGGAATTGCCGCAGGAAATCTATTGGCGCGTTTGTCGAAGGATAAGAAGGCAATTCAAGGATCGGTGCATTTCGTCTTGCCAATTGCTATTGGGCAGGTGAAGATCACTAGCGGAATTGACGAAAAGAAGGTTCTGCAGGCGATTGAGGCAACCCTGGCATGAGTATCCCTGACGGAAAAATTTCCGGGGGCACAACACCGCAAGGGACTATAACCGAAGAGCAGGCCGCAAAGTATGTGCGGGGAATGTTTGCTGAAGTGGCACCCCGCTACGATCTGTTGAACCACCTGCTTTCCGCAAACATAGATAAATACTGGCGCAACAGGACCGTCACCCGTCTGAAGGAACATTTGAGCAAGCCGGGAGTGCAGGTGCTGGACATTTGCTGCGGTACCGGAGACCTAACCATATTGCTGGAAAAAGCAGTCGGCGCACCGGTGCTGGGTAGCGATTTCTGCCATCCAATGTTGACCGAGGCGTCCCGAAAGATCTTCAAAGGCCGACTCGGCTCGCCACTATTTGAAGCCGATGGGTTGAGGCTGCCCTTGAAGGATGCTTCCCTCGACGTGATCACAGTGGCCTTTGGGTTCCGGAATTTTGCCAACTACCGGCAAGGTATTGACGAGATGCGTCGTGTCTTAAAACCAGGAGGTGTGGCTGCCGTTTTGGAGTTCACACAGCCTCCAAACAGGGCATTCCGGTTAGCCTACAACTTCTATTCCAGGCGTGTGCTTCCGGTTATCGGAGGCATGCTTTCAGGTTCAAAAGATGCGTATACCTATTTGCCGGAATCGGTGAAAAAATTTCCGGAAGCACCTCAATTGGCTGAGGAGATGCGCAAGGCGGGGTTTGCAAGAGTGGAGTTCGAGTACCTTACTTTTGGCATCGTTGCGCTTCATCTGGCATGGCGCTGATGGTGGTCTCAAATTGAAAAAGGCCCAGTAAATTCCACTGAGCCTCAATTCTTGAAGAACTACAAACTACTTTGGGCGTAAGAAGGCCAAGCCAGCCAAAGCTAATCCGGCTAATAAGAAAGTTGCAGGCTCGGGGACCGAATCGTGAGCCGCAGTTTGCGTGATGTCCAAAGTGTCCAGCCCGAAGTCGTTGCCACTCTCTAATCGACTTGAGTTCACCACCTGGATCGTAATCGTATTACTAATTGTCTGAAAGCTTGAAGTGGCGAATTTTTCCCACGCCGCAGGTGATGGCGGGGATGATAAGTTAACGACGAACTCTGCTGACGTTGTGAGGAGACTTCCGCCCGGGTCGACATTGGTTCCGTCAAAAACCTTTAGCGTAATGCCTGCTGGGTTTGATGAATAAAGTCCAGTGAGCCACACGCTGAACGAAGTTGCTTGGCCGGCGACAACGGTGACTACCTGCTGGTAAACCACATCTTTGTTCGTAGGATCTCCATTAACAATCATGAAATTGCTATTGGTTCCGGGGTTCTGAGGCCCAGAATTAGACCACAGGGAATGGCAGTCTCTGGCATTGCTCCCAATAGCGTATGTTCCTTTTTCAAACAAAGAGGTTGCGTTTGCGCAAGTCGAAGAACCGACCACGCCCGCGTACGCCAAATCCGTGCTTCCTGGAGCAAGGCTTCCATTCGCATTATCAAAATCTTGAATTGTGGTTCCTGAAGCGCTTGCGACGGCAAGGCAAAATAAGCCGACTGGTACTACGGAACGCAGGGAAATCTGTGACATTGAAAGCTCTAATTACCTTTACTATTGGTTTTAGAATAGAATCTTATTTAATCAATAAATAAGACTATTCTTATTAGATAGTATGATAGTCCCAGAACCTCTAGTCAATTGTATTAGATGCAGGAACAAGGGCTCCAAGAAGGCTTCAAGAATTTAGCTATCCCTCTATAGTACTGTAAAATAGTGGGTTAGGTTTCAGATACCTCCGACTTAGCCGGTTCTACTCCTCTTGAACTCTTTTGAGGGGATAGGATTATCAGCAGGCCTATTGTGCAATAATCAGAGACAATTGTGAGCTATTATGCAGTACATTTGTAAAACAAATGCGTTCCTTTTGTCGCTAATGTCTAATTTGCACAGGCCCCAGGCACCGAGCGCAAAAACCCGGTGCTTTTATGTGAACCGCGATATTAAGCCGTCTTGCGCCGATACGATAAGCCAAGCAGTGCGAAACCAGCGATAAGGAAAGTTGCCGGCTCAGGAGTAGAGGTGACCGACAAAGTACTGGTCTGGGTGACATCTAGCGTGTCGAGGCCAAAATCGTTCCCATGAGCATTCGCATTCGAATTCAATACCTGAACCGTAATTGATCCGGATTGCGCGGTGAAGTCAATGGACTGTTTTACCCATGCGGCCGGATGCTTAGCGGAACCGGAGTTGAGAGGTGTCGCCAGGTTGGTGGTAAAGGCAAAGGACCCCAATTCCGTACCAGAAGTGCTCGTGCCGTTGTAAACCTTCAGGATCAGGTTGGCAGCACCCGATGTGAACAAGCCAGTGAAATATCCACTGAAGTTGTAGTTCTGGCCCGCAACGATGCCTGCAACAGTCTGCGTGTAAATATTAGACTGAGCATTAGCCGAACTTCCGTTTGCTGCCATGAAATAGGAACCGGATTGCGCAGTTGTCGGTGCCCAAAGATTGTGACAACCGTTAGCCTGAGAAGTAACCGCATAGGTACCCTCGCCATAAAGAGCGCTATTGGTTGCGCATCCTGCGCTGGGGCCTAGATTGCCCATGTAAGTTAGCGCGCTATTTCCGGCATTGATATTGCCAGACTCGAAATTTTGAATTACCGTTGCAAAGGATGAGTTGGCTAGACATAGAAGTCCAATGCTGAAAAAGGGCTTGAAGGAATAAAACATAGGTAGTGCCTCCGAATATTTAGTCTTACTGAGTCTGCTTAGAATAAGTCACTAGCAACTCTCGTCTGAAGTAAATATGGGGCATTTTACTCACCCGGTCAAGGCAATTGAGATGGACTAAGTTGATTATCTTGGAATAGGCAAATAGGGTCTATTTCACTAAGTGAAGCGGAGTTACCGCTCCAAACATTTCAAAGCAAAGACCTACCGCACAACTGTCTTTGCTACCGTTTGATTGTCCCATTCATCTGTGACTCTCACAGCGATAGTCAACTCAGACGCCGTAGTCTTTTCGATTCCCAGGACATATTCATGCGCCTTTGAATCACTTACTCCCGTAGTAGGCTCGGCAAGTAACCAGTCGCTTCCATTTACAGAATATTCCGTGCGTTCAATCAAGCTAAGTAAGTCGGATGCTTTGAAGGTTACTGTAACCTTGTTTCCAGTTACTGACGTGGTTAAGGCTGTAACGCTTGGGGGAGTATTGTCTACAATGAACGGATCACTAATCAAGGTTCCACTCAGTCCTTGCCCTTCTGGATTGCTCGTTTGATCGTTGGCGGTGACACGCAGATTGTACTCTCCATCTGAGAATGCAGAGGTGTCCCAACTAATGTTTTTCACCGTCAGCTTGTCCTTCAATAACTTCCATTCGTTTTCGGCAGCGCCCTTTAACTCCACTTTGTACTGCATGGTATCGCCGTTACGATCCGCCGCGCGCCAGCGTGCCCCTATGAAACCTTTGGCATAGTTCATTTCAGTAGCTGGGGAATCTAAGCCGGGTATCGAAACGGTGCTTTTCTGTCCAATAGGGGATAGTTTCAATGTCTTGGTGGACACAGTAGTCGATGAAGTTGGCACAGGGTACTTATAATTCCCTGGAGAAATTTCAATTTCGTCCACAGTCGGAGCCACGTTCTTTGGCAAGTAAGCAATGTCGATGCCGGAAACCTCCGGAGCCTTGCTTGATGTTGCATCTAAGGTCAGCCGGTATTGCAGAAAGCGTGCCGCCGGAGATTGCATGCGATCATTGGCCGCTGTCCAGGGGCTCCAGTTGGCACCAGGACGGTCTGTATTGCCAGAACGGGATTCAAGTGTAATTGTGCCTTCCCCAACGCGGCGTGCAGTCAGCCGGCCCCAACGCGAGAACCATCCGGCATCCATTGCATCTCCTGTAACGGTTCCCTTGGCTTCAGTCCCTGGACCCATGCGGAACACTTTCCCTAAGTTCGCAGTTGCCGCTAGCAATGCGCATTGATTACCAGATTGACCTTCCACCAATTGCGTAATCTGCGTTGAGGTGCTGGCGATTAATTGCGTGGATAGCTGATCACTATCAATGCGATAAATTCGCCCCTTATTCCCGGTTGCAACCGTAGGCTTTCCATCGCAACCAATGACAAGCGAATAGACGGTATCCTGGCTTTCGGTCCAAATGCGGCTGGGCGAACCATCCACCGCAATCCGATAAACCTCCGATCCACCCGTGAATGTTTGAGCGAACGATAAAGGAGCCTGTGGAGCAGGTGCCGGTCCAATTCCGGAAACAGCAGGTGGCGGCGGTGCAGGTGCCGCAGGAGCGGACATCGGGCTGGTCCTCCCACCCACTGCTGCTGCAAAAATCGCGCCATCTTTACCGATTGCCACCGCAGTCACTTCCTTCTTAGCAGCCTGGTGTAATACAAATCCTGCCCCACTGGTGCTGACCCGCAGAATCAGGCCACCGGGCTCAGTGCCAACAATCAGGTTGTCCTTACCATCAATCGCCATGGAGCGCGCGTGGGTCTCCTCCGTCTTGTAGAACATCGTCCCTTTCCCAGCGGCCGTCACTTTGTGAATCTCGCCTTTGTCGCCGGTGGCAACAAACAGTTCACCCGCCGAATTTAGCGCCAGCGCCCAAATGTACTTCGCCTTCGGATCGTAATAGACCTCCGATTTCCCAGCGCTATTCACCAAGTACACTTTGCCATCTGGAGAGGTTGCTGCAAACAGGCGGTCTTTTTTATCGATGGCCAGGGCATGAATTTCTGAGCCAGGCAGTTCCGCCAATTTCTTCGATTTACCATTGCGGTCAATGCTAAACAACTTCGCAGTGGAGGCTCCTGGGCTGCCGCCGCCGGCGTAAATGATCCCCTTTGAATCCTGAGCAACGGCCCATAAATACGGCTCTTCGGAATCAAGTAACTCGGTGAATGAGGGTGCCAATGTCAACTTCCCATCACTGCGCAGCGCCACTTTTTCCAGCTTCGCTTTGTCGTAATCGGTCTTGGTTTCATGGGACCACATTTTGGTTTCAACGGCACTCAAATGGAAAGGGCACGCCAGGGCAAGGGCGCTGAAAAGGAAGTTACGATGGCTTGTCATTGGTCTGATGTTTTGCGTTTTTCTAACAGTTTTACTTAACGTTGATACGAATCGATTGGCTGCCGGAAACAACAAAATCAAACGCCGTGGAGGTTTGCTCCAGCGTAGTTTCCGGAGCCGTGATCAAAGGCTTTGCTGCGCGGCCATTCTGCATGATGTTCAGCACGCTGGAAGGCAGGCTAGGCAGTGTCTTGTCGTCAGCATACACCGTTGGACGTGACTGCACCAGTGATGCATAAAGCTTATTATTACTGCGTTCCTGATTAATCAACGATGCGATTTCCGGAATTTCAATAAACCGGTTCGTGCTGCCGGCAAAGGCTTGCGTGCGGTTCAACGTGTCTCCATCGCTCAGCAAGATACGATGCTGGCCTGCCGGAAAATCGTCTGGAACACGCACTTTGATGGTCCTTTCCAACCGCTCGCCTCGCCACGGCCGGAGGAACACTTTCACCGGTACTTCCTGGCCGGGTTCCACGTCAGGATTAGAAATCCACGCGCTCTCAATCACCGCGATTCGCCGCTCCGGCAGCAGGTCAATTGTCACGTCCACAGCCTTCAGATCAGGCATTTTGATGGTATTGGCGAAGATCCGGTTAAACTTGTCTCCCCACCAACTAGCCAGCATTACAGCCGGCGGCATGGGTGCTTCCGATGGTGCCTGCATGTTAGAAAGCGACAGCTTCTGTCCCCCGGCCATTTCTACATTGCCGGACAATCTCCAGGTGGCTTCGTCGGTGAATTCATTCATCCCGCTCATCGAATTAAACAAAGTGATCATCATCAGGGACGGGGTCCATTTCTGATGCACGAAGATATCGAAATGCAGTTTCTTTTCCTTAATCGCCTGGCCGGTTGCCGAATACGATCGCAGTTTAATATCCACTGGAATCATCGGCGATTCTTCACCCAAAACTCCCATAATGCCGTTATGTCGATCCTGCCGAAGCGCGCCCACAATTTCAGTCGCGTTACCGAATTTGTTGGGCTGAAATTGGCTGGCAAGGATCATCAGCACTTCGCTCCTGCTCATCGGCATCCCCACAGGGCCAAGGTTTAGAAACGGGTGGCCGAAAGCTAACACGCGCTTGCCATCGTTATAAGTCACGGTGCCCATGGCGGAAAGGCTCATGTCCCCAGCCACGAGTACTGCCGAAACAGCATCCCCCGGACGCAGGGTTTTCTGCCAACCTGTCATCGGTTTGCCCGCCCGCAGTGGACCCATCGATCCGCCTTGCGCTGGCATCATGCCAGACTGCGTGAACAGGGGCCCAAACTGATCAAGCACCGACGGATGAAAGCCTGAAAAAGCCAGAGGCGTTTCAATGGGGATCAATTGCTGTGATTGGAAGCGAGGAATTTCCTGGGCACTCACAGCCTTGGCTTGTCCTGGAACCTTGGCATCCATTGGTCGTGATGCGTCAAATTCGTTGATTTCCAGCATCATTTCAATGGGTGTGATGCCGCAAATGGCATCTGGAGAAAAGGTGCTAAGGCGGTATGCCACCGCGCCAATCAGCTTGCCATCAATGTAAACAGGTGACCCGCTCATGCCTCCCGCAACATTGGTTCGAATCGCTTTACCACCCATTTTCGCGATAACAATGTCCTGCCGTGGGCCTGAGGCTGATTTCCAGGTGCCAATGATTTCCAGCGGTACCGGTTCAGCATCGTAGCCTTCAAACACAGTCCAGGCAGTACCTTTCATGCCCGGTTTTAATTCCGAGGCCTTCATGATCTGGACAGGTCCTGCAGTGGGACGCGTCATTTCAGCCGCCGACAAAGGCAAGGCGAGCAAGAGTAGGGCCGCGAAAACAACAAATGGCATATTTCTATTATGTGACAGAAATGGAATTAGCCTCAGCACCGAAGTAGCAGGCGTTAGTAAGTTTACTTCTCCAAGCTCCTTAAGAAAGGACAGATGCTGGCTATTGGCCTATTTGCGAGCAAAGAAATAGGCGTGCCCGTCTTCGTGATCCGCCAACGGGAACATTCGCATTTCGCAGTCCTTATAGCCGATACTTCGGAGTGTCTTAAAAATGCGCGCTGCTGGATAAAAGTGGTAATCCATAATTGCTCGAACGTGTGCCACCCGCTTAACCGCAATGGCGGCCCGCTTGATTAAATATCGGAATGTGCTGTAGCCATGAAGTCCGGACACTGGTACTTGGAAACAGATCGTTCCACCCGGTTTCAGTTTCAGAAATACGGCCAGTAAATACAACTCAATTCCAGAAAAATCACTAAAGTGCTGAAAAACTTCACAAGAGAACATCCCGTCAATCAAGCCTGCATCGATTGGCACTTGAGGGGTTTCCACCAGCACAAAATTTACTCTCTCAGCTCTCGAACCCAGTAATCGACGGGCTGTTTCGAGTTGGTGCGGCGAAACATCGAGCGCCGTAACTTTGTTGAACACCGTCAGAAGCTGATTCGTTATCCGGCCCGATCCGCAGCCGATCTCCACGCAATGTGTACTGCCAATTCCGTAGTTCTGCCATTGACGCCGAACGTCATCAAAATAAGCGGTGCCCGACCGTAGAAAGTCCTCTTCTGTCCACGCACTGGATGCCCCGCGCTCTTTTCCACGAATTGAATTCACCGCCCACAGCGGGTCTGCTTTGCCCCAAAAAACCCATTCTCGATTCGAACGCATTGCACCATATTACCAGTCACTGCGGATAAGGCAAATTAGATGCCTCGTCACTGAAGTACCAAAGGTACATTTACCAATAAAGTTAGACTTTCAAAGTATTCCCGACTGACGACAGGGGTCAAAAGGATGGTCCTGTGCCCAGCAAGGTACCTTCGCAAGCCGACGCCCACTCTTGGCGTTAGCGAATCGTCACTTTTTTCATCCGCTATGCAAAATCTGCCATTACAACAGCGCAACTGTAGCGAGGTTCACTGCATTTAGAACTCCCTCCAACACTCAGAAACATTTGGACCCTCACATGCATTATTTTTAGTCAGCTCAGTGACTCGGCCAAACGGGGATGCCGAAATTGGCGAATGTACAGGAGATATATAATGCGTGTAATGGTTTTAGTAAAGGCTACCGAAGACAGCGAAAAGGGCTTCGTCCCGACGACGGAGATCAAGAAGTCGATGGAGGCTATGAACAAGTTTAGACTGCGACGGGCTCAAGCCATCCTCACACGGCAAGCGTATTGCGTTTGATGGTTCCGGTCGTACCGTTATCGACGGGCCTTTTCCCCACCCCAGGGAGTTGGTCACCGGTTATTGGCTCTGGGAAGTCAAGGACATGGACGAGGCGGTGGCCTGGGTGAAGCGCTGCCCGAATCCCATGCCCGGACCGAGCGAGATAGAAATCCGGCCGCTGCACGAGGTAGCTGATTTGCAAGAAAATCCCACGCCGGAAGATGTCCATTCATGACGTGAAATATAAAAGT
>JAYTTF010000308.1:0-11287 GCA_043745195.1 Bryobacterales bacterium | reverse complement strand
ATGATCAATCCCCAGCTTCCGACACCTTTGCCCCTTCAGGCTCCTTTTGTGTGAGAATCGACCTCCGCTCCAGGCTCTTCTTGCATGAGACAAGACTTTCCCACGAATCGCACTTACTTTATGCGCTAAGATAGTTTTCTCGCGGCTGCAAAAAAAAAGTGAAAATAAAGATGAGTTTTGGTACCGACAATTGCCGCGCGAAATGATATTCTACCCAAGATGCAGTCTTTGCTCGATCTTCTCTCCAACAGCCGCCGCAATGTGAACCTAGACGTGGCAGCGCTGGAAGTGGCGATGATCGAGTACCCCGAGATTACGCCTGATCCCTTTGTGGAAATCCTTGACTCCTACGCTGTTGAACTTTCCGAAAAACTCACCCCTCACGCCGACGCTGAAGAATTTATCGAAATTGCCGGCGGCTATATGTTCGACGAGTTGGGTTTTTGCGGTAATCAAGAGGATTACTATAACCCACGCAACAGTTGCTTGAATGAAGTAGTCACCGCGCGCGTCGGCAATCCCATTTCCTTGGCCGTTGTCTACATCGAGATTGCGCGCAGACTAGCCCGCCCAGTCCATGGAATTGCGCTGCCGGGCCACTTCTTCGTGAAGTACGATGATGGCGATTTCAGAGCCTACGTCGATGTCTTTCACGGTGGCCGCATTGTGAACGAACGGGAATGCTTCGATCTGGCCAGTTCCATCGTCAGTGCCCCAGTGAACGATCCTACCTATCTTGCACCGGTCGAAAATCAACAGATAGTGGTGCGCATGCTGAATAACCTTCGGGCCATCTATTTGCGTAACCGCGACTACGTCAAAGCCTTTGAGGTCTTGTCGCTGCTACTGGAAGCTACTCCTAATTCCGGCGATTGTTTCCTCCAGCGTGGCGTTGTGAATATCGAACTGCGCAATTTCGATCAGGCCAAAAGTGACCTGCAGCGCTACCTTACGCTGGAACCTACCGCTTTGGATCGCGGAGCAGTGGAACAGCAGATTCGAGTAATCGATCAGTGGCTTTCCAAACGCAAGGTTAGTGAAAAGTACTCCTAAAATTCCCCAACCTCCTCTTCCCGCTCAAATTCCCTACAACTAAAGCACGGCGAGTCCCGGCACCATCATCAGCATGCCGGGATGCACCAATGTTTCAGGTCTAGTCCAACCGTAGCCGCAGAATCTGCCCACGCAGTTCAAGAATATAAAGGTCCTTGGTTGCTTCATCGTAAGCAAGGCTTACAGGCGTGATCAAACCGCCGGCAGCCACCTGGGGTACAGCGGTATCGTAGCGCAACAATCGGCCTGGGGGTGGTGCCGCTGCGCTTTGATTTGCACTGAACTCCAGCACATAGAATTGGCTCTTACCATCCGGCAACACTCGCCTGAAAATGTCGGTTGCCGAAGTCAACCCGTAGATGAATGGCTCGGTTGTGCCATTTGGATTGATGGCAAGAACTCGCGCATTTCCTGGCGCAAATGGGAACCCTGTCAGAAAGCTCACCAATAACTGATTGCCGTAAATCCGGATGCTGGTTGGTACTGCATCACCCACTGGCGGTCCCACAGGCGTTGGGTTTGGAATGACTGGGAAGCGAGTGATTCTGCGCCACCGTCCCGTTGCAGTATCCACCCTTGAAACGGAGTCGTTCGATGCATCGGAAACGAACAGATCCCGTCCATCGTCCGATAATGCTAATCCCCAAATGTTGGAAAACTTATAGAACAACGGTGGGGGGGCAGGTTCGGAAATCGGGAACCTTGCCAGTATTGACACACGAACGCTTGCGCCACTGGCATTTGTTATGTCTACTTCCGTGGCATCGTTTAATGTTTGCCGAAGTTGCGGGGTGAATTGGAACGAGCCTACAATCGTATCGATGCTGCGGTCGAAACGGCATTCCAGTATGGAACCAAACAGCGGGGATGAATATCCTTCCGGATTGAACCTGCGAGCAGCCGCTGCATCGGGAACGGTGCGTTCCGCATCACCACCCCCGATAGCCAGATACAATGTCCGGTCTCGGAGTGCCATTGCGGTTGGGCCGCTAGCTCCTCCCGTAACTTCCGTACCCGAAGGCAGGTTCTCGATGAAGTTGCTGCGAGTTCCGCCCCGCGTTACCAGGGAGACTCGCGCGCTGTTGGGAAGCAGGCTTGTTTCAGAAACCAGGATGTTTCCAGCAGGGGTGACGATAATCTTTTGGGGGCCCTGCAGTCCGGTAACCAGCACTTGAGGCTGGCACCATAGCATGGTTGGGGTCAGGGTTATTATTAGGAAGCTGAATAGGTTTAAGGTTTTTGCTTTCATGCTAAGAAGTCTAAGCCACAACTCCCGCGGATCATCATAGATTTTAGATTCAAAATGTACCTCATTGCGAAGCTCACTGAAAACGATAGGCTTGTAGGCTAGCCTCAACAGTCGTATACTTTCAATTACTCTTTGAAATGGCCACACAACTTCAGCCCAATTCCCACGAGAAGTTGGTTTTTGGTCCCTTTGAGTATTACGAGGGTTCAGGCGAGCTTCGCAAACACAGTACCAAGTTGCGATTGCAGGGGCAGCCTCTGCGGATACTTTCCATTCTGTTGGATCGGCCTGGCCAAGTGGTCTCGCGAGCAGAGATGCAGCGGATACTGTGGGGTGGCACTACCTTCATTGATTTTGAGCAGGGACTGAACGCTGCAGTTAATAAACTCAGGCAGACGCTAGGCGATTCCGCCGATCAACCACGCTACATTGAAACGCTGCCAGGTCAAGGCTACCGCTTCATCGCACCAATTCGTAGGGTTGCAGCCAGTCAACCAATTATCGAAATTGTTCCTCCCGCACCCCTTCAAAGGAACCCATCCATTGCGGAGAGATGGAAGCAAATGTGGCCGCTGGCGGCTGGTGGTATGTTGCTTGTGGTTGCCGCAGGATCCTTTTGGCTCGGGACCCAACAAAGCGGGAATAGTAAGAATTTGAAGCCGGTGCAGTTCGCTGTATCTCCCCCAGCGGGCTTTGCTTTAGAAGCCGCAGCCAGCCGCCAATCCTTCGCGCTTTCCCCCGATGGCACACGCTTAGCCTTCACCGCCATGGATTCCAGCGGTGCATTCAGTCTTTTCCTGCGGGAGTTGAATGGGCAGGATTCCCGCATGGTCCCCAATTCCAGAGGGACACACACCGTTTTCTGGCCAGCCGATAGCCGCTCTATGTTTGCTACGGTTCGGGGCAAGTTGTTGCGTCTGCCGCTGGAGGGCGATGCCCAAGTTGTGATTAGTGAATCGTCTTCTTACTTATTTTCCGGTGTTGCAATTAGTCCCAGTAAACTGTTTCATAGCAATCATACCTTTGGCACAGTTGTGTCTCCTTCCGGTGGAAAACCCTCCCCGCACAGCCCGTTCAACTGGCCTCAAATGTTACCGGATGGAAAGCATATTTTATATGTTGCGTGGGACCCCAAATCGGAGCGGTTAATCGCCCGTGTATCCGAATTTGACGGCATTGGCCCTGCGCAGGATTTAGTGGAATCACAATCTCGCGTAATGTACGCCGAATCCGTTCTGCATCCAGGTACCGGCTATTTAATGTATCTTCGCGCTGGTAACTTGCTGGCACATCCCTTTGATCCCAAGTCTCGCAAATTGATTGGAGAGGCCATCCCAATCGTAAGCAGGATCTATTCGTTTTTCACAGGCGCTGCGGATTTTTCCGTCTCCCAACAAGGCACCCTGGCTTATCAAAGCTTCGTCAGCCGTTCGCAATTGGCATGGGTAGATAGGCAGGGCAATCAACTCGGGACTATCGGGCCTCCTAATAGCAGCGTCAAGGCTGGGCGATTGTCCCCTGATGGACAGAAATTGGCAGCAGCTTTTTACGATGTTGAACATGGCGCGCAGGACATTTGGATTTTCGACATAGCCTCTGGTGCCAAGCGTAAATTATCCCCCACACCCTGGTTAAGAGACGCTCCCGTATGGTCACCCGATTCGCAAAAGCTAGCATTCCTGTCCGGCACTCGCAACGCACTTCCACGGACGCGCGTGCGAGCTTTAAAGGAGACAGCAGTGGAGGAGGATATCCCGGGCGAAGGTTTTCAAATGCCTTCCGCCTGGTCACCCGATGGACGCTTTGTACTCTTCTCAAATACCGGCGTTCCAACCTTCGCCAATGAAACGCAAAGTGATGTGATGATAGCCGACATGGCCAATGGGAAGACTGTGACGCCACTGTTGAATACGCCTTTCCATGAAGCCAATGCCGTCTTCTCTCCTGATGGAAAGTGGTTGGCGTTCACCTCCAATGAATCAGGTCAGGCGGAATTGTATATTCAGGCGTTTGAGTCCTCTGGAAAACCCCGCCTAGTGGGGGAACGATTTCCTGCAACCAAGGGAGGTGCTGTGGCATTGCGTTGGAGAGCCGATGGGAAGGAACTGTTTCATTTGGGATTCAATAGTAAGGTTTATGCAACCCCAGTGAACATTTCTAAAAAGCCCACATTTGGTGCCGCCCAGCCGCTATTCAACATCAGCACGGAGGCCAGGGCGGCAATCCATGCTCTGAGTGGTTTCGATGTCTCCGCCGACGGGCAGCGGTTTGTAATTCCAGTCACAACTACATCGGAAAATCCTTCGCTCATCGTGATCCAGAATTGGGAAGCTGCCTTGCTCCCTAAGCCTTGAAGTTTCGGAAAAATGAAATCAGAGATCTACCTACTTAGGCAATGCTCAAGTTGCCATGGGCAACAAGAAGGAATTCCCGCTTGCACGCACGGCCAATCGTATATACACTTGTATTAACGCAATGGAGTTTGAATGGGACGCGGTCAAGAATCGAGCCAATATTAAGAAACACGGCATCGATTTCGACACTGCGGTTCTCGTGTTCGCCGACCCGCACTTAGTGCTAAGAGAAGATAGAACTGACGATAGCGGAGAATAGCGATGGCATGCTCTGGGGTTAGCGGGCGGCATTGAACCACTCCTCATCCTCGTCCACGTTTATAGGGAGACAACTTATGGCAAAGAAATCATCCGCATCATCTCAGCCAGAAAAGCTAGTACGCATGAAGGCCGAGGATATTTTGAGTAAGCCGCTGACCAGACAACAGCGAGCAACTCTGAAGAGCTTGGCGAAGAAGCCCGATTCGGAAATCGATTTCTCTGACATCCCCGAGCTCACTGATGTGCAACTGGCGCAAATGGTCCCATTCCGGCTTCGTTCAAAGACAACTCTGATTTCGTTTCGGGTCCAGAACGACGTTCTTGGCTGGCTGAAATCAAAAGGACCTGGCCATCTCAGTCGAATCAACGCGATCTTGGCGAATATCATGGACGCCGAACATCGCCTTAAAAGTGCCTGAAGAGTTGACCCGATTCACTCTCCCCAAGCATTAAGAGTTTCTAAAAATGAAATCAGAAATCTACCTAATTCGCCACGGCGAAACAGCATGGAGTCTTACTGGTCAACACACTGGCCGCACGGACATTGCATTGACGGAAGCCGGCAAACTGCAGGCTGCCGGTATTGCCGCACGGCTTGGTCAAAAACAATTCCAGTTAGTTCTCACCAGCCCCCTACAACGCGCTGCTGAAACCTGCCGATTGGCGGGATTTGGTGAAGTGGCTCAAGTGGAGCCGAACCTAATGGAATGGAATTACGGCAACTATGACGGCCTTACTTCTTCTCAAATTCGCGAAAAAGTTCCCGGCTGGACCGTGTGGACCCATCCTGTTCCCGGTGGCGAAACAAAATCCGAAGTCGCAGCCCGTGCCTCAGCCGTGCTGACCCGAGCCCGCGCCGCTGGTGGCAACGCGGCCTTATTTTCCCACGGTCATTTACTGCGTGTATTGATAGCCACATGGTTAGGGTTGCCTCCAGAAGATGGTAGGTTATTCGCCCTAGCAACGGCATCCATTACTATCCTTGGCTATGAACATGAAACACCTGTGATTCTTCTACGGCCCTAATTCAACGTGCAGTAGCGAGTTATACCCGCCGATCTAATGAGGAGCGGAAATGAACTTCTCTCGTCTATTCTTGTTAGCTGCGTTGTCTGTTTCCAGCGGCTACAGCATCAACATTTCAAGATCCACAATAAGCCTTACAGCGGATGAACAGGCATGCACGCTGGGCCGTCCGTTGGATGTATTTACGCCCTCCGCAGGGCAGGTGTTTTTCGGCTTCACTGCCAGTTCGGTCAATCGAGGCGAATCGCTTTTGATCGAATGGCTCAGTCCGCAAGGTAGCATTCTACAATCCACTCCTTACAGCGGCCTTCCTGCCACTGGGCAACTCTGCTTTCTAACCCAACTGCCCGTAGCAGGTTTCGAGGCCGCAACGCTTCCCGGAATCTGGAAAATCAGAGTCACATCCAGTGGGCGAATTCTCAACGAAAGAACATTTCAAATCACTGCCGATCCCAATGCCGGAAAGTTCCAGGTTGCAGCGGTGGAGCGAACTCCACGTACCGACTCTACCGAATTCACCTTGACCGGATCCGGCTTTGAACCTACTTCGGTGATCCACATTGCGCAATATACGAAGTCCGGTGGATGGAAATATCTTTACCGGATGGAGCCTGCCGTTTACAAACCAAATCAGGTAAAGGCAATGTATGCGGGCTCCATTCCCGTTGGCGAATACATGGTGATTGTGCGCAATGCCGATGGCCGCATTAGTCAACCCGCGCGCCTGCTGATTGCTGCCGACACTGGTTATAAACTCCCACTTGCTGCAGGCGAAGCGTGGGTGATCGCGCAGGGTCCCTATGGTGGTTTCTCGCACTTCGGTCGAACGTCCCAAGCCTGGGACATTGCTCCTATCAATGCGAAATGCGTGGTGGCCATGCGCGGCGGTATTGCGCATACTTTCGATGGTGGATGGGGCCAGACGCAGCATATTCGCTCCTTTGGAAACTACATTACAATTGCCCACGATAATGGCGAATTCAGCCACTATGCTCACCTCACAACGGGTAGCTTTCAGGTAACCAACGGCCAGCGTGTGGAGCAAGGCCAAGCCATCGCCGTGGTGGGCAATTCCGGGTATACATTCGGCGCTGGCGGTGGGCATCATATTCACGCACAAGTGACCCGGGAATTTAGCATTTCCGCACAGAGCATTCCTTTCCGCTTTGATGATCTTCCCGATCCTGGCCGCAGTTTGAACCGGGCCGTGGTGTCAAAAAACATTTCACCAGCCTGTAAATGCGGTCCCGGAGTTGGGCGCAACGGCACTGTTGCCGCACTGGCCGCCGCTGGCAATGCCAACAAGCTGCAAGGCGCCGTGCAAGTGGAGCAATGGTGGAGTGAAGTTGTTCTGGTGAAGGCTAAAAGTGGTGCCCTCGATGTTGCCCTAACCTGGAAGGCCGAAGGGCGCGATCTGGATCTGCATTTGATCAGCCCCACAGGCAAGCACTATGGCCCTTTCTACATTACCGATGGATATTCAAGACCTACGGTTGGGGCGGAGAAGATTCACGTGGTGCAGCCGGAGGTTGGATATTGGCGGGTGTCAGTTCGAGGGATTCAGGGACCGCCGGGAGAGATCCCCTTTGAGCTCGAGAGTTCCGCCGGGCTGGTGA
The DNA here is from genome assembly GCA_043745195.1 of Bryobacterales bacterium. GTDB lineage: Bacteria > Acidobacteriota > Terriglobia > Bryobacterales > Bryobacteraceae > JANXSF01. Next base: position 3,728 of record JAYTTF010000308.1, on the reverse strand, counting down.
AGGTGGCTTCCCGCCAGGTGTCAGCAACCAGTGTTCACTAACTTTCGGTTGGTCACCAGCCTTCACAATGTGCAAGACAAGTTTTAAAGCAACTGGCGGCATGTTGCGTGGTGGTCCCCGTTGAATGAAGTAGCTAACTTCCCATAGCTGCTCCGCTCCGCCGATACGAGTTGCTGAATTCAAACTCGGAATACCCAGCCCAATTGCCTCCTCTGATTTTCGAAAACTCTCCAACCATTCGTTGGCAATTCTTTCTACTTCAAATTGAGTGTACTGACGATTAGGGTCATTTCCGCTATGACTGGGTTTTGATGGAACCGGCCTTCGCCCTGCAGAATCTGGACTCACCTGATAATCAATTAAATAACCCGATGAGTTCGCAACAATCATCCGGGCATCTGTCTGCAGCTCTTTTTGGACAGTCAATTTTCCAGAAAAACTGGCGGGTGAAGTCAGCACCAAATCCAGCTTTTGATCCAATCTTGAAAAGTGAAATGTCTTTGTGGCGCGGCTGAAATAGCCAGTCCATTCCGTGGGTTTCAAAGACAGCAGTTGCGCTACGCTCAGACGATTGCTCCGTTCCCATTCCCGAAGAAAGCCAGCGGAATCGATGGCCAGAAAAGTTGCCTGAACCGGACCTTCTCCGCCATCCAGCAGCTTCAAATGAAAGCCGGTTTCGTGTTCACCAGTGCGCATCACTCCCAAATACAAAGTGTCCTTACGAAGTTCAATAGGTTCTTCCAACACTTTGCAGGACAGCAGCAGCAGCGCACCGCCACTCTCAGAAGGTTGCCATTTGGAAACAGTGCCTTCCACCGTATAGCGATGTTTGGCAAGTAGACCCGGAAAGTGGCGGCGCGATTTGCGCGGAATTTCGCAACCAACCGCTGTGCCAGTGGCCTTATCGAACAGCGCCAGAACAGTGGATCCGTCGCGATCAATAAAATCGGAAAGCTCGCCAGTTACCTGCAGCATCGTATTTGGTCGCAAGCGTGGATCGCGCTTGGAGTACAAGGCTGCCAAGTCGCTTAGCTCAAGCACAGGAACACTGGCGGCCAACAAGGGTAGGGCAGAGAACAGGGCAAAAATATGCATGAGCCTCTCTTCATTAAAGACGCAAATACGGGCTGATTCGTTTATAACATTGTTTACATAGCGCAACCAAATGGAGGTTTCGATCGTCCAACAATGGAGTGTGAAAGCCTTCCTACTATCTTTGCTATTGGCAGCGTTGCCGGCCATGGCGCAGGATTATTTTCCGCTGCAAATAGGCAACCAATGGATTTATCAAGTTGGATTCTTCGGACGGATACAAACCGTTACAGTGGACATCCCTCGTGCCGAAATCGTGAATGGGCAAGTCTACTCTGTAGTCCGTGGTTTTCCTGAAGGGGAAGCGTGGCTGCGATCAAACGAATCTGGTATTTTGTACCGTTACAATCCCAACGCCACCGGGGGTGAAGAAGTCTGGGCAATGTTCAACACTCCTGAAGGCGGCAGCTACCGCACGGCGATCACACCCTGCAATCAGACAGCGAAAGTGGAATCCCGCAGTGCTAAAGCAAGCCTGCCCGTCGCCGACTTTGTCGATCTGTTGGCCATCAAATATCCCGTTGGGATGTGTGCCGATGCTGGCTTTGATAGCGAACTCTATGCGCCTTACATCGGGCTTGTACAGCGCACTTCGATTACTTTTGCAGGGCCAAGGGTGATGAAACTGATGTATGCCCGTTTGGGTGGCGTAACTGTGCTTTCGCAGCCGGAAACTTCTTTTAGCTTGAGCCTGGATAGCAGCTTGTATGAAACAGCTGCCCCGGTGCTGACAGCAAGAATCACCATCCGCAACACCACACCCCGGCCTCTACAATTACGCTTCTCCTCATCGCAACGATACAACCTGGTGATTCGTAACTTACAAGGAGAGGAAGTTTTCAACCTTGCCGCCACTCAGTTGTTTACGCAGGAACTAGGGGAAGAGAACATTTTGAATGGTGAGCGAAATTGGGTGGCCATTTTGCCGCTGATCTTGCGCCCCGGCATCTATTCAGCGGAAGCTTACCTGACCACAATTGACGCCAAGCCCCGTTATTCAGCCACCGCAAGTTTCGAGGTTGTTGCACCTCAGTAATAATTGGATTTCAGAGATTTCAACGCAGCAGAAATTGCGGGTCGAAACCCCATTTGTCTCAAGACGTCCCGTTCCAAATCCACTCCGTCAGCAAGCTCCACAAGCTCTAACCCAGTGGTTGTAAGTCGAAACACGGCACGCTCGGTGACGTAAAGAATCTTCTGCCCTGAAGCCAATGCTGCTTTCGCATTGAAGGAAATTTGCTCCACTCGCTCCACAAATTTACGAGCCGTTCCCTCCTTACCAATTCGCAATCTGCCTTCCCTGATTTCAGCCTCAACCCCAACCGTGAAGGTCCCCAGAAACACCACTCGCTTAGCCGTATGAGCAATATTCATAAACCCGCCGATGCCCGGCATCCTGCCTCCGTAGCGGCTCACATTCACGTTACCCAAGGCATCGCATTCTGCCATGGACAAAAACGCCACATCCAGTCCGCCGCCATCGTAGAAATCGAACATGGAGGGCTGGTCGATGATGGCTTCGGGATGAAAGCTGGCACCGAAACTGAGACCACCGGAGGGAATGCCTCCAATGGCTCCCGATTCCACGGTCAAAGTAATGTTCTCCAGCCGACCCGCTTCACAAGCCAGCGAGGCAATTCCTTCGGCCATACCAATGCCAAGATTTGCCACATCGCCATCGTGCAATTCCGCCAGGCAACGCGCTGCAATCCAACGCCGGACACCGGGTGGCAAACGCTTCAGATCATTGCCAGTGTTCGAGCCTTGTTGGACATAGTGCTCATTCATCGCCCCATCATAAGTTTGCCAGTGATTATCAGGCGAGGCGACAACAACCGCATCGACGAAGATGCCTGGAATGCGAATGGATTTGGGGTCGCGGCTGAAATCGGGTGCCATGCGTTCCACTTGCACAATCACAGGTCCACCGTTGCGATGGGCAGCTTGCGCGATCGCCAGCGCCTCACCGGTGATTGCTTCGTTTTCCATTGAAATGTTGCCTTGCGAATCACTCGCAGTGCCGCGGAGCAAGGCCGCATTCACACGAGGTGCGCGATACCACAGCATGTCGACGCCATCCATTGTGATACGGTCAACCAGATCCTCTTTGGTCAGCGTGCCAATTTTACCGCCGCCAAATTGGGGATCGACAAAGGTGCCAGGACCCACGCGGCTGAGCATTCCCGGATTGCCCGAAGCCACTTCACGGAACAGTTTTGAGATAACGCCCTGAGGGAAATTGTAAGCCTCGATTTTGCCTTCAAGGGCTAATCTTGCAAGCTTCGGTACTAGGTTCCAGTGCCCACCAATGACTCGTTTCACAAGACCAGCGTGACCCAGATGGTTAAGCCCACGATGGATTCCGTCACCTTGACCAGCAGCAAAGATCAAGGTGAGATTGCGCGGTGTTTGCGTTTCAAGAAAGCGAAGCTCCAGCGCAGCGGCGAGTTCTTCAGGCTGCCCACAGCCCACGAACCCACTGGATGCCAAGATGGCGTTATCGGGAATCAGCCTAACCGCATCAGCGGCATTTAAAAACATTTAATATGGGGACAGATAGGATGAGACGGCTGGTTCAGTGGAAAGTAGTAAACTTCCACAACGCACTCTAGGTGCAAAAGGAGAACCAGCCATGA
>JAYTTF010000307.1:0-38427 GCA_043745195.1 Bryobacterales bacterium | reverse complement strand
TAAAGAATTCTGAATTTCAAATGGGCATTATGCGGATGCAGAATGGGGAAGCGTTCCGCATTCGCAGTCAACGGGAAACCCCGGCGCTGATGGCGAATCAGGCAATTTCTTCGCCGGTTGCTCAACAGCCGATTCCACAACAACAAGCAGTTCAACCTCAACCGCCGCCACCAACAACGAACTTGTTTCCGATGGTCACGCCGCCAATTCCTAATGTTGGGGGAGGACGGCGATGAATTTGGACGATCGTAACCGTCGCGCGTTGTCATTCCTGGGTGTAGCGATCGTGCTGTTTTTCGTCGCGCAGTATTGGTCTTCCGATAACACCTCCACTTCAAATACCGGCGCTCTGGCTTCATTGCCTCCGCAAATGTTGGAAGACCGGCTTCTGCGCATGCGTTCGCTTGCGGCGCAAGCTCCGGCGAAGGAACAGGTGTTGGAGCAGGTGAGGAGCGAACTGAAGATCCGCGAAAAGGGAACGTTGCAGGGCGATACCGCTGCACAGGCTCAGGCACAGTTGATGCAAATTGCCCGCAGCATAGGACGATCCGTTATGCCGCCTGTGGAAGTGCGGCCATCGGAATTAGGGCGCGTAACAGGCTTCGGCAAGGATTATGGCGAAGTGAACGTCACCGTTCAAATGGATGCCAGCATGAGCCAAATTGTGAGTTTCCTTGCGGCCCTGGGATCGCAGCCGGAACTTTTGGCGACCAATGAAATCCGCTTGGGGCAGGCTAGCAACAAGGATAAGAACATTTCGGCACGCATTGTGATCAGTGGGATTGTGCCCAAGAAACTGGTTCCAGAGAAGAAGACTGTCGGGTATTGATTTTCTTATGAAGCAGAAACTGATGCTCCTGAACATGCTGTTGTTTGCCGCCGTGATTGGCGCTGCGTTTCAATTGCGCAGCTTAATTAACGAAGCGGCCAAACGACACGCCATTGTTTTGGACAAGTATCCTTTGCCGTCCGCTCCCGCCCGCCCGGTGCCGCTCCCATTGGTTGGGGTGGTGGCACCGGAGATGTATGGCGAGACGATTCAAAGGTTGGTATTGGCCAGGGATCGCAACCCGATTCCCGAGCCTCCACCGCCACCCGCACCACCCGTCATAGAAAAAGAAAAACCGATGCCGTCTTTACCACTGGCTTATGGCGTCTTCTCTTTAGGGGATGTTCCCCTGGTGATGTTGAGCGCACAGCGCGGAGCTACCCAAAAGGGATTTCGTGCTGGAGATCAAGTAGGCGAATTCAAGCTGCTTGGCTTCAACAACACGCAAATTCAATTTGAATGGGAAGGCAAAGTGGTTACCAAACTGATGGAAGAGATCCGCGATAGAGGAGGCCCAGTGGTAGAACAAGCCATTGCCGCCGCCGCGCCTCAACCAACAGCCAAGGCTTCCACGGTGATTGGCGAAAAGGACAAGCCGGAAGCGGTGATCAGGAATGGGGAACCAGTTACAACTGCCGTCAGCTCAGGCGACACCGTGAAATTTGTGCGGCCTGGCCCATTCGGGAACTACTCCTGGACGAAGAACAAAAGTGAACTCACCGATGCCGAAAAGGCCCTTCTTGACAACTCGAAGAAATAGGGATTAAGGGAAAACAAAAAATGAAACGATATTTAGTGACCGCATTATTATTGCTGCCCGTTTGTGCGCAGCCCAAGTCCGCACCCGCGAAAACAGCGACGGTGAAGGTAGAGAAAAAGCAAGCCACAGTGCCGCCAACTCAATCAACAGGTTTACCAACCGAGGCAGTTGAAGTCAGTCCAGGTGTCTACAAACTTGCTGATAAAACCGGCAAAGTTTGGTTCTACCGACGTACTCCATTCGGTGTTTCACGATATGAACAACCGAAGGAACAAACCGCTGAGATCCAAGCAAAATATGATGCGGAAGTACCGGCAACGCAAATCACGGACCAAGGCGATACGGTGAAATTTGTGAGGCCAGGACCATTTGGGAACTACACCTGGGTGAAGAAGAAGGCCGATTTGGACGAATCGGAGAAAGCGGATTACGAAGCCTGGCAGAAGAAGACCGCAGCATCTGAAAAAACGGCGCAAAAAGCAACGGAAGCGAATCCACAACAGAAGGAGCAGTAAATAATGCGGTATCGTCCATTTGGCGCGGCAATTGTGGTGATCACTTTGGCAATGGCATTGGCCAATGCACAAGTGAAGCCGCCCGCACCTCCCCCTGGGTTTGGCCCGAGAGTGGTTGATACTCCGGGTGCACAGGCACCAGCGCAACCGCCTCCCACAGATGCGACGAAGCCTGCTTCTCCACAACAGCCAGGGACTGAACCGACGCGTACTGCTCCGGTTGCTCCAATTGCACCGTCGCCCACTGGTGGGCTGAATTTGGACAATGCCTCGCTCACCACTGTAATCGACATCTTAGCCAGGCAATTGAAGATCAACTATATACTGGATCCGCGTGTGAAGGGATCGGTGATCCTCAATACTTATGGCGAAACCAAGCAGTTAGATCAACGTGCTTTGTTGGACATGATTTTGAAGATCAACGGATTTGCGATGGTTCAAACCGGCGAAGTTTATCGCATTCTTCCCATGGGCGAAGTATCGCGCCAACCGCTTCCGGTGAACATCAACAAGACGCAGAAAGACATTCCTGAAAACGATCAGGTGATGTTGAACCTGATTTTTTTGAAGTATGCCAGCGTGGAAGAGCTAGCGAAGTTGCTGGACCCATTTATCGGCGAAAATTCCAAAACCTGGGCCTACCCTCCCTCGAACCTTTTGCTGATTCTGGATTCGGCGCGCAACATGCGCCGCACAATGGAACTGATCGGCCTGTTTGATAACGACAGTTTCACCGCACAGCGAGTGAAGTTGTATGAAGTGAAAAACGGCCGGCCATCGGACTTGGTTAAGGAACTGGAAGGGATTATGAAATCCATTTCCTTGAATGAAAAGTCTTCACCGATCAAGTTCATCGCGGTGGACAGAATTAACACGGTGATTGCGGTAGCGGCGAATCCGGGGGCATTTGAAGAGATCGGCAAATGGGTGGATAAGCTGGACATCGCAGTGAAGGTGACCGCTGGTTCCATCGATAACCATGTGTATCGCGTGAAGTACGGCAACGCCCAGATGATGGCCGGAGCCATTATGAGCTTGTATGGCGGGGGCGGCATGTACGGTGGCGGTGGTGGTATGTACGGTGGCGGCGGAATGTACGGTCAAGGCGGCGGAATGTATGGTGGTGGTGGTGGAATGTACGGACAAGGCGGTGGCCAGTTCGGTGGTGGAGGCATGTATGGGGGCGGTGGCGGACAATTTGGTAGTGGCTTGAACAACAATCCGTCAGCAGGCATTACCAACGCTTCTCAAATTGCGGGTGGAGCCCTTCCAGGTGGCGCAGGGCCGTTGCCGAGCCAAATGGGAATGGACCAAACCGGTTCCTACATGGGCTCAGCGATGAATAGCATGGGGCAGAACGGTATGCGTATTCCGCGCATTGTTCCAAACCCGATGGACAATAGTCTGCTGATTCAAGCCACAGCAACGGAATATGAAGGCATTTTGAAGCTGCTGCGCGAACTGGATATTGCCCCGCGGCAAGTTTTGATTGAAGCCAAGATCTATGAAGTATCGTTGACCGGTGCACTGGCCAGCGGTGTTTCCGCATTTTTGCAAAAGCGCGGAGAAAGCACTGGTGCCAAGCTTTCCACCAGAGATCTGGTGGGGAGTTTCACGTCAGCCGGTGCGGTTCTTACCGCTGGCGCCCTGGTTTCCAAGAGCCGCGAATTACTGGCGTTTGTAACTGCCGCAGAAACCGAATCGAAGAGCCGAGTGATTTCCGCACCGAGTGTGATTGCCACCGATTCGATTGGAGCATCGATCAATGTTGGTACGGAAGTGCCGACGCTCACGGCGCAAGCAGTGACCGGAGTGCAGAGCGGCGGCAATTCGCTGTTCGCCAACCAGATCACCAGCCGCAATTCAGGAGTCACGCTTTCCATTACGGCACGGGTGAATCCCAGCGGGATTGTGACGCTGATAATCAACCAGGAAGTAAGCTCTCCGCAGGCCCCAGCAGCAGGCGGCATTCAATCTCCATCGTTTTCCAAGCGCAGTGTAAATACGCAGGTGACAGTGCAGGACGGCGATACCATTGCGATTGGCGGGATTATCAACGAGTCCAATACATTCAGCAGCAGTGGCGTACCTGGGTTGCATCGCCTGCCCATAATTGGTGCAGCGTTCGGCGCACGTTCTTATGGGAAGGAACGTACGGAGCTGATTATTTTCATGACAGCGCGGGTGATCTACGATACGAACGAGATTTCCGAAGCAAGTGACGAATTGCGGTCGAGGCTGAAGAGGCTGAACAAGTACGTCAAAGAATAGATGCGGACACGCAATGAATCCTGTTGCCTGACCGGCCGCGCACACTTCTGCCTGGGTTGCAGCCACCATAACTGCAATTGATGGTATTACCACCAACATTGCTTCCAGTTCCCCAACCGAAAGAAATGCTCAGGATTTTTCATGTTTTGCGACCGGATCAAGCGAACGATTACGCAAAGCTCTGCGTGCCGCCTGCGAGTATTGCTACCCGCTAGCGGACTTGGTTTGGGAAGCACGCTGCGCAGCGGTTTTGTCTTCCTGTTGAAAGTGTAAGGGAGGGGGCAAGTGCGTCGGACAATGGAATTTTGCAGGTTGTTGATTATGCGCGGGAAATAGTTGGGTTGGCGGTTGTGATTCTCGATCACGCGGTGGAAAGCGGAGCCCTGTCGGGCAAGGCCTGATATCATGAAAATTGAGAGTAGCTCATGACTATCACGGTTGACATACCTCCGGAGATCGAACAACTGTTTGTAGCGCAGGCCCAAGCCCGGGGCCTTTCCCTCGACGCTTATGCTCGCGAATGCCTTGCCCATTCCGCAAAAGTGCCCTTGCTTCCGCCGCCTCGTTCCACTGATGAATTGAACCTGCTTTTAGACGAAGCCGCCGATATGATTCCAATCGGCACGCCGCCGCTTTCCGACGAAGCTATGAGCCGTGAAAGTATCTATACGCGCGAAGACGAGTGGTAAGATGTGCGAATTTTAGTCGACACGAACATCCTTTTACGCCGCATTCATCGAAATCATCCGCAGCACGGAACGCTATCACGCAAATTGTTGAGCGCGGCGATATGTTCTGCTTACCCGCGCAAAATCTAATTGAGTTTTGGGCTGTTTGCACTAGGCCAAAGGAAAACCAATGGATTGGGCCTTATTCCGGCACAAGTAAGCCGCATACTTTCGCGGATCGAGAGTTCAGCATTGCGCTTAAGCGATGATTTGGATGCTGTGTACGAGGAGTGGCGCAAGCTTGTGACCAGCCATGGGGTTTCCGGTAAGAAGAGTCACGATGCAAGATTTCTTTCCTTGACTGCAAAGAAATAGTATATTAATATACTACTCAGTGCGGGAAGAGCAAAGGGCCTTAACCAATCTCGGATTCAACGAACTGGAAGCCGAAGTCTACCTCCACCTGCTCCCTAACCCACCTGCCACTGCTTATGCCGTCGGCAAAGCGCTCGGTCGCCCAACCGCCAATGTCTACAAAGCGGTCGAAGTCCTGGCCCGAAAAGGCGCTGTCCTAATTGAAGAAGGTGAAAACCGGCTATGCCGTGCGGTGCCGCTGACCGACTTCTTACAGCAAGCCCGGTTGAGCTTTAATCAACTTGCCGACGATGCGGCATCGCGTCTCGCTCACCTCGAATCCGCACCGCCCGACGAGCGGGTCTATCGCATCGATTCCATGGAACTCCTATTCGGCCGCGCCCGCACGTTGATCGAATCCAGCGCTCAAACCGTCGTTGTGATCGATGCCTTTCCCAAAGCGCTGAACCTTCTCCAACCTTCCATCGTTAAAGCCGTCGCTCGCGGAATTGATGTCTTCGTCGAAGCCTATACGCCCGTCGATTTACCGGGTGCGAACGTGGCCCATGCCTCTGTGGCCGTTGGCTCTCCAGAATACTGGGGCGCCGAACAGTTGAACATCATTGCCGATGGTAAGGAGCACTTACTCGCCCTACTAAGTCGCGACTTACAGCAGATATATCAAGCCGTGTATAGCAGCAGCCTTTACCTTTCCTGCCTCCACCACAGCGGCCGTCTGTGCGAACATATGTTGCTTCGCCTATTCAAGGCTGCCGACGAACAGGCCGATGCCGAAACCATGCGCGCGATCCTCCGTCAGCATCGCTTTTTCTCAGGTAGCAATGTTCCCGGTCAAATTGAGTTATTAGCCCGCTTCAAGAAAAGCAACGGAGCCCCACTATGAATCCCTCAGTCGCCTTTGCTCTTGGTCTTGGGATTTTCATGGTGTCCGCGCTACTGGCCAAACAGCTACCCGATGGGTCTCCAGTGTGGGCCAGCCAGGTGGTTACCAAACTTACAATGGCGCTTCTGTCGCTGGCCGCCATTCGCTATTTCTCGCCCATGGATTGGGCTGCGGCAGGCTTCAAACGCCCAATAAACACTCGATGGCGGCAAGTAATTCCACTAGGCTTGGCAATGGGCGCAGTTACAACTCTCATCATTCGCCTGGGCCATTCTCATGGGCTCGCCTCCATGTTGAAAGATTTCAGTTTCCCGGCAATTGTACTTACTATCTGGCTTGGGTCCAGCATTAGTGAGGAGATCTTTGCCCGCGGTTGGTTTCAATCTGCCGTCGCATCAAGAACCAAACACGCCGCCTTGCTCAGTGCCCTGCTGTTCGCCACACTTCACTTGGGCTTGATCCTGAAAGGCATCCAGCCGTTCGCGGTTGCGGTCCTATTTATCGCCACATTCCTGTTGGGCTGGGCTGCGGGCCGCTTCCGCGAACAGTCGGGCAGTCTGCTTCCCGCAATTGCCGTCCACATTGCCTTCAACGTTGGTGGTGTCATCGGTGGAATTGCTTCGCTGTTGGTTGAAAAATTTGTATTGAAAGGAACTGTATAAAATGAGTTTTCGTGATAATCCCGGCAAACAAATACCACTCATCATCTTTTTCGGATGCCTCATGCCTCTCATGGCACTAAACCGCACCGGTCGATTGGATTCCATCCGTATGGTGGACTTCCTCTTGATCTTCGTTGCTGGATTTGGATTGGGGTCGGCCATCACAAGACTTGTGCAAATGAGAAAAACCGTAAACTAGTTCTTCATGGCAAATAGAACAATTGGGGTTCGCGTTGCCCTAGGTCGAGTGCTTCTTGCCCTACTCAGCATACTGGCGTGCGGCGCCCAGCCATGCGTTTTAACAATTGCCGCAGCAAGTGACTTGGCTCCTTTGCAGAACAGCTTAGTAGTGCAGTTCAAGAAAACTAATTCCTGCAAACTGGTTTTCACGTTCTCTTCGTCAGGCCAGTTGGCGAGCCAGATTGAACAGGGTGCGCCATACGATCTCTACCTTTCTGCCAGCCAGGACCTCGTCCGCAAGCTAGCCGATCGCGGCTTGGTGGAACCCGCTTCCATCGTAGTTTTCGCTCGTGGACGATTGGGGCTGTGGGCTCCGGCCAGCAGCCAGCCCATCGACTTGCGAGATCTCTCTACGACCCGGTATAAGAAGCTAGCCATTGCCAACCCATCTCACGCTCCCTATGGGATGGCCGCCAAACAGGCGTTACAAAACGTGGGGTATTGGGAAGGCCTGAAGGATAAACTGGTGCTTGCTGAAAATGTTCGGCAGGCATTGCAATTCGCCGAAACCGGCAACGTTGATGCGGTTATTGCTTCCTGGAGTTTGCTGCGGACCAAGCCTGGGGCAAGTCTTGTTGACCTGAAACTTCATCAGGAAATCCGCCAGACTTTAGGCATTATGAAAGCATCCTCAAACAAAGCGGTATCTCGCGTATTCGCTGATTGGTTGGCTCGGGGTGAGGGCAGAAGACTTCTCCAAGAGGCAGGATTTTACTAAAAAAGGCGGGCACGCGTGGGCGTCCCCATTTTGTCGCAAAATTCCCCCACTCTTGCCGAAACAATCCACCACAAGCCCACCTATTTTTGTGCAACTGCTCCAACTTAATTACAATCGATAGATTCCCCATTATGCGGGTATCGCACCGAGCCCGGGGGGAAGCGTAACTACACCCCTTTGAGGGTGCTCGTTGGATCTTATGTGGAATTGAGAAAAATGGTTATAAATCAATAATTTAGTATTGCAAATGTTCGACAATCTTCATACACTCTAGTACTAAAGTTATGTACAAAAAACTACTGCTCTTACTCACTACAGCAATCTTCGCCTTCGGCCAGGACGACGCTGATATTGCCCCCAAATTCAGAAGCAGAATTACCCCTGAACTCTACCATCAGTTGCGCGGCGAATACCACAATTTGCTACAAGGTTTACCCGCAGACCCCACACTGCGCGAAGCCGCTGTGCGGCAGATGAAAGCGCAAAAAGCTTTGGCTCCAAGTGCGGCTCTGGGCTTTAATTGGACGGCACTTGGCCCTGCCCCAATTCCCAACGGCCAGGTTGTCGGTTCTATTGCGGTAAGCGGGCGCGTCACGGCGTTTGTTATTGATCCCGTCAACACCAACAAGGTTTATATGGGTACGGCTCAGGGTGGCGTTTACCGCTCCCTCGACGGCGGTACCAACTGGGCGCAAATCTTTGACGGAGCCACCACTTCCGCCGTCGGCGCGCTGGCACTGGCTCCCTCCAATTCCAGCATTCTGTACGTCGGCACTGGTGAAGCTAATGGCTCCGGTGATAGTTACGCCGGTGTAGGCATGTACCGCATTGATAGCTGCGATACGGTTGCCACTCTGGTTGGGCCTATCAATCCCATTCGAAATTATCTAAATGGATCCAGCGTTGCTGTTAGCGCCCCGGTTTTCAATGGCCGCAGCATCTCCAGTATTCTGGTTCACCCAACGGATCCTTCTATCGTATTTGTCGGCATCGCAGGTGGCGTCATTGGCATTGGCGGAGATTTGCCATTTGGTGGCGCTCTTCCTCCCCTCGGCATGCGTGGTTTGGTTCGTTTGACCAGTGCCACTTCTGCTCCTGCCAGTGTGGTGGCCCAGAAGTTGACGGTAACCCTGGCTCCGGGAGGATTTGATACTCCGAACACAGGCAATCGTAATGTCAACAGCATGATTTTCGATCCATCGGACCCAAACATTCTAACGGTCTGGATTAACGGAGCTACGACTGCGGGCGACGGTGGCATATATCAGTCCGTCAACGCGCAGGCTGCGAACCCAACCTTCACGCAGGTGTTAGTTGTCGCCACCAGCTCCGCACGAGGCGAGTTTGCGGGTTATAAAGAAGGTGCAAATCCGGCAGTGATTTACGTTGCTACTGGCGAAAGTTCATCTGGCCGGCTGCGCCGTTCCACCGACGGCGGTGTCACTTGGTCCGCTTTCCTGGCCGGAGGTGCTGGATTTTGTGGTGGCCAGTGCTTTTATAACATTGGTCTTGATGTTCGCCCTGGCGCTACTATTGCCACAACCGATGATATTGTTGTTCTTGGCGGTAACGTCGCCGGTCCTCCAACAACCCTGTTTGCTAAATCAACAAATGGCGGTGCTACGTTCGCAGAATCGAGCGCTGGGCTGCATGCCGATACTCACTTCATCAAGTTTGACCCGTTGAATAACAACGTTATCTGGCACGGGAATGATGGTGGTATCTTCAAGTCCACGAATGGCGGAAATAATTGGTCCACTTTGAACAATGGACAAATTAATACAGTCCAGTTCAGTGGTCTAGCGGTGCATCCGACGGATGCGAAGTGGTCTATCGGCGGCACGCAGGACAACGGCACTAATCAACGGGATTCGGCTGGTAATTGGAACCGTATTGATTTCGGTGATGGAGGCTATGCGTTAATAGATCGCAACGCCACCAACACAACCAACATCACTGTGTACCATACCTACTTCAATTCTCAAAACAGTCTGCTTGGTTTCGGACGCATTCTTAGTTCGGCGTGCGCCTCCGAAGGGCTATGGGCGTTCAAAGGCATTTACGGCGGCGGAGTCGATCCTACTCCAAACTGCGATAGCAGCGATACCTTCAATGGAATCGTTCTTAGCGATGCTGTCCTTTTTTACGCTCCCATGGAACTTGGCCCAGGCAGTCCGAGTACTGTGTATTACGGTGCCGGCGCTGTTTATCGTTCCGCAGACAAAGGCGAGACTATGCCTGCTGTCAGCCAGCGTACAACCTCAGCAGTAAGCACCATCGCGGTCTCCCCTCAAGACGATAACTACCGCATCTTTGGGCGCAGGGACGGCTCTATTTTCTATACAACCACAGGTGCCAACCCAATGACCGCGCTTCCTGCTGGTATTCCGGCAAGATATGTGGGCCGTGCCAAGTTCGATCCAAGCAATAAGGAAACGGCTTATATTGCACTGGGCGGCTTTTTCGGAGGCACCACCCCTGCTCAATCGCATGTTTGGAAAATCACCAACCTCAGCACTGGTCCAGTGATTACATCCATCAATACCGGCTTGCCCGATGTTCCAGTCAATTCATTTGCAGTTGATCCGGCAAATGGAAATAACCTGTTCGCCGGCACAGACATTGGTGTTTACTCATCGGTGGATGGCGGCGCAAACTGGGCTCCATTCGGCACAGGATTACCTGTGGTGGCCGTATTCGGTGCAGAAATCCAACCACAAGCCCGGCTGTTGCGCATTGCAACGCATGGCCGCGGAATGTGGGAAATCAACCTGCCTGCCTTGGATGTTACAAGTCAAGTGCAGGTAACTTCAACAGGCTTCTTATTCAGCCGTGTTACAGGACGCTACAACGGCACGGTAACCATCAAGAACACCAGTGCTTCTACGATCAATGCTCCAGTGCAATTGGTGCTTAACAGCTTAACCGCGGGTGTGACCTTGTTTAATGCCACTGGAACAACTGGTGGCAAACCATACATCACCTCCAACGTATCGCTGGCGCCAGGAGCGTCGGTGGCAGTACCGGTGCAATTCACTAACCCAGGTGCTGTAGTAATCAACTTCACGCCAACTGTACTTTCAGGGACCTTATAATCATGAAAAAGACTATTCTTGCTTTGACACTCATCGCCGGAGGTGCCCTAATGGGTGCCCCGGTCACCTATAATGCAGTAATAACCACGGGTATTTCACCTGGCACTCTTGGCTTCTTAGACTTCCAGTTCGCCAACAGCGGAGTGCTGTCCCCGGCGGGAGTTGCTCTAATGTCGAACTTCACGCCGACGGCGGGATTAAATAATCCAGTCGCTTCGGGTGGGGCTGTCGGTGGAGGAAGTCTGACCACCACATTGTCTATAGCCAATTCCGGCGGCTTCAATGACTATTTTGTGGGCTACACGTTTCCAGGGGTAATCATGTTTGACGTAACTTTCAGTGGCCCGGCGGTAGACAACCCACCGCCTGGATCCGGATTTGGGAGCACATTCGGATTCGCTATGTTCGCCAGTGACGGAGTAACTCCACTGCGAACCTCCGATCCTAATGGGTTCCTGTTTACCTTCGACATCAACACGGACGGCACCAGAGTCTTGAACAACTTTTCAACGGGCGGAGCGAGCGTTAGCTTTACAACCTCTACCGTTCCAGAACCCGGTTCTGTGCTGCTGTTTTCCGCCGGTTTGGCCGCAATCGCTTTGGTCCGGCTAAAACGGGAATCAAACTAACAGTTCAATCCTCTCCATTTTGCCCCTTATGAGGTCCTACCAAGGACCTCTTTTTTTGCTCATGCGGCTGTGTAAAGGACGTTTTCTAAGACGGACGTCCCCTGCGAAATTTGCTATCCTGAAGAGTTGCTGATCAAATCCGTCACATTGAAGACGCCTGCCAAGCTGATTACGAACGAATACATCCTTTCGATCATCCAAGGGGCCAACTCGTCGCTACCGCGAAGTGAAGTAATGGATTACTGTCGTCAATTGGAAGCCTTGTTCGCCAGGGCCGGTTCCCAAACCCGTTACGTCCGAGATCGTGAAAACGGAGAAACCGCTCAGGGTTTAATGCAACAGGCTGTCCGCGAAGCTATCGAAAAAGCCGGAGTGGATCCTGAAGAAATCGACCTGATGATTTTTTGCGGCGTTGGCCGGGGCTTTCTTGAACCATCAAACGCTGCCTTCCTTAGCCATAGCCTGGGCCTGAAGTGCGAATTTTTCGACGTTGCCGATGCCTGCATGAGTTGGGTCCGCTCCCTTCATTTGGCTTACGAACTGCTTGCCGGCGACCGTTACCGCAATATCCTCATCGTCAATGGTGAGTTCACCACCTACGAATTCGGGATCCCGGATGTTTTCAAGATTCACTCGCCGGAACAATTGCGCTACTCCTTCCCAGCCATGACCATTGGGGAAGCGGCTACGGCCACGATTGTTGCGCGCTCAAACACTAAGTGGAGCTTCAAATTTCGTACCGACGCTTCGCACGCGCACCTGTGTACTCTAACACTGCCCGGAGCTCAGGATTACGCCGGCATCCATGAACAAGTGGGGCTCAACGGTCTGCTGCGCCTTGTCTCGTTTGGAAAGCAACTTACGTATCATGCGTTGCGTGGCATGCTGGATTTCGCTTTGGATAACTATTCCGATTTGGAAATGGCGAAGATCGACATCTGCTTCCCCCATGCTGCCAGCGACGCAGTGGTGCGGGCGGCCGCTCGCCGTTTGAAGCTTGGCAACCGGTTATATGCCGATCTGTTTTCACGATATGGGAATTTGATTTCGGCTTCCATTCCAGCAGCCATGTCCCTGGCCATTGACGAAGGACGCCTTCTGCGCGGCCATCGCATTGTGATGTGCCCCGCCAGTGCCGGCATTTCGCTTGGTTTGGTTGACGGCGTTTTCTAGAACGTTCCGCCCGGTTACGCTTTTCGGTTCCAAATGAACTATTCCTACTGGCTGGCAGGATTCTCGGTGTTGTTCGTGCTGCTGGAACTTATATGGCCGCTGCACAAACAAAAATTATTCCGCCACGGTATTTGGAACGACCTTCTTTACCTTATCTTCAACGGCCATTATTTGGGCGTACTAGTTGGAGGCAGCCTCTCTTTCCTTATCCAATCCATTCCTGCGGTGAATGCCATGTTGGATTTCCACTTTATGAAAAACATCCCGGCGGCAGTTCAGTTTCTGCTCCTGCTTGTGATGTTCGACTTCCTCCAATGGTGTATCCACAACCTGCTGCATAGGGTTCCAGTGCTTTGGGAATTTCATAAAGTGCACCACAGCATTGAAGAACTGGATTGGATCGGAAACTGGCGGTTCCATGCCTTTGAAGTATTCCTTTACCAGTTGCTTCTTTATCCATTTGCCGCTGTGATGCGGTTCGATGTTTCCGCCATGTTTTGGTACGGCGCGTTGAGCACTTTTATCGGCCATTTCGCCCACGCCAATGTTCGTTTCCGCATTGGCCCGCTGCGATATATTTTGAACTCGCCGGAAATGCATGCCTGGCATCATGTGCACCCCGAAGCTGGACCAGTGAACAAAAACTTCGGCATCACGTTGAGTATTTGGGATTGGGTTTTTCGAACGGCATATGTTCCGGACGGGCAATCCCCAGGTAGACTTGGGTTCGGTGGAATTGAACAATTCCCAGCAACCATTGCCGGACACTTCGTGGTCCCAGTGTTAAAGGAAAAGACGCCTGATTTTCTTTGATGCTTTGGCTTACTACTTCACTCAAACCACAACACCAGATCGGCTGGCCGCCGTCCCACAGCGCAACACCACTTCGGCCTGACCTGCTGGAACACTGCCTGCAAGGCGTACGTTTACTTGCCATAAGCCAACTTGCCCCGGCGCAGTTCCTGCATACAACACTTGTGCTGACGCGCCGCCAACTTCAAGAGTTACCGGCAGACGCGGTCCAATGAGTTCGGCAACTGCTGACCCAGTGGGCAGTTCCTTCGTCCCCAGCCCCAACCCTGAGGCGTAAATTACCATTACCGAACCGCGTGCCGCAGGCCGTTCTTCACTGTTCAAAGACCCATCTTCATTCAATGCTGCAGCGTTCCCGCCGCCACGGGTAAATATCTCAGGAGCCGCATCGACTAAAGCTACTTTGATTTTGTTCGATGGCACTTCGCGATAATAGAGCTGCATTTCAACTTGCGGCTTTCCAGATACCTCATAAGGCACCTGCACAAACACCTGATAGGAGTCGGCGCGCAAAACCGGTGCGGCCAAACAATCGAAATACACTACCGTTCCCGCCAGCGATCTGGGCAATTGTCCTGCCGCATCCATTTGCGAAGTAGCCGTTTGTTCAGGACCCAGCCCTTGTCCGTAGATCGCAATCAGTTCCCCAGGAGCAATGGCACCAGCCGCACCGCCCGCTGCATTGGCTATCAACTGTGGAACAATTGCTCCAAACCCTGACGGATCTCCGGTAGTCCACAACAGCACAGGCACGCCGATGCCTTGCGGCTTTTCCTGCGGCTCGCCGCAACGCCACGACGCGTCCAACTGACTGGGGGAAAATTCAACAAAATCTGTAAGCAGGCTACCGGGCCGAAAATCGCCAACTGTCCAGGAAACACCATTCACCTCAAACCAGGCCAGCGTTTCATAGGAAAGATTCAACGCTGATAGCGGATCAGCGGGCACAGCGCGGCAAGCTGGTGAATCGCGATTCAGTGGCATCCCCCATTCGCCTGCGTAAAAGGGGAACTTGCCCTGCACTGGTCCATAGTTTTTCTCACGATCTGAGTTAGTCAAGGCAACATCGTAGTACGGGTGAGCTTCATATAGAATTGCCGAGTCAGTCAAATAGTAATTGGGGCCAATCCCTTGAAACCCCTGTGCATCATGAAAGCCTTGCACGGCCAAAATCTGGCGAGCACCAGAGAGGCGCACTGCATCCACCAGCGATGTCATTCCAATGCGCCATGCCGCCCATTTATCCCCCGCAATCCGATCGGACTTCGGTTCGTTGTAAAGGTCGAAAATGATTCGCCCATTATCCTGAAACGCCGGAGCCCAGGTTTTCCAGAAAGCCACCGAATCCTCGCCCGGCAGTTGCGTCCCTGTATCGTTGGCCGCAAGTACAACAATCAGTCCGGCATCGGTTGCTAGTTTCACAATGGCTGAGACTTGATCCAGATACTGCTTTCCGTCGCGTCGCCAAAGCTGCACGCTTACAGGCAACCTTACACAATTGGCATTCCATCGTTGTTGAATAAGTCGAAAAGTAACAGAAGTCATTTGCCGAACCGCTTGCAGATCGGAGGTGGACGGGCTACCGGACTCTAGCCCTGGCATATTTACACCGCGCAGCAGGAACGGTTGTCCCGCCGCATCCACTAATTGACGGCCTTGGACACGAAGCGGGGGCACAGGCAGGTAGACGGGTGGTGCATGGGCCTGCATGATTTGCATTACTGCAACAAATAGCAATCCGCATCTAAGCAACAAGGTTGGCATTTGTTACCAGCCTACGGCAGACCACAGGCAGGCGGCAATCGAAACCAACTTAGTTAACACCTGAGAATTATCTTGAAACAAAATTAACAAATATCTAGTAGAATAAGAGCTGCTTTTTGTTCAATTTCAAAATACGGATGTTTTGTATGCAAAAACTAATTCTCTGCCTGCTAGCTGCTACAAGTTTGCTTACTGCCCAGGACAAGTCTTTGTCCAGGCACTTGATCGGAACCAGAAGCCCACTAACTGCGGAAAGCTCCCGCAGTGCGCGTGACATTGCTCACGAATACACGACGCAGCAAGCCTTTGCCGTTGGGCTGGGATCGAAAGATTTAGAGAGCCTGTATGTGGATCGTGAATATACCGATGCCCACAACGGCGTGACTCATATTGTCTATAAGCAAAGATTTCAGGGAATTGATGTTTATAACGCCGCATGGGCGGTTAACATTAACTCGTCGGGTCAGATATTGAATGCCGGCGGAGAATTATTCGGATCCCCCCTGCTGCAACCACCTGGAATTCAGAATGCTTCAAAGGCTGCACGGGCTGCGTTGGCTGCGGTGAATCCAAAGTTGGCAGAAGGCTTCCAAGCGGTTGTAAGCCGCAGAATGCCCAGCTTGCAGGGCACCGTGCGCTTCGCCCGTGGTGAAACCGGTCAGGACATGGATGGCAGAATGGTGTGGTTCGGAATTCGTGGAACGCTGCAACCTGCGTGGGTTTTCAATGTTACGGATGAAGACGGAGTGAGCAGTTACGCATCCGTAGTGGATGACGAAACGGGAATTTCCTTATCGAAACTGGCTACGACTCTATTCCAGAACGCAGGGCCCAAGGGCCAAGTGTATGAGCGAGAGGGCCCCCAACCTAACCCTAAATTGGGTGTTCTTTTAACCGAAGCTCCGCCGATAGTGGACCGCACTGTGCAGTCCTTCGTCGGCGATTCCATTGCCTCGCCGTTGGGTTGGGTGAAAGGCAATTCAACCGTTGGGAACAACGCGGTGGTAGGTGGAAACCCGTTGGGGGTATTGTTCCTTGAGAATCCCACCATTACGACAACCAAAGATGGGAACTTTAGCTTTCCTATATTGCTTGGTGCAGGAATGCCTACCACAACCGAATTCGCCGATGCAGTGAATACCAACTTATTTTATTGGGTGAACAGGTCACATGATTTGCATTATCTTTCGGGCTTCACCGAGGCTGCAGGCAACTTCCAGGCTGACAACTTTGGCAGAGGAGGCGTTGGTGGCGATGCCATTTATGCTTACACACATTATGGAACGCAAGCTCTTTCCAGGGCAGCCACCCGCAATGCCTTCTTCTCTAGGAAGGGGTTTGCAGATGGCTCCTTTCCGATGATCGCAATGTACTTGAGTCACACCGGCAGCGGCGGCTATTTTACTGACGGCGCCTTGGATGCCACTATTATTGTTCATGAGTACACGCACGGTGTCAGCTCCCGCTTGCTTCCCAATGGTTACTACTCAACATTCCAAGAGGCTGCCATGGGCGAGGCCTGGAGTGACTTTTATGGGCTGGAATACACACTACCCGAAGGCGCGCCAACCGACGGAACCTACGCATCGGGCGAATATTTCTTTGGTAGTTGGGGTAGCAGTGGATTACTGCGCACCAGACCTTTTTCAACCAATTTCAGCGTTAATTCATTGACATTTGCGGACCTGGGATCAGTAATTCCATTTCCTGAAGTCCACGCCGATGGGGAAATCTGGGTGGCTGCATTGTGGGAAATGCGCGCGAACCTCATCAAACAATTTGGCGAAAAAGAAGGACGCCGCCGACTCAGAGTGTTGGTGCTGGATGGCATAAAGTTCATGCCGCCATTTTCTACCATGATTGATGCACGCGACGCCATCCTGTTGGCTGACCGGGCGGACTATAAGGGTGCCAGCCAGGATCAAATCTGGGCAGCGTTTGCCAAGCGAGGCATGGGTGCAACAGCCTTTTCGTTCAGCGGGGACAGCGTCCACATTTCGCCTTCCTTCGACTTGCCTTCGAACAAAGCGAAGGTTGTTTTCCACGATCAGGAAACAACAGTCGGCGAAACTCTTCGCGTTTTAGTAAGCGACAATAACAATGCAGCGGCTGCGGCCAGTGTTCAGTTCACCAGCAGTTCCGGCGACGTGGAGACTCTATCACTGCGCCGTGTTGGCTCCGTTTTTGTAGGCAGCATATCTACCAGCGCGAACGTGGTGATTAAAGAAAATGGCACGCTGAACCTGATGCCAGGTGATTTTGCAAGTGTTTACTACACCGATTTCAATACAGGAACAGGCGCAGAACAATTCACTGCAACCATTCCAGTGCGTCCAGGCTATTTCGTTTCCTCAACACCACCGGCTTTTGATACTTCCGGTACAGAGATCCCGGTGGGTAACGGACAAAGAGTTGAATTGCCATTCGCGTTCCCGTTTTTCGATAAAACTTACAGAGGGATATTTGTAAGTAGAAACGGTCTCCTCTATTTTGGAGACACGCTGACTGATAGTTGTACAGACATTCCTACCTTACGTTCCATTCCCGCCATTGCACCATTCTGGGCGCAGTTTTCTGTAAGCGGAGTCGCTCAGCCTCGCGAGGGAATTTACTACAGCAGACCAAACGCCAATTCTGTAAGATTCCGTTGGGCTGGGGAGACCTTTACTGCTTTTGCTGTTGGTTCACCCGTCAATTTTTCGGTGACATTGGGCAATGACGGCTCCATTATCTATAGCTATGGCACCGGCAACGCTGAACTTCAAAACATAATCAAACCCTCAGGGTGCTTTGGGACGGTCAACGCATTCGGGCCTGTCACGGTTGGAATTTCTTCTGGACATGATACTTACGCCCAGGGCAATTTTATCCAACAATCCTGGACGAATGCCCCTGGGTTCCGCTTTGACCCGCCTTTTGGCCCCACCAGTTTCCCCAGGATCACCATTGAATCGCCCAAACAAGACGACCGCGTGCAAGATGTTTTGACAGTCAGCGGCATCGCTTACGATACGGACACGTTCTTCTCGCGCTCCTTTATCGTCATTGATGGTGTGCAGTACGGTTCCACTGCGAATAACGTGGCCCGTACCGATTTCTGTGCGCAGCAAAATGTTCGCGGATGCCCTGGCGTTGGTTTCCGTCTCAACGTTCTTACAAGCAATCTGGCCCCAGGAAAGCATACCCTGCAGGTTCGCGGCTTGAATGCTCGGGGTGCGTATACGGACAGTCCAGCCGAGCCGATTTCTTTCACTGTAGATCCGGGACAAGGCCGCTTGCCTTTCGGCAAGTTGGAACTGCCTTTGGCCGGTGCCGAAGTTAGTGGCAATCTGACTGTCCGCGGTTATGCAGCCATCAACGACTTGCGAATCCTTTCAGTAGATACTCTGATTGACGGCATCTCCTTCGGCCCAACCACATACAACATAGCCAGGGCCGACATCTGCGGTACATTAGCACCTGTGCCTATGAACTGTCCTGCCATTGGCTTCCAACTGGTGATCAACACCCGTACCGGAACTCCTCCGTTGCAAGATGGCGATCATACTCTGCAGATTCGCGTTCGTGATGAAACGGGACGGCTGACAATCCTGCCCGATTCCAAAGTATCTTTCAAACTGAAGAATGGAACCGTAGATTTTCCCAAGGGTGCCCTGACTTCACACAAGGCCGGAGATACGCTAACTGGCACCGTGCAGCTTGCCGGATATGCCTATTCGCAGACTGGAACAATCAGAAATGTGGTTGTGATCTACGATAATCAATTTGCTGACTTAGCTCGCTATGGCACGCCTGCCGCTGAAGTTTGTGCAGCACTGCCTGGGGTTGCAGCTTGCCCGAATATCGGATGGACGTTTGATTTGGATACCAGTCGACTAAGCAATGGTAACCACAAAATTGCGGTTCAAATTACCGATTCGGCTGGCGTCATAACTAACTTGCCATCGATTGGGCAGCCGACAATAAGCGTCACTGTGAAGAACTAATACTTGCGCATCTTATAAAGTATCAGCAGTAGAATTGTTCCCAAGGCGCCCCAATAGCGGATGGCGCCATTGAGTTGGCGCTACGCCGCTGCATTCTCGATGCTCGTCCCTTACAATTCCAACCACCCATTGAACTTGCAGATGGTTGCGCATCATTATTAAATTGTCAAAGAGCTTACGAGTAGGATTGGACATCTTTCTTATCGCGCCCGGCGTGCGCTCCCGATTCTTCCGCCGGTGTTTGCATTACGTGAAGGGCTTGCAGGCTGTTGCGTATAGGACTTGTATTGGAATGTTGTGCAACTGCGCGTCGTCAATTTGCCAGGATTCGTCTGGAGCTTCGATTTGTTTTAACGCTTTTACCAACTGATTCAGTAATGCTCCTAACAACTGATCGAGCGGTGCTTCGTTGCACTGATTAATTTCGATGTTGATTTGATTTTTCTCGATCTCAACGGCGGCATCGGCGGCGATTAGGATTGGCCGTTGTGTGGTTTCGTAGATCGGCGACTGGCGTCGGCTGACTTCGCGGATGCGCACGGGAACTCCGCGGCGCAGGCGGCGGAGAGCGGATTTGCGGCCTTCGGTAATGTATGGTCCGGCGTCGAAGGCGAGTACGCTATTCCACTGAGCAAGCTGGCCGAGTTGGCCTTCGGTGACTGGTAATGGGAAGAGCGGATGGACTACGGGGTCGATTATGTTGCGCAGAATGCGGGCGGCTTCGATGCGGGCTTCGCCAGTGATCACCAGGATGGGGGCCGCTACGTTGGGGAGCAGCGCTAGCGTTAGCCAGTTGGCGAGAGGGTTGGCATCTACTTCTGTTAGGCCCATTGATTTGGCTAGAAGTTGAGTGGTGGTGGCTTTGGAAAAAGTTGGAACGGGGAGAGGAAAGTTTAATTGGTGGCGGCGGAAGGTGGCGGAATGCTGGTGCGTGCGGGTCCAATTATGGCCGGTGATTTCGATAGCTTCGTTTTCGTTTTGGAGATCGAGGTAGATTGTCCCGTCGGGTTGAACGGCTATGCGGTTATGGACTGCGGTGCTTGGCGCGGCGGTGGTTTGGACGATATTGTCGTGATGGCGGAGGACGTGGGCGAGACGGAATGGCGACGGGATTGGGAGCGCGTGATCAGCGGCTTGCTTCAACACCCAGCCTCTGAATTGTTCAGAGTAGATTGGAAGGGCTGATCCGTCGGGGAGGCTGGCGTAGGACTGGCGGCTGGGAGTTAGGAAGAATGAGGCACATGTGCAGGCGGCTAGGAGTTGGTCGAATGCTGTGGGATCTGCCGGGTGTTGGCGTGCTTGCTTCATTGAGGTTCTTCTGGAATAAAGGTACCTTAGGGATTCGCAGCACTAAGTGAGAATGGCAAAAGTGGAAACTCGGAAGTATTTACTTTGTCAGGAGTTAGTGACGAAGAATTTATTTTCAATGGTTGTGACGACAGAACTTGAGGAAGCAAAAGGCATGGCAGGACGCCGGTTTTCGGCTGCAGCAGCGGCAATGCGAAATGCTGCATTTATCTATGCAGCCGCGACCCACGGGTTCCAAAGTCTCGATGCATTAGCGCAAATAGAAACGCCCAGCGCGCGAAATTCATGGACAAGCTTAGATCCAACAAAGCGTGGTTTAATCAATAAATGACTGCTAAAGAAATCGGCTGCAAACATAATTGTATGCAGCCTTTTTCTTCAAATTTTAACGTCCCAGATAGCTTATTGTAACTGTCTTTTTCGTAACCACGCCGTTACCGTTGGTAACGGTCAACTCAAAAATATAGTCTCCAAAACCTTCACTGAACTGCACGATGGCAACTGAAGTATTGGGGTTCAAAATAGCAGCCGACTTATTTACGTTCTTCCAAACGTAAGTAAGGCTGGTGTTGGAAGCATCCGTTGTCTTTGAAGCATCCAGCGAAATTTGACGATCAGTGGTTACCGTAGGGGCAGAAATGTTAATCTGCGCTCCGGTAGGAGGAGTCACCGGGGTAATAGGCTTGGGCAAGTTCAATGTGCCGGTGGCATCTTTGGAATACTCAACCACGCGACCTGCGATTACAACAACCAAGTCAATAATCTTGGGCGGCGTATCGTTCGTGTAAACCATGGATACGCTAAAGGGCGCACCGCTCACATCGCCCAACACACCGTTAGGAGAAGAGCTGGAAACTGTGCCGGTGAATGCCAGAATGTTTCTTGGCTTCGTCACCGAATAGGTCTTTTCAATATTTAAGGTGTACTGGCCCACTATTCCGCTAGTGATGTTCGCATCAATAGAAAAGGCAGGGGAACCTGATAGCACGGTGAAAATTGTGGACGTTAATGTCCCAGCGGTGGGGTTGTATATTAAACGCTCACGAAGCTCCAAGGCACCGGAATTGATGGATTGCAGTCTGTCGGGTGCAAAAGTCAGATCAGTAGATGTAAGTGCGTTACTTAGAGTAAGTCTTCGCTCAAGCGAGAGATCTGTAACGATCTGTGGGGGCATTGTGGTTTGAGCTAATAGGGGCAGCGAAACAGCAATAGCGGCCAGCGCTCTTAGAAATGGTTTTTCAGGTTGAGACATAAATATCCTAGATTTTGAGCTATGAATTGTGCTCGTCAATAAGGAGATCCAACCAGAGACAAAACGTTTCGTAAAATGTATAGATAAGGAATGTTGTGAGCCATTGACACATTAAATGTGTTAACACGGAAGCGTTTGCGATGTGCTCCGATCTCTGTTCTCCAAACACCGGTGAACCAGGCGTTTTCTGCGGCTCAATTCGAAGCATTCTGTATCTAAGGCGTGTTCATCCCAAAAACGGCAGTTGACGCACCGTCCATAGACCAACTCCCGTACCTACCGACAGTTGCGTGGAAACCATCTGTCACCTGATGGTGAGCGCTCTTTCGATTCTAAATTCAATCGTGAGGCTCGGCGTGGAACTAAGGTGCGGAGGGCTGCGAAATCCGGGACGGGGCTGCAATTCAATGAAGATGTTCTGCTTATTGAAGACTTGCAACGAATTGCACCCCCGTCCCGGATTTCACGAATTGGACAGACAGGGTGCCGGTTACGGCTTGCAACTGCCGTTTCTCGGATTGATGATGGGTTGGCGTGCCTTCACAAGTGTACTTGCCTCAACGGCTATCAATCGGATGAGTCCGGTAGGCGTGAGATCTATATAGGGTACTAAGACGGAACGTCTATCTGCCGCGTAATCGATCAAGATCACGGCGATCCCGTTTCGAGGGTTTGCCTTCGCGTTGCGCTTCAAAGTGCGGCATGGCCTTACGCTCCTCGGCTACTTTTTGACGAAGCTGGCGACTTTCATCGGTTTCGTTGTAGAGGGTTCGTGCAACGGCTGCCGGGCCGCGCATTTCACTCAACGCCAGCACTTCCAATTGGAATTCCCCGCCTTCGTTTTTCACTTTTATCCGGTCGCCGAGCTTCACTTCGCGCGAAGCTTTGGCTTGGAACCCATTCCATTCCACTCTGCCCAATTCACACGCCTTGGAAGCCAACGCACGTGTTTTGAAGAATCGCGCGGCCCAAAGCCATTTGTCTATTCTCACTGGGAGCATAATCGTATTATCGGCGAACTGATAACCTATGGAAATCCGAAAACGCAGCAATCTATGTCGAACTTAAAACTCACCCTTCGCGGACTTGCTCACTCGCCCTTATTCACTGTTACGGCGATCCTTTCCCTTGCCGTAGGGATTGGAGCGAACACTTCCATTTTTTCGATTGCCGATCAAATCATGCTGCGGCTTCTGCCGATCAAGAACCCACAGGAGTTGGTGCTCCTCTACCATCCGGGCCCGGTGCAAGGCCGTGTTTCCAATGATGAAGGGGGCGGGCCTGTGTTCAGCTATCCGATGTTTCGTGAAATGCAGAAACTGCAAACCGCATTCGCAGGCCTGGCCGGCGCGCGTGGAGAAGGAGTGAGCCTTTCTTACAAAAACCAACCCTTGAACGGGGAAGCGCATATGGTTTCAGGTAACTACTTTGAGTTGCTAGGGGTAGAAGCCGCGATGGGGCGTCTGCTAAATTTAGCCGACGATTCAATGGAAGATCCGCCCGCTTGAAACCGGAGTATGCGTGGGAAAAGTCAGAGGCAGCAATCAACACCGTTTACCGTGGGCAGTTGGAAATTGATGAAAAGTTATTGAATAAGCCATCGGATAGTTTCCTGCAGCGCTTCAGGGCAAAGCAAATTATTCTTAAGCCGGGCGAGCACGGCCGCGGCGGCATTCGGGAACAAGGCAACCAGCCACTATTTTTGCTGATGGGGATCAAGGCTTTGGTGCTTGCTGCTTACATTCCAGTTCGCAGTGCAACCAAAGTAGATCCTATGGTTACGAGTAACTCAGCGCTTTTCATTATTCATCCAGTTCCAGGCGCTTTGCAGAATATTAGTTAGTCCGGAATGGTGTGGTTCCCAGCCTAGTTCAGTTTTGATTCGTGTATGATCGGCAATTAGAAACGGAGGATCGCCAGCCCTTCGGTCGGCCATCTTTACTGGAACCGGAAGGCCAGTTACACGGCGCGCGGCTTCGATAACTTCGAGGACCGAAAAGCCTTGACCGTTGCCTACATTGTAAGTACATGACTGCTTATTTGTAAGTAGGGAATCGAGGACAAGGTGATGGGCTTCGGCTAAGTCAGCTACATGAATATAATCGCGAACGCAAGTGCCGTCGGGAGTATCGTAGTCATTACCGAAAATCGTTATAGCAGGATTGGTACCTTTTGCTGCCGCTAGAATGAGGGGAATCAGGTGTGTTTCAGGATCATGAGATTCGCCAACGTCGCCGTCAGCATCGGCGCCACAGGCATTGAAGTAACGGAGCACTCCTACGCGAAAGCCGTAAGCACGAGCGAAATCCTGAGCCATTTCTTCCACCACCAACTTTGCACGTCCGTAGGGGTTGATCGGATTGTGAGGGCACGTTTCAATAATGGGAACGATTTCCGGCAATCCATAAACGGCAGCGGTGCTGGAGAGAATCACATCTTGAATGCCGTGAATCCGCATGGTTTCAAGCAATGTTAAACTGCCCACAATATTGTTACGGAAGTAGGTAGCAGGATCAGCAACCGATTCTCCGACTGAGGTCAGGGCAGCAAAGTGCATTACTGCTGCCGGCTGGTACTTGCGGATCACTTCCGAAAGGCGCGCCCTATCCAGTATGTCTCCATATTCAAATGGACCCCACTGTACGAAGGATCTGTGTCCCCGGCAAAGATTGTCGTAAACAACCGGTACAAAGCCGCGTGAGGCAAGTGCTTTGCAGCAGTGACTGCCAATATAGCCGGCACCACCGGTAATTAGGATTTTCATTAGAAAAGTAGACGATCCGTTTCCGGATGCCTTATGTGACTAGCTTACATGATATTCTGCGTTGTTACTTTGTCGAGAAACAGATGGAATTCCCCACCGAATCCTTCATGATGGCGAATGAGCCCCAGGGTTGCATTTGAGGAACTCGCGCAAAACGGACTCGCTCCGGCTAATGGAATCAGTGAGTTTTTCCTAACATTGGAGCCGCGCCGAAGCGGCCTTTGCGCTTTTGTGGCGGCCCGGTAAATTCCACACCTCGTGCAGATAGCTCCTGATGTGTTTTTTTCAATGTTGTCCACTTCCCAAGCAGTGTTGACGAAGGTACCAATGCGGTCTTCCTGTCCATCGGGTGTGAAGAGCACTATACCAGTGTCGGACCCTGGAATTTTCAGTTCAATCCAGCGCTGCTTTTCGTTGAACTGCTGGTCGGTGAATATTTGAAAACCCAGTTTTTCGGTGTAGAAAGATAATGCCCTACCTTGGTCATGGACGGGGATTCCGAGGAATTTGATGCGCTTGATTCGCTTGATTATCCCAAAAACGGCAGTTAACGCACCGTCCATAGATCAACTCCCGTACCCACCGATAGTTGCGTGGAAACCATCTGTCACCTGAATGGTGAGCGCTCTTTCGATTCTAAATTCAATCGTGGGGCTCGGCGTGGGACTAAAGTGCGGAGGGCTGCGAAATCCGGGACGGGGGTGCAATTCGATTAAGATGTTCTGCTTATTGAAGGCTTGCAAAAGAATTGCACCCCCGTCCCGGATTTCACGAATTGGACAGACTGTAACGGATTGCAACTGCCGTTTCTAGGATGAAGGATGTGAAGGCAGTATTTGGAGGCGGGATTTAAGGTTCGGCGGCGGAGCGAGTGCTGGAGGGAATGAAGGGGTTTGGAGGGTGAGACTGAGGATTTAAAAAAGGTCGCCAGTGGGGACACCGGAGCCAGGCAGCTCGCTTAGAGCAACGCATTGGTTTGATGAGAAGTAGCGTAGCTTGTGCAGGCACCCATGTCCCCACTGGCTTGTGGGCGTCCAGATTATCGAGGCGTGTAACTGCGGTTTCTCCAGGCACCCGTGTTCCCGTTTGGCTCGTTTCTTCTCTTAAAATAATTTGGCTTTGGGTGTGTAGTTGATGTCCATATCCAATGGATACAGTGGCCGAGCGGCGCGGGTGTGGCCCAATGCTCGGACGTTGGCGCTGGTTGCTCCTGGGGCATCAATGTCCAGGCGGCGTTGGGCACCATCCTCGAAGAATTGCGGCTGGCAGAGAGGGGATTTCACTACGGTCATATCGAACTTGGCAGGGTCCTGGCCGCAGGCCAGGAACAGAGTGCGGTCATACAAATTCACTGGCCTTGAGGAAAGCACCAAGGTGTTGGGGCCGCATTCCAGAACCGCTGTGGGGCCGGCGTTCCAGGCTTCGCCGAATGACTCACTGCGTAACTGACCATCGGACAAGATACGGACGCGGCCAGTTACTGTAACTGGGATGAAGCGCGGGTCAAGAGCACCTCCGACATTTACAGTAATGGTTGCGCCGATGCCGGCGGTGAAAGCGGCGGTTACTGCTGCGGGATCGACGATGGGGATTAAGGCGGTGCGCTTGGAATCCTGCCGGATGAGTTCGGCAAGGATGGCATTGGAATCACCGGAGGCTCCGGAACTGGTGGCGTCGGCAGCGTCAACCAGGACTGCGCGACCGGTCAACGATTTTGCAATGCGTATGCTTTCTTCAAGAGACGTAAGCGGCTGCTGGATACGTTGGCGCATTTCCCAAAACTGATTCGCGATGGATTCGGCTTCGGTGATCATGCAGACTTCGGTGCCGCGTTGGCCTTGCAGAAATACGTTGGAGCACAGATCAGTAACATCAGTGAACGGGTTGCCGATGAACAGACCAGCGGAGAGGCCGCCGGGCGAGTTTTCAAATGCGATGGCGCGCTTTACGCATTGGCCGTAGAGGCCGGTTTGAGTGATGCACTCGGGTCCACGTACAAGAGCGGGGATGGGAACGCGGACGGTTACGGGGTGGATGTCGCCATCGAGTAGACGCAGCAAAAGACGGGCGGCGCGCTCGCCTGTCTGGTAGAAATCGACGTGGGGATTGGTGTGGAAGACGGTGAGCACCGAGGAGTGCTGGAGGATTTGATCGGTGAGGATGCCATGCAGGTCGAGCGAGACGGCTATGGGCAGCGCGGGGCCGACGAGCTTGCGGGTTTCTTCGAGCAAGTAGCCTTCGCAATCTTCGACGTCTTCGGCGGCGAGGGCACCGTGGAGGGCGAAATAGATGGCGTCTATGGTGCCGGCGTTGCGGACGGCGGATAGGAAATCGGCGGCGATGTGTGCGAAGGCGGCACTGGAGAGTGTGCCGCTGGAGGTGATGCCGCGGGCGCTGTAGCCGGGGATGATTTCAAGAGTAGGGCGAGTTTGGAAGACGGCCAAGGCTCCACCCACTTCGTTGCGAACTGCGCGGTGGAAGACGAAGAATTCAGGGCCGCGTTGAATTAGGAAATCGTCGAGCCCAGCAATTACGGGGTTGAACGACGAGATTTCCTGCTTGCATTCGTTGATCAGGATTCTGGGCATGTTAGGTAAGTTTATCAGCAGTAGGTTGTGAGATCCTGAAGGTGAAAATGTGCGCGCGAATCTTAGTCATTGGTCTGATGTCCCTAACCTGCGTTTTTGGGCAAGATGCAACCAGCATGCTGGTGACTGATGCCATGCAGTGCTTCAATCGGCTGGATGGAGCGCCGCGTGTTGCCTATAGCGCGGTGGATGTGGAAGGTCCCGGCTTCAGCAAAGCCTGGCGAATTACAACTACTGCGCTGGCTCCGAACTCCTGGGATCTTAGGCTGCGGTGTTTTGCTACTAAACCGGCCAATAAGGGTGATGTTGGGGTGGCGAGTTATTGGATGCGCAGCACCAGCGATGCTCCTGCGTTGGCGCAGTTTGTGGTGGAACAAGGGGCCGATCCTTACTCGAAATCGGCCGATTGGTCTACGGGTGCTACCAGGGAATGGAAGCTGGTTCAAGTGCCGTTCCGTTGGGACAAAACCTATAACGGAACCACATCGGGGACCTCAAGTTACAATCTTTCGTTTTGGGTGAACGCTCAGTTGCAGCAAGTGGAGATCGGCGGATTTCAATTGCTGAACTACGGACCGGATTTCGACATTCGATCTTTGAATTTGGTTGGACTTCCCTACGATGGCTCCGCAGCGGATGCTCCTTGGCGGGCGGCTGCGGCTGAGCGGATTGAAAAATATCGCAAGGCCGATGTTGCGGTGACGGTGAAAGACGCTGATGGCAAAGCCGTTGTGGGCGCTGCTGTGCGAGTGCGGATGAAGCGCCATGCTTTTGGATTTGCCACAGCTGTTGATTCCTTAACCGTTACTGCGAATAATGCCACCAGCCAGCGCTATAGGGAAGAGCTGCTGCGTAACTTCAACAAAGTGGCGATTGAAAATGATTTGAAGTGGCCTTTCTTTGAGACTTGGGCAGCTGGTAGATTCGACCAGGCTCAGCGCTGGTTGAAGGAAAACAATTTGGATATTCATGCCCATGTGTTGGTCTGGCCAGGGAAGCGGAATCTGCCTGCTGATGTTCAGGCGATGCTGGATGCCAAGCCGGTTGACAAGGAAGCTCTGCGACGGCGGATTAACAGTCACATTACACAGTTAGTAACTTCGACTCAAGGCCGCGTTGTGGAATGGGATGTTCTGAATGAACCTTTCGACAATAAGGATGTGCAGGCGGTGCTGGGTAATGAAGAAATGGCGGAGTGGTTCAAGCTGGCACGGCAGAACGATCCGAACGTGAAGTTGATGCTGAATGATTACGACAATGTGGAGCGCGGTGGCTATTCGCTGACTCACCTTAACTTCACCTATGAAACTTTGAAGTTTATCCAGGAACGAGGTGGGCTGGTGGATGGTTTTGGAATTCAAAGTCACTTTGGTGGCAATCTGACATCGCTTGATCGGGTGTACGAAATCTTTGAGCAGTTCGCCAAAGAAGTGAAGTTTATTCAAGTTACGGAGTTTGACGTTAACTCGACGGATGAGGAAGTACAGGCGATGTATACGCGCGATTATTTAACGCAAGCATTTAGCCATCCGAAGATGAACGGGTTCACGTTATGGGGGTTCTGGGCGGGTCGTCATTGGCTACCGAATGCGGCAATGTTCGCGCAGGATTGGCGACCGAAGAAGAACCTGGAAGCCTGGCGCGACTTGGTATTTCGCGAATGGTGGACCGATGTGGAAGGTTTGACGGGTGAGGACGGAGTGTTTCGGACGCGCGGTTTTTTGGGAAGCTACTCGATTGAATCGGGCGAATTGAGTAAGGAGATAACGCTTGAGGCGGACAAGAGCAATGGTGTGGATTTGCGGATTCCGTAGGGTTAGAATTCTACCAATTGATGGTATACTTCTACCATGGCGTTGAACATCAAGAATGAGAAAGTTCATGCGATTGCCACGCAGCTTGCTGAATTAACAGGAGAATCTTTGACGGGAGTGATTCTTGTTGCGCTGGAAGCAAGGCTTCAAAAGGAGCTGAAAAAGCGTGGCAAGCCCAAAGCGGAGCAGATTTTGGAATTCGCATCACGATTCGCCGTCGGGGTTGACCCGAATTTGAAATCCTTAGATCATGCCAGCTTCCTTTATGGTGAAGATGGGTTGCCGCTTTGATTCTGGACACATCGGCATTGCTGGCCATCCTTTTGAAAGAACCGGAGGCAGCCCAATTCGCCGCGTCCATTGAGCAAGCCGAAGATGGGGTACGTATGTCTGCGGCCAGTTATTTTGAAGCCTCGATCATAGTTGACCGGTATGGCGATGCAGTGCGTCGCGCCATGCTCGACACTTTTTTGGAGCAATTTGAAATTGCGATTGAGCCGGTGACGGTGGAACAAGCCAAAGTGGCGCGGCAGGCTTTTCGTGAATTTGGGAAGGGGAATCATCCGGCTGGGCTGAACTATGGGGATTGTTTCACCTATGCGCTTGCTCGAACGCGGCGAGAGCGGCTTTTATTCAAGGGGAATGATTTTTCGCGCACCGATTTGATCCCGGCATAACGTGTCTCCAAACTGCGTTGTTACAATTCGGCTTTTCTGTGCGATTGCAATTGTACTGGCTGCGTGGGACCACCGGTTTTCCATGAACTCCGATGGAATCTCTTATCTGGACATGGCCGACGCCGCATCGCAAGGCAACCCGGCGGCGCTGCTGCATCCCTACTGGTCTCCACTTTATCCGACGTTGCTTGCGGTTGCGCTAAAACTTTTTAAGCCGGGTGCGGCCTCTGAAGTTTTGGTGGTGCATTTGGTGAATTGTTGTGTTGGGTTGTGGGCACTTGCCGGCTTCGCCTTCTTTGAATCGCGGTGGTCCAAAATGCGAGACGGTGGAATGGCAAGCTCCATTTTTGCCTATGCCGTGTTTCTGTGGGGAAGCGTGACAATGATTGGCTTAGAGCTTGCCAGTCCGGACTTGTGTGCCGCTGCTTTGATTTTCCTGGCTGCGGGTTTGTGTTGCCAATTATCGAATGGCAAAGCTGGTGCGGCGTTGGGTGTAGCGTTGAGCTTGGCTTACATGGCAAAGTCCGCGCTGCTGCCGCTGGGGGTTGTGCTGCTTGTCTTGCTGGGTGTTTCGAGGGAACGGCGAAAACAGGTTGCGGTGGCCGCTCTGGTTTTCTTGAGCTTGTCCGGATTGTTCATAGCGGCGTTGAGTATTCAGCAACAGCGGTTTACTATCGGCGATTCTGGGCGCCTGAACTATTCCTGGATGGTGCAGCGGGAAATACCTATGTTCGTCGGCTGGACCGGAGTGCCTAGCGGAAGCGGCACGCCGCTGCACGCTCCGCGCATTTCGGCCAGCACGCCGGAGCTGCTGGAATTCAAGGATACAGTTCCGGGGACTTATCCGCTTTGGGCGAACCCTGCATATTTTCATGAAGGACTTGCAATTCGCCTTGATGGGTGGAAGCAGGTTGAGGCGCTTGCTCTGAACGCAAAGGCATTGGTGCTGGATCATGGCATGGTCGGGTTTGTGCTGTTGATCGGCCTTGTACTTTTGGCAACGCAGCGTAGGTTCCGCCTTTCCTTTGCGGAGCCTTGGATGATTCTATGGCCCGTTGCTGCGTGTATCCAATATTGTTTGGTGACTTTTCAACCGCGATATGTTGGCCCGTTTCTGGTGCTCTTGTGGATTGCCGCTTACGAGGCAACTTTTGGTCCTAGCAAGCGACCAGTACTTTTCAGTATTTCCGCATTCCTTTTTGTTATGCAATTGATCCCAATTGGCGGAGCATTGAAGCATGCGTTGGACACGCCGAAGGTGCCCGTTCAATTGGCGGTGGCGCAGGAGCTGACTCGTTTGGGGCTGCAACCTGGAGACGAAATCGCAAGCATCGGCTATCCCTTTTCGGTCTATTACGCTCGATTGGCCAAGTTGAAGGTTGTGGCTAATATCAAGGGCTCGGCTGAACCGAATGATGCGGTCAAATTGGAACTGCGCAGACTTGGAGTGAAGGCAATTGTTAGTCCGGAATTGCGAAGCGGCTGGACTACCCTTGGCCTAACTAACTATTGTTTGAAGTTACTTTACCACTCAGAGTAAGGAGTGCCTTCCAGACTCTGTTTTTCCGATCCACTGCGCACATCAAAAATTCCAGGCTCAGTAGCTGAAGCGCTGCCGCCGGAATCTTCCATGATGATCTTCCAACTACTGTCCTGCCCAGTGATAGGATCCATGGGGACACGACGCAAGTAGCCTTCTTTCACCAAGTCATCCAGAGTTTGTGGACCCTTCTGCTTGTCGTAAGTGTACTCGTCGATAACGTTGCGCATGGTGAATAGATTGCTGCGCAAAACGCTTTCTTTGCCGCGTAGAATCGACTTCTGGTACATTGGCACGGCGATCGAAATGATCACTGTGATGATGCCCATCACCACCATTAGCTCGACCAGTGTGAAGCCAAGCTGGCGTCGGGTTATGCGGCGTGAATTTTGATTACCATTCTGCATAAGCTTTACCATCCGCTGCTTTCTCCGTTGATTTGGTGTAGACGGAGAACACATGTTTGCCGGCACCGCCGCCGCCCGGCGACTTCGGATCATCCTGCATGCTTCGAATACCCCAATCGGTTGACTTCGTAAATGGGTCCCGTGGGAGCTTGCGCAGGAACTTCATTTTCTTATCGCCAGTGGCCAGCTTCACGCCTTCCACCAAAACTTCCAGATTTTCCGGATAGCCTTCTGTATCGGCCTTGATCTGGCCGAATTCCCCACGGTCGGCGGCGTCCTTGTACTTGTCAATGGCGGTGTGAATCTCGCGCAGGGCGTAGCGGAGTTCACGCTCGCGGTCGCGCCGTACTCTTCCTCGGGCCAAGGGAACAGCCATGGCGCTGAGTAGCATCAAGATGGTGAAGGCGACAATGATCTCCACCAGTGTGAATCCGGCTTGTTGTCTGCGCCGCTTTTTCACCTTATCTCCACATCGAGTGACGGAGAGTTCGCTGGAACCGGCTGCTGTTCTGAAGTTTTGAGGGCCGGGTCGAGCACGGACACTCGGGTGTTTCCTGGGGTCAACGTCATGAACGTCAAACCAAGAATTGCACCGGCACCATTCAATCCTTTTACGCCGCCAGGACGGGCGAGCGTAATCGTCGCCTCACCATCATCATTTCGCACGTTCTCACTGAAGTTTACCTGCTGGCCATCACTGCCCAGGAATGCGCCCGGAGTTACAGCCTGTAACTTCAATTTCTTAGGATCATACTTAATCTTCATTGGAACACCCGCTAAATCGTTGGCTCCTTCTACATGAAGACTAACCACGATCGGCGATCCGGCTTTGGTGACAACTCCCGTGGGCTGGAAGGACAAGCGGACGGGTGCTGCTGGTGGCTTCTGCTTTGGTGCATCTGGAATTGTGGGACCGCCCAAATCAACTGGGGTGTTTGTCACTGGAGCCAAGGGAGCCGTGCCTGTATCTTTCTTCGGTGTGGTTTGAACGCGCAACACCTGATCGAAACCTGACGCTACACCTCTCAGGTTGGAAGCTGTTATGTCTGAGGAACGGAGGATGTGCGGGACCAACGCGATGATCAGTTCGCTTTGCGACCTTTCCACGGATTCGCTGGAGAAGAACCGGCCAAAAAAAGGAAGGTTCATCAAACCAGGAACGCCGCTTAAAGTCTTGCTGTCCTGATATTGCACCAAGCCGCCGATAATGCTCATTTCACCAACTCGAACGCGTAGATCGTCAATCACCTTACGCTGGCCGATGACGGGCTGTTTGATGCCGCCAATATCGATGCGCTCTTTTACGTTGGAAATTTCGATTTCCACGTGCATGTACACTTCATCCTCTGCGACAACGCGCGGAGTAATGTCGACGTTCACACCAACTTCAATTGTCTGGAACTGAGTGTTGACCAGCGGGCTAACGCCCACTGAACCGATACCTGCCTGGAAGCTGCCGCTTGCTGTGGGGACTTTGTCACCGACGCGTAACGAACCTTTCATACCATCCGCCATGCGGATTTGTGGGCTCTGCTTCACTTGAGTGCTGCGGTCACTCATAACCGCTGCGAGTAGAAAACTGGGAATGGAAACCGAGAAATCTTTTTGAGTCAGGTTCTTGATTTTAGGAAGTGTGATAGCGCTGCTGGTGCTGGCTCCGGCAGCGGGGGTACCGCTTACTCCAGCCAGTGTCGGGATGATGGTTCCGCGCAGGCCGGGATCCGTGCCGTTGGCTAAAGTGGATACCAACTCGCGGGTTCGGCCGGTGGCCGTTTCCATCACAATCACATCAACCACAACTTCGGCTTTCGGCTTGTCTAAATCGGCCAGCAACTTTTCCACTAACAGCATTTGATCCACAGTGCCGCGTACCACAATGGCGTTTTGCGGATTGTAAGTGAACATGCGGCGAACTTCCAGGGCTGAACGAACGGTTGTTACAGCTTCCTGCAATTCCTGAATGGAATTGACATTATTTAAGTAGAAAACGCGGACAACGTTTTCCTCATGGTCACGCCGCTTGGCAATATTATCATTAGTAACAAAAATGGCGTTGGAAGAAAGCGGCTTCCAGTAGGACTTCGTCATCACACTTAAATACTCAAGGGCTTCCTCCAGCGTAGTGTTGGCCAAATCCACACTATGATTGCGCGTTGTTCCCTGCTGATATTCAGGATCAAAGATAACATTAATACCGGCCAGCTTCCCCACCGTTTCAAACATCACCCGAACCGTCTGATTGTTCATCTTCAGTGAGCGGATCTCGCGGTTCAAAGGTTTTAGCTCAGGCACAGGCATTAAGGAGGCAATGCGCTCTTCAGAATCCTTCCGGCCGCGTTGAGATGGAGTTAATCCGCGATTGTAAGCGCTTGGCTTGCCTGCCTTGACGCTTTCGTCTTCAATCATCGCCCGGGTACGCCGCACTTCCTGAATAGCGATGCTGGAGGAAGGATCCAGCACAATGGCCTTTGAGAACGCCACCAGCGCTTCTTCCAGGTTGCCGGCCTCACGCAGCTTTTGCCCATTCTTCACATAAATCAGGGAAGCTTCAAAACGGGCCCGCCGCGCAGCTAATTGATAGGAAACATCCCCTAAATCGTCCTTAAGGGCTTGTTCGTAGAGTTCTAAGGCTTTTTCATAATTCCCTTGGGCTTCCACCTTACGGCCAGCGTTCAGAAGTTTGTCCCCTTTACGGGTTTTCGCTTCCAGCGGCATAGTTGGGACAACCAGGGTCACAACCAGCCAAATACTACATAACTGCTTGAAAATACTAACTTTAATTTTCATGTTCCGGGTCATTTTGAAGTCCGCGATTCGTTTTCTTGAAGTTTGAGGCACGGGCTTTTCATCAGTTCCACATAAGCTATTGACGCAATTCGGTTTCGTGCCGTTGAGGACAAAATTCTGGCTGAGCTTGCGCAATGGTCCTAAGTAACTATCGGCAGGTTGATTATAATCCCCCAGGTGGCACGCGCCTGCTTCGAGAAGCATCTAAGTGGGTGGCTATTTTAAAAATTGCAACAGTTGATCTGGTGTGAGGTCTACTTGACGAAGGACGCTTTTCAGAACAACCTGCGGTATGTCGGTTGAATGAATCGGAACTGTCACTCTCGTCAGTTCATTCCGTTGGTGATGAAGAAGGCGTGCATGACTGCCCGCTTGATGATGAATATAGAAACTGCCCGAAACAAGGCTTTTAGCAATTCCCTCGGTTTAAGGACCGGCAATTTCGGCATGTCTCGTCAGGAGATGCTAACAGCGAGATGTTCGGTGGTGGCGGGCTCCACCTGCACCGGTATTGGCTCACCCAACTTCCGCGCGCTCTCAAGAACGCAGCGAATGGCATCCTGGGCCATTTCGCGAGCTTCCTCAATCGTCCCGCCGAACGTGCAAATTTCCGGCATGGCGGGAACAATCACCTGATAGCCGCCATCTTGAAGCTTTTCGTAGACGACAGTGTAGTTGTATACCGTCAAACGATTAGTCTCCTTTGCGCTGAGCTTTGGCGGCGCATCATTTCTTGAGTATAGCAATTGAGTGGTTAAGGCTTGACGAACTTATTGACCGACTCCAGAATCTTCCCGACAGCTTCGACAAGTTTGTTGATGTCGGGGTGGCTCGCAGCCAGTCCAGTCAGCACGAACATAGCGGCGCGACCTGTTGTCCGCAATGCGATAGCGGATGGCCCTGCGATTGGATTCGGGTCTCTTATTGCCCATGTCCCTACAAGTGTTGACCATATTCCTGCTACCACGAATGCGAATGAACCTACTGAAGCGGATGACAACAAGCTTGCGGAGTTTATTTTAAGCAGTGCCTAATGCCGGCGCATACTATAAAGGGTTCGCTGGATTTCAAAGGGTACGCCTTAGAATGTACATGAGGCTCCCCCATGCTAACGCGTTCTTCGGCCCGCTCCATCACTCACATATAAGTAGTTGAAAATAAGTATTTTGGTGGTTCAAGCTGGCTGACCAATGTTGCCCTCATGTTACACTAGTTATTTAGGTTGAGGACAAATCGTGGCAGCCGAAAAGGGCATTAAAATCCTAAGTGATAATCGTCAAGCCGGGCACAATTATTTTCTTGACGACCGCTACGAGGCTGGCATTGTTCTTGTCGGGACGGAAGTAAAATCGCTGAAGAGCGGCAAGTGCCACTTGAAGGACGCGTACGTCGAAATAGTCGGCGGTCAAGCGTGGCTAGCCAATGCCCACGTCAGCGAATATTCGCACGGCAACATTATGAACCATCTTCCGGAACGTCGCCGGAAGCTGCTTTTACATAAGGTTGAGATTGATAAGCTCCACGGCAAGACTCGGGAAAAGGGATTTTCCCTAATTCCCACCAAGATATATTTAAAGAATGGCAAGGTGAAAGTGGAATTCGCGCTTGCCAAGGGTAAAAAACTGCACGACAAGCGGGAAACAGAGCGCAAACGGGAACAGGAAGCGGAAGCTCGTTCCGCCATGCGCCGACATAGTAAGGAATAGGATGCAAACTCAATTTTTACGCCAGACTCTGGAGAATGTGGAAGCTGATGCCCTGGTGCTGATCAGCT
The DNA here is from genome assembly GCA_043745195.1 of Bryobacterales bacterium. Lineage (GTDB taxonomy): Bacteria > Acidobacteriota > Terriglobia > Bryobacterales > Bryobacteraceae > JANXSF01. The sequence continues at coordinate 2,135 of JAYTTF010000307.1, read as the reverse complement.
TTGAAACCGAAGGCCGCGCCGGAGCGGTTGCTGATGTCAACAAACTGAATACCGGCTGGGTGGATGAAGTCCGTGCCAGTGGAGAATTTCATGGTAAGGTGCTTGAAACCGCCATGTTGCATCGGCCTAAAGGGATAAAGGCGAAGCGCCTGATCCTGATCGGCGGAGGCAAAGCCAAAGATTTCGGCACTGCCCAAATGCGCAAACTCGCAGGGACTTTGGTTCGTAAGTTGAAGAACCATAGCTTCACCAATGTGGCTCTGTTCGTAGATGGCGCGCAAGCCTCCGAAGCCATGTGCCAGGCCGCCATAGAAGGTGCAATTCTGGGCAATTGGGAGCCCACTGTCCATAAGAGCGAAACCAAAGACATCCACTTTCTGGAAAGTTTCACCGTAGTTTCCAGCAAAGGGAATTACAAGAGTGCTGCCGAGCGCGGTTCGATAGTGGCATCGGCACAGAACTTCACTCGTGATTTGGTGAACGAACCAGCGAACCTGCTAACCCCAATGGTGCTGGCGCAAAAAGCCCAGGCCATGGCCGCAGCCGAAGGTTTGGAATGCGAAATTCTGGATCGCGACCGGATGAAGCAGTTAGGGATGGGCTCGCTGCTTGGGGTTGCCATGGGCAGTTCCGAACCTCCCGCGCTAATCGTTGTTCGCTATCGTCCGGCGAAGGCATCCTCTAAGGATCATCTGGCGTTGGTCGGCAAGGGCGTTACGTTCGATACTGGTGGCGTTTCCATTAAGCCGGCTGATGGCATGGAGAAAATGAAGTACGACATGGCTGGTGGTGCCGCAGTGCTGGGAGCCATTAAGGCTCTGGCACGCTTGAAACCTTCCATTGCGGTGACTGCTTTTGTTCCAGCTGTTGAAAACATGGTTAGCCACAATGCGCAGCGCCCTGGCGATATTGTTACTGCTATGTCCGGCAAGACCATCGAAGTGCTTAACACCGACGCTGAAGGCCGCCTGATTTTGGCCGATGCCATCGAATACGCTCGACGTCAGGGCTGTACTCATATGGTGGACGCGGCCACCTTGACCGGTGCCGTGGTTGTGGCTTTGGGTCATGTTCACATTGGTGCATTTACCAATAACGACGCCATGCTGGGGCGCGTGATGACCGCGTCGAAAGCGCAAGGCGAGAAGATGTGGCACATGCCCCTTGACGATGAATATAAGGATTACTTGAAGTCTCCATTTGCTGATTTGGGCAACATTGGCGGACGTTGGGGCGGAGCCTGCACAGCAGCATATTTCCTGAAGGAATTCGCGCTGGATACACCTTGGGTGCATCTGGATATTGCGGGAACAGCGTGGCTGGATGATACAAAGCCGGAGATGCCAAAGGGTCCTACGGGTGTTGGGGTGCGGACATTTGTGGAACTAGCGCTGGGTTGGTAATTGGTTTAGACAATCCATCGCAATGAGGGCGGATGCACGAAATCCCTCCGCGCATGGCGTTCTTGATGAGTGGCTGGTCAAACGTAACCAATGTTGCCCTCGCCGATTCCAAGCATTTCGATTCCACCGCCATCTCTACGTGTGGATCCTCAAACCACATGTTGAAGGTACTGCAATCGAATCGGGTCACGCGGCTGCTTGATTCCGGTGTGATGGCACTTTTTGTAAATGGAGCATTGGTTGCTTCTGGACCGAGTCCGGGAGAGCCGGGGGGGTGCGGCTTTGCTTTCGCGTTAGGCGGAGCAACGCTCGCCGGTGAGCAGGATTTGGGAGGTTCATTCATCCTGGAAACGGCAGTTGACTTCTCGAAGATCAGGGTATCGCGAGCCAAACGGGGACATGGTTCCCTGGCCTGAAGCCACAGAACTCTGAATGAAATCCTATAGAGCACTAGGCGTAGCGGCCTGGGTACCGTGTCCCCTTGGGCGACCTATTTTACGCACTTCAGTCTCACCATTTGGGTGATGCCATTGCGCTGATCCTATGACGGCAAGTCCGATTGTTTTAAGCCCTTTCGTTGTACTGTTACCAACTCAACTGCCGTTTTTAGACATCTGAGGTGCTCCGTCAAGTGGTAAAGCCCATAAATTTACTCATTCCCATTTTCTTTTCCCACTTGATTTCCACAGCTTGGCCTACTTGGTTCTGCACCTTCTTGTTGGCTGCTGATTT
>JAYTTF010000306.1:0-3053 GCA_043745195.1 Bryobacterales bacterium | reverse complement strand
TGGATCGATTATTTCCCATTACACCGTCAAGGGGAGATTAGGGGAAGGCGGTACGGGTGTTGTCTACCATGCTGTCGACAATCGCCTCCTGCGTCCGGTTGCGTTGAAACTTCTCACTCCCGGCCAACTGGATGATGAACAATCCCGCCGTCGATTCATGCAGGAAGCCCGGGCAGCTTCTTCGCTCAATCATCCCAACATAGTTACCATTTACGACATTGGGGAAGCCAAGGGTGTGGACTTCATCGCCATGGAGTTTCTCGCCGGCAAAACGCTGACGGCACACATTGAATCCAACCCCCTGCCACTCGGCCGCGCCGTGCGGTATGCCTCGCAGATTGCCGATGCCTTAGCTGCAGCCCATCATGCCGGCATTGTCCATCGTGACATTAAGCCTGCCAACGTCATCATCACTGATCGCGATAACGTCAAGCTGTTGGACTTCGGCCTGGCGAAACTCGACGGGCCTCTGCCTGAACCGGATGAAGATAAAACCCAGCTTGCTGGTCCGCAAACCGCTGCGGGAATTATGATGGGCACTCTTGCTTACATGTCTCCGGAACAGGCGCAAAGCCAACCAGTGGGTCCCCCTACTGACGTCTTCTCTTTCGGCGTGATGTTGTACGAAATGCTGTGCGCCGAAAAGCCGTTTCAAGGCACTTCGCAACTTGCCCAATTGGCTGCCATGCTGAAGTCGGAAGCGGTACCCATCCGCCAGAAAGCTCCAGGGGTGCCTCCGGAGTTAGACAACCTTGTTGCAGCCTGCTTGCAGAAGGATGCGGCACTCCGCCCCCCGATGAGCCACGTATTGGCTCAACTGCAGGAACTGGATCTGCAAACGCAAACCGGCTTGATGAGTCCCAAATCTTCCACGCGCTCCTGGAGGATTGGTGGAGCTGTTGCTGTGGCGGCTATCGCCGGATCAGCAGCATCATGGTTCGCGCTGCACAGGACTCCACACCCTGAACCGAAAAGCGACCATGTGTTAATGCGCCTCACGTTTGATGGCGGATTTACCGGCGTCCCAGCACTTTCCGCCGATGGTAAGTTGGCAGCGTACGCCTCAGACCGCGGCGAGGCGGGCAATCTGGATATTTGGGTGCAACAGATAGAGCAAGGCTCCCAACCAGTCAGAGTCACCTCCGGTGAAGCAGACGAAACCGAGCCTTCTTTTTCCCCGGATGGATCAAAGATTGCCTTCCGATCGGAGCGGGAAAATGGGGGGATTTATCTTGTTCCGTCGCTTGGTGGGCAGGCAAAGTTGCTTGTCCCTGGCGGCCGCAGGCCTCGGTTTTCGCCGGACGGAAAGTGGATTGCATTTTGGCAAGGTCAGCTTGGTAACGGCTTCACTTCGGGATCGGGGCAGATGAAAATAGTCCCAGCCGACGGAGGGACTCCACGAGTTATTCAACCCGATTTTCAAGTAGCAGCATATCCGCTGTGGACTCCGGATGGATCAGCCTTGTTGTTCGTAGGTCAAAGAGGAAGCGACAAGGAGCGGGATTGGTGGCTTTCTCCTTTGGACAACGGCATGGCTGTAAGAACTGGAGCGTTAGCTGCTTTCCTGGCGAAGAACATGAAGCCTGCGCCTGGGAATTACGTGATCGCTCCAGAAGCGTTCTCTGCAAACCGGGTCATATTCGCTGCGAAAGTGGCTGATGGTATTAACATCTGGGAGATTGCACTGCCTCGCACCGGAGAAAAAGCTGCCGCTGCTCCTACTCGTCGAACTTCAGGAACCAATTGGGAAATTCAACCCGCAACAGCGGGGAGTGGTGGTGCCATGGCCTTTTCCAGTGTTACAGTAGCCACCGGAATCTGGCGGGTATATTTAAAGCAAGGCACTGTGGAAGGGGATGTTACCAAACTAACCAAGGGTTTGAACTTCGATGCTTTTCCCTCCCTTTCTGAGGATGGAAGCAAAATGGTTTTTGTGTCGGAGCGCTCCGGTCAGCGGAGCATTTGGTTACGCAATACGGCCTCCGGTGTGGAAACCCAATTGACGTCTGGTACCGGCGTTGCAGACCAACCAAAGATCAGCAGGGATGGAAAGACCATCGCCTATACGGAAACTTCGCCGCGGCGGCTTTTCGTGATGACTGTTGGAGAAGATGGAAAATTCGGGTCGCCTGAACATTTATGTGACAATTGCGGGATTCCCAACGGGATGACGCCAGATGGGAAATTGATCCTTTTGGAAGCAACCGGTGACGACCCTACGCGGGTGATGGATTGGCGTGCGCGCACAACCCATGAGTTGATGGACTGGGGGCAGAGAAAAAGGTTCGCCTTCGCCCCATCTTTTTCCAAGGATGGCAAATGGTTGGCGTTTCATGTCAGCGATGGTAAGACTGAGGTTCGGAGGATCTTCGTCATGCCGGTGCGCCCAGGTTATCCCAAAGTGGAATCCAAAGACTGGATCCCAATTACCAGTGGCACTGCCCTTGATCGTGAAGCAGTCTGGGCACAGGACGGCGGCACAATCTTCTTTCTGAGCGAGCGCGATGGATTCCGGTGCATCTGGGCTCAGCGTCTTCACCCGGCCACAAAACAACCTCGCGGCGAAGCCTACGGAGTATTACATTTCCACCGTGTCTACCGTTCGCTGTCTAACGTGCCCGGAAGCGTGGCCTCCATTGGGCTAACGGTGCAGGCCAATCAACTTGTATTCAGTCTTGGGGAGATTGCCGGCAACGTTTGGATCCAGCGGGACGAAGTGCGATAAAGTTTGACGCGCCCTCGCTTGAACGATAAGCTGAAATACTGGAGGATGAACCAAGCATCCACTTAGGCTTATCGTCTTCATGAAAGAATTGACAACTGGATCGATTATTTCCCATTACACCGTCAAGGGGAGATTAGGGGAAGGCGGTACGGGTGTTGTCTACCATGCTGTCGACAACCGCCTCCTGCGTCCGGTTGCGTTGAAGCTTCTAACCCCCGGCCAACTGGACGATGAACAATCCCGTCGTCGATTCATGCAGGAAGCCAGGGCGGCTTCCTCGCTCAATCACCCCAACATAGTTACCATCTACGACATTGGGGAAGCCAAG
>JAYTTF010000305.1:0-38575 GCA_043745195.1 Bryobacterales bacterium | reverse complement strand
TAAGAATGCGAATGGAAGCAGGGTCTCAATGTTACAAGGAAAACGAAGAACCGTGCTAATAACATTTCCCTTGACAGCGACAGCCGTCTCATGGAAGGCCAGCCTGGCCGCTCGCTTAGGGCGCTACAACAAATGGTAGGTTTCCGTTGCTTGGGCCAGACAAGCCAGTCCCCACTTTTTCGCGGTGCCGTGATTCTGGAACATCAATATTGAATTGTCAAAGAGCTTACGATTAGGGTTGGACATCTTCTTACCGCGCCCGGCTGTGCGCTCCCGATTTTCCCGCCGGTGTTTCCATTATGTGAAGGGCTTGTTGGCTGTTGCGTATTGGACTTGTATTGGAATGTTGTGCAAATGCGCATCGTCAATTTGCCAGGACTCGCCTGGCGCTTCGATTTGTTTTAGCGCTTTTACCAACTGATTCAGCAGCGCGCCCAATAACTGGTCTAGCGGTGCTTGGTGGCACTGATTGATTTCGATGTTGATTTGATTTTTCTCAATCTCGACGGCAGCGTCGGCGGCGATCAGGATTGGCCGTTGGGTGGTTTCGTAGATCGGCGACTGGCGTCGGCTGACTTCACGGATGCGCACCGGGACTCCTCGACGTATGCGGCGGAGAGCGGATTTGCGACCTTCGGTAATGTACGGTCCGGCGTCGAAGGCGAGCACATTATTCCACTGTGCGAGCTGGCCGAGTTGACCTTCCGTGACTGGTAGTGGGAAGAGCGGATGGACGACGGGGTCGATTATATTGCGCAGAAGACGAGCGGCTTCGATGCGGGCTTCACCGGTGATTACCAGAATTGGGGCGGCGACGTTGGGGAGCAGAGCCATGGTCAACCAGTTGGCCAGAGGGTTGGCATCTACTTCGGTGAGCCCCATTGATTTGGCTAGCAACTGGGTGGTGGTGGCCTTGGAAACAGTCGGGACGGGTAGAGGTAAGTTCAATTGGTGGCGACGGAAAGTGGCGGGGTGTTGGTGGGTGCGGGTCCAATTATGGCCGGTGATTTCGATGGCTTCGTTTTCGGATTGGAGGTCAAGGTAGATTGTGCCGTCGGGCTGAACGGCTATGCGGTTATGAACTGCCGTGCTGGGAACGCCGTTGGTTTGGACGATATTGTCGTGATGGCGGAGGACGTGGGCGAGTCTGAATGGCGACGGAATTGGCAGCACGTGATCGGCGGCTTGCTTGAGGACCCAGCCACGGAATTGTTCAGAGTAGACGGGAGTTGCGGAACCATCGGGGAGGCTGACGTAGGATTGGCGACTGGGGGTTAGGAAGAACGAGGCCACGGTGCAGGCGGCGAGGAGTTGTTCGAATGCTGTGGGTTCTGCCGGGTGTTGGCTTGCTTGCTTCATTGAGGTTCTTCTGGAATAAATGTAACTCGGGGGTGCAACACGGCAACTGGGGGCGGAGCGAGTGTTCGGACAGAAATAGTTGACTTAGTGAGAGTTATTGGTGAGGTAATTATTTTCATTGGACGTGATCCAAGATTCCGGGTGACGATAAACTTGACTCTATTTATGTGCCGGAGTAGGGTGGATGTATGGAACTCACCCTCCAGATTCCCGATGAATTGGTTGCCCATTTTGGTGGCGAAGACGTTCATAACGAACTGGAGCGCGCGCTCGAAGCATTCGCCATAGAAGAACTCCGAGCCGGACGCATCAGCGAGGTCCAACTACGTAAGATGCTCGGCCTGGGCCGCATCGCGCTAGATGGATTCCTGAAAGGCCACGGTATTTATCAGGACTACACGCTTGAAGACTTCGAGGAAGAATGGCGGGCTCTCAAAGAGCTTGCATTATAGCCTGTGCGGTTAGTCATCACCGACACTGGCCCCATAAACTATCTGATCCTCATCGGCCACGTTGATGTACTCCACAGCTTGTTTGAACGCGTGGCGCTTACACGAGCCGTGGAGCGGGAACTCTTCGACTTCGATGCGCCGCCCCAGGTGAGAAACTGGATAGCCGCGCCTCCTTCATGGCTGGAAATTCACGACACCACCGGGTTACCTCAAGTATCTGGTCTCGATGAAGGCGAAACATCCGCTATCGCTCTGGCCGAATCCCTGCACGCCGACTTGTTATTGATCGATGGGCGCGTCTGCATTACCCACAATCGGAGTAATGGCAATCGATAATCAGGCAACCCGGCCAGCTTGCCCTTCGGTTTGACCGAATGATAAGATCGAATTGATGAAGCTCACCATTGAACTTGATCGAGAATTTGATGGCCGTTGGATAGCGGAAGTTCCCGAACTGAACGTCGTTCTCTACGGGGATTCCAAGCAGGACGCAATTCAGCGCGCTCAGGTCGCGGCGCATGAAATTTTACTGGATCGGATCGCTCACGCCGAACTGCCTCCGGATTCGGCCAACGCAACGTTCGACATCGCTGCTTGAGTTCTTGGCCCTCAACTAAGGCGCGGCGTGTGTTCGCGGCCTTGCAGCGGATTGGCTGGCGCCACGACCGCACCGTTGGTTCCCACAAAATCATGAAGAAGGACGGATGGGCCGACTACCCATTTTCTTTTCATGTTTCCGACGAAGTCGGACCAGCCATTCTTTCGAAGATAGCGAAGAAAACAGGCCTTCAACCCAAGGACCTCTGATTAGTTGCCCATCTCGAGGGCGAAGCCGTTCGTAACGAACCGTAGCGCCGCGCTCTCGAAGCCTTCGCACTCGAAGAGTATAAGGCCGACCGCATCAGCAAAGTATAGTTGCGGAAAATACTCAGCCTCGAGCGGCCAACAGCCGGAACTTTTCCGTTTCGCCGTAGTAGGCCCATCGCGCTTCGCCATCAGCATCCTGTTCGGGAGTGCGACCGTTGCGAATGTCGGCCTAGATTCGTGCGTTCGATCAAGTGTCATTTTGCCACGGGCCGATAATTATCACTTCCTACATTGATTCCGTCTAGCCAATCTTCGATCCAGCGCGCAAAACTGACGCTCTGGTCAATGCGCTCCTGCCTGTCGGTAATTAGAATCATGTTGCCTTCCGGCGTCAAGCAATCAAGAACCGAGCCTATGCAGCACCCCCAGTCGCAAATCGGGAATGATCTAGAGGCGGATGCTTCGCCGATTAGCTCGATCCACCTGGAGTCGTCTCTATACGCCAAGTAAAGGTCGGGAAGTGGTAAATAGAGACCTTCGTCAGTAAGTCCACCTTCCAAACCATAGATTCCGTATCCTGGGCCAATACCTCCATTCGCAACTTCGGCCCATATTCGAACTAGCATTGTCGGAACAGGAAACCCAAACCTTTGCAGTGCATCTTGGACGACTTCATGGGGAGCGGGGGGAAACACCTCGGCGTAATGCCAGTGATTGCCAGGCCAGCCACCGGCGCTTGTTGCCCGCCGAGGATTGCCGCTTCGTTCGCGTACCAGTTCGATCAGTTTGTCTTCGGTCATCTTTGATTGGGACGGGCGGGGAGCTTTTTGCTCATGAATCCTCCATATGGTTGGAGGTGGGTTGAACCCTTCCCGATTTCCGGGGGCTGCTTATTCAGCCCACTTTGATTATGCTGCAGAAAATTGAGCTGGATCAAGAAACTAGCAATCATGTTATTTTGAAGCTATGTTTATTCGGATGGGCGGCGCGGCTTTGCTGTTGGCGGAGATTGCAGTTGGACAGCAGCCGACTGAACCGAGCTTTGAAGTTGTTTCCATTCGAGCTGTGCCGCAGAACGCAGCGCCGACTATGCGGAGCCAGGACTTCACCCCGATCTTACCTGGCGGCCAGTACGTCGATTCGCGGACGGTCCTTCTTTTCATGATCGCCTTTGCATACGACGTCAAGAACGCGTCGTATCAGTTGGTGGGGCTGCCGAATTGGGCCAAAAACACATCCTATTCTGTATCGGCCAAACCAGGGGAGGATTTTCCTACTCTTGGACAAAGAGAGAATCAGGAACAAGTACGCTTAATGATGCGCAAGATGCTGGCTGATCGGTTCCATTTGCGATTGCATACGGAAGCGCGTCAGGAGCGGATTTATGGCCTTGAGAGGGCAAAGGGTGGCATGCGTATACAGGAAGTTGCAGCACCGGTGCCGCCGGCCAAGGAAGGCTATGTGAACGCGGCGATGGGTGACAAAGATGGCCGGATGATTGGGAATAAATCTACCATGGCGGGGATGGCTATGGCACTGGCGGTGTTCCTGAAGCAGCCTGTGGTGGACCAAACGGGATTGAAGGGTTACTACGATTTCGATGTGCGCTGGAAAGCGGAGGAAGCGCTGGAAGGGCAGTCTAGCGGAGGTTTGGGGACTGAGGGGCTGGGGTTGCTTATTTCCAATTTGCAAAGCCAGTTTGGATTGCAGGTAAGGAAAACGACTGGTCCGGTGACCTATTGGGTTGTGGACAATGTGGAACCGCCGACCGAGAATTGAGGCAAGGATACACCTGAAACGCAGAGAAAGGGACCCAAAGGGGACACGGAACCCAGGCCGCTCGCTTAGGGCAATGGATGGATTCATTTGGAGTTTCTGTTGCTTGGGCCAGGGAACCATGTCCCCGTTTGTCTCGCGTTGTCCAGGTTACCAAATCAGCTTTACGGCTATTTGTACCTGCCGCGGATAGTTGGAATTTGGCGCGCTGGTTTCAGCTTTGATCAGTGACCCGAAATTTGCATTGGTGGGATCGTTGTTGAATTGGCGAGAGTTGATGAAAAAAGAATTCAGAACGTTGAACCCTTCAAAACGCAACTGGAGGTTCAGGCGTTCGTTGATCCGGGTCATCTTGTTGAGTGAAGCATCCATCAGGCGAACCGTCTGCAAACGAATATTGGTGGAATAGTAAGGTGTGTAACGTGGATTGTAACTTGGCAGAATCACCCAATTAGCTTCTTTGCAGCCGGCATCCACACTGAATTGTTGCCAGGTTACGCGGTTGGTGTTATCCCAGTTGAGGACGCATGGCTGGGCAGCTTGAATTCTGGGGGCATTCCAGGTGAAGTTGGGATTCTTCGCGTCCTTCAGGTAGAGAACATTTCCGGGCAAGGCCCAAGGGCGGCCGGTTTGAATCTGGAATATGGTGGTGGCCTCCCATCCGCTGACGGCATGACCAACCCAACCCTTTGCGTTCCTTAACCAAGGACGCCCTCTGCCAACGGGAAGCTGCCAGATCATGCTGTAAACAAACTTGTGCGGACGGTCATTGGAGGTAATTCCGCGCTGCTGGACGTCGTGAAGAATGTCGAGGAAGCCGCTTTGTTCAATGGATTTTGAAAACGTGTAGTTGGTGTTCAGATTCAATCCACCTTTGGCGCGGAAGTTGAAACTTGCCTGGCCGCTGTTGTACCAACTCAAACCATCGTTGCGCATCAATTCATTCAGGCCACCTGTGAATTGGGGGAAAGGCCTGGTTAATTCATAGCGAGAGCGTTGCGCGTTGTTGAAGTGAGCAGTGCCCTCAAAGCCTGGAACATTGCGGAAAGGATTGGGCAGATTGGCGGTGCAGAGAGTTTGGCTGGTGGCTCCTAAAACATAGTTGCATTGATCGCGAATGGAGGAATCGTCTTCGTTGAATGATTTCGATGTTTGCAACTGGTAGCCGCGGTTGCCGACAAAGGCGACGCTGAACCTGCCCCTGGAAGTGACAGCGCGTTGAATTTCCAAAGAGAACGAATCCATATGGGGGACCTTGAACTTGGAATTGACGAAGTTGAATCCGTTACCCGCGAAAGTTAGGAGGCCTTTGGTGTTGCCCACCGGCTGATTGATGACTGGAAACGGATCGACCAGCAGGTCGGCGAGGGGGGTGCGGTTTCCGTCACCGGATACGTTCATTGTGGTGGTTTGGGAGTAGCCTGTAGTTTGCAAATAATCATTACTGGGATTGATGAAGTAGCGACCCCAACCTCCGCGAAGAACCGTTTTTTTGGTGAGCAAATAGGCAAACCCGATGCGCGGCTGGTATGTGTGACGGTATATATCTGTTGCTCTTCGCGACGTGCCACCGGCACCGGCAAAATTGAGGCCGCCGCGGATGGGGAACTTCACATAGGGAAACAGCGATGCATCAATATTGGCGTTTGCGGGACTGATGACATCGGCATCAAAGCCGCGGTTCATACGGTTGTAGCGTTCGACCGGAGCCATGTTTACATCCCAGCGAAAGCCCGCGTTGATGGTGAGCTTGCGCGAAACCTTCCAATCGTACTGTGCCCAAGGAGCGTAGTAAGGGAATAGGTAGATGGGGAACATATTGATGGTGACAGTGCCTGAGGTGGGTGCTTCCAGAAGCCAACTGGCGAGTCCAGATCCACTTAAGCCATCGGCGCGCTGGAAGTCCGATCTGGTGAATGTATCAGCTGCAGTGAAAGACATTACTGCGCCGGAGTTACGAGTGGAATACTGTGTCCAACGTGCGTCAAACCCAAATTTCAATGTTTTTGAGCCGCGGTATTGCGTCACGGATGGTTGGACGGTGAACGTATTAGATGCGCTCCCGCCAAAGTATGGGCTGCGTCCGAGTGATTGAAAACCGTTGATATTGATTCGTGGGAAATAGGAACCGTAGGGGAGCTGCGAAACAAGTTTCTTGGAAAAGCCTGCTCCGATGAGATCGAAATCCTTATTAGCTTCGGCGGTGGAAGGATCGATGAAGCGTGACATGGAGGCTTTCAGATCAAGGAGTATAGTGGGCCGGAGACTGCCCGTCCAGTTCACCGATCCGGTCCAGTTGGCGCGGCGCAGTGGAAGTTGCCCATCGGCACCGGGCTTGTCGAAAATGCCATTGGTAGTGCGCATTTCGGTGCGGTCGTTCTGGCCGTAGCGGATCATCAAGTGATGCTTGTCACCAAGGTTTTGGTCAAACTTCGTGATGACGTTATAGAAGCGATCGCGGGCGCTGCCTTCGCCGCCTGAGATGAAATAGTTTGAAGTGGAATAATTGACACCAGGGGTGCTGGTGTTTGAGTTGGGAAAATATTTGATCAGTTGAGCAGCGGTGGAATTGATGCGCGAGGCAGGAATGATGTTGCCGGCAAAGGGATCGCGAACCCATTGCGTTCCTTCGTTGCGGCCGGAGTTGGGATCATATATAGTGATGGCGCGGTTACGGGGGTCAACTAGCTTGCTGAAATCACCAGTGCGCATTTCTTTTTCGGGGACGCTTAGAACGAGCGGCTGAGGCGAACCTTCGTTGTAGTTTTCCAGATTCAGCAGATAGAACGTTTTGTTGCGGCCGTTAAAGAGTTTTGGGATGATGACTGGACCATCCAACTGAATCCCGTATTGATCGAGGAAGTGGCCGTCCCTCGGCGCACCCTTACAGACTCCATTGACGAAGCTGATGCAGCGAGAGTTGTTCTGAAACGAATTGGCATCCCAGGCACTGCGGCGAGCAAATTCGTAGGCCGCCCCATGAATTTTGTTGCCGCCGCTCTTGAGTGCAACGTTGATTATGCCCCCAGCGCTTCGGCCGTATTGGGCATCGTAGGAGTTAGTCTGAATCTTGAATTCCTGGACAGCATCCACCGGGGGAACATAGGCGACGTTGTTGCCGCCGGCTTGGGCGTTGTTGGGTGCGCCGTCCAGCAGGAATTCATTCTTGCGCTGGCTGCCGTTAATGCTCCATTCGGCAATTGCGCCGTTGTCAAAGGGGCGCTGGTAGGTTAGTTCACCATCGAAGTTCACACCAGGAGAGAGCATGGCCAGCATTAAAGGGTTGCGTGCGTTCAGAGGATATTCCTTCACACTCTGGCCATCGACGAGTCCACCTCGATCTGCGCTGGCGTCGTCAAGCAACGGCGTTTCGGCGGTTACGGTGACCTGAGTGCTCATGGAACCGAGTTCCAGTGCCAGGTCGATGGTAGCCGTTTGGTTGACGTTCAACTCAAACCCTTGACGAATTGCCGTCTTGAAGCCTTCGTGTTCGGCACGTAAAGTATAGTGGGCAGGGTTCAACAATGGCAGCAAATAGTTGCCGCCGGCATCTGTGAGAACCGACCTTGATTCACCGTTAGAATCGTTGACTATGCGAACTTTGGCACCGGCAATTGGTGCGCCTGCGGGGTCGAGGATGCGACCTGTAAGTTTGGCACGAAACTCCTGTGAGAAGGCGAATGTGAGTAAGACAGCAAGCGAGGCGGTGCAAAAGCGAGTGAAAAACATGAGCGATCCAGTTTCATAAACTATATCACTGAACATGTAGGGATTTTCAGGTTATATGCAGGGGCAAAAACCAATACTTAATGGGTTAACTGGATGGACGGCACCGACAAGCTTTGAAGTTGTTGCGAGGCTTTCCTTAATTGCGGGTACGTTGTGTTCAAGGAAGTGATAGCCGCTTTTGATTGCCCAAAAATTGCACTGCGCAAGTTGCGTTGGAGGGCAGACCGGTACTCCCAAGCAATTATGTCGCATTTTTAAAATAGATAGACTACAATCTGTCGCAGCCGATGGGACATAATGTCACGTCTTTTTAATATGAAAAGTACTTTTTCCTATTAAGTGAATATGGAACAATACTTTTCGGACTGTTCAGAGATTGGAATCGAACCTGCAATGAAATAAGGCATGTGCATAAAACCTCTGCTTGCGTTTGTCACCGTTTACACATTGTTCGCGCAAACGGCAACCATTCAAGACGAACTTCTGAGAGCAGATCCGAACGAGGTACAAGACGTTATTGTTCTCTACAAAAGCGAGCGGTCGATTCATTCGCAAAGACGTGGTGCGGTTTGGGGTTTCAGAGTCAATCGCACTCAACTGCGCAACCACCGAGCTCTGGACCTGATCAATGCTACAGCGGGGCAGTTAACTGCAAATGAGATGCGCGAACTGGCAAACGATCCCGAAGTAGAGTTGATTGTCCCGGACCGGTTGATTCATGGGGCGGCGGCGACGGCTATTCCTGCCTCTGCCGCGATTGGTTCGGCAGTCTACACAGCCGCTGGACTGACGGGCAAGGGAGTGGGCATTGCAATTTTAGACAGTGGAATCCGGGAGCGTGGGGACATTAGAGGCAGGATAGTCTATTCCCAGGATTTCACCGGGACATCAAAACCGCTGGATGACCTTTACGGACACGGCACGCACGTAGCTGGGTTGGTGGCGGGGAATGGGGCAGGCTCACCGGGTTATGCGGGGGTGGCAACTGAGGCCAATATTATCAATCTGGAAGTGCTGGATAAGACAGGAGCGGGGAAAGATAGTTGGGTAATTGCGGCAATTGAAAAGGCAATTGCTCTGAAGGAAACCTACAAAATACGGGTAATGAACCTCTCCATTGGCAGGCCGGTGTTCACCAGCTACACCCGTGATCCGCTCTGCGCAGCCGTCGAAAAGGCGTGGAAAGCGGGCATAGTGGTGGTAGTGGCTGCGGGTAACTACGGTCGCGACAACTCCAACGGTACGGGTGGTTACGCGACCATAGCAGCACCGGGTAACAGTCCCTACGTTATAACAGTCGGGGCTATGCGATCGATGGACCCTTCAACTCGTAACGATGACTTGATGGCAAGCTACAGCAGTAAGGGGCCGACTCTGATCGACAAAGTGGTGAAGCCGGACGTGGTTGCGCCAGGGAACCTATTAATCTCCTTAACTCATGCCACTGCATACGTTGCCAATACATATCCGAATATCAAACTGAATGCCAGTTATGCGAAATTGAGCGGAACCAGCATGGCCGCCGGAACGGTTTCTGGGTTAAGTGCCTTGATGATTCAGAATGAGCCAAGCCTGACACCTGACAGTATAAAAGCTCGCCTGATGAAAACCGCAAGCAAGTCATTTCCCAGCAAGAGCATTGGCTTGGACCCCTTGAGGAGAAGCCAGTATGAATCGGTATACGATTTATTCACCATTGGTGCCGGAGCAGTGAATATTGACGCGGCGCTGGCGAACAAGGATTTGGCACGGGGCTACGCCCTGTCACCTCTAGTAAATTACAACAGTGCGACGAATCAGGTGAGCCTTTCCACCAACACCCTTGCAGGTGTGAGTGTTGTGTGGGGCGAGTCAGCCTTTGTAACAAGCAATATTTGGAGTTCCTCGGTGCTAAACGGATTGTCCGTGGTATGGGGGGAAAGCGTAGTTTGGGGAGAGAGTGCGACTTGGGGATTCTCGGTAGTATGGGGCAGTTCGTCGCCATGGAGTTCTAATGTGGTTTGGGGAGAATCGACGGCTTCAATGCAATCACTCAATACTTTGATTTACGGGGAAGAGTAACTTCGACGAACTCCACACTGGTGGGGGCTCGATCAAACCAGAATCGTAAAGGCGGCTTCGGTGCGCTGAATGGGGCGGTAAAGGGTATCGCGTTCAAAGGGGACGCGACCGGCTTCGGTGATTAGACGCAGAAGTTCTCCACGGCGGAGAGACTGGCTGGTGGTGGCACCTGCGTCGTGATAAATCTTCTCTTCGATCACGGTGCCGTCGATGTCATCAGCACCAAATCGCTGGGCAATCTGGGCGATCTTGGGAGTCATCATTACCCAATAGGCTTTGATGTGCGGGATATTGTCGAGCATTAGACGGGCTACTGCGATGTTGCGAATATCGTCGAAGCCAGTGGTTTTTTCAATATGCTCAAGCGAAGTATTGTCGGAATGGAATGCCAGTGGAATGAAGGTGACGAAACCACCGGTTTCATCCTGCAAGCTGCGAAGGCGGATCAAATGATCCACACGGTCCACTTCCGATTCAATGTGACCATAGAGCATGGTGCAATTGGTCTTCAAACCCAAGTCATGCGAGATACGGGCAATTTCCAGCCATTCGTTGCCGTCGATTTTGTGATCACAAATAATGCGGCGAACACGTTCGCTGAAAATTTCAGCGCCGCCGCCGGGTTGGGAATCCATACCGGCTTCTTTCAGACGAAGAAGCACGTCGCGGTGCGATAGCTTTGTACGTTGGGCGAAATAGGAAATTTCGACCATGGTGAAGGCCTTCAGGTGCACGTCAGGATAGCGCAGCTTGAGGCCGCGGAGCATTTCGCAATACCAATCGAGGGTGAGTTCGGGGTGCAAGCCGCCGACGATGTGGAACTCAGAAACAGCCTCTTTATAACCTTCCCCGGCACGGTGCCAGACTTCTTCAAGGGACATGGTGTAGCTATTTTCGTTGCGCTTCTGTTTTCCGAAGGCGCAGAGGCGGCAGGATGCAACGCAGACATCGGTGGGATTAATGTGGCGATTGACGTTGAAAAAAGTGGTGTCGCCATGGAGCCGTTCACGAACCAGATTGGCAAGATAGCCGACTCCCAAAATGTCGGCGGTGCGGTAGAGTGTAACGCCATCTTCGAAGGAAAGACGTTCCTGGGACTTAACTTTTTGAAGGATGGGAACAAGTCTTTGGTCGTCGAAATTGGGGTGGTTCATGAATGTGCCTTAGGCTTGCCGGAAAACGAATATATCAGCAGCCCAAAAAATAAAGAATAGCACGCTAACATAGCCGTTCATTGTAAAAAAGGCTGCATCCACGCGGCTGAGGTCGTCGGATTTTACCAGGCTTTGTTCGTACAAAAGCAGTGCAGCCACAGCGGCAATTCCTGTTATGGCCAGCCACTGCAAGTGAAGGCTGTAGACAAGGATGATGAGACAAAGAACCATGCCTGTGTGAAGCATGCGGGATACAACTAGAGCACCGGGAATGCCAAGGAGTTTGGGAAGGCTGAACAGGGGCGAGGCGCTATCGAATTCGTAATCCTGGCAGGAATAAATGATGTCAAAACCTGCTGTCCAAAGAGTGACGGCGGCGGTGAGCCAGAAGATACGCGGGTCGAGGGAACCTGTGACGGCGATCCAAGCGGCGGCTGGGGCGATGCCCAGGCAGAAGCCCAGAACCAAGTGGGAAAACGAAGTAAACCGTTTGGTGAAACTGTAAAGGAACAAGATGCTGAGGGCGACTGGCGCAAGGTATAGGCAAAGTTGACCAAGCTGGCGAGAAGCGAGGAAGAAAATAAGCGAGGTTAGGATGAGGAAGGCCCAGGCAAAGTTGGTGGAAAGCATTCCTGCGGGAATGTGTCGCGCTTTTGTGCGAGGGTTGAGGCCGTCGACGTCGGCATCGAGAATTCTATTAAATGTCATTCCAGCGGAACGTGCGGCCACCATGGCGACGGAGATCCACAGCAGTTTGGGAAGAAGCAAGCTGGCTGGAAAGCCGAGTTCGCGCCAAGCGAGCAATGCGCCGGTAAGCGCAAAAGGGAGGGCGAAAACGGAATGCTCGAACTTAATCATTTCGAGCGTTAAAAGCAGCCGTCTAAAAAACATTGTGAGTTACCATTGTAATCGATGAGAAAAGTTTGGCTTCATGGTTTGGCGGGAGGTGTTTTCAGCGTGGTTGCATTTATGTCGGCGTGCAGCATGGAAAAACCAACCACCATGGCAGACCTGAATAAGAGGGATGTGAAACTTCCAGATGGTGCAATTATTCTTTGCGAAACGATGACCGGAAAAATGGAGATGCTGCGAGGTATGATGTTCCGCGATTCCCTTCCCCCGGATAAAGGAATGTTGTTTATTCATGCTCAAGTTGCCCAGGTGCCTTATTATACTTACCAGGTGCGCATTCCCTTGGACATTATATGGATGAACAAAGAGCACCGAGTGGTGGAAATTATTGCTGATACTCCGCCCTGCAACGATTCGCGTAAGGCGAGTGAGTGCCCGCAATATGGCGGCAACGCTAATGCCCAGTTTGTGCTGGAATTAGCTGGTGGCGTGGCGGCGAAGCATGGTTTGAAGCTTGGCGACCGGTTGGAATGGTAGCGACTTGATAACATACTAATAACATGGACGAGCAAAATTTAAGAACTCTTTTAGAGCAGGTGAAAGATGGCGGCATGGATGTGGCTGCTGCTTTGGATCGCTTGCGGCACATGCCTTTTGAAGATTTGGGGTTTGCTAAGGTGGATCATCATCGGGCATTGCGACAAGGCATGCCAGAAGTGATTTTCGGTTTGGGTAAAGCGCCAGAGCAGATTGTGGCGATTGGCCAATCGTTGTTGGAACGTTCGGGGAACTTGTTGATAACCAGAGCAAACGCAGAAGCTGCGACGGCGGTTCTGGCTGCGATTCCGAATGCGGAACATTTTCCGGCAAGTGGGGCGATCCGGGTTTGGCGTGATCGAACGATGCGCGGCCGTGGGAAGATTGCCGTAGTATGCGCGGGCACCAGTGATATTCCAGTGGCCGAAGAAGCGCGGGTTACTGCGGAGGTGATGGGGAATGAAGTGATCGCCATCCACGATGTAGGAGTTGCGGGGATTCATCGGCTGATGCAGAATCGCGAGAAGCTGATGGAGGCCAAAGTGTGTGTTGTTTGCGCTGGGATGGAAGGCGCATTACCGAGTGCTGTGGGCGGCTTGGTGGCGGTGCCGGTGATCGCAGTGCCCACCAGCATTGGTTACGGAGCAAGTTTCAATGGGTTGGCCGCGTTGCTTGGGATGCTGAATAGCTGTTCCTCAAATGTGACGGTTGTGAACATCGACAACGGTTTTGGTGCGGGCTTTGTAGCCAGTCTCATTAATCGCGAGTAGCGTTACCAGGTAACGCCGTAGCGTTTCAAATCGTCCTGCAATTTTTCAAATCCCAGAAATTGTTCTGCGTTGAGGCCAGCTTTGCGCGCGCCTTCGACATAGGCAGGAATGTCGTCTGTAAAAAAGCAGCGATCCGCAGGACATTGGGCGTTGGCGATAGCGGCGTTGTATATTTTTGGTTCAGGCTTTAAAGCACCCACTTCATGGGAAAGCACAAAGTGGTGAAAATGTTTGAGGATTGGATAGGCTGCGGTGACCATTTCAAAATGGATGGAGTTGGTATTGGAAAGGACCATGACGCGGTAGCGTTGTTTCAGGGTTTGAACAAACGATTCCGGGATCAGGGTGTCTGGGAGAAAAATGCAGGTCCAGATTCGGCAAAATTCTTCATAGGTCAAGTCCGCATTTAATATGCTACGGAGTTCGTCGAAGAAGGGGATGGGTTCGACTTGCCCGCTTTCGAGGCGATTCACTAGATCTGTTTTGGAGAGTTCCTGGGGAATTTGTTCGGCGGTGAATTTGCTGAACGGAGCCAGTGCACGATAGCCGCGTGCGAAATCAAAGGGGATGAGCACCTTGCCCATGTCAAAAATGATGGTTTCAATCACTTACCTATTTTCGCTTGTTCCTGATGAACTTGTAAGGCGTGAATCAGCGCTATTTCAAATGCAGCAATCAGTTCTTGCGTTATCATATCCCACAAGAACCATTATGCGCCAAAGCTTCCTATTCCTCACATTGTTTTCGCTGACTTTCGCGGCTGATTTAAAGCAAATTGCACCCTCAAACGGGCCAAAACCAATTGGACCCTATTCGCCCGGAGTGGACGCTGGGGCTTATGTTTATGTTTCCGGTCAGGGGGCTAGAACACCGGACGGAAAGATGCCTGCTAATATCACGGCGCAGACACGCCAGTGTTTGGAAAACGTGAAAGCAATTGTGGAGGCCGGCGGATTGAACATGCGGCACGTGGTTTATTCGCAAGTGTACTTGGCAGATTCACAGAACTTCGATGCCTTTGAAAAAGTTTGGCGCGAGTACTTTCCTACTGATGCACCGGCGAGGGCGGTGTTGGGAGTTCATCGCATGCCAACGGAGACTCCTGTGGAGATCAGTGCTGTTGCCGTGCGCGATATTACGAAAAAGCGCGTGGTAGCGGGCGGTGTAACAAGTGGCGAACGTTTCTTCGTGAGTGGCGTCTATGGAAGTAGCGTGGCTGAGGCGATGACGCAATTCGCAAAGAGTTTGAAGAGTGCGGGATTGGGGCTGGAGCATTTGGCTTTCGTCAATGTGTACCTGGATGCATCGATTACGCATCCGGAAATGAACGCTGTGTACACGAAGTCCTTCGAGAAAGGAAATGCACCCGCAAGGGCCACAATTACGGTTGCGCATCTGCCAAAGGGAGCCAAAGTGGAATTGACTGGAGTGGCCGTCACTGACCTTCGAAATAGAAAAGTGGTTCGACCGAGAAACGTACAACCGACGGCGAATAATTCGCCTTGCGTTTGGGCTGGAGAGACGCTGTATTGTTCTGGGAAAACCGCGAGCATGCCGGGTCCGAATGGAGGGATTTGGGGGGAGACGATTGAGAATCAGGTGAGGCAGACTTTCCGGAATTTATTGGATGGTTTGGAAGAGGCAAGTATCGATTTTTCGCGCGTGGTAGCTTCGAATGTCTACCTGGATCAATTGGAAGAATTTGCGAGGATGAACGGAGTGTATGCAAAGTATTTTGGTGCAACGCCGCCCACCCGTACAACCGTCCAACCAATGCCTGCTGTGGAACGGAAAGCGAATGCCGGCGGACTATGGCCGATGCTTGATGAAATTTCGATTGTCGCAGTTAAATGATGGAAAATAGATAATGCACAAAGTAATTCTGAGTTGTCTGATACTTAGCTTCAACCTGTCTGGAGCAACCGATGCGGGTGGGATAAAGTGGAACGTTCCTGCGTCATGGAAAGCACTGCCTGATCGGCCGATGCGTGCGGGAACCTATTCAGTGCCACCAGCAGCGGGGGACAGCGAGGCTGGCGAGATGGCTGTCTTTTATTTCGGCCAAGGGCAAGGCGGCAGTGTTGAAGCGAACGTGCAACGCTGGATTGGCCAGTTCGAAAAAGTGACAACTCCAGCAAAACGGGCGACACAAAAATTGAATGGGCTTAGCGTGACCACGATTGAAATTGCGGGTACATATTTGTTTTCGCCGAGCCCGATGTCACCGGAAAAAACTCCCAAGCCTGGTTATCGAATGCTTGGGGCCATTGTAGAAGGTAGTGACGGACCCGTTTTCTTCAAATTCACTGCACCGGCGAAAACGATTGCCGCAAACGAAACAGCTTTCCAAACCATGTTGAAGAGCATCGCCAAAAAATAAGGAACCAACTACTTTGCGATTACTAAGCCTAATTTTAATACTCCCAATCTTCTCCCTGGCTGACGATTGGCCGCAATGGCGCGGAATCAACCGTGATGGAAAATCTGCGGAAAAGGGACTGCTGAGAAAATGGCCCGAAGGCGGCCCGAAGCAACTTTGGAAAATCGGCGGATTGGGGGAAGGCTACGCATCTTTTGCGGTGGTAAAGGGGAAGCTTTACACTGTGGGGCAATTCGGGGATCAGCAACGAGTGCTGGCTTTTGATGTAAAAGATGGGAAGAAACTTTGGCAGGCCGAGGCGGGTGGATCGTTCCGTGAATCGAGGGGACATGGTCCGCGCGGTACTCCAACCATTGATGGCGACAAGTTGTACAGCCTTTCCGCTGATGGGACTCTGGTTTGCTTGAATCTGGACACTGGAAAGAAAGTCTGGGGTTACAACATTCTGGAAAAATTCGGAGGGAGCAATATTCATTGGGGGATTAGTGAATCTCCGTTGATTGATGGCGAGAAACTAATTGTGATGCCTGGAGGTAAGGGAGCCAGCGTGGTTGCCTTGAACAAACGGAATGGTGAGGTGATCTGGAAATCGCAAAGCGATAGAGCAGGGTATAGTTCAGCAATTGCTTATGACTATGCAGGGTCTCGAAAGTTAGCCGTACTTTCCGGTGAGGGGGCAATGGGCTTGGAAATGTCCAATGGCGAGTTGCTTTGGCGATACAACAAAGTATCGAACCGCACTGCGAATATTGCTACGCCGATTTATTCGAATGGACATGTATTTGTTTCTTCCGCCTATGGGACGGGATGCGCGTTGATTAAGCTGCCTGGATCGAAGGACGACAAGATGCAGGAAGTGTACTTCAATAGCGACATGCAGAACCACTACAACACCTCGGTGCTTGTTGGTGACTACTTGTATGGAGCATCAGGGAATGCTGCCTGGATCGCGATGAAATGGTCTACTGGAGAAGTTGCATGGAAGGAAAGGGCTGTGGGCAAAGGCATGGTGCTTTTCGCCGACGGGTTGCTTTTCATGCAGAGCGAAAAAGGTGTACTGGGATTGGCTGAGGCAGATCCGACTGCCTACAAGGAGCTTTCCAGATTTGAGATTAAGATTGGAAATTATCCACTCTGGACGCAGCCTGTACTTTCCAATGGCGTGCTTTATGTGCGGGATCAGGATAACTTGATGGCTTATCAGGTTAAGTAACACCAAGGCACTTAGCGAACATACCACCGTAATCTAAGTTCGCCTACAATCAGAATTCTTCACTAACTGAGGTTTCAGCGAATTCGTTTTCTTGCGTTCCAATGGCAATCTGGGTTCACACCAAAACCCTTTCCGCCAAGGAGCGAGAATGCGCATTATTGCATTACCTTTTCTAATTTTTTCATTGGCCGCATTTGGCCAAGCACCGTTCGGGATTAAGGACGGCCATTTACTAGACGCTGCAGACTGGAGCCAAGCCCTTGCTGCTCCGGACCAGGTTCCGGTTTTTGAAACCGAAGGGCAAGATCGATATCTGCTGTTTCGAGTAAGGCAGGACGATGCGCAAGGGTTGGAGCTACGGTTCACTAATCTGCGTTTACCCGAAGGAGTAACCCTATTCATCCACAACAACAGTGGTAGTGGGACCCGCGAGTTGGTAGGTCCTCTTACGGGAACAGGGCCGAACGAAACTGGCGAAATGGTACTGCTGATGAGCGGAGCGGAATCCTATCTGGAACTGCAAATCGGGCAAGGCGAGTTGGCGGAAATCCCCTTCACGTTGGAAGTCACCGCAAAGAACGATTTGGGTGGCGTGAGCTTTCCCGAAACTTCAGGTGCGGCGGCGAATGGAGGGCCGAGCCGATCCATTTATCGCGACCGCGAATTGGAACATGCGGTTGTGAATGGAGTGGGCATTTTTGAAGGAGACATTTTGTTGGGTCGAGCGGACTCCTTAGAACAAGCAGTGCGTGAGTTCCACGGACCATCACGGAATGGCACTGCGATCACCGGCGACCGCTACCGCTGGCCGGGAGGAGTGATGCCATACACGATAAGCGCCGGGTTTCCCAATCCGCAGCGGGTGACCGATGCCATTGCACATTGGAACACGAAGCTGGCTGGCAGCTTGCAGTTGGTTGCGCGGACAAACCAGGCGAATTACGTTGTCATCACTGATCCCGGAAATTCCGGTGTTTGCAACTCCTACGTTGGCATGATTGGCGGAGCGCAGCCGGTGAATCTTGGGTCGTACTGCAGCACTGGAAACGCGATTCATGAGCTTGGACATGCGTTGGGCCTGTGGCATGAGCAATCGCGCATTGATCGCGACCAGTTCATTCGCGTGGCGACGGAAAACATTGATCCTGCCATGGTATACAACTTCAACAAGAACACATCGGCAATCGGAATGGATCTTGGTGCCTACGATTATGAATCGATCATGCACTATCCGGCGTATGCGTTTTCTAAAAACGGGCAACCAACAATTGTGACTGTGCCTGCCGGTATTTCCATTGGACAACGAAGCGCCCTAAGTAATAAAGATGTTACATCCATGCAGATTCTTTATCCTGCGAAAGCGGGGGTAGCGAAGCCCTCTACAGTGGCCAAGGTGCGAGTTACGATTGGTGCAACGCCGACGAGCATACCTTTGACGATCGACGGACAGCGCGTGACTACGCCGGCGGCCTTCGATTGGGAAGTTGGTTCGCAACATCAGTTGAAGGCGGAAACAGTGGTTAGCGGACAGACTGGGGCGCGGGCCATATTTGCCCGCTGGAACCTGAATCCTGCTGCTGCTTTTACTTTCACCACACCGGCGGAAGTTGCCACCATTACAGCGCAGTATACTGCTCAGTATTCGGTGAAGGCTACCGCGAATGATTCAAAGTTGGGGACAGTTACCTTAGCGCCTCAGAGCGCCGATACATTCTATCATTCTTCGACAATTCTGAAATTGGAGGCAAGGGCAAATGCAAACTCCTGCTTCACCGGCTGGACAGGGCTTCTTCCAACGGCACCAGCTTCGGTGCAACTGGGAGTCGGCGGACCGGCGATAATCGCTGGACAATTTCAAGCTGGAACAGTGGGGGTGCAGCCGTTGCAGAATCAGATCAACATGAAGGGCGGAACGTTAACCGTGCAAGTGAATGCAACCGGTTGCCCCTGGAGGGCGCAATCGAATGCCGACTGGGCACGACTGGGAGGAGTGATCAGTGGGACTCAAACGGGAAAGCTTACCGTTACTGTTCAACCGAACACAACAGGACAAACCAGAACAGTGATGATATCACTGGGAGGAATTAGCTTTGCCGTAGCACAGCCCGGCAAATAGGTTGTACTAGCGCAAAGGCCGCTTCGGCGTGGCGAAATGCAGTTGAGAACCAAAGGAAGTTTATTCGCCGAAGCGAGTCCGTTTTGCGCTTGTTTCTTAGGAGATCAGTGGTACTCGTGATTCCCTTCCCTTGTCGTCGGCTGAAACATAGCCGGCGTACAAGGTGAGGGTGATATCAATTGCTAAATCCAAATCGCTCTGCGGAGCATAGCCGCCACGAAAAGCGGATAGAAAATCGTCCAGTTCCTTCACCTGCCCGTTGCTCCAACCTTCGTCCGGTGACGCCGGAATCCAACCTTCGTTCGTGGTTATTTTTTCCACCAAAGACAGATCCTTAAATTCAGCGTGACTGGGGCTGTAAAGATCTACAACGCCTACCGGGCTCATTTTGCATCGAGTGCGATGGTTGTTGGCGAATACCTCAACGAAATCATAGACCCCTCCTAAAACAAGCTCTGATGCGGTGATGTCAGCTACCGTCCCATCTTCAAAAATCACATGGAGGAAACAGTAATCTTCCGTGTCGTGATATTTCGTCCGAATAAATCCTTTGTCCTCAAACGCGGCCAGCCTTGTAATGGAATGGGTTCTGGCCGATACCGCCACTGGCCTGATGGCAGTGCCGTTTCTTGCAAGACCTTCAATACGCTTCAAGTAGAGGATGGCACCCAGGGGATGGCATCCTTTTGCGATCAACGAACCACCGCCTTGAACGCCCCAAATTCCGTAGACGGGGGAATGGCTCCCGTTGTGCGATTCCTCACCCGTCATTCGTAAAATTTGAGCTTTGGTCTTTTCAACGATTTCACGTTCTTTTTGAATAGATGGAGCATAGACGAAATTCTCTGCGTAGCCCAGATTGATCCCGCTCTCTTTGACGGTATCCCGAAGGCTTTTGCATTCGTCCACAACGGCGCGCAGCATAGTGGATTTTGAATTTGTCTCAGGGGAACCGAAGAAGCCGGTGAAAGGCTTTTCCACAATTACGTGAACGCCGGCCTTGGCCGCTGCCTCAATGTATTCGGTATGGGAACTGGGCGGGGAGCAGATGTCCAAAACGTCTATATGCGGCAACATCGCCTCCACGGATGGGTAGGCTTTCGTTCCGTGCTTGGCAGCAAAGGCTTCACGGTTGGCTTCTCGTGCAGAGGTGACACCAGCGAGCACAACGGCATGACGTGGAAAATTCTGCCAGTGAAAACTGGCCGCAAACCCGGAGCCGACAATGCCCACTCTGAGTGGTTGACTAAGATCTTTTATCTTCATTCAAAATCAAGGATAGTATGAAGAGATACCACCATGAGGCTTCTATTTCTTGCACTCCTTGCGGCATTGCAGCTATTTCCGCAAACCGCGACCGAAAACAAAGACGAAAAGAAGGATGAAAAAAAGTGGGATGTGAATAACCCACCTGGTCCTACCGAGGAAATCCGCATTCAAACTACCAAGGGAACCTGGATGA
Source organism: Bryobacterales bacterium (assembly GCA_043745195.1). Taxonomy (GTDB): domain Bacteria; phylum Acidobacteriota; class Terriglobia; order Bryobacterales; family Bryobacteraceae; genus JANXSF01. Next base: position 17,907 of record JAYTTF010000305.1, on the reverse strand, counting down.
GTGTGGACGTTAGTCCGGACGGAAAGGAGATTGTGTTTGATCTTCTGGGGGATATTTATTCGATTCCGATAACAGGCGGCAAGGCAAAAGCGCTGGCGCAAGGGATGATATGGGATATGCAACCTCGCTTCAGTCCTGATGGGAAGCAAATCGCCTTCACGTCGGATCGCGGAGGGGGCGACAACATTTGGGTGATGAATCGGGATGGATCGAATCCGAAACAAATCACCAAGGAAACGTTTCGGCTGTTGAATAGCCCGACGTGGAGCCCGGATGGGCAATGGATAGTTGCTCGAAAACATTTCACCGCCAGCCGATCTTTGGGGGCAGGAGAAATCTGGTTGTATCACCACAGTGGTTCTGAAGGTTTACAGGTGACCAAGAAGGCGAATGATCAGAAGGATGTTGGGGAGCCGGCATTTTCAATGGACGGGCGTTACATCTACTACAGTCTGGATGCCACGCCTGGAGCGGAATTTGAATATAGCAAGGATCCGAATGCGGGGATTTACAACATTCGCCGAGTGGATCGTGTGACGGGCGAGAATATACTGTTCGCAGGCGGACCTGGAGGGGCCATTCGTCCAACACCATCGCCCGATGGGAAATCATTGGCCTTTTTGAGAAGAGTTCGAGGGAAGACGGTTTTGGTTCTTCAGGATATTGCAACTGGTGTGGAGCGGCCTGTTTACGATGGTCTGGATCGTGACATGCAGGAAACCTGGGCGATCCACGGCGTGTATCCGGGCATTAGTTGGACGCCTGATAATGAATCGGTAATTGCTTGGGCCGGTGGCGAAATTCGACGGATTGATATTCGAACCGGAAGAGCCACGATGATTCCCTTTGAGGTGGACGACACGCGGAAGGTTTCCAAAGCGGTGCGCTTTCCGGTGCAAGTTGCTCCGGAACAAGTTGAGGTAAAAATGTTGCGGTGGCCGAGAACGCATCCTGCGCGCAGTGAAGTGATTTATCAGGCACTGGGGTACCTTTACCGGAAACCTCTTAGCGGAGAGCCTTCAAGGTTAACTACGCAGACGACCAGTTTCGAATACTATCCCAGCTATTCGCGCGATGGGGCTTCGGTGATTTATGTTGAGTGGAACGATGAGCAGTTGTCAACAATTAGCATTGCTTCTTCTTCCGGGGGAGCGGGTCGTGCGCTGACTCAGGAAAAAGGATATTACCTTGAGCCGGTGATCTCTCCTGATGGAAAATTAGTTGCATATCGCAAGAGCCAGGGATCTGGATTGACGAATCCTTTCTACGCAAAGGAGCCCGGTATATATGTGATGCCAATGGATGGTGGGAAGCCGAAACTCCTTTCGCGGAGCGGATCGAAGCCGCAGTTTGGCGCATCTTCGGAGCGAGTCTATTTTCAGGATGTTGAAGGTGAGAAGGCAGTGCTGAAGAGTATTGGCGTGGATGCCACGGAGCTACGTACGCACTTGATCAGTGAGGACGCAAATGACTTTCGTGTTTCTCCAGATGAAAAATGGGTGGCATTCACTGAACTCTATAACGCCTATATTGCCCCGCTTGTGCCTACTGGTAAAGCAGTTGAAATTTCATCGAAAACAAAGGCTATTCCAGTGAAACGGGTTTCAAAGGACGCCGGAGAATATTTGGAGTGGTCCCCGGACAGCCGGAAATTACATTGGGTTTTGGGACCAGACTATTTCACTTTGGAGTTGAAAGACGCATTTGCATTTCTGCCCGGTGCTGCGGAAAAACTGCCGGAAACTCCAGCAATATCGCAAGCAATCGGATTCCGCGCGAAGGCATTTGTACCCACTGGAACCATTGCATTTACCAATGTTCGGATCATTCCCATGACTGGGGAAACGGTGATTCCGAACGGCACGATTGTGGTGGAGGGTAATCGCATAAAAGCCATCGGCGAACAAGGGAAAGTATCCATCCCAACCGGTGCGCATGTGGTGAACGGCGCGGGCAGAACCATCCTCCCTGGAATTGTGGATGTGCATCATCATGGGGCTGAAGGTTCTGCTGGAGTGGTTCCGCAACGCAACTGGATGCATTATGCGGCCCTGGCGTTTGGCATTACGACCACGCATAATCCCTCAGCAGAAACAGGCACGATTTTCGCATCGAGCGAAATGAGCCGCGCAGGTTTGTTGGTATCCCCGCGCATTTTTTCCACCGGTACGATCCTATACGGAGCAGGTGGTAATTTCCGTGTGGAGATCAATTCGTTGGACGATGCCCGCTCTCACTTGCGACGCATGAAAGCGGCCGGAGCGTTCAGCGTGAAGAGTTACAACCAGCCTCGTCGTGAGCAGCGCCAGCAGATTATTGCTGCCGCGCGCGAGTTGGAAATGATGGTAGTGCCTGAGGGCGGGTCCCTATTTCACCACGATATGACGATGGTGGTGGATGGACACACTGGCATTGAACATACAGTACCCACTGCGCGAAATTATTCCGACGTTATGCAGTTGTGGGGAAAAACCCAAGTGGGATACACGCCAACTTTGGTGGTTGCCTATGGTGGGTGGTGGGGTGAAAATTATTGGTATTCCAATTCCAATGTCTGGGAACATGAACGGCTGCTGAGTTTCACTCCGCGATCTGTAATTGATCCACGCTCGCGCCGACGCGAAATGATTCCGCAAGATGAGCTGAACCATGTAGACATTGCCAAGGGTGCGAAGGCGCTGTTGGATAGTGGAGTAAAAGTGCAGTTGGGTGCCCATGGGCAACTGCAAGGTTTGGGGCCGCATTGGGAATTGTGGATGATGGCCCAAGGCGGTATGAAACCAATGGAAGCATTGCGGGCTGCGACGATTGACGGTGCGAAGTACCTTGGATTGGAAAAAGAAATTGGATCGCTTGAGGTTGGGAAATTAGCCGATTTGATTGTGCTGGAAGCCAATCCGTTGGACAATATCCGCAACTCGGAGAGAATCAAGTGGACCATGATCAACGGAAGGCTGTTCGATTCCGCCACTATGAATGAAGTGGGAAATCATCCAGCCAACCGTCGATCTTTTTTCTTTGAGAATCGCTAGGCTTTGGCCAGCGCTTGGTTTAGATCCCAGAGGATATCGTCTACATCTTCGATTCCTATGGAGACTCGAATCATGTCGGGCTGAACACCGGCTGCTGTTTGTTGATCGGCCGATAATTGCTGATGGGTGGTGGATGCCGGGTGGATCACAAGGCTTCTTGCGTCACCCACATTTGCCAAGTGAGAAAAGAGCTGAAGGGAATCTACCAGCTTTTTCCCAGCCGCGTAGCCGCCTTTAACGCCGAAGCTGAAAACGGAACCAGCGCCTTTTGGCATGTACTTTTTTGCGAGCGCCCGATATGGGCTTGAGGCTAATCCAGGGTAGGCTACCCACTTCACCTTGGAATGCCCCTCCAGATGTTTAGCAACAGCTACGGCATTCGACACATGGCGATCCATGCGCATGCCCAATGTTTCAACTCCTTGAATAAATAAGAAGCTATTGAATGGGCTTAGGCAAGGGCCCAGATCGCGAAGGCCTTCGACGCGGGCTCGAATGATGAAGGCGATGTTGCCGAAGATGTCCGCAAAATTCATGCCGTGGTATGCCGGTGATGGCTTGTTCAAAATTGGGTGCGCGCTGTTCTTCCAATCGAACTTGCCGCTTTCTACAATGATTCCTCCAATGGATGTACCGTGGCCACCGATGAACTTTGTCATGGAATGGAGCACGATGTCAGCACCGTGTTCAATGGGGCGGCAAAGATAGGGTGAGGCGAAAGTGTTGTCGATGACAAGAGGCAAGCCAGCGTCGTGCGCAACTTTTGCTACAGCCTTGATGTCCAGAATGTTTCCACGGGGATTGGATAGTGTCTCTGCGTAGATTAGCTTTGTCTTGGGGGTGATGGCCTTCTTGAAATTCTTTGGGTCATCTGGTTCAACGAAAGTAACGTCCAATCCCATGCGCCTGAAGCTAACGGAGAACTGCGTGTAAGTGCCGCCATACAACGTGCTGGAAGCAACCATATGGTCGCCGGCTTCCATCAAGGAATTGATGGTGAGAAATTGCGCAGCCTGTCCGCTGGAAACAGCAAGTGCCGCGGCACCGCCTTCAAGGGAAGCAATGCGCTCTTCTAAAACCCCTGTGGTGGGGTTCATGATGCGCGTGTAGATATTGCCGAATTGTTGCAGCCCAAAAAGAGCGGCGGCGTGGTCGGAGTTATCGAAGGTGAAGGATGTGGTTTGGTAGATGGGGACGGCACGGGCGTGAGTGGAAGGGTCAGGGTCATAGCCTGCGTGCAAAGCGCGGGTGTTAAAGCCTAGGGGGTGTTCAATTTTTTTGTCTGCCATACGGCGTTATTTTAACCAATCGCTGAGATGTTTGCTGACAAAAGCGTCGTCGTTTAAATTCGGGTAAGCCTGATAGACGCGATCGATCTCCTCCGCTTGACCGGGAGAAAGATCTTCATGAGGGTCAAGGCACCAGATGCCTTCCAGTAAACCTTGTCGGCGCAGTACTTCATGAATGCCAGGAATACAACCACGAAATTGATTGGCGGCATCAAAAAATGCGGCATTCGCATCTGTGATTTCAGCGGCCAGAGTGAGCACGTTGGGATTCAGAGTTGCCAACTTTTGAAGTGTGGAATGAAGGTCCACCGCAGCCTTTGTCCACACGGCCCAGTGACCAAGAAGGCCGCCGCAAATGCGAAAAGTCTTGCCGGCAAATTGAAATGGCGTGAGGAGGTCGACGACTATGGAATCGTCGTTACCGGTATACAGGGCAATGCTATCGCTGCGACCGGAATCTGCCACTCCGCGAATTACGTCCAAGGTTTGATAGCGATTGAACGGTGCAATTTTGATTGCAACCACATTTTCAATCTGACAAAATCGCCGCCAGAATTCGTAACCCAGCAGGCGGCCACCTACGGCTGGTTGCAGATAAAACCCAATGACGGGAAGTATGGCGGCAATCTGCTGGGTATGCTCCAGCAGTTTGCGGATATTGGCATTCGGCAATGCGGCAAGACTGAGAAGGACGGCATGGTATCCAAGTTCGCGGGCAATTTCAGCTTCGCGAATTGCTTGTAGCGTCATGCCGCAAACACCAGCAATGGCAATCACATTCTTGCCCTGCATTTCTTCCTTGGCAAGTTGGAGTACCGGTTTGTAGAATCCGGCTTCGCGGATAGAGAATTGAGTTGTGTGCACGCCGACAGCGATTCCGCCGACTCCAGTTGCAAGGTAATAACGGGTGAGGGCACGCTGCCGGCGTTCATCCAACTTACGTTCAGCATTGAGTGCCAGAGGGTGAGCGGGAATTACGCATCCTGCCATCAACTGCTGCTTCCAATCAGCTTGCATTGCGTTAGAACTCTCCATCCCGGGTTTGGAATCCAGTGGGTTTGTTGTGCGTGTGGCCGCCCATGCCAATCCATTGCGCGGTCCATTCAATCATTTCATCCGGGGTGACGGAAGGGTATCCGAAGATGCGATGGCAGCGGCTTGCATCATTCAGCAAAGCTGTTGGGCCTTCAGCGCCAGTGAATTGCGGCTTCACTCCAAAATGATCGCCAAACCGAGTGGCTATGGCCCGCACGGAAAGCGTTTCAGGACCGGTGAGGTTCAAGACAGTTGGAGGGGAGGTAGCAAAAGGAAAAGCGCGCAATGCGACTGAATTTGCGTCGCCCTGCCAGATTACGTTTACAGCACCCATTGAAACATCCACCATCTTGCGCTCAAACACTTTAAGGCCAATATCAAGCAAGACGCCGTAGCGCAAATCAATGGCGTAGTTGAGCCGCAATAGAGCAGTGCGGACGCCATGGGTTCGGGAGAAATACTCGAAGATACGCTCGCGGCCACGGCCTGTTTGAGCATACTCGCCCAAAGGGTCCATGCGAGTTTCTTCCCTGGCACCGCCTTCGCCAAGAGGCATGAAGGGGTAAACGTTTCCACTGGAAAAAGCAACGATCCTTGAAGTGCTGAAGCGTTCGGCAATCAGGCCGGGCAGGAAAACATTCATGGCCCAGGTGAGGCTGGGATCTGTGGCGGAGCCGAACTTTCTACCGCTCATGAACAGCACGTTTTCAACATCGGGCAAGGCCGCCAGTTGTTTTCGATCCAGCAGGTCAGTGGAGATTACTTCCACTCCGGCAGCTTCCAAGCGACGTTTGGCTTCACCGTCAGTCCATCGGGAAACTGCAATGGTACGTTTGCCTGCGCGGGCGGATCGCATGGCTAGCGTTGGGCCCATTTTGCCACCAGCCCCAAGGATTAGCAGATCACCTTCCATGGACTTAAGGGCTGAAAGATCCTGCTCACTGGGAGTGGAAAGTATTTCTTCCAACTGTTGCACTGATCCGATCATCGTTTATATCCAATTTTACGTAAGAAGCCGTGACGGGCATCCTGATCATTGGGGGTTTCTACGCCTTTTGGCGATGATCCGTCAATGACGCCAAGAACACCGCGGCCCTGATCAGTTTCCGCAATCACTACCTGAAGCGGGTTGGCGGTTGCGCAGAAAATGTTGGCGACCTCGGGCACATCCTTGATTCTGCTTAGCACGTTAATGGGAAATCCATCTTTCAGAAGAACGACGAAGATGTGCCCTGCCCCGATGGCTGTAGCATTACGCACGGTGGCGGCCATCAGTGCGGCATCGTTGCCATCAAACCTTGTTAGGCAAGGGCCGGATGCTTCGTTAAAAGCCACGCCAAACTTCATTTGCGGCACTGTGTTTACGATGGCTTCGTAGATGTCTTCCACGGTTTTGATGAAATGACTTTGGCCAACAATGATGTTGGCACCATCGGGAATTTCCAGGCTGACGATTTTCAGATCCATGGATCGATTATGGCTCATGCTATGATCCTAAGCGAATGCTGGAATATTCAATTGGTGTTGATTTAGGTGGTACGAATCTGCGGGCTGCCGCAGTGAATCGCAATGGAAAAGTATTGGAGAAGCACTCGCAGCCAACAGATATGACGCGTGGGCGAGACGAAGTGATTGCTGACATCGTAAGTGGAATTAACGCGGTGCGGCAGAAAATCAGTGGTGGAAGCCGCTTAGCGGGGGTTGGCATTGGCGTTCCCGGTTTCATATTGATTGAAAAAGGCTTTGTGACGAATTCCAATAATTTACCAGTGCTGGAAAACTTTCCTCTGCGGGACGAAATTGAGCGTCTGTTAGGGGCCCCGATTATTCTTGAAAACGACGCGAATGCTGCGGCGCTTGGCGAAAAGTGGATGGGTGCGGGCAAAGAAGTGGACGATCTGGTGTTGTTGACCCTGGGGACCGGTATCGGCGGCGGCATTATTGGAGGAGGCCGAGTGTTGCATGGGGCAGTGGGCATGGCCGGTGAATTGGGGCACATGACAATTGATCCTAACGGCAACCCTTGCGGCTGCGGAAACTTTGGATGCCTGGAAAAAATCGCGTCTGCTACAGCAGTGGAAGCAATGGCGGATATGATGAGCCTGGGCAACCATTTGACGAGTCAGCAGGTTTATGAATTGACTTTAGATGGCAATGAGAAAGCGAAGATGATATTCCGGCAAATGGGATGGGCCCTTGGCATTGGGCTGGCAAACCTGATCAACATTTTCAACTATCCATTGTTTTTGTTAAGTGGTGGCATGCTACCCGCCTGGGATGCGTTTGCACCTACGATGATGGAAGAAATCCGGAAGCGTAGTTTCACTTTCCGCAATACGGAGACAAGAGTGGAACGCGCAACGCTGGGTAATCAGGCGGGCTTGATTGGTGCCGCTTACCTTCCTTTTCTTTCGCAAAAATTGTAACTTTCACAGGACATCCAGACATGGCATATTGGCTTGGAATTGATATTGGCACAGGCGGCAGCCGTGCCCTTTTGATTAATGCAAAGGGTGGCATTGCTGCTGCAGTCACCGCAGCACACGACGAAATGATGATGAAGCGTCCGTTGTGGGCAGAGCAGGATCCGGACAATTGGTGGAGTGCTGCGCAAAAGGCAATTCAGGGTGTTTTGCAAATGGCGGGAGTGAGTGGGCACGAAATTGAGGGCATCGGGCTTTCCGGGCAAATGCATGGGTTAGTGCTGCTTGATGGTGAAGGCAAGGTGATTCGCCCGTCCTTGATATGGTGCGACCAGCGCAGTCAGGTCCAGGTGGATTGGATCAACGCCAAGGCTACGCGTGCTGCGGTGCTGCGCTGCACTGCTAACCCCGTGCTTACTGGCTTTACTCTGCCAAAACTTTTGTGGGTGCGAGACAACGAACCGGCGAATTACGAACGAGGCCGGATGATGTTGCTGCCCAAGGATTATATTCGCTACAAACTTACGGGCGCCTATGCAACTGAAGTTTCTGATGCTTCGGGTACAGCGTTGTTCGATGTGGTGCAGCGCGGCTGGTCAGAAGAATTGGCCAGTTTGGTTGGTGTGGACAAATCGATGTTGCCTGAATGCTTTGAATCCAGCAGGATTACGGGGAAGATTTCGGCTGAAGCAGCGGCGGCTACCGGGCTGGCCGTTGGGACTCCTGTGGTTGGCGGCGGAGGGGATCAGGCGGCATCAGCAGTTGGCAATGGAATTGTAAAAGCTGGAATTGTTTCCTGCACGATTGGTACGTCGGGAGTGGTGTTCGGCCATATGGAGCAACCAGCCTATGATCCGGCTGGCCGTGTGCATACGTTTTGCCATGCGGTGGACGGGAAATGGCATGTAATGGGAGTGACGCAAGGTGCGGGCCTGAGTCTGCAATGGCTGAGGAATCAATTAATGCCGGGGGCAGAGTACGATTCCCTTACCGCAGAGGCAGCCACTACATCTGCTGGTTCGCAAGGCCTCTACTGGCTGCCATATCTGATGGGAGAGCGTACTCCACATTTGGATTCGACAGCGCGTGCAGCATGGATTGGCTTGACAGCAAAGCATACACGCGCGGATATGATTCGCTCGGTTCTGGAAGGCGTGGCATTTTCGCAAATGGATTGTCTGGAGATTATTGAAGGGTTGGGCACGACAGTGGAAAATGTAAGGCTGTCTGGAGGTGGAGCGAAGAGCGCTTTCTGGCGGCAGATGTTTGCCGACGTGTTCCGTAAGAAAGTGGTTACGCTGGAGACGCAGGAAGGCTCAGCCTACGGTGCCGCATTGCTTGCGGCGGTGGGGACTGGTGAATTTTCCAGCGTGCCGGAGGCATGTCAGGCGACCATTCGCGAAGTTTCGACAACTGTGCCTGGGGTGGACTCGGCGCTCTATGCTAAAACGCACAAAGTGTATCAGTCTATTTATCCGGCACTGAAACCGATTTATTCATCCATCTCAAATTGAAGACGAATGAGCGAACCAAGGCATCGCGAGCAGACAAACGCAACTTTATTCAACTGGCGTTCCTCTTTCCTCTTTATCGTGTATGCGATTCAGATTCCAATTAGAACGCCAAAAGAGTTAATCACCTCGAGGACTTGATAATTTAGAAAGTTGCTGGCCAGCAATTTGTCTTTCTAAATAAATAGTCTCACAGGGTTTGAAAAGCCCAGACTCAACGTTTTTGCAAGCGGTTGATAAGTGGGCACATTGAGCTGAACAGCGATTGTGATGGCCGTTTTCCAAGGATGCAAAATTGGTTAACCCTTAACCACAATATTCACAAGCTTGTCTGGAATTACAATCACTTTGACAACTGGTTTGCCGCCGGAAAAGAGGATAACCTTTTCATCGGCCATAGCCATAGCCTCTAAAGCTTCCTTGGAAGTTCCGAAAGGTACGATCAGTCTGCTGCGGACTTTGCCATTCACTTGAAGCACAACTTCCGCGCCATCTTCCTTGGCCAGTTCGGCATCGAAGGTGGGCCAAGGTTGTTTCAGAACGGGTCCGACGCGCCCGATTTCTTCCCACATTTCCTCGCAGATATAAGGGGCGAAAGGAGCCAGCAGCAAAATGATTCGCTCTAACACTTCTTTCACCACAGGGCCGCTCAACTGCGCTTCCTGGGCGTACAACTCGTTGATCAATTCCATGAAAGCCGCAATGGAGGTGTTGAAGTGCCATCGGGATTCAAAATCGACGGTGATCTTCTCAATCACCTGATGCAGTTTGCGCAGCACTTTGCGATCCGCTTCCGTGGGATCGCCTGGCTGGTTCATGCGGTCAGCATTGCGGGTAACGAATCGGTACACGCGGTCAATGAAGCGGTAGGACCCCTTCGCTCCTGCGTCGGTGAAGTCCAAGTCTCGCTCTGGTGGGGCGGCGAACAGTTCAAACAAACGGCCTGTATCGGCGCCGTACTGCTCCACCAGCGTGTCGGCGCTAATTACGTTGCCTTTGCTCTTGGACATCTTGGCGCCGTCTTTAATCACCATGCCCTGCGTGAACAAACGTGCCGCAGGTTCGTCGTTTGAGATCAAGCCTAGATCGCGCATCACCTTGGTCCAAAAACGAGAATAGATCAAGTGAAGAATCGCGTGTTCCACGCCGCCAATATACTGATCAATTGGGAACCAGTAGGCTATTTTCTTGGGGTCAAAGGGGGCGGTGCTATTTTTGTTGTCGCAATAACGGTAGAAATACCAGGATGAATCCACAAAAGTGTCCATCGTGTCGCTTTCCCGCTCACCGGGGCCGCCGCACTTTGGACAAGTAGTGTTCATGAATTCAGGAACCATGGCCAATGGAGAACGGCCCTGACCAGTGAACTCAACGTCATCAGGCAGCAGCACTGGTAACTGATCATCAGGCACAGGAATCACACCACAAGATTTGCAGTGCACCATGGGAATGGGAGTGCCCCAATAGCGTTGCCGGGACACACCCCAATCCTTGATTCGAAACGTAATCGCACTTTCGCCGAAGCCTTGTTTGACGGCCAACTCCGTCATCTGTTTTCGAGCAACTTCACTGGTCAAACCGCTCCAAGATCCGGAATTCTCTACGATGCCATAATCTCCAAAGGCGCGTTCAACCTGCAAAGGTAGTTCCCCATCGACCGGGCGCACAACTGGGCTGATGGGAATTCCGTAAGTGGTACAGAACTCAAAATCGCGCTCATCGTGAGCGGGTACAGCCATAATTGCGCCAGTCCCATATCCCATCAAAACGAAATTACCAACCCAAATTGGCACTTTTTGTTGGTTGTAAGGATTCAAAGCATAAGCGCCGGTGAACAATCCATCTTTGCTGATGTCCCCAGGACCCTTGGTTGCCTGAGCATCAATCATGGCCTTCACTTTAGCGTATTCTTCTCCTAGCATCAGTCGCGAGGTCAATGGATGCTCGGGGGCAAGAATGACGCAAGTGGCTCCGTAGATTGTGTCCACGCGCGTGGTGAAAACACGGATTTTTTCGGAGGTTCCTTCAAGGGTGAAGTCAACTTCGGTCCCCTCGCTTCGCCCAATCCAATTTCGTTGCATGGCCAATACGCGGTCGGGCCACGAGCCTTCCAGCTTTGCGATGTCACTTAACAGTTCATCGGCATACGCTGTTATCTTCAGGAACCATTGGACCAGTTCTTTCTGCTCCACCGGGACGTCTTCATGACGCCAACAACAGCCGTTCACCACTTGTTCGTTAGCCAGCACTGTGGCGCACTTTGTACACCAGTTGACTCGCGCGTTCTTGCGGTAAGCCAAACCCTTTTCATACATCCGGATGAACATCCACTGATTCCAGCGGTAATATTCCGGATCGCAGGTTGACACCTCGCGGTCCCAGTCGTAACTGAAACCCATGCGCCGGTGCTGACGCTTCATGTGTTCAATGTTGTACTGCGTCCATTCCCTTGGCTTGCGGTTATTCTTGATTGCTGCATTTTCAGCGGGCAGGCCAAACGCATCCCAGCCCATGGGATGCAGCACATTGAACCCACGCATCCATTTATAGCGAGCTAAGGCGTCCCCAATCGCATAATTCCTAATATGGCCAATGTGCAGTGTTCCGCTAGGATAGGGAAGCATCTCCAAGACGTAGTATTTTGGCTTGGAGGAATTTTCTTCAGGTGCGAATAACTTGCTGTCTGCGGCCCACCGCTCGCTCCATTTCATTTCAATGGAATTATGTTCGTAGATTTTTTCGGGCATGATGATTTTGAGAAAACGTTAGGAAGTGTTATCGCAGGACGCGAAATCCTTCCTTTCCATCTTAACCTGCCTTGCGCAGACTTCTTAATGCGGCCATGTCCCGCAGATGCCCATCGTCTTCGACAGGCGTTTCCAGAATGAACACTTTGTTTCGGAGTTGCGGCGTGTTAATGATGCGTCCAAATGCCTCCAGGCCAATTTGACCATTACCAATATTGTCATGTCGATCCACATGGGATCCTAGCGGCGTCTTTGAATCGTTGGTATGGATCACAGGTACATTTTCCAGACCCAACAACGCTTGCGTAAGTTCCAAGGTGCCTGCCAAGCCATCCTCTAAGTGGATTGGGAACCCAGCGGAGAACAGATGGCAAGTATCCAGACAATAGCCAATGCCTATTTCAACGTCACTTTCACTGCGCTTTTTCAGTTCAGCGATTTCCTCTAATTTGCAACCAACGGCGGAACCCTGGCCTGCGGAATTTTCCAGCAGGATTTTCAGCCGCTGGCTGGTCCTGCCTTTGGCCGCTTCGATCAATCCTTCCGCACCCAGGCGGATGGCCTCTTCCATGGCCAGATCTTTGGCGCTGCCGGGGTGGACCACCAAATACTCAGCGCCCAAAACCAAGGCGCGATCAATTTCACCGCGGAACGCTGCAATTGATTTCATGCGAATCGCGGAATCAGCGGAACACAAATTGATCAAGTAGTTGGCGTGAATCACCAGCGGCGTCAAATCAAGCTGTGTCCGTGCTCGTTCCAACAAGATTGCCTGGGATTTATCCGGTGGTGGAGCATGCCACATCCTTGGGCTGGAGGAAAATATTTGATACGCGTTGGCGCCTAATGCGGCCGCGCCTATGGCGGTCTTTTCCAGCGTACCTGCCGAACTTGCGTGAAACCCCAATCGAAATGACATCTCTTGATTCTAGTTGGCTTCGTAAGGAACAACTAGCGATAGCCTAAGTAGAACCCGCGGAAAATTGTAACGGTGGTCCCATTCATAATGAAGTAGCGATAGATCACCATCAATATGTGAAACATTTCTGTGTAGTTTTGTGTTTGGCATTTTTGTCGTTGACCGCTCAAGCAGCGGGTATATTTACATTGACCGGCGTTGACACCGCGCGAGGTGGAAACATTTCTTACTTTCACAACGGCGTAACATCGGGCGGATTTGCTGGAGTAATCCTTGGAAACTACAATGGAACTAATGTGAATCCTTTGTTCTGTGTGGATTTGTTTACGGATATTGGTTATGCGAGTTACAATTCCAATCCTTTGGCTCCGCGAATCGTCAGACATGAAGAGCGTGTGGCATGGTTGTACATAAACCAGCTTTCCACAGTTGTTTCCCAAGATACAGGCCTTGCCTTTCAGTTGGCGATTTGGGACATAGTACATGATGGCGGTGATGGGTTGGTGGCTGGTGCCGGTTTGATTAATATTAGCGCCACCAGCATAACCGGGGTTACGCAGACTCAAATTGATTTGGCGAATGCTTATATTTCTGCTAGTCAGGGGAAGTCGGTTCTTACCGGTGTTTCCATTTATCAAAATTTCAGCCAAACTAACGGCACACCGGCGCAGGATTTGATTGGGGCGCCGGCACCGGTGCCTGAATCTTCGACGATCTTGATGGGTGCATTCGGTATGGCAGTCCTCACATTGGCCAGAATGAGGAGCAAGGGTATTAATTTTGAACAGGTATGAAGAGTACCTGACTCCCGCTAGTTCCGGCAAGGGTGAAGGACAGCGCAACTGAATCACTTGCCGCAACGTTCGGCACAATGACGTTGAACTGGTACAAACCCACTGCGCCTGGCGCGAGTCCGAAATAAGGAGTGGTGGCTGGACTTTGTCCAATCTGTAGTTGAAAAGGCAACGACAAAGAATTCCCAGCCTGAACAATTTGACCAGCAGGAATATTTGGCGTAACCGGCCCAAAGCCGATTCCGTACAGTGTGATCGTCTCCCCTGGTTTGGCTCGTCGGGATGGCACTCCCGGAATCGATCCCGGAGGAAGTACGTAATTTCCATCAGGGAACAGAGCCACAACATATTGTCTGCCACCAATATTGAATAGCGGCGTTGCCAATAGCCCAGGTTGAACAGAATTCACGGTAACCGATAAGGGAGCACTAGTGCCAACAACGCTGGTTATGGTGATGGGTTGACTTCCCAACGGTACGTTCGATGGCACCTGAACGTTCACTTGGCCCGGGCTAATAAAATCGACGAATGCGGATTGCCCACCGATCTTCACCGTGGTCCCATCCAACACAGTTGGGGCATTCAATCCATTAAAATCAGCACCACCCCAGGATCTGGTGATTCCAGCAAAGTTCGATCCATAAATCTCTATCCAGGATCCAGGCGCGATGGATGTGGATCCGCCAAACGCCGCAGCGCTAATCACCCCTCCTGCCTTAATTGATGGAGGTTGTGCGTCAATCACAATTTGCCCCCACTCCTGCTTCCCTAAGCCGCACTTCATGCCATGGACGTAGAAAAGATTCTGTGGATCGCTCCCCTGTGCCAGCTTAGTAAACGTCTTGCTATAAGTTGTTGGAAATGGATTTTTCGCAGCGATGAAGTTAGGAAAAATTGGATCATTTCGTCTTCGATGAAAATCGTCTGCCCAGTTGCCTATCGTTTTACCGGCACTGGTTAGGATGCCTCGGTTTTTATTGGCAGCCTCCCAAAAGACGTCCTCATAAATCTCGAAAAACACGGCATCGGAATTGTCCCAGGCGTTCTGCAACGAAGAATGAACGTCAGCCGGAGTATTCACTCCACCACCTCTATTGTTTGTTTGAAAGCCAGTGATCTGTCCTTGCGCACCCTCTTTCACGGCCCAGCGATTAGGGCAACCGCTGCCAACGTCCCAATAGGCAGTTAGTATCCTGTCAGGTTTTGGATGGACACCATCGAAATTGCAAGTGGTCGCAGGCTTCGGGCCAATGCCGTTGTGTTGGACCACGAAATTGATCCCATGCGTTAGCTGACCTCTATCCAAAATGGTCTGCGTCTGTTCCACACCATCGGGCAGCACTGATCGATCGGACGAAGTGCCGTCTATTGTCAGGTAGCCTCCGGTTTCGCTCACTCTTGGGAATCCGGCCTGGATTAGCGCATAGCTCATTGCTTTGCCGGGAAAAAGGCTTTTCATCAATTGCTCTTGCTCGTCGTAGAAGGCATATAAACCGGAAGGGCGATATCCATCTGCGGAGAAGACTGCTGGATTGCAGACGCACTGATTTGCGCCAGCCGCTTCGCAGGTAGCAGGCAACCGGTTCTCGTGGGATATCAGATTCGCTCCCGATATTTTTATGTAAGTCAGGGCCCGGTACCAATCAGCCCGGCTCTTGATAAACTTCGCAACCTCGGTAAGCAGGTTGGAGTAAAGCTGACGGTAAGTGGCCCTTGTCGGATTCCCCATATCCATTTTCGGACCACAACTTGAAACCGCACCGTCGCCGGGATCCTGCAGGGAAAGCCTGGGCACTCCACCTCCGCCATTCGCTCTTGGAGTTCCGTTGGCATTGGTACTGAAGATCCAATCCGGAGTGCCATCGTCACCCGCTTTGATCCCCAAGCTATATACTTTCCCATTCCTGACTGCCTGATCCATTTCGCGCTGCAGAACAGTAAAATCGAATATTCCAGGTTGCGGATTTACATCCTTCCACAAGAGGCGCAGAAACACTCCCGTTGCTTGATCGCTTGACCAAGTGGAATCCATGGAGGCCTCATATTGCCCACCAAGGCAAAGTACCTTCCCGTTATCACCCTGCAAAATACCCCGGCCGCCACCGGGACAGGTACCCGTTGCCTCAACAAGACCGGCACCAAGTGGACTCAGCGTAAATATACCTGATGCGGCAAATGGCAATGGGCCTGTGGGATCGTTAGGATCGGAGGCAGAATATGCTTTCCGGTTGGTGCAAATGGCTGGATACGAACCGCCGTTCGATGCAATGATCGAATCTGTTCGGCTGAGTTGTTCCCAACGAACGGTGTCGCCACTCTTGATATAGACAACCTGTGGAGCAAAGCTTCCATCTGGATTCACTTTGACGACGTAAGTCTGGGGCTGCGCTAAGGCACTTCCAAGTCCGAAGATGAGCATTACGCCAGCGACGATGGTTTTTGGGGGCATCTTTGCATTCTAATCAATTTGCCCAAGTAAGATTAAGATGTGACGCTGCGCTATCTGTTCGCCCTGTTCCGCACTCCAAACAGAATGAACCGGCATTTCCTTCACATGGGCCGCGGCATTGAGCGCCGGGCTAAGAAGATGGCCGCCTATTGGGACCCTCATCTTCAACGCTCAAAGCAGGCCCAACAACGCTGGGCATTGGCCACCACTGGCCGTGAAGTAGCCATCCTGGGTGCAGGCCGGTTAATGGATGTTGACATTGATGCGCTTGGGAAGTCTTTTCAGACTCTGTGGCTTATTGATGCTGATCCAATTTCAGTGACCACCTGGAGAAATCTTCAAGTTCCGGTGCGTTGGGATTTGGCGGACGTCAGCGGTGTTCAAAAGACATGGACTCTAAACATGGAACGGGTCACGGGAAGCTGGGAGAAATTTCTTGACGCAATTGAATCGCTTCCCTGCCTGGCAGATTGCTATTTCCCAGCAAAGGCTGATGGTGTGATCTCCTTAAACCTGCTGAGTCAAATTCCCGTGGTTTGGCAGGATATTCTTGAGGAAATACTGAACTCAAAATTTGGTCATGATTTTGTAGCCAGGCGGGAGCAGCAGTGGCTAGCTGCCTTCGCCCCAAAAGCAAAGTGGCTGGTGGAGCAGCATTTGGCGATGCTTGCTTCAAGTTGCGCAAAGAACATTCTGATCATCACAGATCTTGAATACGGCCACTACGCCGATCTTATAGCCAATGCCGAGTATATTAGCGCACTCTATGGAGTGAACCTGGTAGGCAACCCCGCCCTGCTAACAAGTTATTCGCTCGATTGGGCAGAGCATTGGAATTGGCACATCTCTCCCCTTGGCTTGGAGAGCAAGAAGCAAGGAACAGTCCACAAGGTTGGTGCCTTTGCGTTTAAAAAGAAGCAGCCCGCCGATCCTATATAAGATGGGCGGGCCGTCGTGCTGCGGTTGCGGGAAATTAGTCGTTGTACTGAAAAGTGCCAACAAAAGCGCTGCGTTTTTCCGGGCTGGACCATGTGGTTCCTAATGCATCGCCCTTGAAGGTGTGAGCCAATGCATAGGCCGGCATGGCGTGCTCAACGTCAGTCAATGGCTGGTACCAGACCAGTTCGTTGGAGCAAAGATGATCACCATCAATGATAGGCCGAGTCTCGATGGCGGCAAACTTACCTGCCTTCAAAATAGCCTTTGAGGTGTGGACATTGTTATTTTCAAAAGTAAGGCTTATGGGTGCAAATTCAACGCGAACAACGTTATGCAACAGATCCTTGGACATTCGCTTGGCGAAATTTTGGAGAGCTTGGCGCTGTTCCACATTGGCCTTTTCATCCACTATCAAAACAGATTTCACAGGATAAGAAGTATGGTGGACATCACCTAATGTTGAGGAAGCTTTTACGGCAGCAACCACTCCCAACCCTTCCAGGTTGACGCCTTCGTAACTACCCTTTTCAATTTTCCAGCCGAACACTGCAAGATCCCCAACTAATCCAACTTCGGAGTTGGCAAAGCAAGGACCGGTGAATACATCAGCGGTGCGTGCCTCAACATAAGCGCCACGAATTTGGGAAACCGGTAAACCAGCACCCATCAGGAATGATGCAGAAACTGCAATAGTGAGAATAAGTTTCATGACGGGTCTCCTGCCCTGATTCTTATATTACATCTGATTGCTTGCCCTAAGCAATCAGCA
>JAYTTF010000304.1:0-38868 GCA_043745195.1 Bryobacterales bacterium | reverse complement strand
TTCTTCGGTACTCATCCATCTCTCTATTTTGCAGCACTGTGGCTCGAAGCGACCCGCCTGAAAGGCGGGGGGTTTAGACCGGGCACATTGAACTAAATGCGGCGGCGAACAGGATGGGGAAAGCCAAGAATAGAGTTCCACCGGCAGCGATGAGCCAAACTTCGTTGCCATCCCAATAGGGGCCGATAGCGGCAAGCACTTGCTTCCTTTCCGATTCATTTCGAGCAGCGAACAGATGCACTAAGCCGGCTCCCAGATCGAAGCCATCGAGAACTACATAACCAGTGAATAGCAGCAGTGTTAATAAGTACCAGAGATATTCCATGCTATTGCCCCGGGCCGTGTTCTACTTCTTTTTGAATCAGAAAAAGGTAGAGGATACTGAGAAGGCCGTAAAGGCCCAGGAATCCAAGCATTGTGAACATGGTGTTGCCGTAGGAAACATTTTTTGAATAGCCGTCTGCTGTTCTCATTAAACCGTAGATCAGCCAAGGCTGCCGCCCCAATTCGGTGGCCATCCAGCCGGCGGTGTTGGCAATGAAAGGGAAGGGGAGCATCAACATGAATACCCAAAGCAGAGGTTTGTTGTGAAACAGGAAACCGCGCCACAGGGCGAATGAACCGAATGCGTTTATGGCAATGAAAATGGTTCCCAAGCCTACCATGATGTGGAAGCTGTAAAAGAGCAAGGCAAGGTTATCGGGCCACTGATCCTTGGGAAACGAATTGAGCCCCTTAACCTGAGCGCCCCAGCGTCTGTAGGTGATCAAACTTAAGGCCTGCGGGATAACCAAGGGATTGTCCAAGCGGAGTTTTTCCGGATCCGGCTGGCCGACTATGGCAATCCCTGCCCCAGATTCAGTTTGGAAAAGGCCTTCCATAGCGGCGAGGGTTACGGGTTGATGTTTGGCTACCATTTGGCCTTGGCGATCGCCGGTTGGAAAAAGTAGCAGGACGCTGGCAACGAAAGCA
Organism: Bryobacterales bacterium; assembly: GCA_043745195.1. Classification (GTDB taxonomy): domain Bacteria; phylum Acidobacteriota; class Terriglobia; order Bryobacterales; family Bryobacteraceae; genus JANXSF01. The sequence goes on along the minus strand of JAYTTF010000304.1, from coordinate 37,896 downwards.
GTGAAGATTCCGGTGCGAAGAAACGTTTTTGCGTGGTTCTGATGTTTGCCTGAAATCAGATAAAAGGCACCGAGAGACGCCATGGTTATGGAACCTGTTACCACGGAGCCGAGCATGTTGTGGAGGTACTGCCAAAAAGCCCAGGGATTGAGGATTAGGGCCATCAAGCTGGACAAGACAATTTGGCCGCTGGGTTCCAGTGAGTAACCAACAGGGTGTTGCATCCAGGCGTCAGTACAAATGATGAAAAAGCCGCTGAGCCAAGATCCGGCGAACACTGCTGCTGCGCTGAGCCAGTGGAGAAATGGGGATACTCGTTTTTCACCAAAGACGAGGAAGCCAAGAAATGTAGATTCCAGAAAAAATGAGAAGATTCCTTCCATTGCCAAAGTTTGTCCGATTACTCCGCCGGCGGCTTTGGAGAAACGGGCCCAATTGGTGCCGAACTGAAATTCCATGGGAATTCCGGTTACCACGCCCATAACAAAGCTGAGGCCGAAGATTCGTATCCAAAATCTGGCACATTCGTTTGAGTGCTGATCGCTTCTGATAAAGGCGATGGACTTGAAGTAAAAGATGAGGAGAGCGAGCCCCATGGTGAGCTGAGGAAAAATATAGTGATACGTTATGGTGAACGCAAACTGCAGCCGGTGAATGGTAAGGGCTGATTCCATAGATTAGCCATTTTATCGAGGGAACAATTCGGAATATGCTTCCAGATATTTCAAGCCTGCTCCGGTATTGTAGATCACCATTTTTTCGTCTGGCTTCAGGAATCCGTTGGCGAGTAATTTTTCAAGTGCGGCGATGCAGGCTGCGCCTTCGGGGGCAATGAACTGGCCTTCCTTGGTTGCCAGGCGAACTCCGGCGTCGAGAAGTTCTTCGTCTGTTACGGCAATGGCGGTGCCACCGGAATCGCGGACGGCTTTGAGGATAAGGAAATCGCCTAAGGGTTTGGGAACACGCAGGCCGCTGGCGCAGGTGGTGGCGTTTTCCCAGAATTCGCTGCGTTCGGCGCCCTGTTCAAAAGCCCTGACTACGGGCTGACATCCGGCGACCTGCACGGCGATCATCTTGGGGCGTTTGGAGCCGATCCATCCTAACTGCTCCATTTCGTCAAACGCTTTCCACATACCGATGATGCCGACGCCACCGCCGGTGGGGTAGAAGATGACATCCGGGAGGACCCAGCGCATTTGTTCGGCAAGTTCGTAACCCATGGTTTTCTTGCCTTCGATACGGTAGGGCTCTTTGAGGGTTGAGACGTCGAACCAACCTTCGGCATCTTTTCGGCTGGCGACAATTTTGGCGCAATCGCTGATTAGGCCGTCGACTAGAGTGACGTGTGCGCCGAATGCTTTGCATTCGATGAAGTTGGCTTGGGGAACATCGAGGGGCATGAAGATATGGGCTTCCATGCCGGCGGCTGCGGCGTAGGCGGCCATGGCGCTGGCGGCATTTCCGGCAGATGGGATGGCTACCTTCTTCACGCCGAGTTCCAAGCACATGGTGATGCAGCAGGAAAGTCCGCGTGCTTTGAAGGAACCTGTTGGGTTGATGCCTTCGTCCTTAAGCCATAGTTCTTTCATGCCTAAGTCTTGTCCGAAGCGGTTTAAGTGCAGCAGGGGAGACCAACCTTCGCCCAAGCTGACGATGGAACCGGGTTTTTGGGCAGGCAGGACTGGAGCGTAGCGCCACATGCTTCTGGGGCCATTGGCGAGCCAATCGCGATTCCAATTTTCACGCACCTTTTTGAGGTCGTAGCGGGCCAGCAAGGGCCAGCCGCCGGATGATAAATTGTGCAGCTTGCCGGCTTCATAGTGTTCGCCAGTAACGCTGCATTCGAGGTGTGTGATGGTTGTCATGAAAGGAATTTCCCATGATAGCGAAAGTGTGCCCCAACGATTGGGGAGATTTGTGCGTCAATAGATACTGTGAGGCTCTTTCTAATTTGTCTGGCCGTAGGAGTGCACGGATGGGCGGCAGAACAAGCGGTTTTGCATACTGGTTTTACGATACGCTGCCTTAGTCATACGACTGAGGGCGATATTGTATTGCTGGAAACCAGCAGTGGGGTACTTTCCATGAAAGCATCTGAAATTGCTGGGTTTGAGCCGGAGATGACGTTTGCAAAGGCGGTTGCACAAGTTCCCATTGTTGCGGTTGAAGCACCGAAACCTAAGCCGGTGCTGAGTGCTAAGCAAATGATTGAAAATGCTGCGCTTACGTTCGGCATTCCGGCGTCATTCATTCATAGTGTGGTTCAAGCGGAATCGGGATATAACGTGAATGCGCTTTCGCCGAAGGGTGCGATTGGGTTGATGCAATTGATGCCTGCCACGGCGAAGGCTTTGGGGGCGGACCCGATGGATCCGGAGCAGAACGTGGAAGCGGGTGTTCGGCACCTGACCGATTTGCTGGTGTATTTCAAGAATGACCCGGAACAATTGCGAAAAACACTGGCTGCCTACAATGCGGGATTAGGCGCGGTTGAGAAGTACAAAGGGGTTCCGCCTTATCTGGAAACGCAGATGTATGTAGAGAAAATTCTGCATCGTTATAATTCCTTAAGAAAGTAACCTACTACCTTCCTTCGGCTAAACTTTGGTCCTGGTTCAGCCGTTCTAATAAGAAGAGGAACCAAAAATCATGAGCCGGCGAAAGCTGTTGACCGCCGTAGTGATTACCTTATCTTCATCGGTAACGGTTTTCGCGCAAAGCTTCGGGTCACACAGCCAGGAAATGTCACCAAGAGGGTTGGCACTTCTGATGCTTGCTGGTATTTTCATTCTCTATAAGTTGCTGGGTATTCGATTGTAGGTAATTTAGATAATGTGTGCCGCTTGCAAAGTGGTTGCAAAGTATAGGATGCTATAAGGTTTTCCAGTCCATATTCACTTGCTCATGAAAGTTCGGGTTCTTTATCACGATCATTGTTTTGACGGCGCGGCTTCAGCGGCGTTATTTACGCAGTTTTACGAAGACAAAATCGCACCCGGTGCTGAGTTTGCCTACACGGGCATGGCCCACACTGCGGACCAGTTGTTTCAGGACAGTCTTTTTGACGGGGATGAAAATGCGATTGTTGATTTCAAATACTCGCCACATCCGAAGTTGACGTGGTGGTTTGATCATCATCAAAGCGCTTTTTTGAGCTCCGCAGATGCGGAACATTATAAAGCGACGGCGAACAAGCAATTTTTCTTTGATCCGACGTACCGGTCCTGCACGTTGTTTATTGCCGATACAGTGCGAGAGAAATTTGGGTATTGGAACGACTCAATGGCGGACCTGATTCATTGGGCTGACATCATTGATGGGGCTCAATATTCGAGCGCAAGGGAAGCTGTGGAGTTGGGAGCGGCGGCGATGAAGCTGACGCTGGTGATAGAGGGGTCTAAGGGTTCCGGGACAGTCCAGAAGATTATTGGAATGATGCGAACCCGCAGTCTGGAGCAGATTATTGCTGATCCTGAGATTGAGGTAGTTTTCCGTCCGCTTTATGAGAGGCACCTACGATCGTTGGAATTGATCAAACGCAAGGCGGTTACCCGCGATGGGGTGATCTATTTCGATTTGGTTGAAGAGGGATTGGAAGGATATAACAAATTCATTCCTTATCACCTATTCCCAGAGGGGACCTACACCGTTTCAGTAAGCGCAAGCACGTTTCGGACGAAGGTTTCTGTAGGATCGAGCCCGTGGGCACCGAAGCCGGTTTTGCACAACCTAGCCACCATTTGTGAACGCTATGGTGGCGGAGGTCATGCCAAGGTTGGGGCGATCAGCTTCCCGATTGGGGCAGTGGAGCAAGCTCGTAAGGCAGCGGCAGAGATTGTGGAAGAGCTACAAGGCTAAGGCTACTTTTTCTTTCTTACTGGTTCAGCAGGCTTTGCGGCACTGAGCTGGCCGGTGGTTGCGTACCAGCGTTCCGGTTGCGGGACGGCTGGAGTTGGCAGATAACCGGAATTGTAGGCGTAGTAGGGCATGATTTGCATGCCAGTGGGCATGTTTGGCGGCATGGTACCGCCGGCTTCCGGTTTATCGGAATTAGCCACAATTGCACGGATCACGCGCTCACTTAGACCCTTCTTCGCCAAAAAGGTAAGGCCATCCACACTGGTGTCAAAACGAGTTCGCTTGAACTGCACCAAATCGAGGATGAAGGCTTCACTAAATCCTGACTTCGCTAAATCGACAACACCTTCATTGGTTAACATCTGCCGTTCCAACGCACTGTGTTGAGCCAAGCAAAGAGGCGCACTTAGAGACGCACCAAGAATGGTGCCAAGAATGATTGTTCGCATGAAACTCATATCGGAAGTGAAAAGGACGATAAGAGGTGAAAAGAAGTCATAGATAGAAAGGATTTTAGTGCTACTACTTCTCGCATTTCAACTCTCTCTGACGCCCTTGGAATTGGCGCCGGGCATAGTGAACAAGCCATATGATTCGCCGCAATTTCAGCTTGCCGGGGGAGCTCAATGCGCCCGGAATGAGGCTTCCGTAAGGATCATTGGTGGACGCCTTCCTGTTGGGCTTCAACTTTCGGGGGCGGGGATGCTTTCCGGTGTTCCAAAAGAAGAGGGAGTATTTCCAATTGTGCTGGAAGCGGGAAATGGTTGCGCCTCCATTCAGGCTCAACTGAAGTTGGAAATCAATGGTGCGCCAATTTTCGATGCCAGTGAGCGGAATATTTCCTGGGTTTGGAAAACCGGTTCTGCAATGCCTGCACCTAGAGAATTCCTGGTGGCAGGGGGGTGGCCGGGTTTGCCTTATCGAATTGAAGGGTTACCGGCATGGCTGGAAATGGCCTTACGACTTGGTACTATACCACCGAAGAATTCTCCGTTTGAAGCGGACCTGGTGACCTTGGCACCTTATCCAACGGGACTCGTTCCAGGAAAATATTCGGCTACTTTGATAGTTACTGCCTGGGGTGCATCGCGGTCACCTAGAATTCTTGTTGAACTTGAAGTTCAATAACCTAGGTCTCTGAGTTTTTGAGTAGTTAGGGTGCTGGGGGTATCCATGCGTCCCAACATTTTTTCCACATATTTGGCGAGTATGTCGCACTCCAGATTCAGGCGATCGCCGATGTGCTTTTGGGCCAGGTTTGTAGCTATGTAGGTGTGTGGGATGATGGTCACCGCTAATTTCTCTCCTTCGATGGAGGCAATGGTAAGGCTGATACCATCGATTGCCACTGAGCCCTTATAAACCAGATAGTGGCACAATTCCTGGGGAACGCGGACTTCCAGCCACCAGTTGCCGTTGCCTAAGGCGGCCAGACCGGATAATTCTCCGGTGCCATCCACGTGACCTTGGACGATGTGGCCATCCAAGCGTCCACTGGCCCGAAGAGGCCTTTCCAGGTTCACCTTGGAGCCTGTCTGTAGATCTCCCAAGTTGGTGCGCTTCAGCGTCTCTGGTGCCAAATCAGCCGCAAATTCCCCGTGCCCGAATTCAATGGCGGTGAGACAGCAGCCATTTACGGCAATGCTATCGCCAAGTTTGATGTCTGTGAGGACGGAATGGGCCCGGACGCGCAATCGAGCACCGGCTTGCTGGGATTCGACGGCGCGAATTTCGCCAAGTTCTTCAATGATTCCGGTAAACATTTATTTGAGCACCCACGCTTCGACGGCAAATTCCTGCGAAGTAATGGCGTGCAATTGCAGGCGTTCCATGCGGATTGCATCGGCTCTGCGGCGACGGCCCACTCCTCCGGCGACGGGGAGGGATTGAGTGCCGCCAAGAATTTTAGGCGCGTAGTAGAAGAAGATTTTGTCGGCAATGTTTTGTTCGAGGAATGCCCAATTCACTTTACTGCCAGCTTCGACCATCAGCGAACGGTAGTTGCGCGAGGCCAAAAGCGTGACTAATTCCTGAAGGTTGGTACGGCCATCTCCGCCATCGAGCGCCACTACTTCCGCGCCGGCTTTTTCCAAAGCTTTGCGGCGTTCCGGGCTTGCGGCTGAAGTGCAGGCGACGATTAAATCGTTGGTTGCAGAAAGCACCATTTTTGAGTCAAGGGGAATTCGGAGTTGGGAATCGACAACGATGCGAAGCAGGGGACGACTTCGCTCCCCACCGGAACGATCTGTTAGCAGACAATCATCAGACAGCACGGTGCCGATACCTGTGACAATGCAATCTGTCAAATGGCGAAGCTGTTGGACGTGTTCGCGGGCCTTGGCGGATGTGATCCAGCCAGAATTATCTTCTGGAGCGGCGATTTTTCCGTCGAGCGTTAGTGCACTTTTTAACGTGACAAGAGGCTTGCCTGTGCGCATACTGTGGAGAAAGGGCTCGTTGATCTGTTCAGCTTCTGGAGTATGGTGCTGGTCGATCAGCGTTTCAATGCCCGCTTCTTTAAGCCTTGCCAGGCCAGTGCCAGCTACCAACGGATTGGGGTCCTTCATGGCTGCCACAACGCGACTTACGCCAGCGGCAATGATTGCTTCAACACAGGGCGCGGTGCGCCCGGTATGGCAACAAGGTTCGAGAGTAACGTAAAGTGTGGCTCCGCGAGAGCGGGTTCCTGCTTGCTGGAGGGCGACGATTTCGGCATGGTCTTTTTGCGACCAAACGTGAAATCCGCGGCCCACTACCTGTTCGCCATTTACAAGAACGGCTCCCACTGCGGGGTTGGGGCTGGTGCGCCCAAGCCCTTGCCTGGCTAATGTGAGGGCTTCCTGCATGTAATGATCGTGCATGCTTTCCACGTTGATTTCCTATTCAAACAATGAAGCAATGAACTGCTGGGCATCGAAGGGAAGCAAATCCGCCGCTTGTTCACCCACACCAATATAACGAATGGGCACGTTCAATTCACGGGAAATTGCGATGGCGATTCCACCTTTGGCAGTGCCGTCCAATTTTGTTAAAACAATTCCCGTGATTCCGGCTGCTTCGGTGAATTTGCGAGCTTGTTCCAAACCGTTTTGGCCAGTGGTTGCGTCCAGGACAAGCAGCACTTGGTGAGGGGAATCATCGATTACGCGACTGGCGGTGCGGCGCATTTTTTCCAGTTCGGCCATTAGATTATCTTTGGTGTGAAGGCGTCCGGCGGTGTCGACAATCAGGCGATCCACGTTGCGGGCTTTGGCGGCCTGCATGGCATCGAAAACAACTGCGCTGGGGTCGGCACCGGTTTTTTGCTTGATGATGGGGACGCCGCTACGTTCAGCCCAAACGTCCAATTGTTCTACGGCGGCAGCGCGGAAAGTATCGGCAGCGCACAACATTACGTTCTGTCCTTCCTGCTTCCATCGGGTGGCGAGTTTTCCAATGGTTGTGGTTTTGCCGGCGCCATTGACGCCAACGACGAAGATAACTTCCGGGCCTTCGGTTGGGCGACGCCAGGGCTTATCGGTTGAGGCCATCACTTCGTTGAGATGGTCGCGAATTAAGCCTTTTAGTTCACTGGAATCTCCGACCATTTTGCGGTCGACACGTTGGCGGATGGTTTCGAGAATTTCTGTGGTGGTACGGACGCCGATATCAGCGGTGATGAGGGCATACTCCAACTCATCGAGGACATCCGCGTCGATTTCCTTCTTGCCTTGAATAACGTCGTCGAGCTTCTCTTTGAGGCCGGTGCGAGTTTTTTCAATGCCCTGTTTAAGACGGTCGAGGAGACTACCGCCTTCGCTTGAGCCGAAGAGACCAGAAAACATTCAGTCTTGGGGTTGCCTTTCTATTGGATTTTGGTGAGTTAAACTTCAAGTCTACCATTCACTGTTGAGAGGCGGGAGAATCTGATTGCCCCATTATTTAGGCAAGCGTGAATGTTTTGTCAATCGGATAGGAATTCAACCGGCAAAGGCTCAGTTTTCACCGTTGATGGCCAATCCTGCAGCCTCCGCCTCAGTTTGAGTGGTGGTGCCCCACACGGCCTTGTCTCCCCAAACCACATTAAACCCACTTGCGGAATTGTTTCCGGTGTTGTTACCAGTTTGAACGGATGCGCCCCAAACGACGCTATCGCCCCAGACGACGTTGTCTCCCCAGACGACATTATCGCCCCAAACCACGTTCTGACCCCATACAACGTTAGTACCCCAAACTACGTTTGATCCACCAATGCCGCTACCCAAGGCGAATGCCAGGCGGCCCCGGTCTGCAACAGCATCGTAGACCGCAACTGGAGACAACGCGTTTCCTGCAAGCGAGTCGATGTTCGCTAACGCTGCCTGAATGTCAACGTAACCGGCACCGATACTGAAAATGTCGTAGTAGGAGTTGAAACTCTTTCCTGTTACCGGGTCAACCGCGACACTGGAGCCCGGAAAACTCTTGCCGGCGGTTTTCATCAACCGCGCCTTGACTTGGTCTGGCTTCAATCCCGGTTGCTTTTGCAGCAAAATAGCCGCAGCGGCACTGACCATCGGCGTAGCCATACTTGTACCGCTGAGGATGAAATAATCATTGTTGACCTCATTAGAGGGGTATTGGGATTCCATCAAACTGTTGCTGTTCAATTTTACGGAGATCACTCTGTTTCCTGGAGCTACAAGATCGGGCTTCACAACGTGGTCAAAAAGAGTCGGTCCTTTTGAACTGTAGCTTGCCAACCGGTCGTCAGTGCGGGATACAGTCCCCACGCTTTTTACCGCACCAACCGTGATTACATAAGGATCATTTCCCGGAGAACCAATCGTTCCGTAGCCGTTGTTTCCGAATGTGTTATTTCTTCCTTCATTCCCAGCTGCGGTAACCACCACGATTCCCGCCATCCAGGCCTGTTCTACGGCCTTACACAGTGGATCCAGCTTGTAGGATTCGAAAACCGGGCGGCCCAACGAGAGATTGATGACTCGGATGTTATAGGTGCTCTTGAGGGCAACTGCGCGCTGAATCGCTGCAATCACTTGACTGTCCGTTCCTTTCGCATTGGAGTCAAGTACTCGAAGGTTGATGATTTTCACGCGAGTGGCGAAACCTTTGTAATACCCATTGGATGTCTCCCCGTTGCCGGCAATGATCCCGGCCACATGCGTGCCATGTCCGTAGTAATCCCTGGGATCTGAGGTGCCTGCAACAAAGCTTTGTGAGTACACAACTGATTTGCCCAGCTCCATACCATCCCTTCCATCCACACCGCTATCAATCACGGCCACCCCGATCCCAGCTCCTGTCCAGCCATTCAATTCGGCAAAGGAGGCGCCAACTGATTGCCTTTCAATATTTGTTGCCCCAGTAACTGTACGGTCAGGCGAAATGTAGAGTACGTCTGGATCGTCAGACAACTCGTCTATCGCGGATGCAGAAATGCGGAAAACTGCCCCGTTGATGTGATCCAGTTTAGTCTTCAAAGATGCACCGCGCTTACGCACGCGATCCAGATGACGTTGGGTTACACTCTCGCGAAATTGCACAATGACATCGCTCACTGACCCTGGTTCAGCATTAGCAAGATCCTTGGACAGCCTATGGGGACTTCTTCCCCAAACAGATACAGTTGCCAGGCTGGCCACGACCAGTGCGAAGAAGAGATTACGGTGCATGACGCTTTCTATGGCACGGCGCTTGCCAAACGGCGCAGAACTCACAAGCCTTGCATAAATATAGCTTTAGAGGAATTTAGGACGAGCAAATGGCGGACAATTTGTCCCTCAAATGGGCACTTTGGCCAGGTAAAAACAGACAGATTATCGAGGCGTGCCTGGAATCAGCTGTCCTTTAACAAATCGGCGAGGTCGCGTTCGGGGATTGCGCCTTCGCGGATTACGCGCCAGTAGGGTTCGGTGATGTCGATAGTGGTGGAGCCGGTTCCGGAAACGGATCCGCCATCGAGAACCAGATCGAGGCGGCCATCCATAGTGCCAAAAACATCGATGCCGCTGCGGCATGTTGGGGAGCCGCTGATGTTGGCGCTGGTGCCAATGAGCGGTCGTCCAATGCGTTGCAGTAATCCGGCTACTGATGCTGAGCGGGATTGTCGTAAGGCTAATCGGCCAGTATTGCCGGTGACTTTGAGTGGAACTTTTTCTGAGGCCGGAACGATGATGGTGAGGGGGCCGGGCCAGAATTTTCTAGCAAGAACGGCAAAGCGAGCCGTGGATTCCTTGGCATATTCTTCGGCCATAATCACACCATCTACTAACAAGGGCAGTGACCTGACGGATTCCCGGCCTTTGGCTTGAAACACGCGGACTACGGTTTGCAGGTTGAATGGATCGGCAACCAAAGTGTACAAACCTTCGGTAGGAACAGCCACGATTTTTCCGCGCAGCACTGCGGCTGCGGCTTTGTCGAGCGCACCAGAATCCGGTGCGTCGGCGTCGATTTCAATTAGATCCGTTGCCAAATGTTTTTACCGGTCGCCGATTGCTTCGGCTACATCAATTGCCATCTGATACCTTCCGAAGGGTGCGCTTAGCTGAACTCCATCCACCATGGGCCGGACTTGACGAACCATGTCACGAGCGATTTCCACACCTTCCGCGCGGGCCTTTTCAGCATCGTCGGCCTTAAGCATCCGCTGCATGTAATGGTCGGGTACTGGAACACGAAGTTCGTTCACCATGAACTCGGCATTGCGGTAGCTGGTGAGTGGCCAAATACCGCAAATAACGGGGATGCGGACGTGTTCAATACGCTTTAGGAAGACTTCCAATAGCTTTAGATCGAACACAGGTTGGGTCACCACATATTCAGCTCCGCCGGCTATCTTTCGTTCGAAGCGGTGAATTTCTTCGTCCATGTTGACTGCTCCGGGATTTGCTCCAACGCCTAAAACCAAAGAAGTCTGGGAACCCATGGGATTGCCGCCAATATCCAGGCCGTGGTTGAGGTTGTTAACGATGTTGCAAAGCCCAATGGCGTCGACGTCGAATACGGCGGTTGCGTCGGGATAAGTTCCCATGCGTGGCGGGTCGCCGGTGATGCAGATCAGATTCCTGACACCTGTGAAATGGGCACCAAGAAGTTCGGATTGAATGCCGAGAATATTACGGTCGCGGCAACAGAAGTGTAGAACGGCCTCAATTCCAGCTTCCTGCTGGAAAATACTGCAAGTGACTTGAGCGCTGAGGCGAGCGCTGGCGCGGGGACCATCGGGCACGTTGATGGCATCGATACCGTGCGCTTTGCACAACTTTGCACCGGCAATTTCTTTAGTGGGGTCAACGCCGCGTGGCGGAAGAATTTCCACGAAGGTGACGAACTTTTTGGCAGCCAGTTTTGCACCCAACGACGATTTTTCTTCCATGGCCACTTTGGGCATAGCTTTCTGCTTGGCGGCGGGTTGTTCAACTGTGATGCTTAAATCGCGCTGCATGGGGTGCAGGCTTCGGACTTCGCTGGTAAGCAGCTTGATATGTTCTGGAGTTGTTCCGCAGCAGCCGCCGATGATTTTGACACCAGCCCACAAGAATCGGCGAGCGTATTGCGACATGTATTCCGGCGAACATAAATACATTTGCCGACCTTCCACGGTTACGGGGTAGCCGGCGTTGGGCATGGCGCTGAAAGGCTTGTGGGAGAAGCTCATCATCTTCTCAATTGTTTCCAGGGCGACTTTGGGGCCGACGGAACAGTTCAAGCCAAGGACGTCAGCAGGCCATTCGTCCAACTGGCGGGTGAATGTTTCGGTATCAGTGCCGTCTAAAAGGTGGCCATGATCGTCAATGGTGACTTGTGCGACGATGACGATTTCCGGACCGGCGACTTCGCGAGCTGCGAATATGGCTTCGCGCAATTCCTCAAGGCGACCGAAAGTTTCCATGACTAACAGGTCTACGCCTTCATCGATCAAAACTTGAATTTGTTGGCGGAAAATGTCACGCGCTTCGGAGAAGGTGATTGGACCCAGAGGTTCAATCCTGACGCCCAACGGACCCACGGCACCTGCCACAAATCCATTGTCCTTGGCTGCTTCGCGTGCAATACGAACTCCGGCCTGATTGATTTCCACCAACTTTTCGGCCATACCAAATGCGGCCAAGCGAACGCGGTTTCCACCGAAAGTGTTGGTTTCAAGAATTTGCGCGCCGGCTTTGATGTAGGCTTCGTGAATTTCTTTGACTGTACTTGGCTGGGAAAGATTCAATTCATCAAAGCAGCGGTTGATGAATACCCCCTTGTCGTAGAGCATGGTTCCCATGGCACCATCGGCCACTAGAGCCCCTGATTCGAGGGCTTTGCGAAATTCAACTGCTCGGGAAATTTTGGTTGTAGTCATGAATTATCGTTGGCAGCCAGGACAAAAATACGTGGAACGTCCACCCTGTGGAATCCGCCTGATGGGACGGGCACAGACAAAACATTCCTCTCCTTCGCGACCGTAAACCTTGACGGGAAAAATTTCTCCCTCAGCGAAGGTTCCAGGCTGCTCGTAAGCACTATATACCGATTCTACCGCTTCCTTCATCACTTCGCGAATGGCGGTAAGCAATTGATGCAAACGTGTAGCCTTGAGATTCTTCAGCGACTTACGGGGATCGATTCCAGCGCGAAACAGGGACTCCGCCACATAGATGTTCCCTAAACCGGCAACATACTGTTGGTCCATTAGGAATATCTTGGATGGTTTGGCGGACCGGCGGGCCAGTTCAAGGAACTGTTCTTGAGTGAATTTAGGATCGAGAGGCTCCCAGCCGAGTTCCTTTTCAAGGGCGGCGATTTCCTCTTTGGTGGTTAACTGCATGCGGCCTAGTGCGCGCGAATCTTCAAACACGATGCCGCGGCCGTCTTTGAGTGTAAACACTGCGCGAGCTGAAATGGAATGAAATCGGGCATCGGGAATGGTGAAAATGTTGCCAGTCATCCGCAGGTGGGCGTGAAAATAGACTACGCCGGAGAAATGAAAGAACAGGTGTTTGCCGCGGCGCTCTACGGTTTTAAGAACTCGACCTTTGACGGCATCTTCCAAGTCTTCCGGACGTTGTGGGCGGCACAGGGATGGCCGTAGGATTCGTAGGGTTTTTACGAGCGAGCCGGAGACACTTTCGCGCAATCGGCGGGCAACGGCATCTACTTCGGGCATTTCAGGCATTCAGAATCCACGCCCAGGCTTCGCTGACATTTGCAAAAGTGCGATTTGGAATGTGCCCTAGAAATTCAAAAGCTTTTCGGAGAGTTTCTGTTGCTTCCTGCTTGCCCGTAGGTATGGGTAACGCCTTGGTCTGCTTGCTGAGCTTGTCTCCGTGAGGATCCACGACTAGAGGTAAGTGGAGGTACCTGGGAGTTGAAAGGTGCAAGGCCTTTTGCAAATAAATTTGCCGGCAAGTTGAGGTTAACAAGTCTGCTCCACGAACAACATCGGTGATTCCTTGAAACGCATCGTCCACTACAACTGCTAATTGATATGTGAACAAACCATCGGCACGCTTCAGCACGAAATCGCCAACAGTGCTGGTGAGCACTTCACTATATGCTCCAGTTCTTTGATCGGTGAATTCTATCGGCTGGTTGTCCACGAGTAGTCTCCAAGAGCGTGCTTGGCGGTCCGAGGCCAAGCCATGACGGCAAGTGCCGGGGTAAATTTCGCCAAATTCCTTCCGGGAACAGCAGCAAGGAAAGAGCAACCCTTGGGTACGCAGGGTTTCCAGTGCCTGTTCGTAAGCGGAAAACCGCGTGTGTTGGTAGAGAACTGGACCGTCCCATTGAAAACCATATTGATCCAGAGTGTGAAGAATGTCGTCAGCAGCACCAGGTATATTGCGGGGTGTATCCACATCCTCAATGCGCACGATCCATTCGCCGGCATTTTTGTGCGCCTGGAGATAGCTGCCGGTGGCGGCCACCAGCGATCCGAAATGCAAAGGCCCTGTGGGCGATGGCGCGAATCTTCCCCGATACATTTGTGATGTTTAGAATAGCGTGAGTTCCACGGGAGCGCCACTGGAGCAGCCAAGAGTGCGTGCGGCGGAATCCTGATTCAGGCAGACTTCCAAGTAACCGGAACTGCCTTCGATGACAAACAACTCGCCTGGATCGCATTCGGAATAGTGCAAAGCCAAGTGCCTGACGGTTCGCAGACCAATGGACATTTCAAATGGGGATGTTTGAATGGCTGCAAAATCGGGGGCTTTGAAATTGGTGATCATGTTACCGAAGTGATCGACTTTGAGAATGGTACCGGTGAAGGTGCGCCGGGAGGTGCGTTCTGGAGAAGGAACGGCCAGGCGCAGGGCGTCGGCTACTTTTGGGCCAAGCATTGCGGGTTTGATTCCATTGCCGAGGTGTGCAGCGACTGGGGCAAAAATATCACGGCCATGAAAGGTCCGGCTCAGAGGCTTTCGAAAGTATTTTTCGTTAGTCAATTGGCGGGCTGAAACTTTTGTGGCGTCTTTGAAAACGAAAGTGAAGATGCCGTTGTCGGGTCCAAGGAAAAATTGCCCATCGGCCTCAACCAGAATGGGACGGCGGGAACTGCCAACTCCGGGGTCAACCACTACAACATGAATTGTCTTCCTGGGCCAGCACTTCCAGAACTCACCGATGAAAAATGCGGCCTCGAGAATGTCGAACTTCTGAAGTCCATGGCTGACATCGACGGTTTGGGCCATGGGGGCAATGGAGGCAATGACGCCTTTCATGGCACCCACGAAATGGTCGGTTAAGCCGAAGTCTGTGGTTAAAGTAATGAGAGATCTTGGCATAGGTTGATAGAATTAAGTTTAGGCTAAACAGTGCAACGCTACTACTTCGATCACAACGCGACGACTCCAATTGCGGATAGTGTGCTGGAAGTGTATTCGAAGTCGTTGAAGGATTGCCACGGCAACGCCTCTAGTATCCATTATCACGGACAGCAAGCCAAGATGGTGCTGGAAAAAGCTAGAAGGCAAGTTGGTGCATTTCTTGGGGCCAGTGCTAAAGATGTGGTGTTCACAAGCGGTGGGACAGAGGCTGATAATCTGGCGATTTTTGGTGTGATGCGTGGCAATCGGCGGCGGCATGCGGTTACTACTACGATTGATCATCCGGCGGTATTGAACTGCTTTGCGCAGTTGGAGCGCGAAGGTTTTGAAGTAACCTACGTGGGTTGTAATGCTGAGGGAGTTGTGGAGCCGGAGGCGATTCGGCAAGCCGTGGGTCCGTATACTGCGCTGGTGAGTGTGATGCATGCCAACAATGAATTGGGCACGATTCAGGACATTGGTTCGATGGCGGAAATTGCTCATGAGGCGGGTGCGCTGTTCCATTCCGATGGCGTTCAGATGGCCGGTAAATTGCCGATTGATGTAGGTGCTACCGGCGTCGACCTTTATGCAATTAGTGGTCATAAGTTTCATGCTCCGAAAGGGGTTGGCGCTCTTTATGTTCGCAAGGGTGTGGTGTTAGCTCCGCAGCAGTTCGGCGGGCGACATGAACAGGGACGCCGTGCGGGCACTGAAAATGTTCCTGCGCTTGCGGCAATGGGGCATGCTGCGGAAATTGCAAGTGGTTCGGGTATTGCGGAATTGCGGGACCATTTGGAACGAGAAATTTCACGTTTGCCGGATGTTCGCCTGAACGCCCTCCTGGCATCCAGGTTGCCCAACACATCGAATATCTGCTTCAACGGAATTGAGGGTGAGGCTATGGTAATTTCGCTGGACTTGAAAGGATTTTCGGTTTCCAGCGGTGCTGCTTGTTCCTCTGGTGCGGTGGAACCGTCTCACGTTTTGCTGGCCATCGGGCTTACGCGTGAGCAGGCTAAATCCTGTATCCGATTTTCCTTGGGTCCGGGGAATGATTTGAAGCAAGTGGATTTATTAGTGGAAGCCGTTGGGGCTTCCTGTGCGCAGCTAAGGAGGCTGTCTCCTTCCTATGCATAACGAATTAATTGCTGTTGCTATGAGTGGCGGAGTGGATTCGTCTGCGGCGGCGGCCATGATGAAACATCGCGGTGACAACATTGTTGGGCTGACCATGCAGCTATGGAATCAACGTAGGTTGCCCGAACTTTCCACAGGTGAATCGAATGGACGTTGCTGTTCGATTGACGATGTTTATGACGCCCGCTACGTTGCTCAGTTGCTGGGCATTCCTTATTATGTGGTGAATTTTGAGGATCAGTTTGAGAAGAATGTAGTGAAGCCTTTTGTGGCGGATTACCTTGCCGGCCGCACGCCCGTACCTTGCACCATGTGCAACAACTTCATTAAGTTTGATCAGTTTCTGGAAATGGCCGAAGGTGTGGGTGCCAAGAAAATCGCAACCGGGCACTACGCCAGGATTGAGCAGGATGAAACAGGCCGCTATCAAATGTTGCGCAGCGTGGATGAGACAAAGGATCAGACGTATTTTCTGTTTGGCTTGACGCAGGAAATGCTGGCTCGGACAATGTTTCCGTTGGGGGGATTCAACAAGACGGAGGTTCGACAAATGGCTCGCGATTTGGGGCTACCAGTGGCTGAGAAGAATGATAGCCAGGAAATTTGTTTTGTGCCGAATGGCGATTATGCGGGTTTCATCGAGTCGTACTTAAAAGAAAGTGGCACGCCGCTTTCCAGCATGGAGGGTGAGGTGGTCACCACTGCCGGCAAGGTGATTGGCGCGCATTCTGGTGTGCATCATTACACTGTTGGACAGCGCCGAGGTTTGGGGATTGCTGCTAAAGATCCACTGTATGTGATTTCTACGGAACCGCAATCGCGGCGCGTGGTGGTTGGTTCCAATGAGGATTTGCTGACTGACAAGCTAACGGCGAGGGATGTGAATTGGATTTCTATTCCCGCTATCGCGGAACCTCGACGAGCGGAAGTGCGGATTCGCAACAAGCACCTTCCTGCGGCTGCGACACTTTATCCTACTGCTGATTCGACGTGTGTGGATGTGGTGTTTGATGCGCCTCAGCGGGCTGTGACGCCTGGCCAGGGTGCCGTGATTTACGATGGCGAACTAGTGCTTGCCGGCGGTTGGATCGTCTAACGACGTGGCCACTCGTTCGGCATTTCGCAACTGGGTTGAGTACGGAGCTGTGCGCGGAGTGGTAGGGGTGATTGCGATTCTTCCCGATCCGGCGGCGATGATTGTGGCTCGTGCCTGTTTTCGATTTTTGGACCTTCTGGTTCCGAAGCTTCGGATTGTTGCCCAGCGCAATCTGACGCTAACTGGCTTGGATCTGGATAATATCCAGAAAATGTACGAATCGCTGGCGCGCATGTTGGTCAGCTTTTCGCGATTTCCGAGGTTAGACCGCAGCAACATTGGACAGTACATTCGTTACGAGGGGTTCGAGCATTTCGAACGCGCGTTAGGGCAAGGCAAAGGCGTTTTGTTTGCTACGGCGCACTTGGGAAATTGGGAACTGAGCGCGTTCGCACATTCATTCCTTTCAAAACCGATACATGTGGTGGTTCGTCCACTGGATAATCCGCTGATTGATGCATTTGTGCAGCGGCGCAGGTCGCTATCGGGGAATACTATTTTGGGGAAGCGCGATTTCCTCCGTGATATTTTTCGCGCCTTACAGAGCAATCATGCTGTGGGCATTCTGGTGGATCAGAATGTGAGTGCCAGTGAAGGTGTGTTTGTGGATTTCTTTGGCAAGAAGGCGTGCGTGAGTCCAGCGTTTGCGAAGTTGGCGGCGCGTACTGGTGCGGCCGTGATACCGGGCTTTGCTGTATGGAATGGTGCAGAAAAGAAGTACGTGCTTCGATTCTATCCACCGGTTGTTCTTTGCGGGGAGGCAGTGGAAGACACGCAAAGAATTCAAAGCGCCGTGGAAACAGCGATCAGGGAATATCCGGGACAGTGGCTGTGGATGCATCGGCGTTGGAAGACCCGACCGCCGGGCGAATCGCCACTCTATTAACGTTCGCGATAGAATAAGGGCCTCACTATGTGGAAACCTTTTCTTCTAATTCTTTGTGCGACTTTAGTTCGCGCGCAATCGCAGGAAAAACCAATACCGCCTCCGGGCATTTCCATCTCGGATGAAGATCGCGCAGAACTGGAAAAGGGTTTGGTGGATCTTACTGCTGCGACGAAGGCTGTTGCGCAACACCCGCGAGCGGTGGACGTGCAAGTGCTGAAAGAGGCTGTTCGTTACGCAACCAGCTATAACGAGTTCTTTAAGGCCGATGAAGTTGCCAAGGCTAAGGACTTGCTGAAGGCAGGCATGGCGAGGGCGAAATCACTGGAGAAGGGGTCCGCACCATGGGCAGCGCAAACTGGCTTGATCATGAGGGGCTATCTATCGAAAATTGATGGCAGTGTTCAGCCGTATGTGCTGTTGGTGCCTGCGGAATGGACGCCGAATTCCGGGAAGAAATGGCGGTTGGATACTTGGTTTCATGGCAGAGGTGAGACGCTGAGTGAGATCAATTTTCTAACGTCGAAGATCGGCGAGTTTACACCTCCTGAAACTTTTGTTTTGTATCTTTACGGACGCTACTGCAATGCCAACAAGTTTGCGGGGGAAGTGGATTTGTTTGAAGCATTGGCCGATGTGAAGAAGCAGTATCGTATTGATGACAACCGAATTGTGATCCGAGGTTTCTCCATGGGTGGCGCATCTGTCTGGCATTTTGCTGCGCACTATCCGGGCCATTGGGCTGCGGCTGCTCCTGGTGCGGGTTTCAGCGAATCTGCGGAATTCCTGAAGATCCCCGCTGCGGCCCGCGCGGAGATGCCTGTTTGGGAAAAGAAGTTGTGGCGCATGTATGACGCCACCGAATACGCTGCGAATTTTTTCAATTTGCCGTTGGTGGCCTACAGCGGCGAAATTGATGGGCAGAAGCAAGCTGCAGATTTGATGGGGAAATATTTGGAGAAGGAAGGGATGAACATGACGCATGTGATTGGCCCCAAGACTCCTCACCGTTATCATCCAGATTCGAAGGTGGAAATCAATCGGCGACTGGACGCGATTGCGGAGAAGGGAAGAGATCCCTACCCAAACCACATCCGCTTCGTAACCTACACTCTCGCCTATAACCGGATGAAGTGGTTGATTATCGACGGAATGAAACAACATTGGGAACAGGCGAAGGTTGATGCATCGATTAGCGGCGACAAAGGCGTTGACTTGAAAACCGCAAATGTTACCGCCTTCACATTGACCTTCGGTCCTGGGGGCGCCCTGTTCGATCCGACTATAAAGCCGGAGGTTGTGATTGATGGGCAGAGAGTGAAAGCGAACAGTATTGAGACCGATCGTTCCTGGGTGGCGCATTTCCGGAAGACTGGGGAGAAATGGGGAATGTCGGAATCGGCAGGATTGGAAGGGATGCAGAAACGTCATGGACTGCAAGGGCCTGTGGATGATGCTTTCCGGAATAGCTTTTATTTTGTGACGCCAAGCGGATCGCCTATGGCTGGGACTGCCGTTACCGGGCGCATTACTGCTGAACAAAATCGGGCGATAACGGAATGGCGAAAGCAGTTCCGTGGCGATGCAAGAGTAAAGCAGGATGCCGAAATTACGGATGCTGAAATTGCTTCCTCGAATTTGGTTCTATGGGGAGATCCACAGAGCAACAAAATTCTGGCCCGCATTGCGGATCGGCTTCCATTGAAGTGGACGGTGGATGGACTTGAAGTGGGGGGAAAGAAGTACGATGCAGCAACTCACTTGCCCATCCTGATTTATCCCAATCCGCTGAACCCGAAAAAGTATGTGGTGCTGAACAGCGGATTCACTTTCCGCGAATTCGATTATTTGAACAACGCACGGCAGATTTCGAAGCTACCGGATTGGGCTGTGATCGACGTTACTTCACCGGCAGATGGGAAGAGACCCGGCAGAATTGCTGCGGGTGGTTTTTTCAACGAAAACTGGCAGTAGTTACCGGACGAAGAAGCGGCGCATTTCAGGCTCCAGTGCAGGGGTGCATGCCAGGCAATTTCCGGCATAAATGCTTGAGCCGCCATCCATATTGAAAAACTTACCACCTGCTTCTTCGATGAGAATTTTAAGCGGTGCCAAATCCCAGGGTTGAGAAGTGGGTTCCAACCAGGCATCGGATTGTCCGGAGATTAGCATCATGCAATCTGGCCCACCGCCGCGGCTGCGCACAGCCCAGAATTGTCCCATCCATTCCACCAAATCTTTACCCCAGGGATATTGGTTGGCTTTTTGAAGACTGTTGGCACAGAGGACGGCTTTTGAAAGGTCAGTGGTTTTGGAAACTTTTATTGGAAGATCGTTACAGAAAGCGCCTGACCCTTTCACAGCAGTGTAGGTTCTGCGCAGGAATGGAAAATGGCAAATTCCGGCTTTCACATCGCCATCTACTTCCAGTGCCATTAGCACCGCCCAAAGTCCATTGCCGCGCACAAAATCGCGAGTTCCATCAAGCGGATCAATGATCCATTTCCGCCCATTCTTCGATGGTTTGTTGGTACCTTCTTCGCCTAAGAGTCCGTCGTCGGGAAAGGCCATGGTTAAAGCTTTGACAATCAGTTGTTCCGATTCTTTATCGGCAATAGTGACGGGGGATTCGTCGGATTTTTCCTCAGCTTTCAGTCCTTGGCCTGCGTAGTGGAGCAGCAGTTCGCCTGCTTGTGCAGCAATGCGCCGCATGATTTCCATTTCATGAGAATAAGACACTTCTTTCATTTTACGTTTTTGTGAAGTTACGTGATAGCATGAGCGGTTATGACATCCCGAACCGTGTATTCTCTACTGGAGGAAGCAGTTGAGCAATGGGGAAATGCTCCCGCGTTACATCAACCTATCGGCAGCCAAAGATACCAGACTTATTCCTGGCTTGAGTACCGCGAAATTGTGCGGGAAATTGCGGCTGGACTGCGCGCGCTGGGCGTTCGCCTTGGTGATGTGGTTGGATTGGGATCTGAAACCAGGGCCGAATTCTATTTGGCTGATCTAGGAGCCATTACCTGTGGTGCCGCGTCAGCAGCACTGTACGTGAATTCACCTGCGGTGGATCAGATTGGTCTCTTGAAGCGTTGCGGGGCCAAGCTGGTATTTGTTGAAGATCCTAAGATGCTGAAGACGCTGCTTGCCGCCGGAGGAGAAAGCTTCACCTGGATTTTGTTGACGGGCGAGGCTGGTGATGTGCTGACCCTATCTGGTCTGCGGGAACGTGGCCGCAAGGCGATGGTTGAAGATGCGGGGCTTTTTTCAAGAATGCGCGGTGAGGTTACTCCTGAACATTACGCGATACTTTACCTGACATCAGGCGCAACCGGCGAACCAAAAATGGTTTGGAATACTCATAAGGCGCTGGTTGCGAATGTGGACATGGGACCGGGTATTCTGCCTGGAGTGTCGGCCAAGGATTGCGCGATGGCGTTTCTTCCGTCAGCGCATATTGCACAGAGGATTGGAATCGAATTGCTGCCTCTGCGCATGGGCATTCAAGTTTATTTTTCTGAGAGTCTGGCACGAATGCCATCCGAATTTAAGACAGTGCGTCCAACACTGTTCCTGGCACCTCCTCGAGTTTGGGAGCGCGTCTACGCAAGCGTCCGCACGGAGGTGCGAAAGCGAAATATGTTTGCACGCCAGATTTTCTATGCCGCTTTGGGGATTGGTATCCAGGTGAGCCGGTATAAACAGGAAGGCAAGCCTGTGCCGGCGTGGTTGAATCAATCTTGGAAGATTGCTGACAAAGTGGTGTTTTCAAAAATCCGTGAGCGTTTCGGTGGACGGATTAAATTTGCCATATCTGGCGCTGCACCACTAGGGCGGGACCTCGGGGAATTTTATGAAGCGATTGGAATGCCTCTGATGGAAGGTTATGGGCTAACGGAAGGCGGAATAGTTTGTTTGAATTCTTTTGATACGGTGAGACTTGGTACGGTTGGCAAGCCATTGACAGGTGTGGAAATCAAACTGGCAGTGGATGGCGAACTTTTGGTGAAGAGCCCCGCTTTGGCTAGCGCTTACTTTCAGGATGAGGATGCAACAAAGCAGGTATTTCGTGATGGATGGTTGCACACCGGGGACATCGCTGAAATCCATTCGGATGGTTTTGCTTCAATCACGGGCCGCAAGAAAGAAATGATAGTGGCCTCGAATGGAAAGAAAATCTACCCATCGAAACTTGAGGCACTGTTTAAGACGGAGCCATTGATTAGCCAGATGATTTTGGTTGGGGACAATGAATCGTACGTATCTGCACTGTTCACAATTAATTCTGCCGCAGCGGAGATCCTGGAAGGGTTAAAGGGAAAGACTATTGCGGAGATGGGGAAGTCGCCTCAAGTACAAGCCGAAGTGAAACAGGCTGTGCAGAGGGCTAACAAGCAACTAGCGCAGTATGAACAAATCCGCAAGTTCCGAGTGTTGGAGAGGGATTTCACGATTGAAGCGGGTGAGATGACTCCAACTATGAAAGTTCGCAGACGACAAGTTTTGGAAAATTTCAGAGCTCAGATTGCGGAGATGTATGCAGGGAAGGAAGACCTGTAATTGTGATGGTGCGATTATCATCCTGTCCATAATCAATGCGAACTTCCACGCGGTCTTTCGGCATTAACTGAGGAAAGCGTTCGCCCCATTCGATAACGACTATTGCATTGCGATCAAAAATTTCGTCAAGACCAAGTGATGCTACTTCGTGAGATTCTTCGAGTCTGTACAAATCGATATGGTAGAGCTTGGGCGGATCGCCATATTCATGAATCAGCGTGAATGTTGGGCTGGAAACTTCATTAGCCAAACCAACGCCTAGCGCTTCCACCATGCCTTTGGTGAATGTAGTTTTCCCGGCACCCAGATTCCCAATCAACAGCACAACGGCGCGTTGTGGGAGCTGCCGGACTAATTGCCGCCCAGCTTCAATTGTCTGCGTTTCAGAGCTGCTGAACAACGCGAATGGCTCCTGGAAGATAATCTATTAATTCAGATGCGAGTAACGATTGTTCCGTTCGGTCTTTCGCACCCAAATCACCGCACAATCCATGCAGATAGACAGCGGCGCGAACGGCCAGTTCGATCGAGTTAGGATGTTGAGCGATTAGGCCGGCTATCAGCCCCGTGAGAACGTCTCCACTGCCGCCTTTCGCCATGGCGGGAGATCCGGTTGGATTCACCCAAACGCGTCCTGTTGGGGTTGCAATGAGTGAGCGCTGACCTTTCAACACAACAATTGCATTGCGCTTTCGGGCCAGTTTTTCTACTGTTCCGAGGCGGTCGGCCTCAACTTCGGCAACGGAGATTTCCAGCAGACGAGCCATTTCGCCGGGGTGGGGTGTAAGGACCGCCTGCGTCTTAGATGCTTTCCAATTCATGTCCGCCAATAGGTTCAATCCATCGGCATCAATTACTAGCGGAGTACTAGCGGAAGCAAGCAACTGCACCAGTAGCACCTTGGCTTCGTTCGATTTTCCAAGGCCAGGGCCAATAGCAACCACATTCATGCCGGGCAAGGCAGCGGTTGCGTCCCACAAATTGTGAGTCATCAGATCAGGACTGAGTTCCACGGCTTCTGAGGCTACGGTTACTAATCCAGCACCAATTTTCAATGCTGCTAAGCCAGCCATGCGGACGGATCCGGACTTGCCAGTTGCTCCCCCAACGATCAGAGCCTGACCGAACTTACCCTTGTGCGAATTCGCAGGTCGAGGTGCAAAGAGTGCCCGGAAATCAATAGGTTCACTGACGGCGAGATTACTCAGCTCTAAAAGAGAATCTGGACTGCCGATGGAGGACACCACTAATTGGCCGACTTTATCGCAGTTGGGCGGAAGAACATGGCAACGCTTTGGAGCTGTGAATGTGACCGTCAAATCGGCGTGGACAATTTCGCGCTCCGTGCGGTTGGCGTCACTGGCGATGCCCGAGGGCACGTCGACGGCAACTACTTTTGCCAATGGGAACTGCGTGTTGATGGCGCGGATTGCGTCCAGAGCAGGGCCATGTGGAGGCCCGGTGATTCCGGTACCTAACACTGCGTCGACGACGATTGTGGAACGCAGCGCTTCCAATGGAAGTTGGTTGTGCAGAGGAATGCCGGTTACTTTCAGCATTGTTAAATTTGCTGCAGCATCTCCGTCAAAATCGGATTCCGGGTAAACAAGCATTACATGCAAGGCGGCCGGTTTGTGATGAATCGTCAACAGGCGGGTAATAGCCAGACCATCGCCACCGTTGTTGCCCTTGCCGCAATAAACAATGATCCTGTGAGATGACAGCGAGCCGAAAATACGAACCATTTCCCGTACAACAGCGTGGGCGGCATTTTCCATGAGGATGATTCCAGGAATCCCCATTTCAATGGTGCGCCGATCCACTTCGCGCATTTGTGCGGCGGTTAGAACTTTCATCCGGTTCGCTCCGTTAACAACTTTTCAAGTTGACGAAGCTTTTCGGTAGGACCCATTACGATGAGATGCGCGCCGGCAACGATAGAAGCTTCGGGCGGTGGATTGAAAAGCATTTCACCACTATTCTGTCGTATTGCCAGAACGATCACACCCATATCTTTCCGCAGTTGCGATTGACCTATGGATTTGTAGACAAACTCTGATTCGGGGGAAACCAATATTTGTTCAATGCGAACGTCGATCCCCATTTTGTTAGTAGTGAAATCGAGGAACTCATGAACATGCGGACGAAGCAGTGATTGAGACATACGGCTGCCTGCGGTGGAAAATGGCGCGTAAATCACGTCGGCACCTGCTCTACGCATTTTCGCTTCCGCTTCTTCTTCGCTTACACGTGTGGCAATCATCAACTTTGGGTTGAGGCTTTTTGCGGAAAGCACTAGGAAGAGGTTGTCCGCATCTGTACCGAGGGTGGATATCAGACCTCGTGCACGATCAATGCCCGCCTCTCGAAGGATTTCATCCCGGGTGCAATCGGCTTGTACAGCCAGCATACCGGCGTGCATGGCGAGCTCAATTTTTTCCTCACTTTTATCGATGACAATAAATGGAGCCTTTGCGCCGGCAAGCTCCGCAGCTGCTCCACGGCCCATACGTCCGTATCCGCAAAGGATGTAATGATTGGACAACTTCTGAATCATCCGTTTCGCCCTCCGTTTTTCAAAGAAATTTGCCAACTCCAGTTCAAGAATAGTTTGGGTGAGGGTACCGATGGCCAATAAAAGCGTCAGCACTCCAGTAATGATTATGAAGACATTAAAAACACGGCCGGCTTGGGATAGCGTTCCAATTTCGCTGTAGCCAATCGTTGTGATGGTGACCAAGGTCAGATAGAAGGCATCGAAGGGAGTGAAACCGTCTATGATGACGAAGCCTATTGTCCCAACAATCAGGATCGCCCCAAGCAGGCCAATGATGACAAGGAAGCGATGCCACAGCCGGTTGATTTGATTCACTCAGGTCCTCCTTACAATCAGTAATGTAAGGTCATCGCGGTGGGCCGGGTCGTGGGTCCATTGATCCACGGCATCGGACACTTTTTGTAAGATTTCTCCGGATGGTAAGTGAGCGTTGCGTGTTACCAGATCGGCCAGACGTTCCTCACCAAACATTTCGTCGTAGGCGTCTTCGGGCTCAGTTACGCCATCGGTGTAGAAGATAATCAAGTCGCCAGGAAGCATTTTTAGAACGCTTGCAGTATAAGCTGCTGCCGGGAACAAGCCGACCACCATGCCATTGATTTCCAGTTTTTCCACAATACCTTTGCGAATCAAGAGTGGTTGCAGGTGGCCAGCGTTGGTATAGCTTAACTCTTCGGTGTTTTCGTCGTAAACACCCAGGAAGAAAGTGGCATACTTTTCAGGAGTTGTGTTGGCGTAAAGATGCTTGTTCAGTTGTCCCACTAATTTGGAAGTGGAAATTGCCTGATCCTCAGCTTCCAGACAGAACCGCAATTGTGTACGAATCGTTGAGGCAAGAGCAGCCATCAGCAAGGCGGCGGAAATTCCTTTTCCAGCCACGTCACCTATAGCCACTGCAATGCGGCTGTTTCCAGCAGGTTGGTAATCGTAATAGTCTCCGGAAACGCTTAATGCCGGATTGTATTTTGCCTCAATATGAAACGTTTTCGATTCTGGAACGCTGGTGGGATACAGTTGCGCCTGAACGGCGCGAGCGATTTCAAGTTCGGCAACAATGCGTTCCTGTTGTTTAGCAACAATCAGCAGTTGCTCCACTTTTGTGGTCATCTCGTTAAATGATGTGCTGAGCGATGCTAATTGATCACGCCCCTTAATCGGAATCTTGTATTTGAAATCACCTTGCTGCACGTACAAAGTACCCAGGTACAGATCGTGAACGGCACCTGTAATAGACCGGGAAAGGGAACTTCCAATAATCACCGAGACAACCTGAATGATCAGAAACGTAACGAGTATGGCGTAGAAATAAGTCAGGAGTGAGGATTCATCGAAATCGGCTTTGTCGGAAAAAATGACTCGAAACAGCGCTGAGAGGTGGCTATAAAAACCGAACGTGGCGGTGGCATAAGTTTGAGGAGTTTCCCATACTGCGGTCTGCAGGTTTTTGCCATAACTGATAAATAGATCCAGTTTGTTCATGGCTGGGGGAGTTTCATTGCTGATTTGGCCAGCGGTTGGTTCCACTTCGTGTAATCGCATTCTATTTCCCGGACTTGTGCCTCCAAAAATAGTTACTTTTCCTAAGTGGGGGACCAAGCTCGCTAAGAAGTTTTGACTAACTGGGGTGAGCAGCGTTACCTCAAATTGTTCGGCAATCTGATGTGTCCAAATATAAAAGTAGCCCTCCTTTACAAGCAATCCTGATGCGTCTTCCCAGCCCTTGGGTGGATGTGCCAACTCAGGCTCCTGGGGGAGCAATGGCGTTCCAGCTTTTGTTAACAACAATTCAAAACCAGGTAGGCGATCGGCGAGCGATGCTTCCAGACGCATTGCGCCGTCGTGCCTTCCTGACTGTTCAAGACGAATAAGCGATTGTGCTGTGAAACGGACTTGAGAAATGTGGCGGTCAAATTCAGTGGAAATCAGGTAGATTGCCACTTGTTGAGAAAGCACTTGGGCGCCGATGACGGCGGCTCCGATCAACAGAAAAATGGGAACGACGGCTGTGAAAAGGTAGGCAACCATTAAGCGATTTCGCAATCGCCAGATCATCATTTTCGAGCTGCGGCGGATTAGGCGAAACATCACCCACAAGCTAAGCAGGATTACTGTGGCTTGCAATAAAATGCGAGCTAGCGTGAAGGGGAACAACCATTGGACTCCAAGCCAGAGTAGTGAAAACAGAGCTAGAGCAATCTCTGGCCGCCCGACAAAAGGCCGGACTACTTGCCAAGGGTCCTGCTTGAAACTAGGGGGCTCAGTGTACATTCTATTTCAAGGATTCGGCGATGGCCGGGGTCTCCATTTCCTGTTGTGGCAGAGGCTTCCTTGGATGCAGATAATTCTCAGTAAGGAAATCCTGCAACACTTGAAAACCTTCCTCTGGAGTGTCCACAAAACGGAAAAGCTGCATGTCTTCTTCGCTGATCATACCGTTCTTGACCAAAGCATCGAAGTTTATAATTTCCTTCCAAAATTCGGAGCCATACAGAATGGTGATCATCTGTTTGCGCAGTTTCTTGGTTTGGGTAAGAGTCAAGATCTCGAACAGTTCGTCCATGGTACCGAAGCCACCAGGAAACACTATCAATGCTTTGGCTAGGTATGCGAACCAGAACTTGCGCATGAAGAAATAGTGGAATTCAAAGTTTAGTTCGGGCGAAATATATGGATTGGGGTGCTGTTCAAAGGGTAGGCGAATATTGAGGCCGACAGTTTTGCCCTTCGCGTCGTGGGCTCCACGGTTCGCCGCTTCCATAATTCCAGGACCGCCACCAGTGCAAACCACAAAGCGGTGATTTGGGTTCTCAAAGGTTTCGCACCATTCTGTCAGCATTCGAGAGAGTGTACGGGCCTCGTCATAATACTTGGCAAGCGGCCCATCTTCTTTTACTCTGGCCGAACCGAAGAACACGATTGTGTCGCTAATCTTTTCCTGCCGAAAGGTGTGCAGTGGCTTCAAGTACTCTGACAATACTCGTAATGAGCGCGCGCCGGCGGAATTCATGAATGCTTCATCCTCGTAGGCAAGAGGATTGCGTTGGTTGTCTAGAACATTCTTCATATTATTTGATTTCTTTCAATTCAAGTTCAGCAATGCGTTTTTCCAATTGTCTCACTGTCTTTAGAAGTTCCGGCAGCTTGGGGAATGTTGTAACTGCACGCAGCCATTCTCTGCTATCAAACGCTGGTGACCCGGACACCACAGTTCCCGGACGAACGTCGTGGCCGATTCCACTTTGTGCGTAGACGATCGCGTTGTCATGAATTGTCAGGTGACCGCTAACTCCAACTTGTCCCGCCAACAGGACGCCTTTGCCTAGAATCGTACTGCCTGCCAGACCAACCTGGGAACAAATAATATTGTCTTCGCCCACTACGGAAGCGTGACCGATTTGCACAAGATTGTCGATTTTGGCACCACGCTTAACCAGCGTTTCCCCCATGGTGGCGCGGTCGATGGCCGAAAGCGATTGGATTTCCACGTCGTCTTCAATTACCACCAGACCGCTTTGGACTAATTTGAATTGCGTTCCTTCCTTCGTCTTGGCAAAGCCGAAACCATCTCCGCCAACGACCACGCTATTTTGGAGAATTACACGGTTGCCGATGCGGCAAAATTCGCGCACCACGCTGTGGGAATGTGCCAGGAAATCGTTTCCAATGTGAGCCCCTTCGTAAATCACCACACCAGGGTGCAGCACGGCATTATTTCCAAGGCATACGTTTGGTCCAACAAAGCAGAATGGAGCAATTGAGGCGTTGGCTCCTATTTGTGCGGTAGTGTCCACAAACGCCAGATTGCTGATGCCTGGGGTGGTGCTGGGCGGCTGGTAGAACATGGCTAGAGCCCGTGCGAAATCATGGTAAGGATTGGCGCTAACCAGGAAGGTAATGGGAAGATCCTGAATCGGTTCGGCCACGAGTATGGCACTGGCTTTGGTGGCCTGCACTTTTGATGCATATTTGGGATTGGCAAGGAATGTGAGCTGGCCTGCGACGGCTTGCTCCATGCCTGCAAGGCCACTAATTTCAATTTTTGGATCGCCCACCAAATGGCAGCCAAGTTCGGCTGCAAGCTGCTCAAGAAGCATCCTTCTATTATGGTGGGAGACGATTCGGATTGCCTCATGAACTTTATGGTGCGCTTTGATCAGACTGAAAAAGGACCACTCCTAGAGTTTTGTCGGGGCGCTTAGTTTACGAGCAAGACGATGGACTTAGGATCGAAGCACCAAATAAAGTAATTTGCCTTTGGGAGATCGATCTGTGAAGAGGCCAGAATTTGAGCGGGCGGAACTTCTCACTGCAATTCGATTGAAAATCACATTGCCTTTTAGCAAGGCTGCGATACTAAACTAGCTGGCTTTAGCCGCGTTTTTTTGCAAACATTCCGAAGAACAAAAATAGATGGGGTTATCCGCATTGCCTACGCGGATGGCGGTGGAATCAGGCTTAAAAGTTCCACACTGCGTGCATCTGCGGAGAATTTGGGCCAGCGGTTCGCCAGATCGCGGAGGAACTTGAGATGCTTGCTTTTGGTTGGATGCTGTAAAAAGGAACCCCATCAACTTCGCTGCGGAGCCGATCACCGTGCGTAAAAGGGTGATCATGGCAATGGCGGCGATGAGGATTGAGATAAGGCGAAACATTAGCTTTGATTTAACACGACGCTCTTCACAAAATGAAACTGAGGCGACCATGCGTTGGACGCCTCAATCTCTAAGGAAAGTTACTTTTTCTTTGTTCCGCCGCCCTTTTTCGGAGCGTCTGGGTTCACGTATTTGGTTTGGATACCAGCCTGCATTCCATCCAACATTCCTTTTGCGCCAACTGCATTCGGCCCAGTGGGGGCAAGCTTCAGGTAGGTTTCAAATGCCTCACGCATACCATCTGGTGGAACCATTTTTCCATCTGGAGTCATGGTTACTTTCGACGCTAAGCTCACTCCGTATTGATAGTGCGCTTCGGCGTAGTTTGGATCTCTCTCAGTGGCCTTCTTGAAAGCGCTGGATGCTGGCTCCAATTTGCCATTGTTAGTTAATACGGCACCCAAGTTGAAATAGTACTTGCCGGCTCCCGCAGGATCGATCACAGCCGATTTATCCAGTTCTGCTTCCGCTTCGGCAAACTTGCCTCCACGAGCAAGTGCCAGTGCGAAGTTGTTGTGCGTTCCAGCGTCGGTG
This sequence comes from Bryobacterales bacterium, assembly GCA_043745195.1. Taxonomy (GTDB): domain Bacteria; phylum Acidobacteriota; class Terriglobia; order Bryobacterales; family Bryobacteraceae; genus JANXSF01. Next base: position 7,832 of record JAYTTF010000304.1, on the reverse strand, counting down.
GGGGTAATTTCGATAGCCTTTGCGAAAGCGTCATAGCTTTTCTGCGCCGCTGCTTCCTTTTCGGCTCCCTGTAGCGTACCCGCCAAGCCAGTGTAGGCCTCAGCCATATTCGCCCAGACCACGAATTGCTTAGGATCCTGAGCCGCTGCTTTTTCAAAAGCTTTAGTAGAAGCATCAAACTGCTTGTTTTTCAGGTTCTCCATACCTTCGTTGAAGGCGTCGTTCAATTCTTTGTTTTTGGCCATTGCAGCAGCGCGCTCTTTAGCCATTTTTTCTATGGCTTCCCTTTCTTCCTTTGACATTTCGCGTGACTGTTCTTTTGTTAAAGGGGCTCCGCCTTCAGCAGCCTTAGCCACCATTTCCTGTCTGGCTTTCTGCGTATTAGCCATTTTTTGCAGATCGAAATTGACAGGTAGAGGATCGCCCATGCGCGAGCGTACTTTCTTTACGGTGTCCTTGACGGTACCATCCACTTCCAGCGAAATATCATAAGTGCCGATAGGAAGGCCTGCGTGAAACCAATGGCCTTTCTTGTCGGACTTCACTTTGTAGTTGCCCTTAATATCGGTACGTTCCAGTTTGATCCACGCGCCAGCGAGTGGCTTGCCGTCTTCACCTTTCACGTCCCCTTCCAATGACGTAGTCTGAGCCAAAGCTCCGCCCGCCAATAATATTCCAACTGCAGTCAACCCGACTAATTTCTTGAATGCTGTCATAGCTAAAAATCCTCCAAGGGGGGAAAATAATTCTCCTATCGAGGATACTACATCCTCTCTATCAGTAGAGACGGCGTAAACAAAGATTTGGTTGCGAAACCGAAACATTGCAGATTTCGTAGATCCTGATATAGCCTGAAAACCCGAATCGTTCAACAACGCAGCTTCATCAAAAACTGGTGACTGTCAGAATCGATTACAATAATGGTAGTGTCGGGTTAGAAAGAAAGGGGATGATGTTTAATTATCATAAAGCTGGTATATGTTTTGTTTTCAGCGCACTGGTCGTTTCAGTTCAAGCTGCAAGTACTGGGCAGCTCGACCATTTGGCCAAGGCTCAAATCGCATACAACCGGACGGATTACCGGAGTGCAATTGAAACGCTGTCGGCAACGTCGGCCAAACCAATGGAGTCAAACTTTCTTTTTGGGAAAAGCTACTACATGCTTGGCGATTTTAAAAAAGCTTGTGATTTTTTCCACAAGGCTGCAGAATTCAGCGCCAACAACTCGGACTTGTACCTCTGGCTAGGAAGGGCCTATGGTCGACGTGCTGAATCAAGCAATCCTCTAACTGCCCCATCTTACGCTACTAAGGCTAGGCAAAATTTTGAAAAATCGGTCAGCTTGAATCCCAAGAATGGCGACGCATTGAATGATTTGTTTGATTACTACTTGCAGGCACCGGGATTTCTTGGGGGTGGGCTGGACAAAGCCGCCGCACTGTTGCCAAAAATCAAAGAGCACGATTCTGCAGAGTTCCACTTTGCTCAAGCCCAACTCGCCGAAAAACGTAAAGAGTTCGCCACGGCGGAACAACAATTACGCCGCGCCTTGGATTTAGCTCCTCGCCAAGTGGGCCGGGTTATTGATCTTGCGAAATTCCTTCTTCGCCGCGGAAGGATACCGGAAAGCGATGCTATGTGGAAGCAAGCCGCAACCATTGCTCCTAACGATCCGAAGGTGTTGTTTGAACAAGCCAATGCCCTAATTGCTTCCAAGCGCGACTTGGCCGAAGCGAAAAGGCTGTTGCAGCTCTACTTGCAAGCTCCACTGACTCCTGAATTGCCTTCTCGCAGTGAGGCGGCAAAGCTTTTGAAACAGGCAGAAAACGGCGCTTAATACACGGTGCAATTTTTCAGTCTAGATATTCTGCGTTTCAGCCTTCAAGCCTTGAAGGCGAACAAGGTTCGTACCTTTCTAACCGCTTTGGGTCTGGTGATTGGCAACGCTTCGGTAATTCTGGTTGTTACAATTTCCATGACCAGCCGCGATTACATCTTGGAACAAATTCGCGGACTAGGCTCCAATGTTATTTTTGCCTACTATCAAGTGGGCAATCGCACAGGTGCCTCCGTCGATGCGGACTTCGTGAAAATTGCGGATGTGGAAGCGATGCGCCAAGGTCTGGGCAACCGCATCATAGCTGCGACAGGGATCATGAGCAGTGGTGACCGCATAATGATTCAGGGCAAAGAACAGGATATATCCATTATCGGCTCGGACGAATATTACGCTGCGGTCCGCAATCTTGTCTTGCTCTCGGGGCGGTTCATGAGTGCCGACGATGTCGCGATGCGCCGCAGAGTTGCCTGCCTTACTCAGAGATTAGCCAATCGCATGTATGGCGGACAGCAGAATTCATTGGGCCAGACTATCAAACTCCATGGCTTACAATTTACAGTGATTGGAACATTCAGAGAGAAAACTGAAAGCTATGGGCTTTCGGAAATCATGACTGAAACCATACTAACCCCCATCACAGTGCTGCGCTATTTTTCACCAGAAGAGCGCATTGATCCGATGTACGTTCAAGTTCGCGATCCAGAGGATGTGGAAGCGGCAATGGTGAAAGTGAAGCAAATCCTTGAAGCCAGGCATCGTTCAGGAGCCAAATATTATGTGGATAGTTTGAAGGCTATCCTAGATGCGGCCAAACAAATATCGATGATTCTGACGCTTGTTCTGATGATGGTGAGCGCCATTGCATTGATTATTTCCGGCATTGGCATCATGAACATCATGTTGGTGACTGTTACGGAACGTACCAAGGAAATCGGATTACGAATGGCTTTAGGTGCTCCTCGAAAAGCGGTGATGTTCCAGTTCCTAGCCGAGGCTGTAATTATTAGCGTTGTGGGAGGATTTATTGGAATTCTGTTCGGGATCGGAATCCCTTGGATTGCTTCACTTGTATCCGGGATTGACATCCCTATTTCAGCCTGGTCTGTGGCAATCGCTTTTGGAGTATCGCTGCTTGTCGGTGTGGTATTTGGGCTTCTGCCCGCAAGCCGTGCGGCACAGCTAAATCCAACTGAAGCTATTCGCTACGAATAATTGCCGGTCACAACTTGTTACTGAAAGTTTTTTGATTCTTTAACGTATGGAATTCAAAAGTCTTAGCTGCTGTTTGCGGCTTGGTCGATGCGCTTATTTTCCTCGAAATCTTTGAACGGCAGGTTATCGTAGAGATGCCGTATGCCAAACTTATCCTCGACCACACAAACAATTCATGTGCACTGGATGCGCGATTCCCTTCAAGGTGGCTTTGCTTATCCTTTTACTTCCACCCTCACTACAGGCCAAACACTGACGGCAGTAGTTGAAAAACTACTTGGCAGGAAACTGCATCTGGAAACAGACCAATTCCTCCAGAATATTACGTCGAAATGTCCTGGCGGGAAATGCGAATTGCACTTGCCCTTTGTAGGACGCAAAGAACTGGAATGTGTGGATCGGATATTGCAGGAAGCCAAACTAGTTGAAGATACGAAGAATGTATTTCGTCTGAGCAGAACAGGAGAGGACTTTGAGGATGAGTTCTTCCGGCAGTGCCTTACGTTGATGGCTCCTGCCTTCTTTCCTGTTGATGCAGACGTTCCTTTTTCCGTCGTCTTCAACTATTGCAGCGAGGCGGCTGCGGGTGCGTATTTGCCTTGGTTCCCACAAGCGGGTGCAGGGATTGACGGTCGAGTTTGTACTCCTTTGAAAGTGACTCTTGCACTGACGCAACATAGTGAGGGAGGGTGGAATAGTACCACTCCTGAACGCAATCGTCAATTCCTGCCCGTCTATTCGTCTATTCAAAAGTATCTGTCGCCTTGCGTAAAGCTCTTCGATTTTGGGCACCATTCCAATATTTCACGGAACGTAACAGGTATGCAGATTCCGCACTAGTTTGGCCGATGTTGGCATGGGCAGCGACGTCTTCTCCGCAGGCGAAAAATATTCGTGATTTCAGTTCCGATATTCTTGATGTGGATTCGATGGAAAGGGCTTGCCGCTCCTTGCGACGCAATCTTCGAGGATACCTGGAAAAAATAGCTCCTGCACTTCAGGCAATGCAATTGCCGGACGCCATCCGTCGCTATTCTCCTTGCAGGGCCACCGAAGGAGCTGATCTTGCTGTTTACAACCACAAAAACCTTTTTTCCCTTTTCGCGGGCGAAACGGATTTGTTTGATTTAGCACAAAGAATAGGGCTCGATTTGGCCGAACTTCGCCTGGACAGCAAGGTTCCACAAGGGCAACGCTTACGAAAGTTCCATAAAGTTGTAAGAGCATTCAGCCATGATTTCGTTGTGCGGCTTCGACACTTTTACGCTTCCAAGAATTGGGAAAGCACTGCGACTATCTTGCTGCTTGCTATGACAAATTCCCTTAATCATCAACCAACACCACTAAACACCTTCGTAAATGAAGCAGCTATCAGTGCCGCCACGGATGAAATAGAAGAGGGACATCAACTCCGCGCTGCATAACAGCGTAGAATAGCAAGAGTGTCAGTCACTTGGCCGACACAGATCAAAAGGAACTCTTGTCTGGATGCGCTACCGCAACAAACATGCCATTGTAACTGGTGGACTTGGATTCATTGGCTCCAACCTCTCTTTACGCCTATTATCAGAAGGTGGAAGAGTCACTGTCATTGATTCTGCCATTCCGGGATGTGGTGGCAATCGTTTCAATTTGCAGCCAGCCGGTGGCCGCATTAACGTATTGGTAAGAGACATTGTTCAAGCGGAAGAACTGCCGTCTCTGTTGGCAACTGCGGATGTTGTTTTTAATTTGGCCGGAGAAATAAGCCATATTCATTCCATGCGTGATCCTGTTCGAGATCTGAAGCTGAACACCATATCTCAGTTGAACTTCCTGGAAGCGTGCGCGCGAAACGTTCCTGGTGTTCGTATGGTTTATGCCAGTACAAGGCAGATTTATGGTGTTCCCCAGTATCTTCCGATTGACGAAAATCATCCGATTCAACCTATCGATTTCAATGGCGTCCATAAAGCCGCTGCAGATGCCTACCACGGACTCTTTGCCCGATCCGGTGCTTTAGATGCCTGCGTCATAAGATTGACCAATGTATACGGCCCTCGTATGGCCTTGAATGTTGCGGGACAAGGGTTTCTTGGTACTTTCTTTCGGCGGATGTTGATTGGTGCACCTCTGGATATATTTGGCGATGGAAACCAACTCCGCGATCCGGTTTATGTGGATGACGTTGTAGACGCATTTCTTGCAGCAGGTTGTGCATCGAAACTTCACCACCGCATATTCAACTTAGGTGGCCCTGAGCCTTTATCATTAACTGAAATTGCAAGAATCGCAGCTCGAGAAGCTGGTGTGGGTATTGAAAGCAAACCTTACCCTGCAGAACTTCAACCGATCAATATTGGCAGTTATTATTCCAGATCTACTCGGCTTGCAGAGGAGTTCGGATGGCATCCTAAAGTTGATGTTCTTCAAGGCGTTCAGCAAACTCTTGCCTATTTCCGCCAGCATTTGAACAGCTATCTTGAACCTAGGGATTGGCCCCAGGCTCAAGCGGTTTTAGCAAATGCTCCCGTTGTTGTGAAATGAACCCGGCTGAGTTCGATTTCATCGCCAGTTCCGAACGCGACTTTTGGTGGTATCGGGCGATGCGTGAAATTACTTTCCAATTGCTCGATTCCATCAGGGGATTACTTCCTCCGGGCAGTTGCGTGCTTGAAGCTGGCTGTGGAACTGGGTTTTTCGCCAAGCTTATGCAGGAACGATATGGTTGGCGAATCGTTCCTGCTGACCTTGGATTAGAAGGCTTGGCATACGCCAACGCGAATCAGGTTCCCAATCTGGTGCAGTGTGATATCGCCGATTTACCGCTATGTTCGCATACCTTTGATGCTGTGGTTTCAATGGATGTTATAGTTCATTTCCCGGAAGGCAAGGAGGCCAAACCTCTTGCCGAGTTTGCTCGGGTGTTAAAGCCAGGCGGACACCTGGTTGTACGTGTCTCCGCTCTGAATATTCTGCGCAGCAACCATTCCATCCATGTCCTGGAACGGCAACGATTTACCCGTAAACGTTTGATTGAAGCGGTTGAGCGGCAAGGCTTTGCAGTGGATTGGTGTTCCTACGCAAATTCTCTTTTGCTGCCGATAGCCTTTGCGAAGTTTAGGATCATCGAGCCACTAACGCATAGGAAGCCGACCAGTGGTGTTCAACAAGTTTCGCCTTTGTTGGATAAACTCTTGTTCTCAATCCTGAAGGCTGAAACTTTTTGGCTTGGCCGTCGGCGTCATTTTCCGTTAGGGCAATCGCTGATCCTTATCGCCAGGAAGGAAAAATGCATTGCGTGGTGAGCCGGAACGAATTCATTTCATGTTCAGTTGGGATTTTAATTGCTGTTAAGTCGGCTGAGGTGTCAGTACCTGAATAGTTCGATGCGACGATGGGTAATGCATTTCCATGTTGTGCAAATTGGCTAAATCCTAACCTTGCATACTCGGAACCAAACAGGTTTGGATATGGTGCCGGAATGGTCGTATCATTGTTGACAGAGCGGCTCAAGACCACATACGGAAAGAAGATCTTGTAAAAGCTGCCCTGGTCAAAGAAAGGGGAGCCGCTCCGCATGGTTTGTATCCTTTCCAGCGATGGAGCCTCTGCCACATGCTGCCAAATATATGCCACGGCAGGATAAACAAAGGGATAAAACGTACATGAGGCCGGACGACAGCACGTGCCTTCATTTTCTAACTAATCTAACGGGCTGGTGAGAAATGCGGGCTTAGTTCAATTTCATAAATGATGAATGAACAGGGCCTGTGCTATGTGCGTGGTCCCACATGGCCGCTAAACAGCATAAGGAGGCCATTGAGACAAGATGGCAGACAACAGCTTCGTCGAGATAACAAACTGGACGCAAGCCCAGCGACTTGCAAATGAGTAAAATACCAAGCGGCTAGACAGCGGGACCTCAATGAAGATGGGGTTTTCGAGCGGCTACTCCACATTACGGACAACTTCATATAAGTGAATTTATGTTGGGGTTAACATTAATTGATGTTGGTTATGCGCCACTGGTCGAAGTGGGAGCGGAATTTCTTTTCCAAGTGATTGCCGAACGGCCTGAAAGACTGGCACTGATTATAACTACAAGTTTACGTTTTCAGGATGGACTCAAGTGATCCCGCGAATTGCGCTCGATCCGTTACCCGGTCCAACAACGCTTCGCACAACCGGGCATTCGGGATCACTTAAGACCGGCACGGAATCGTACCGATTCCGCAGAACAATGAATGAATAAGCAATAGCAAGGAAGAAAAACGGCGGAAGTAACCAAGTGATGTATGGAAACGACGATCCGTGGAAAGCATAGAAAGGCAAACCCAGTTTTCCCACGGCCATTGGAAATCACGCAAAAGCAGCGTGATTTCCACATTCCCACGGGTGTGGCTACTTTACGACCACGGCCCAACGACCTTGTGGATAGAGCCGTTCTTGGTCCTTCGAAATGTGAAAATGCCCAATAATCTTGGAAGTCTCCGCTAAGATAAATGGCCCGAAGTTGAACGATTGCTTCGGCCATGGACTCGGTCCAATGCATTCCTGATCGCTCCATGCGATCCTTGATTAAGTTCTTGCAGGCTCCTTCGACGGGGCCACTTGCAATCGGTAGTCCCTGGGCCAAGTATTCGTCATAGCGCATCCGGTGCTTATTGTTGTCAAAGTAGGCGGCCACCGCGGTAAGCGTTTTGATTGGCGACAATTAGAACTCCCTGCCAACGACAATTAAAATTCCCTATCGACGACAACCATCAACGACCATCGAAGTTTGCGCCAACGGCGCAGT
>JAYTTF010000303.1:0-92737 GCA_043745195.1 Bryobacterales bacterium | reverse complement strand
TTGTCCAGTTGAAATATTGCAGTTCCGACCAATGGCAAGGCCGCCAGTCAGACGTGGTGTTACGCAGCGAGGATAGCTCAAAAGCCTTCAGCCTTCATTTTCGCGGGGCAACCATAGTGGATGCCGCCATTACTGCTTTGGAACGCGGTGTGACAGGTTTGCCGAAACTTACGGATGCAACGGATGTGCTGATCAGCGGCGATTCGGCTGGCGCATCAGGAGCACGGGCCCACTTGGATCGCATTGCTGCCCGCTTGAAGGCGGTCAACCCGAATGTGCGCGTCAAAGGACAGTTCGAGGCCACCTTCAATCCCGATTTTAATGGCAAGCAAGGTTTTCCAGCAGGTGATCCAAGGGACCCTGTGTACCAAAAAAAGACCGACGATTTCAACCGCGTCCACGTCGCCCTGCGCAATGCTCAACTGGACGATTCCTGCATTGCTGCCCACCCAACTGCCCAGTATTTATGCGACGACGATGGCTACCTGACGTTGAACCACCTTACAACGCCATTCTTTCAAATTCAGGATATTCAGGACAAACTTGTAATCAACGGATTGCAGGATGCCGGGGTTGCTGTTACTCCCTTGCAGTTTGGTCAGAGCATTCATGATCAGCTAACGGCGCTAACGAATATCCGTTCCACTGCTATTGAGCGCGCCGCCATCAATACTGCTCCTGGAGTTGTTGGGCGCCTTTGCGGGATTCACGTGACTTACGGAGATGACGATGGATTTCTTGGAAAGAAGATTCGTTCCAGCGCCAGTGCCACTGCTTACAGTTACTACGAACTGTTGTGGAATTGGATGACAGGCGCATCCCCTTCCGTTGTGCTGGCACCACGCCCCCCGTCAACGCCCGCCATTCCATTGACCGATTCAATCTGCGATGCGAAAGCCCCAACAGCACCCCCACCCCCCAGCACCGCAACTGTGTCCAGCGCCAGTTACAACCTGGCAGGTGCCGTTGCGCCAGATTCCATTGTGGCGACGTTCGGCAGCAACCTTGCGGCAACTACCGCTACAGCAGCAACCACAACTTGGCCAACAACGCTGGGAGGGCTGCAAGTGTTAGTAACAGATGCGCGCAGTGTTACTCGGATGGCGCCGCTGTACTATGTGTCCCCAACGCAACTTCTTTACCTGATCCCCACTGGTACAGCTTCAGGGACAGCTCAAATCGCTATTGGATCGCAAAGGACCACGGTGCAGGTGGCTGCCACCGCTCCGGGTATTTACACTGCGAATCAAAGAGGTACCGGTATGGCCGCCGCTACTTACATTCGAGTTACTGCGCGCGGTGTGCGTACTGATGCGTTGCTGACCGATGCGGGCGTGGCCTCTGCCGCCGGAGATCAAATTTACTTAATTCTATATGGCACTGGCTTACGCGGCGGACCAGCCACGGCAACTGTTGGGGACATAGTTGTCCCAGTTGCTGGCCCTGTTGCACAAGGTCAGTATCCAGGGCTGGACCAAATCAACTTAGGCCCACTTCCGCTACGCATTGGATTGGGTCAGAAGGAAATCGTAATCAGGCAGGGTGACGATTTAGCCAATGCCACTACTGTCACTTTCCGCGCGGCACCGTAAGATCGGTTATGGGCGGTTTAGCGAAGGGCCAACGGTTGCATTGCGAGTGCGTGCTTGGGTGTTGCCGCCACAGCCCTTTGCGCCGGTTGCCGCGGCTTCAGACGATGCTGCAGATCCACAACGGGAGGTTGAGCGTAGCCCACCAGTTTCCCCTTTGCGCTATATAGCGGCCCAGTGTATCCAGGAACTGAGGCTGCGGGTGCGCCGTCCATGTTCAGATCTACTGGGCTGTGGTAAATAAATGCGAATGTGGCGGTGGTTAAAAAGCATCCGGCCGCCAAACTTGCTAGGGCAACTTGCGGCTTATTAAACCTTGTCATAATACTGGGCTAGCAAGAAGAGTACCAAACCAAAAGTGGCTAGTTTAGGCCTATTTTTACAGTTCTGTGACAAAGAACAGGAAAAGATTTCCGTGTGGGATGGAAAATTTTACCGGATAATATCTGAGAGCCCATGATTTTATCACGACTGTTTCCTGTCCTTCTACTTAGCATTCAATTGGCAAGTGGTGCTGGTCCTTTTCTGGCCAAGCCATATTTGCAACTAGGCCGAATGCCCGCTGATCCAACTCATTTGGAACTGCTGTGGCACACCGCCGATGTGGATGCGGATTGGAAAGTGGAATACAGGATTGCGAATAGTTCATCTTGGCAAGCGGCTACCAAACCCACTTTCCGGAAAATTGAAGTGCCCACCATTGACCCGCACCGGATTTATAAGATTGAATTTACCAATCTGATGCCTGGGAAAGCTTTTGAATATCGAGTGACGCAGGGTGGGCAGATGCTTTTCTCTGCGGCGTCTACTGCCCGGAAGTCAGCTGATCAACCTTACCGCGTGGGAATTTTTGGCGACATCGCTGCCGATAAACCTCCCCAGCGCGCAGTTGCTTTTCAAATGGCACAGGCTAAGCCCGACATGGTTCTGGTCACTGGAGACATCGTTTACAGCCGTGGCCGAATTTCCGAATACCGGCACCATTATTTTGATTGCTATAACGCTGACACAGCTTCCCCGGAAGAAGGTGCGCCATTGATCCGTTCCACTTTGGTAATTGGAGCACCAGGGAATCATGATATTGCTACTACCGATTTTGAGAAGTACCCCGATGCAATGGCCTACTTCTACTATTGGTCCCAACCATTAAATGGACCGCTTCTATTTCCAGGTGGCCCGCATGTCGGCAAACTTACGGGCCCCCCTGCAAACCTGCAGGCAATGCGGAATGCTGCCGGAGAACAGTATCCGCGCATGGCCAATTTTTCCTTTGAATATGGCAATGCCCACTGGACCGTGCTCGATTCCAATACGTATGTGGATTGGGCGGATGCGGACCTTCGTGCCTGGTTAAAGAACGATTTAATTGCTGCCAAAAATGCCACTTGGCGCTTTGTTGGATTCCATCATCCAGGTTTCAATTCCTCGTCAGCACATTTCGACGAACGGCAAATGCGCAAGGTGGCTGATCTGTTTGAGGAGTTCAAAGTGGATGTTGTTTTTTCTGGTCATGTGCATAACTATCAGCGCAGTTTCCCTTTGAAATATGAAGGCAAGGAAAAGAGTTGGACCTGGACGTTGGACCGCAAGTTCAATGGCACAACGAACACCAGCCCAAATGGAGTGATCTACATTGTTACCGGCGCAGGTGGCGCTGGTGTCTATAATCCTGAACAGAATGACAAGCCCGATACGTGGCAAAAGTTCACCGACAAGTTCATTTCCAAAGTGAATTCATTCACTCAGGTTGACGTGAATGGCAAGCGTTTTGAACTGCGGCAAATTTCCAGTACCGGGGTGGAACTGGATCGTATGGTGATTACTAAGTAGCCCTTGGAGCGGCGATCCGTTATCCTGGTGTAAGCCCAACCATGAAGTATTCCCACAGCCGCACAGGCAAGGCACTTGGCTCTTTCTTTCTCATCAATGCAGTTAACAGCTTTGCAATTGACCTGCAACCGCAGACCAGCGCCATTTTCGACAAACACATTGCCAACATTGAAGCCCGGTTGGAACAGCGATACCGTCAGCCAACTTTCCTTTCAGTAGCTACATCTGTAGACAAAGATAACCAGCTGCGCGGCGGGACTATCTTAGTGCAGCCCTCGGTTGGAAATGGCAACCTTGAAATTAAGGGTGGCCAAATTCAGGATTGGACCGGAAGCTTATTTATTCCCACTGCCAAACTGGCCGATGTATTGAAAATTGCCCAGGATTTTCCACGGCATACCGAAATCTTCAAACCCGACATTAGCGCGGTTAAGGTTAGGTCCCGCGAGGGCAACTTATTCAAGGTATACATGCGGCTGGTGAAATCGAAGTTCTTGCTCAGCGATGTGTTGAATACGGAGTACGAAATCCAGTTTGTTCAAAGCGATCCAAAGAGGGCCTACAGTTCCGGACGTACAACTCGCGTCGCCGAAGTGGTGGATGCCGGTAAACCCAGCGAGCATGAATTACCAGTGGGAAAGGACCGCGGCTTACTTTGGCGGACTGCGGGTTATTGGCTATTTGAAGAACGAGACGGCGGCGTTTACGTGGAGTGGCAATCGGTGAGCCTGACGCGCGACATTCCATTGGGAATGGGCAAGTTATTTGGGCCGCTTCTGCGCAGCCTTCCGGCAGAATCGGTGCGATTCAGTTTGGATGTTACGCGCAAAGCAGTTCTTAGTTATTTAGCTGGAAAGTAACTTACGCCAAGTTAGTAAATGCCCCAGTAGCGCAGCTTGCACCAGTACGCCGGGTAACCAGACGAACGGCGCATCTGCAATCCATGTGTTCAACTGTTGTGGTCCGAATGCAGCGAACCGCGGCGTTGCGGCTACAGCGATTGCAACAATGGTGGCCAGCAACGCGCAGCCCATTAAATTCCAAGCAACAAGCAACCAACGGGGTGCGGAATTTCGATGCACCATCCATGCCACAGGAATCGCGGTGAGCCCGGTAAGAATATCGAAATTGTAGCCGGAAAAAGATATCACCACAGGCATCACACCTTGGTCAGCATCGCGGTGCATCAGCAATTCTAGCGGCAGCCGGAAAGCCTGACATCCGATGAGCATTGCAAAAGGCAGCGATGACGCCATGGATAACCCCAAGGGGCTGAATGCAAGCCCACAGGTTGCAAGGAGGGTGACAGCCATCATCGCAATGAATGGTGGAGGCGTGCTATTCCATTTGCCGAGCACCCCCGGAGTAAGCCAGTAAGAATTGAGCTGTCATGAAAGCATCAATCACACCAAAAGCCAGTAGCGTTTTACGCGGTGCAGCTTGGTGGATAAACCAAAGAATGATCGTCGCAACAGTGATGGCCAGGAATGCCATGTCCACTTGGAGGAATGAAATCATTCCTTATGATAATTCACACTGGAAGTTACTCAGCATCAAGGACGAAGTATTGAAGTTGCCCTTGCCTTTCCACATGCAGCGCCACGCTTTGCCCGTGACGCAACTTTGCAGACTCGGCTTTCAACTGCGCCAAACCACTTACAGGATTTCCATTAATGGAATAGATAACATCTCCAGGATGCATGGCGTCTACGTGCCCCAAAGATCTCGCCACAACACCGGCTACCACAACTCCTGTTAGTTTGCGGAGCATTGGCAGAAGTGGCGTCACTCGCTGGTCAAGATCCACGGCCAGTATTCCAAGTTGCGGAACTGAGTTTGCGTCTCCGCGCACCAGGGAAAGAATTCGGTCTGTATCTTTTGGACGCTCCAACACCGCAACTTGGATAGCAAGAGTCTTCTGGTCTCGTAAAATTTCAAGTTTCATTTCGCGCCCAGCGCTCTGGTAAATATTTGCGCCGAACTGGCGGGAAGTCTCCATAACTTTGTCGTCCGCTTTTAGCACGATGTCGTTGATCTTCAGCCCTGCTGCTTCTGCGGATCCGCCTGGGGTGATGTCGGAAAGCAGCACGCCCCAATCCTGCGGAAGCTTTAGTGCCTCAACCAAACCCTGAGTTATAGTTTCCGGCACCAATCCCACTTGACCTCTGCGCACGCGGCCATGCTCCCGAATTTCTTCGTACGCCCATCGTACAATGTTGGCTGGCGCTGCAAACCCCACCCCTTCGTGTCCGCCCGATTGGGTAATAATGAAAGTGTTGATTCCGGTAATATCGCCGTTTGCGTCAACCAGCGGTCCACCACTATTCCCTGGGTTAATCGAAGTATCTGTTTGTATGTAGTCAATCCGATCTTCAGGTCGCACTTGGCGGGCAATGGAGCTGATTACTCCCATTGCCACTGAATTCTGAAGTCCATACGGGCTACCGAAAGCAAACACCAATTGACCTTGTTGAAGCAAATTCGAATCAGCGAAACGCAAAAACGGAAATCCATCTCCAACTACTTTCAGTACAGCGATGTCGGTTTCACGGTCAAGCCCCACCACCTCTGCTTGCACCAGCTTCCCACCAGGTTTCAGGTGCGATCCGCGTGTTTTGTGTTGATTCATTACTTGGGGCAGAAGTACTTGCACTCGGCGAACCTCGCCTACTACATGTGCATTTGTAATGATGAAACCCGTAGGATCCACCAACACGCCTGAACCTGTGCTGCGCTTAGCGTGCAACACCAACGCACCGTCCGAAGATGGGGCATAGCCGGTGGTTATTATCTGCACAACAGCGGGGTTCACACGTTCTGCCAACTCTTCATATAGGCGGCTTTGATCTCTTAGTTGCGCAACAACAACAGAAGGTTCGCCAGCTAAGCAGGTTCCCCAGCACAAAGCTGTCAGGAAAATTCGCAATGCCATCACCATGGTTCATCCGGAAGCTTTAAGCCACGAGCTTTGAATACCTCAGCCTCTGCCTTATGCCAGTGCCGCAATTCCTCGCCTTCTGGTCGGGCTTCTTCTTCCCAGTAAGAGTGCGCAACCCGGGAAATTTCTTCCTCTAATTGAAGAGGATCAATTGGAACATGTTGGTTGGATTGTCCTGTCTTTCCCATTATGATTTCTCCGTTGAAGTTTGTTGGATTCATTTGCCAGTTTGCTGGCCGCTTACTATTCGCGGCCAGCATCCTGTTCAACTTCCTCTATCCGCGCCGTAGCTTGTTAGCCGTTACCTGAAGCTTTTGAGCCCGGACAACTAGCCCGTCTGCGTGGGCTCGAATCATCCCCCGATTCTTGGATATATCTTCCGCTGCCAGCATTTTCTTTTGGCCGTGAAAAATTTCCAGAAGTTTCACTTTGTCTTTGACCAATTGCCAATCTGTCTTGTCTCTACCGCTGAGCGTGGGGTTGGTGGACTCGAAGTTAGTAACAAGCTCTTGCAGCTTGTTGACGTCGGTCGTCATATCCCCGATCATCTTAGTAACTTCACCTTTGTCCACCTGCTTGGTCTTCAGTGCTTTACTTACCGTGTTGGCGTCCCGCTCAATGTTTTGAGCCGATTGTACAATCTGATCAACGAGCTCTTTTTCCAGCGCGGCAGCTGAGCAGACGGCGAGCACCAGGCCGCCGATAGTCTTCATAATCAAATGCATTTAGGTTCTCTCCTTCGTCGTGTTATTGGTTGGGCGTATTTATCTGCCCTACGATACCTAGATTAAGAGGACGCGACAAAATTGTCTAATAGATGTTTTGGATTGAATACATCGGAATAGACAATGTGTTTCAAGAGAAGCTATCCGGCACATACAATCCGCCATTTGCCATGCGCCATTGTAAGTGGCTGGTACTAACATCGCCGCTGCCGTCAGGGCGGATCACCAAAATGGCGCTTTGCGCGGCGCAGCCAGATGGATAAACCAAAGGACGATCGCCGCAACCAGGAATGCCATGTCCGCTTGGAGGAATGAAATCATTCCTTCTGATAATTCACACTGGAAGTTACTCAGCATCAAGGACGAAGTATTGAAGTTGCTCTTGCCTTTCCACATGCAGCGCCACGCTTTGCCCGTGACGCAACAACGTGCCGTCATCTCCAGGATGCATGACCCAGCAAACGGTAGTGGCAAGCCGTAACCGGCACCCTGTCTGTCCAATTCGTGAAATCCGGGATGGGGGTGCAATTCTTTTGCCAGTCTTCCGTAAGCAGAACATCTTCATTGAACTGCAGCCCCGTCCCGGATTTCGCAGCCCTCCGCACCCTTGTCCCAAGCCGAGCCCCACGATTGAATTTAGAATCGAAAGAGCGCTCACCATTCAAGTGACAGATCGTTTCCTCGCAACTGTCGGTGGGTACGGGAGTTGATCTATGGACGGTGCTTCAACTGCTGTTTTTGGGATGATCGAAGTACTTATTCTAGGGGCTTTGTGGAAGCCGTCGGCAATGTCACGCACAAGAAATCCGATTTGCAGAACACTGTCGTTTTTGGAATGATAAACAAAGCATCGGCTACAACTGGTGAGTGACGAATTCTATTCTTCATCGGGCTCCTTCAAGGGCCACGTGAAACCAATTACTAAACTATAACCATCGGGACACTGTCGTGCCATTGTCCTTCATACGGGTAACCTTGAACCAAAATCCCACGTGCTTATTCCGCGCTTACTCCTGAGCTGCTCCAATGTCTGTTCCGCGAAAGCGGATGAGTCGTTGGACTTGGTATAGTTCCGATATTGGTTGTCTCCCGGAATCTGATAACAATTGAATTTTTTTCGGCAACTGACGATGTACATTGGGGAGTTGGCTGGAATTTCTTAAAATGCGTTTATCTGGGAAAGTGATTCTTATTACCGGAGCAGCTTCTGGAATTGGTGAAGCTGCTGCTGCGATGTGCGTCGCGCAAGGCGCTCGCGTGATTGGGCTGGATCGCATTCCCTGTAGAGTAGGAATTGAGTCAAGAATCGCTGACGTAGGTGACCAAGAGCAAGTAGTTGCTGCAATGGTGGGCATCGAATCGTTGGATGCTGTTGTGAACTGCGCGGGCATTGCTTATCGCAAGACGATTGAGGAACAAGATTCAGCCGGCTGGGATGAGCTGATGCGAGTCAATGTGCGGGGCACTTATCTGGTATCGAAGTACGCAATTGCTAAGATGCGTGCACGGGGCGGAAGCGTGATTCACTTATCTTCAGTGGTTGGGATTACGGGGGTTCGCAATCGTGCGGCTTACTCCACCACAAAAGGCGCGATCGTAGCACTTACTCGCAACATGGCAATGGATTATGCTGGAGCCGGAATTCGAGTGAATTGCCTTTGTCCTGGATTTACGAAAACTCCGTTGACACAATCGCTGTTCGATGATCCCGAACGGTTAGCCAAATTGACGGCATTGCATCCGTTGGGACGCCTGGGACTACCTGAGGATATCGGGCATGCGGTGGTGTTTCTTGCATCCGAAGAATCTTCATGGATGACAGGGCAAGCCATGGTGATTGACGGCGGATTCAGTGCTGGGCACGCCGTAGATATCTAGAGGAAGCGTTCATTGAAGGAGTCGTTATTACCACCAGCAGAGTAGGCATTTAGCGACGGTGTAATCGCCATTATTCTCACAATCATGGTGTTGGAATTGAAGGCACCCCGCGATCCGCCACGTGAATGCCGGGTTGCTGTCGGCTAATTCATTTGCTGTTTTGGATGTCGTTGATTCCTTTTGTAACAGCGTACATGGGTGATACCCATGGAGCGCCGCTTTCAGTGGCTCTTTATGGGGGTGTGTTGACTTCGGCATCCACAGCTTTTGCAATATTGCGAAGCGTTCTTATTAAACAGCATCCCAACAATGCCGAAATTACGAGTCATCATCTCGGTCCAACGCAAAGTCGCGTCCAGCGCAAAAACCTAGTCTCTCTGCCGACTTATGCCAGTTCAGTGCCTCTTGCATTTGTCTGGATTTGGGCATCGCTAGCCATTTTCGTAGTGATTCCGCTGCTTTACTTCCTGCCGGAGGCTAGGTGGGAAAGGGTTATTGATCAGAAAATAGATTGATATCTATTCTTCTATATGATATATTATTGTTGTGACAAGAACTATTATCACAATCGAAACAGATGACAAAGTCTGGCTGGAGCAAAGGGCCAAGCAGTCCAAAGAATCCATGGCGGAGCTGATTCGGCGCGCGATTGGGGAAATGCGGCATCGGGAAGAGGCTAAGTTTCAAGGACTTCTGAACCAAACGTCGGGGATTTGGAAACAGGGTGACGGGCTTGCGTATCAGCAGGATATCCGTGGAGAGTGGGATCGTTGATTTTACTGGATTCCGTGATCTTGATTGACCACTTTAACGGGAAGCCTGGGGCACGGTTATATCTGAGTCAAGTTTGGAAAGAGTGCTTTACTTCAGCAATCACCAGGGCTGAGGTGTTGGCTGGGTTTGACTTGAATGGCCGGGAAGCAGCAGTAAATTTTCTGGACCAATTTCCGGTGATTAATATCGACGCCAAGATTGCCGACTTTGCGGCAGAGTTGCGGCGGCTGCACCGTTGGAAGTTGCCCGACGCTATTCAAGCGGCTGTGGCTCTGAGTGAGAATTTGCAACTGGCGACGCGTAACACGAAAGACTTCCCACCTGAAGTACACGCATTTGTAGTGGTTCCCTATATACTTGCAGCTTAAAACAGAAGTTTCCGAAAGGCCTCGTGCCGCTGCTGCGCTAACCCAAGCAGGCGAGTGAACTCCGGCTCGGCTCTTAGTTTAATTAGCAGTGGATCGGAAATAAAATACGGGTAAGCGAAAAAGCCATTCTCAATGCTCCGTTTCAACACACGCAGTGCCGAGGTTTTATCATTAGCTACAGCAAAGGCTTGTGCGATTTTGTAACTTGCTTCCGCATCCCGCACTCCTCGGTCCTCAATTTTGTCCTCCATTTCGTGCAGCATTGCAAGAGCCTTTCCATCTCGCTTGGAGATGCTTTCGCTAAGAGCCTTGCCCACTTTGGCCTGTAATAGCGTTGGCCGCAGTTCAAAAGCTTTCTCGAACCACTTCACGGCCTGATCCCAATTTTTCTTGTGATACTCACCAAAGCCTTTGTAGAAAAGTATCAGCGCAGCGTCGCTATTTGCTGGTAGGCTCTGCAAAAACTTATCGTAATCTCCCAAATATAGATGTGAGTTCAGTGCCGAACTGTTCAGCTTAACCCCCGGGTCAAGTTGGCGCGCCCGCTCGCACTCATCTGCAGACTCCTTCAACATTCCTGCGAAACGATAGGCGTACCCTAGCTCCCAATGGACCTCTGCATGATTTGGATTGGTTTGCAGCGCTTGTCTTAGCAACGGCACTGCGCGCTCCACGTTCCCCATATCAGTGAGCAGGTTGGCCATATATATTTGAGCTTCAATTTCTGAGGGTTGTAACGAAAGTGCTTTTTCAAAGGAGGATTGCGCATTGCGGTAGCCGTCGCGACCGCCGAATTCAAACGATGCATTCGCCGAATGGGCTCGGCCCAAACCTGCCCAAGCAGGTGCATAGGTGGGCTCCACTTCCGTTACCTTTTGAAACATCTTGATGGCTAAAGGAAAATCGTTGTTTACATAGAGGTCCACCGCGCGCAGATAATACTCGTAAGCAAGGGGATCGATTTGCTTTTCGGGTTTCAGTTTTTCTGCTTCTAACGGAGAAAGGCTCAGTTCCAATCCCTTGATAATCTGACCTGCCACGCTATCTTGAAGGGTCAGCAGTTTCTCATACTTAAGGTCGAATGCACCGCGCCACAGAATGTTCTGGGTCTTCACATCGATTAGTTGAGAAGTGATTCTAACGTCGTCGCCTTCTAGAATGAAGTTCCCGGTAAGCAGGGTATCCACATGAAGTTCAGCGGCTACTTTGCGAATGTCGATGGATTGGTTTTTGTACCCACTGATTGCCGAGGAAGGGCGAACCGTTAACGAACGGACATAGCCGAGTTTGGTGATCACAGCATCGGCAAGAGAGAAGCCTAAAAACTCATGTTTGGGATCTTCGCGCAGGCTCTGAAAGGGTAGAATGGCCAGGCTGCGAGGCTTCGGCGCGCCACCTGGGTTGGGGGATTGCCTACTATAAATTGAGAACCCGATCGCAACGATAACAAAAGCAAGAAGGGTAAGGGCAGGCTTGAAAAATCGGGCATACCATTCCGTATCGATCTTTTCTGTTTCAAATTTCGTCTCAATTGCCACGGGCGGCGGCGGGGGCGCTTCCGTATTTACAACTGTTATGGGAGCGGCGAAACGATAGCCTCTTCCGGCAACCGTGACTATGTAGCGATCCTCACCAGCACTTTCCCCAAGGGCTCTGCGGATCATCGATATTTGCTGGGTAAGGTTAGATTCCTCTACAAAACTGTTGGGCCAAACGGCCTTCATCAGTTCGTCTTTCGAGAGGAGGCGCCCACGGTTTTCCACAAGGCAAATTAGCGTGTCGTAGGTCTTCGGTGTCAGCGTAACAGGGCTGTTTCCCCTCGTCAGAAGCTGCTTTGCGGTGTCCAGGGTAAAATCTTCGAACTCGTATAAGCACCTTTTAACCTGTGACATAGGAGTTTCCTAGAATTTTTAGACACCTTTTAGATCGAATTAACGACTTTCATTTGGAATGAGTTCATAGTAGCACGTAACAATGCTTGAAGCCCCCACTAAAGAGCGCATCCTATTCCCCCCTTTTGAGCTGGACTTGGCCACCGGACGACTGCTGCGCGGCCTGCAACACGTCGAGCTTGCGCCCAAGGCCTTCGGCGTCCTTCGCCATATGGCCCAGCGTCCCGGTCGCTTGGTAAGTAAAGAAGAATTGCTCGAAAACGTCTGGCCGAACGTCCACGTAACTGATCAGGTGTTGAAAGTTCAGATTGCGGAAATCCGTAAAGTGCTCTCCGACACTTGTCGTGAACCGCGCTTCATCGAAACGGCGCACAGGCGCGGGTACCGTTTCATCGCTGGGATTGAAGAGTCTGAGTCCTGGGAAATTCCTCAAACGCAATACGCCAGAAGCGGCGATGTGAATATTGCTTATCAAGTACTTGGGGAAGGGCCGTTAGATCTGGTCTTCGTGATGGGCTGGGTATCTCACTTGGAATATTTTTGGACCGAGCCATCTTTCGCCCGATTCCTACGTCGCCTAGCCCAATTTTCCCGAGTGATCCTATTCGATAAGCGTGGAACAGGACTTTCCGACCGTGTTCCAGTTGACGCACTACCGACTTTGGAACAGAGGATGGACGACGTCAGGGCTGTTATGGATGCCGTTGGATCCTCCCGAGCCATGCTCTGCGGAGTCTCCGAAGGTGGCGCAATGTCGGCTCTGTTTGCAGCGACCTATCCTGAGAGAACCGCCGGACTTGTGATGATCGGCACTTATGCCAAGCGCATTCGCGACGCAAGCTATCCATGGGGGCCAACCGAAGAACAGCGGGAGACTTTTCTGGATCAGATCCGCAACGATTGGGGAAAGCCGGTGGGCTTGGAGGAACGCGCACCTTCCATGGCTGCGGATCCTCATTTTCGGCAATGGTGGGCTGCCTACTTAAGAACAGCCGCTAGCCCGAGTGCCGCAGTGGCTTTGACAAGGATGAACTCCGAGGCTGATATTCGGGCAGTGCTTCCGACTATACGGGTTCCTACGCTGGTGCTGCATCGTACCGGAGATCGATGCCTGAAAGTGGCCGAGGGCCGCTATGTTGCCAGCCAAATTCCCGGGGCACAATTCGTGGAATTGCCCGGTGAGGATCATCTTCCTTTTGTTGGAGACCAAGACTCAATTCTGGATGAAGTGGAGCAATTCCTCACCGGGACACGCCACGCACAGCGTCACAAACCAGTGTTGGCTACTGTATTATCGGCCTCTTTCAAATTGCTTCCTGCGTCGCATAAGGCTCGGCCAGGTGTCTGGCGTAGGCTACAGGATCATATTACGCGTGAAGTGGAATGGTTCCGAGGTCGCGAATATAGTCAGAATGGACATGGACTGATCGCTACTTCTTCTGTTGAACTCGCGCAAAACGGAGCTCCGGCGGCTGTGGACATTTCCCGAGTTCCTGATTCGTTTGGGGGCCGCCGGGCCCTTTGCGCTTTTTAGGCACGCGTCCGCTCGGCGGTTAGCTCGGCGGAGACCTCTTCGTGAATCTGTTCCAGGAAATCGTCGATTTCTTTTCCTGATCGCAGTGCTGTGTAATCCCCGCGCTCAATGGCATCAAAGCCTTCTTTGGCAGCGGAGCGGAGCCATTCGATCTTGGCACGATCTTCCTGTTCGCGTTGTTCGAGCAACCGAAGACCTTCACGCACAACTTCACTGGCATTGCTGAAGCGGCCAGATGTGATGCCTGTCTCGATAAAGGTATCAAAATGTTCAGTGAGGTTTACGTTACGTGTGGGCATTGGCTATTAAGCTAATCCTAACAGGATTGGCAATTGTTGCCAAGTCAAAAATAGCAGGCAACAGGCCATTAGCCACAACCTTAAAGATACGTTAGGCAGTTGTCGACATAGGATAAAGACCATCCCGTCAAGAACCCTGCGACTCGAATCTAATCCGTTTCTTGAAGCGCCTTTTTCTGATCCCGCATTCCATGAATGACGCGAGAGATCACGAGATGCTTTCCGCTTTGGCGGTAGTAGATAATGTAGTTTTCAACGGGAAAGCTGCGCACACCTAGCGCAAGCTCGTCTCGAAGGCGTTCAGCCTCGGGGTTGTTGGCAAAGAGAGGAAACACATCGGTAATGGAATCAACTACAGTGCTTGCGATATCGATGCTGCCTGACCTCTGGCTATCTCGTACCAGATGTCGTCAAGGTCTCGTTCCGCCAAACTAGAAACGCGGATAAGTTTCATCTGGTTCCGGTTTTGAGTCCTTCTTCAGCAAGGCGCTTGCGACCTCTGGATTTTACGCTATCAGCAAGTTTTTTGATGTTGCTCTTGCTGTAGTCGGTAAACTCGCCACGTTCGACGGCTTCAAAGCCTGCTCGGACATCTCGACGTAAGGCTTCTACACGCTGGTCGCGTTCCCGAAGCAGGCGAAGGCCTTCCCGAATTACTTCACTAGCGGTTTGGTACATGCCGGTCTCGACCTTGTCATGGACAAGCTGCTCGAGCTCTGGGGTCAGGGAGATGTTCATCTAAGCCTCCGGGTGGTTTCAAGGACGAGCGTAAACTGGTGCGCATAGAATGTCAAATTCTGTTATTGCTACGATTTTGCATCAGCATCTTTTCGGAGATCGGATGGCTTGTCTCGCCGCGCCGGGAGGGGTAAGCTTAAATCATGAGCCGCCAAACCAGCCAATTGCTTGAGGCATTCGACGCGCTGCCGACTGAGGAACAACGGGCTTTCACAGCTGAATTTTTCCGCCGGGCGATCCCGTTCGATTCCGGGCCACTCGACGATGAAGAAACAGCTCATGCCGCCGACCAGATCTTCAGCATCCTGGACGCGGAGGGAAATGACGCCCCGTCGCGGTGAGGTTTGGCTGTTGGACCTTGGCATGGTGGAGAAGGTCCGGCCCGCTTTAATCGTCAGCACGATTTATGGTGACCTTGACCGCGCACTCATCACGATTGTGCCGCATACGACAAGCTGCGAGGCTCGGAATTTGAGATCACGATTCCTGTATCCTTCCTAAAGGCAGGGGCTTTTCTGGTACAAAATGTTGCTACCTACCCCGTAGTTCGGGCAATGCGCAAACTGGGAGCATTGAACCGAGACCAGTTCGAACTTGTTGGCTCGGGATTGCTTCGGTGGCTTGGCTACTAGCATTTATCTTCTTCGTCTGGATAGCCAGATCCAACTGTGGGAAAAATGTTCAGATGATGGCGCGCATTGCGATGGAAAGTTGACGAAATAGGAAAAAGATCTTCCCGTCAAGAACCATGCGATTCGAACTTAATCCGATTCTGGGAGCGCCTTTTACTGAGCCGCATTCCATCAATGACGCGAGAGATCACTTTACAAACTCAGCCTCAACGCGGTCAGTTGCAGCGCGGTCGTCCGTCGAAACGCGGGCGTAGCCGTAGTTCACGCTTGCGGCCCGCCCTTCTTTTTGTCCGTGGACGTCGGCGTTTCTGGTTCCGGTCGCAACTGCTGTGCCGACCTAACCGCCTCCACATCTGCGAAGTCTTGATGACGGCCAGACGCAAGCTTGTTGGTTATGAAGTCATCCGCAGAGATGACAAAGGCCTTTAAGCCAGTCTGCTCGTCGATGACGGTTTCAACCCGCCGCCGCCATGCATCCTCGAATGTAACGCCAGAGATTTGCGACAAGATTTCGATCATGTGCGGGGGAACCCCCATGCGAAAAAAAGAGCCAGGGTCAATCAGATCTGCCGGTTTCAAGCCGCCCATAGGCGCTCCGAATTTCGCCAACGCTGCAAAAACGGCCTCTCCGTTTTTCGGTTCCGGCTGCACGAAAAGATCAAGGTCTTTCGTGGCGCGGGGTTGCGCGTGGAAAGCAACGGCGTAGCCGCCGACGATCAGATACTTAACCTGGTGCGCGTTGAACGCGGACAAGAGTTCTTTGAAGTCTTTCGTGAACATCGCGCGTAGGTTCCTTCCATTGATACTGGTTAAAGGACAATTCAGCGGCGGCGTTCATCCGCTCTTGCGCGGTGCGGCTTTGCCAATACCGGTACTCGTCGGCCTTGGCTTCCTCGAAGCTGGTAAAGCGTGTGAGAGTTTTGTCCATGCCCCTTTGTAGCACTCTGGGGAGGCCTTTTCAACGGTTTCTTTCGGGACAGATTTTCGTGACGCTGCAAGCCTTAATTTTACAGGGGTGCCGTTTTCGTCACGAAACTTACCCTTATTGGGAGATCGGTTTGTGCTGCAGTAGTCTTTCTGGTGATTCTAAGTGCGGCGTGGTGCTTTCACGCCTGAAGGTCCCGCAATCTATTTGTTGATAGGTTCCGGGTGTTGCCACGTCCACAGCCCTTACAATGGCCGCCACGCAGGACTGATGACGGGCCAGTTGATCGCAGAAAGCATAACGTTGGCAATCTTGCGACCATGAACTCGCTGCTGATATTCGAGATTTTTGTCACCCGAGATCAGCACCTCAAACCCGGCAGCTTTTGAGAAACACGCGCAAAACGGAGCTCCAGCGGCATGCAGCTTTCGTGTTCCTTGAATATTGATGGCCAAGCCGCTGGGCCCTTTGCGCTTCTGCGGCAGCAATTAAATCACCGTTCTGGAATTTAGCCCATCCAAGCTGCGCTGTTCTGCTGACTGTGTGGTGGGTCAGATTGGAAGCAAGATTACGGGGAATGTTGTGGTCAAACAGAACCTTCACGAACGCCTGGGAGTTGCCAATTGGCGTTGGCGAATATAAGCAAACAGCTTGCGAATGTCATCAGGGTTTAGATCGTAATCATAAGCAAGTTCCTCGGGAGTCTGACCGATCTTCTCGCCGATTTCGATGGCCTCGACAGGCACGCGCGTTCCTTGAACAACAGGAACGCCTGACATGCGTCCCGGTACACTTTCCACAAGATCACAATCACGATAGTCCATGGTCCGGTTCCTCTAATTCAAGTTTACGCTCCCGTAGAGTTACATGGCAGAGCCTCCTCCGTTTAGCCAATCATCCCGAGACTTCTGGCCCTGCTCGATTTCAGGTCATGGATATCGCGTCGTATGAACCAAAACGCAAGTGAATTACCTCCTTTCCTCTCAAAGAATGGGCTTTTTTCATGGCTTGCATTTATTTTAAGCACGACAAAATACATTTCCTTGCTTAACGAATGTACCGATCAGGATGCTTCGCTTACACACGGGCAGCCATAGCCCACCAGCGATTTCTTGATTGATTCGGTAACTGGCTATGAGCGAAAACCTGTTAACCGACGAATCGGGAACGCCTCAGAGATTCCGCCGACTAAGGATTCTCGGGAGGTCTTGGCTACCTCTTGCAATCGTAATGATCTCCAAAGGGTTCGTGCCGGGCTTGTAGAGGATCAGGTAGTCCCGCATGGGCCAAAACAGGATAGGGCGGGCCTCAGCGAGGTCCTCGCGCTTATGACCAGCACCGGGAGTCCGTGCGAGAAATCTGAAGGTTTCGACAAATTCGACAAGCATCTGACGAGCAACACGATACCCGGCCTCCTCTGCTGAGAAACAAGCGCAAAACGGACTCGCTTCGGCGAATAAACTTTCTTTGTTTCTCAACTGCATTTCGCCACGCCGAAGCGGCCTTTGCGCTAACTAATAGTCTCGGATGTCCGCCAGATCCTCTTGAGCGACAGGTATGAGGAAGTAGCCGCTCATCCCGCTTTGCGTTTTGACTCGCGGGTATCGAGGTCTTCAAGAAGACCCTGCATGAATACTTCGCCGTCAATACCTTCGCCGCGTTCTGCCTGGGCGAGTCCCTTGTCCATTCGGCTGCGAAGTTCTTGCAATTGGATGGTGCGGACTTTGTCCTTTTGTTCCATCAGTCGAAGTGCCTCACGAACTACTTCACTGGCGGAGTTGTAGCGGCCCGATTGGACCTTGGTTTGTACAAGTTGCTCCAGCTCAGGGGTCAAATGTACATTCATCGCGCACCTCCGGGTGGTTCGTTCTAAAATTAGCAGGCATGGCCAACTCTGTCAGTCTTGGCCATACCTGCTAATTTTGTCAAGGTCTCGTTTCGCTAACCTAAGAAACGCGGATAAGTTTCATCTCGTTCCGGTTTTGAGTCCTTCTTCTGCAAGGCGCTTGCGACCTCTGGATTTTACACTGTCAGCAAGTTTTTTGATGTTGCTTTTGTCGTAGTCGGTAAACTCGCCACGTTCGACGGCTTCAAAGCCTGCTCGGACATCTCGACGCAAGGCTTCTACACGCTGGTCGCGCTCCCGCAGCAGACGAAGGCCTTCACGAATTACCTCACTAGCGGTTTGGTACATGCCAGTCTCGACCTTGTCATGGACAAGTTGCTCTAGCTCTGGGGTCAAGGAGATGTTCATCTAAGCCTCCTGGTGTTTCAAGGACGAGCGTACACAGGTGCGCATAAAATGTCAAATTTTGTTATCGGTAGGATTTTGCAGCAGCCTGCGGTAATTCCCGGTTCATGCGATTTTAGGATAGGATCGGAGAAGCAAGGAAACACACAATGGCAGGGGCGCAAACGGTTATCAAATGGGCGGCTTGCCCCCTGCTGGAAAGCGTACCAGGTAAGCTTGGCGGCGCGTGGGTATTTCGCGGCACGCGAGTGCCTTACACTACCGTATTACAGAATATTAGCGATATGAGCGTGAACGAAATTGCGGATTCCTTTCCGACGGTCCGACGGGAACAAATTGTCTCTTTTGTGGAGTTTTTAGCACAGAGCGCGGAGCCGCGCCCGTAGATGTCAAGACGGGTTTTGCTGGATGAAAACCTGCCCTACAAATTAAGGCTGCTGCCCACTGGACATACGGTCATCACAACATGCAAGGACGAAAACTGGCTTTAGTGGTGTTAAGCACCAATCGAGAAAAGATTATGCTAACGAATGTGCCAAGCCTTCTTGCAGCCGTCGATGCGGCGGATGTCGGCAGTTACGTATTTGTTGATATTGGTCATTGAGCGTGTCCCAAATAAGATGGTCAATGGGGGCGGGAAAGGAATGCAATAACCTTCGGGTGGGGCTGATGCGGCGCACTCCGAAAGT
The DNA here is from genome assembly GCA_043745195.1 of Bryobacterales bacterium. Lineage (GTDB taxonomy): Bacteria > Acidobacteriota > Terriglobia > Bryobacterales > Bryobacteraceae > JANXSF01. Next base: position 73,675 of record JAYTTF010000303.1, on the reverse strand, counting down.
ACATTTGTGTCGAAAAGGTTAGAAATCGACGTTGCGAACCGGCATCACAAAACGCTCGAGCTCTAGGAGCATGTCTTTGTATGGCGAGGCTTGCATGGCCTCGATAATTGCCGCGCCCGTCCGGGGAGGCGGCAGGAGAACGTCGGCAAGAACGCGGCGAGCAACACTGTTGGCGCTCATGCCTTGCTGGGCGGCGTGTGTCTTTATCGCGTTTTCCAGTTCACCTGTGACTTCGATGTTCATGATGTTCATGGCCGGTCCTTGTGCTTACCTCTCCAGATTATAGGAATTGAGGTGATCGCCTCGAATTTCAATTCGGCTTCTTGTCCGCTACTTTTTCTTTGGAGCCAGCGGTTGCCACAATTCGATCTTGTTGCCGTCGGGATCGTAGATCCAAGCGAAGCGGCCATAATCTTCATTCTGGCGCTTGGGATCGATCTTGACGCCTTCTTTCTGCAACCGTTCCAGCAGTGCATCCAGGTCGTCCACGATATAGTTCACCATGAACGTGGCTTGGCTGGGCTCGAAGTACTTGGTGTTTCCAGGGAACACGCTCCAGACGGTTACATGCTCTTTCTCGGGGTTGCCTTTCTCCCGCCACGACATCATTACGCCGCCGCCTTTATCGGCAAGTCCGAGATGTTTGCCGTACCACTCCCGCGTCTGTTGTTGATTGGCGGCCTTGAAGAATATTCCACCGATACCGAGGATTCGCCTTCGTTCACTGGGCATTGCAACTCCTTCCTTCGTGCTTGTCGCATTTGGGGTAGGGCTGACCTGTTGCTGCGCGAGGCAAAACGGCAGCAGCAGTGCAGCCTGAGCGGACATTAGCTTGGGCAACATGCGTAGATTGTAGCAACAATTCTTGCGTTCGTGCCAAATGCGCCCATTCCCGAAAATCGCCAATTGCGGCGCAGTCTGATGGGCGATATCACAGATAGCGGTTGGTATAATTTATGTTTCCATGGTCACTAGATCCGGGCTTAGAACGTGGATCGCGCGGGGAAAAACTGCCCTGCGGGTGCTGCTGCGGAAACTGGATGGAAGGAACGCGATGAACATTCTTTTGTGGGTTCTTGCAGTCTCTTGGCGCGCTTTTGTATGGAGCGTCGGGCGGCATGAAGGTCTTCATGTTCGAGAAGATAAAAGGGCAGGTCCCGTCCTTTGGCGCGTTGCCGCAGGAGGCCTGGATGGCCCTAGGCATCCTCGAACTTGTGTGCGCGGTAGGGCTGATTGTCCCCGCCGTCTTTCACGGGCAGCCAGGTGCTCACGGTGGTGGCGGCCACGGTCCTGGCGATCGAGAGCCTCGTGTTCGTCTGGGTGCACGTCAAGTACGCCGAGACCACCTCCATCATCATGAGCGCCGTGCTCGGCCTACTGATGGCGTTCCTTGCGTACGGCCGGATGGTACTGTATCCAATGTTTTGAACAGCGGGTCAGCGCGGGAGTTATGCACTGAGCGCCGGTAAACGAAGCGTGGTTCGCCAAATTCCGCAGCGCGGCTGCGTCGTCAACTTGCTCGCCCGTTGAGGCGAATTGTCTGTCACTCGGAGAACAATATTTGGCCATCCTGACTTCCTGCCACCAGGGGTTGCGCATATTTGCGATCATGGAACATTCATGGCCAAACACCCGTCACTCAAAGACTACATAAAGGACACTGACCACTCCGCCCCACTGCCCACCCGCATCCTCGGACGCACTGGTGAGCGCGTCTCCACGCTGTGCCTAGGCGGTTGGCACATCGGCGCGGTCAAAGACGAAAAGGAAGCCTTTCGAATTATGCACGCCGCCATTGACGAAGGGCTGACATTCTTCGACAACGCCTGGGATTACCACGACGGCCATTCCGAAGAAGTGATGGGCAAAGCCCTGGCCATTGACGGGAAACGCAAAAAAGTGTTTCTGATGACCAAGAACTGCGAGCGCGATTATGCCGGGTCGATGAAAAATCTTGATGATTCGCTCCGCCGTCTGAAAACCGATTGCATCGACCTATGGCAGTTCCACGAATGCAATTACGATAATGACCCTGATTGGATCTTCGATAAAGGCGGTATGAAGGCCGCCCTGGAAGCGAAAAAGGCCGGCAAAATTCGCTACATCGGCTTCACGGGCCACAAGGATCCACGGATTCATATGACCATGCTCGCCAAATACAAAAAGTGGGATGCAGCGCAAATGCCGATCAACGTCGGCGATGCCGTCTACCGCAGTTTTCAAAACGAAGTGCTGCCTGCCTGCCATGACCACAACATCGGCGTGATTGGAATGAAAGGAACCGGCGGCGGTTACCCCAAAGCTCTATTCCCTGAAGTGATGAAAGTGACGGTGGCGGAATGCTACCACTATTCCCTTAGCTTGCCTGTGGCCACCCAAGTGACCGGCGTGCTGAGCATGAAACATCTTAAAGAGAACTTGGCCGTAGCGCGCATGAAGCCAATGACCAAGAAGGAGCGCGAAGCCTTTGTCGACCGTTTCCGCGAGCACTGTTCCGATGGCCGCCATGAAACTTTTAAGTCCACCCAAATGCACGACGGTCCGCATCATCGTAAACAGCATGGGTTTGCACTGGCGTAAAAGTGGCTATGGAAAATACCAAAGCGTGGCCCAGAGGCGGGCGCGGGGCTTCCTGGTTGCCCCAGTTTACTTCTTATAAAGCTACTCACGAAGAGAACCGTCTGAAAGATGAGGGGAACGTCACCAAAGCACGTTTAAATTTCCTAGAACACCGCCCGCCCAATCTGACCTTTATGTTGGAAGGTCGTTATTTGTGGATGAATGACTTCATCCAGCCTGGGGACAAGGTGGTGGAGGTGGGTTGCGGTAGTGGTCTTTCGAAAGAATTTATTCGTAAGGATTGCAGTTTACTCCTTACCGACTTTGCTGATCACCCTTGGGTTGAGCTGAAAGTGGATGCGCTGAATACTCAATTAGAGGACCAGTCTTTCGACGTGGTTCTGTGCAGCAACATGATCCATCATGTGCCATTCCCCAGAAAGTTCTTCGAGGAAATGAGCCGTATCCTTAAGCCGGGTGGCAAATTGCTGATTCAGGAAATCAACTGCTCCGTGTTCATGCAGGTGCTGCTGCGTCTCATGCGGCACGAAGGTTGGTCCTTCAACGGAGATGTGTTCAGCTACACCATCCCCTGTACAGACGCCCAGGATCTTTGGTCCGCCAACTGCGCCATTCCCAACTTACTATTCGATGATATGCCCAGGTTTACCCAACATGTTCCGCAATTTTCGATGACATTCCATCGTTATTCCGAAGTGCTTCTGTTGCCGATCTCGGGTGGCGTGGTGGCCAAGGCCAAGACCATCGACTTGCCCCGTCCTCTTTTAAAAATGGTTCGCTTCTTGGACAATATTTTGGTGAGCGCGTTGCCTCGCTGGTTTGCTTTGCAGCGCAGTCTGGTGCTGGTGAAGCGGATGGAGTGATCTATAATTGCTGAGTGCGGATCTCAGTTGGTAATTCCTCGAGCTGGATAAGATGGTCTGCCGGTCGCATTGCCCTTTTGGTCACCGCCTTCTACTGGACGATCCTACTATTAGCTCACTGGATCCCTGACAGCCACATCAAACTTCCAGTTTTTTACCATTTAAGTTGGGATGAATATCAATATCTCCCCACATTAAGAAGCTATCAGGCGCACCTTGCAGCTGGGGATTTTAGCCAATGGCTTTTCTCTCCGGAAAAATTCGGGTATGGGGACATGTTTTGGCAAACGTATTCACTGCTGACTTTTCCTGCCTATCAAGCTGCGGAGCCGGATAGCGGATCCTACCTGCTTTGGTTGCGCCTTGTTACTCTATTGTTCCAATTGGGATCACTATATGCAAGCTACCGGATTGCGTTGCTTCTGGCCGGCGATGCGGCTGCGCTTTATGCCATTTGCCTGCTAGCGCCCATGGCCGGATTGATCTTCCTTTATAAGCCTTTCTCGCCCGATCACTTTGCCACCTTTCTTGCCGTGATGGCGCTGTACGCTTCCATGCGGTGGCCTTCAAAAAGCCTACTTTGGGGAGCCGCCGCCGGATTGGCTATCGGCAATAAGCTCTACAATGTGCTTGTACTGCCGCCGATTCTGGCAACCGCTTTCTTCCATGCCGGTTGGCCCGCATTGGCGGGACTGGTCGCCGTCCCATTCGGTTTTGTTCTTGCTAACCTGGAAATCGTCTCAACGGGTGTGGCCGCCTATCGCGCCAAATTGGCTGCATTTTCAGCCTTGGTCCACGATCCTAACTATGGCCACGCCATTCAACCTCCAGGCATGATTTCCTATCTGCTAGCTTGGCTGAGCAATCCGAAGGGGTCTTTCATAAACATCAATTCCCCAGGCATTGGTCGGGAATATTTTTTCCTGCCAATTCTAGCGGCAGTGTTCGTTCTGCTGCTTTGGTCCGCGCGCCGCCACCACCTTGTGGCCATAATAGGCGGCGGTGGTTTGGCTGCCTTACTGCTTTTGATGGTTGCAACTAATCGCGTGTGGACTTGGTATGCGTTCTCCATGATTTTCTTTATCTCGATTGGCGCCGGCGCGGCTTGCAGCCTTTGGCTTGACGGCCGTTCCGGGTGGCAAACAAAGATTCCGCACTTCCTACTGGCCGTCCATTTGTGCTGGGGGCTTTACTGGACAGCCATTAAATCCAATGAATTTCTGGCTGTTCGTTCCAGCCCCCAAACACTGGTCCGCAAGCGCTTCTATGATAGTTGCGTTGAGCCGAATCGCTCCTATTTTCTCGCCCTAAAAGAAAACGAATTGGTGGTCCCCTGGTCCGTTCCGGTTCACGGGATTTTCAGACCCGGAAGCGCCTGTTATCCCAATCAGCAAGTGGTGCAGTGCGTTCAACAATGGAGTAAGGTTGTTGTTCTTCTCGATCCCCAACCAGCGGAACGGGCGGCCCTTGCGGAGCGATTTAGCTCGAAGCCTTGTGGCGATGTCGGTCAAGTATTTACGCGCAAATAGGTTTTTAAAAGACGGCTGAACGGCGAGGATGTTGCCGCTTTGGACATCTTACAGGTGGCTTGCGTGCTCGCATGATACTTTGGGTGTGCAGCCCACCACTGCCCCTTTTTGCTCACGCCCGCTACAGACAAGAGATGCTGTATGCGCTTCTTGCCAAATGGAAAAAACAATGAAGGCCGAGTAATGATTGTTTCAACACTTTGTCTGGACTGCAAAAGTATCGGAGACTGGCCATCCTTTCACGCAGAGTTCTGTCGCGTATTTGGGTTTCCGAGTTTTTATGGTCATAACATGAATGCGTGGATTGACTGCATGTCCTCATTGGATGCGCCAGAGGATGGACTTTCCAGTGTTCACTGTAGCCGCAGCAAGGTAATGACGCTTGACTTGAAGAATATGAAGGAATTCAAGGAGCGATGCCCAGAGCAATACGACGCCCTTATCGAATGCGCCGCTTTTGTTAATTGGCGAAGGATTGCGACCGGCGGGTCCTCCGTGCTCGCACTTAGTTTCTATGAATGAAGCCATTCGAGGCGTTGCCCAAGCAAACCTGAGTGCAATTTTTTTCTGGCTGAAGTAAACTACCTACAGAAGGTTCCAGCTCGAAATTTTACTAAGTCAGAGGTGTCGGCTCCGATAGAGCCGCGCCAACCAGGAGGTCCATTATGGATCGAAGAGATTTTCTTAAAAGCGCATCGGCAATGAGTGCTGCAACTAGCGCATATGCAGCCAAGGCTGTGAAAGGCGGCACCAGCCGAGTGCTTGGTGCTAACGATAAGATCAACATTGGCGTGATCGGCGTGGGTGGACGCGGCTTTTATGTTGCCAGTGAATTTGAAAAAGCCGGCAAGCGCGATAATAACTGCCAGATTGTAGCCGTCTGCGACGTCTACGAAAAACGCAAGAAGCGCGCAGCGGAGCGCTATAAGGCGGAAGGGTATTTGGATTGGAAAGAAGTGATCGCCCGCAAGGATGTGGATGCGGTGATTGTGGCCACTCCTGACCACTGGCATGCTCCGATTGCATTGGCGGCGATGGATGCAGGCAAAGACGTCTATTGCGAAAAGCCGATGTGCCACACTGTTGCGGAAGTGAAGCGGCTGGTGGACACGGTTAAGGAAACCAAGCGTGTGATGCAGGTGGGCTCGCAGACAACCTCGGGAGACCAATGGCACAAGGCAAAGAAAGCGATTGCTGATGGCATGTTGGGAAAGATGTTGCTGAGCCAGGGGTCCTACCATCGCAATTCGATTGAAGGCGAATGGAATTACACGATTGAACCGAATGCAGGTCCTGATGGCAAAGGGGACGATTACCTGGATTGGAAAATGTGGTTGGGTTCGGCTAGCAAGCGCCCCTATGATGCTGACCGATTCTTCCGTTTCCGCAAGTACTGGGATTATTCCGGCGGCATTGCTACCGACTTATTCTTCCACGTGGTTGCGCCGATGAACGTTTGTTGGGGTGAAGCTCAGTACCCGCACAAGGTGATGGCAGGGGGTGGCATCTACGTGTTCAACGAGAAGCGCGAAGTGCCTGATACATTCCATTTTATGGCTGACTATGCAAAGGGCCACTCGTTGGTGCTTAGTTCGTCAATGGCTAATTCGCAGCATATCCCTGGTTTGATTCGTGGGCACGAAGGTACGCTGATTATGGTGGAGCATGGACGGTTCGAAGGGTTTGCACCTTACTTGACGATGAAGCCGGAAACGGTGGGCCGTGAGAATGCGAAGAAGAACATCAACCCCGATTACAAGTTCGGTAAGGAAGATGTGAAGATCCCAGTGGAAGAATTCAGCGCCATGGAGCGGCACGTGGACAACTTCCTGAAGTGCATCCGGACGCGGGAAACTCCGACGCTGAACGTTGAAATTGCGGCGCGGGCGCAGGTGACAATTACGATGGCGGTGGAAAGCTATCGACGTGGCAAGGTGTTGTACTTCGACGAAAAGAAATTCCAAATCGTGGAAAAACCACCTTCAGCGTAAGCGGTTTAAGTTAGGATTAAGAACGGTCAGAGCTTCGTGCTTTGGCCGTTTTTAAAATATATTTCTATCGACAAAGAAGATTGATCCTTGAACATCGGGAAAATATTTATCCCAAAAACGGCAGTTGACGCACCATCCATAAGGTGCGAAGGGCTGCGAAATCCGGGACGGAGCTGCAATTCACGAATTGGGCATACGTGGTTAGAGTTGGTTTGGTCCCGATTACTCCCGTGTGTTGATCCGCCATTCATGGCGTTTGCATTGAGGGTCACCGAACAGAATCCGGTACGTGCGCAGTTGGTATGCCGATAACAGAGGTGACGGTGCTTCCATTCCGCGTGCCGTTTGGGATTCGGTGATTGAATAGACGCGATACAATTACAATAATGACAACCTGGGAGCGCATCCAACGCCACACGCGGCTGACCAAGCTGAACTACGCTTCTGGAAATCCGCCACCGCCATTTCTGATTCTGTTCATCAACTCTATTTGCAATCAAACCTGCGAGCACTGTTTTTACTGGCGAAGTTTGAATCAGCCGGACGACCTGACTTTCGGTGAATTGGAAAAACTTTCTGGTGATTTGGGTCGGATTGAAAACCTGAACCTTTCTGGTGGCGAGCCGTTTCTTCGTAAAGAGTTTGCGGACATTTGCAGAATGTTTATCCGCAACAATGGAGTGGAACAAATTTACGTTCCAACCAATGGATCGTTTGCGGGAAAGACTGTGGCAGCGCTGGAACAAGTGCTTGAGGAAAAGTCGTTGGAACTGTTCGCCTGCGAACTTTCCCTGGACGGCATGCCCGTATACCACAATAAGTTTCGAGGCATGAAAGACGCATTTGAACGTGCGATGGAAACTTACGATGCATTGGCGGCACTGCAGAAGCGCGATGCGCGTTTGCGCATTCATTGTATTTCCACTGCTACCAGCGACAACATGGACGAGGTAATGCGGCTGACCGAGTACCTCTATGAACGTTGCCCGCAGATGGATCATCATAACCTGGCTATGATTCGTGGGGACCGCAAGAATCCTTCTCTGCATGGGCCAAAGTTGGAGCAGTATCAGAATCTTTACGCGCATGTGCGCAAAATTTGGATGCCCCGTGAAGAGCAGCGGTATGGTTCGATTATGGAGCCGATGCTGCAATGGGCGAAGACCCGGACAGCGGTGGAGCAGCGGCAGGTTGTGCCGTGCAGCGCGGGACGCCTTACTGGTGTGGTGTATGCCAACGGTGATGTGAGCCTGTGCGAGAATCATCCACCTGTGGGGAATTTGCGGAAGAATTCATTTTTGGAAATTTGGCGCAGTGCTGAGACGGACGTGTTGCGGCAGTCCATTGCAGCAAAGCAATGCTGGTGTACCAACGAGGTATTCCTGTGGCCCAGTATTAACTATCAGCCAGCGCAATTGGCACGGGCCATGATTGCTGCTAAGCCATGGCGCAAGGATGTGGAGTTGGTTACCATTGGCAATATGCCAGTGCCTGCGCCTACAACTGAGTTGAAGGTTCTGAAATAAATTCAGCGCAGGGCTTTGGCCACGGCGGCGGCAATGAGCACTGCTCCGGGCGTATCGCTGTGGATGCAGATAGTTTGAGCTAAGCCACTTTTTGCGAAGTTTTGCGCTTGAGCGGCGGCTTCTTCTGGATTGGTGATTAAGGCATCGGTGAACTTTCTGGAACGAAGCGAGCCATCAGCTTCGTAGCGGCGATCGGCAAAGGCTTCGCCTGCTACCAAAAATCCTTCTTCCCGAAAAACGGAAAGCATGAGCGAACCGGCGAGTCCCACTAGGGTTACATCGCGACTGAATCGAGCTGTGCCGCGAGCAATGGCGCGGGCCAGGGCGGCATTTTTCACGGCCTGATTATAGAGTGCACCGTGAGGCTTGACGTGGACGATGTTAGTGAAAGCAGCTAGTGCGCAGATCTGTTGGTGGACGAATTGTTCAACCTCGCTAAACGGCATGTTCAATTCCAGACGGCCGAAGTTGGCTTTGTCGGGATAGCCGGGGTGGGCTCCAATTTTCAAACCGTGGCGGGTGGCTTGTTCGACGGAAAGCTTCATAGTTGATTCATCGCCAGCGTGTCCGCCACAGGCTATGTTCACTGAAGTCAGGAAAGGCATCAGTGATTCCTGGGAATCCATGCCTTCGCCGATGTCAGAATTGATGTCAATTATCAAAAGGCGCTCCGGAGCAGACTCTCCTGTTGCAACAGCAAATACTGAGCAAACTGTGGAACTACAAGTTCAAACTGGATTTCGTCTCGGGGGCGCAGTTGGCCGACGCTTGGCAGATCGGCTGTGATCACATTGGCAAGTTTAGGATAGCCGCCTGTGGTTTGCTGATCAACAAATAAAATGATGGGCTGTCTACTGGCGGGGATTTGGATAGCGCCAAGGGATACGCCTTCGGTGATCATCTGGCCACCGTAGGGCGCTTCGATATGGGCTCCGTCGAGGCGTAGTCCCAAGCGATTGGAATCATCGGTCACTTGAAAAATTGATCGGTAAAAGGCGCGAATGGAAGAATCTGAAAATTGCTGTGCTTGGGGACCAGCGGTTACACGAAGTATCTTGCGCGGGGCGAGCAGGGCCAAGGTTTCAGAAGCAACGAATTGATGGGCGGAGGTTGTCGTAGGCTTTCCGATGTGAAGAACATCGCCCTTTTGAAGCGCTCTGCCTTTGAACCCACCGAGGCCGCTGAGCACATGGGTGGACGCACTTCCTGCAAAAAGCGGAACAGCGATGCCACCTTGGACGCATAAGTAAATGCGGCATCCGGATTGCATTCCGCCGATTTTCAAATCTTCTCCGGCAGCGATGGTAAGAGTGCGCCACATGGGCAAGCTGCATTCTGCACCGGTGAGAGCAACTGTAGCGTCGGTTGTAAATCGAAACGTTCCGCCGAGCAGAGTCATTTCCAGTGCGGCGCTATTTTCTGGATTGCCAACCAGCTTGTTGCCAATGCGCAGAGCAATTGGATCTGCTGCGCCGCAGCGGGATACGCCGAGCATTCCATAACCGGGGCGGCCCAGATCCTGAACGGTGGTGAACATTCCTGGGGAAACCACTTCGATGGTCATAGCGGTACAAAGCGAACGTGATCGCCTGTTTCAAGTAGGCTCATGGGTTCGCGGCTTGGATCGAACATGGATTCTGGCGTGCGGCCGATCAGACGCCAACCACCGGGGGTGGCAAAAGGATAGACACCGGATTGATTGCCTGCGATGCCGACGGAACCGGCGGGCACGATTTTGCGAGGATCACTCAGGCGAGGTGTGACCAGGGATTCAGGTAATCCAGAAAGATAAGCGAAGCCTGGGACGAAGCCGAGAAAACTGACTCGATAGATTGCTGAGGTATGACCTTCAATTACTTGTTGTGGTGTTATGCCGTGTAACTCGGCGACGCTTTGGAGGTCTGGGCCATCAAATCCACCATAGCGAACGGGAATGTTTATTAAGCGAGTTTCGGGAGGCGTCACGCTTGCAACGTCTAACCATCGTGCCTGAATGAATGCTTCGATGGCTGCATGGTTTGTGGTGAGGGGATTGAATACGATGAGGATACTTTGATATGCCGGGTGCACGTTTAATACACCCGGCAATTGTTGAGATGAAAACCAGCGGGCCACGTTTGCAACATCTCCGCAATCCAGCAGCACAGATTGATCGCTGGCGTAACGGAATTGGAAGCCGTGATTAGGCGATGCCGGCAAGCACTCCACGCATATAGGCGAACGATTCGCGCATGCCGGGCAGCGGATCATTGGCATTGATTTCGTATTCCAGCATTACTGCGCCACTGTATTTGATGGACTTGAGCAAGCGGAAGATTTTGGCGATGGGTAACGCACCTTGGCCGACAATCACTTGGCTATCTTTATTCATGGGGTCGCGCAGATCTTTCACATGCATGTCGAAAAGGCGAGGACCGGCTTCCTTGATGGATTCCAGGATGTCCGCACCGGTGCGCGAAGTGTGGCCGATATCTATGCAAAGGCCCATGCGGGGATCCATGTTTTTCACTTCTTTCAGGACTGATTGCGGTGATGGGAAATGCTTATCTTCAGGCCCGTGATTATGAATGGCGGCTTTGATGTTGTACTTTTTGACGTACTTTTCAACAAGGGGAAGAGTCTTCAGGGTTGGGGCCATGACGATGAGAGGGAAGCCCATGGCCTTGGAGTAATCGAAATTGAGCTTCACGTCATCTTCGTTTTCCGAAGTGAAGGAGATGTTACCGCCGCCGAGGATCTGCAACCCAGCATCATCGAAATCCTTGCGAGCCGCTGCCCATTCTTCCGGCGAGCTTTTGATCTTCGAGTGAAACTCTTTGATGTTGACGTACTTTACGTCTAGCTCCTTCAAGGCGGCAATGGCCTTGGAACGAGTCATGCTGCGTAGCGAATACGATGCAACTCCTAATTTGAAGCCTGCGGAGGAATCTAGTGGATGAGCATGCGCACCAGCAGCGAACAAAGGAAGCGCGGCAGTTCCACGGAGCAAATCGCGACGGGATAGGGAAGTATCTTGGGACATCGATATCCAGCATATCAAATAGGCAAATTTTTCTCAGCCCAATTCAACATTTCAACTTGGCGAGGCTTGTTGCCCGAGGCAACCTCGAGGTTGACATAGCGCACGCCTAGCTTCGCTGCCAAGCGGGAAAAGGAACCATCGTCTGTGGGTGGGACCTTGTTTTGTAAAACTACATTGAAAGGTGAACTGGCAAGGATTTGATAATCAGCGAGATTGGTGCAGAGGAAAAACTCATGGGGATTCTGGCTGTCGGCAAGATTAGTTTGATCGCTGATGGATACTTCATCCTGGACCGAATAGCCTTGAGAGTTGTTATGCAGGGCGAGGAGCAAGCCGCCCTTGGGTGGAAGAATCGCGCTCAGCAATTTTTCGCGATGGTTGTCGAGTTCGTCGAGCATGTAGAGATAATCCGCTTCTGAAGCTCTTGGATTCAGACGACGGAAATTAGCTGCGGCACCGGCGTGAGACCATACGCGATTGGGGTCGAACGAGAGGCCGCCTAATACAACGTTTCGCTGGTTGTTTTTCACAAGAAAGGCGACACCGGTTTGAGTGGCCATATGATCGGTTAGCACATCACGCGCGGTGTTTTCGTTTCCGTGGATATGCAGATAGCGGCGGGTTCCGTGTCCTTTGCGAATCGTCTGAAACGTTAGTGGTCCACCACGCAGGGCGCTACGATTCATGAACGGAACGATCCCGAAAGACAGCAAAGCATCGCGTCTTGATTGCATCCCTTCATTGTATAATTAGCCATCCAAATGAATCGAAGAACGTTTCTTGCCAGCAGCGCCGCGGCAGCAATAGCGGCAGAAGGATCCAGGCCCAATATTTTGTGGGTGACAAATGAAGATATGGGTCCGCACTTGGGTTGCTATGGCGATAAGTATGCTGTATCTCCTAACCTAGATAAATTTTCTGAGGGTGCGCTGCGATACATCACGGCATGGTCTAACGCGCCAGTTTGCGCACCGGCAAGAACAACTATGATCAGCGGACTGTATCCACCTTCGACGGGTGCTGAACACATGCGATCGGAGACTCGGTTGCCCGATGGTATGAAAATGTTTCCGGTATTTCTACGCGAAGCGGGTTACTACTGCACGAACAACGCTAAGGAAGATTACAACCTGGTGAAGACGGGGCAAGTTTGGGATGAATCTTCGAACAAAGCTCAGTGGGAAAAGCGGAAGCCTGGGCAGCCTTTTTTCGCGGTGTTTAATTTGTTGATCACGCATGAAAGCCAAATTCGCACCAGACCTCATAAATGGAAGCACGATATTAACGAGGCGCGCATTCCCGCCTACCATCCCGATACGAAAGAAGTTCGCGAAGATTGGGCACAGTACTACGACAACATCACAACAATGGACTCTGAGGCCGGAGCGATTTTTGACCGTCTGGAAAAAGCTGGATTGGCTGAGGATACGATTGTTTTTTATTATGCTGACCACGGCTCAGGCATGCCGCGCAGCAAGCGCACGCCATTCAATTCCGGACTGCAGGTGCCGATGATGGTGCGCATTCCAAAAAAGTGGCAGCATCTTGCGGGGAAGGATTTTAAGGCTGGAGGAACGTCCAGCCGTCCTGTGAGCTTTGTTGATTTGGCGCCGACTGTTTTGAGTCTTGCGGGCATCAAGCCACCTGCTTATCATCAGGGCCATGCTTTTCTTGGCCAGTATGCGGAGCCTGAGCAGCAGTATGTTTATGGATTCCGCGGACGCATGGATGAACGGTACGACCTGATGCGTACGGTGCGTGATAAGCAGTACGTTTATGTGCGCAACTACATGCCGCATCGCGTCTATGGTCAGCACATTGACTATCAGTTTGAGACTCCCACAACGGCTGTGTGGAAGAAACTTTTCGATGAAGGGAAGCTGACGCCGGCTCAGCAGCAGTTTTGGAAAACCAAAGATCCAGAACAATTATTCGATCTGACAAAGGACAAAGATGAAGTGAATAATTTGGCGTCTTCAGCGGCGCATCAACCGATATTGCGGCGCATGCGAAAAGCGCAACAGGATATGGCGCGGAAGATTCGCGACGTTGGATTTCTGCCCGAATGTTCGATCCATTCGCGTGCCGGAAAAGGGGCCCCGTACGATGTTGGTCATGACGATCAGCGGTATCCCTTTGAACGAGTGTTCGCGATGGCGGAGGCAGCGTCCATGCTGAAGACGGAAGCGATTCCACAGCTTGAAAAAGGGTTGAAGGATGCGGACAGTGCGGTGCGGTATTGGGCAGCCATCGGATTCTTAGCAAGAGGTGCTGCGGTTGTGCAAGCCCATTCTGGAATTTTACGGCAAGGGCTGGCGGACCAAGCTCCAGAAGTGCAAATCACCGCAGGTGAGGCTTTGGGGCGATATGGCAGCGATCAGGAATCGGCTGAAGCTGGGGCGGTGCTGTTGAAATTGGCACCGATAGACAAGCATGGTCCTTACGTTGCATTGATGGCTCTGAATGCTTTGGACTACATGGGTAAGCGGGCGGCTGCTTTCAAGAAAGAGATAGCGGCACTACCAACCGAAACCAAAGGATATCCTGCCAAGCTGGGTAGCTATGTGCCGCGCCTGATCGAAAATATGATTGCTGGTTTGGAGGGGAAATAACATGCGGCTGCTGCTGTTTGCATTTGGAGTTTCGCTATTCGCTGAATCCCGCATTGAGACGGGCGAAATCAATGGCGCTAAGTATCACATTGAGATTCCAGAAAAGTGGAATGGTGGACTTGTGATGTTTTGCCATGGGTACTCGCCAAAGGCTTCAGCAGTGGGGCATAGCAAGCAGATTGAACCATTCCTGGAACAAGGTTATGCTGTTGCGCAGTCAGGATACTCGGGCGGCGGATGGGCGGTTGAAGAGGCCATTCGAGATACGGAAGCATTGCGCCTTCATTTTGTTGAGCAGCACGGTGAGCCTAAGCAGACCTTCATCAGTGGCATGTCTATGGGTGGGCATTTGGCCTTAGCTTTTATTGAGAAACAGCCGGACGTTTATAGCGGTGCTCTGCCGTTGTGCGGCGAAGTGGCACCGGCCTATACATTCTTAAAGCAGCACGTGTTTGATCTTCTGATCCTGTTCAACTACTACTACCCTGGAGTTGTTCCGTCACCTGGTAAGTTGCCGAAAAGCTATCAACGGAGTAAAACAAGGACGGAGGAAATAGCGAAGGCATTGAGCCTGAATTCAGAAGCCGCCAAGTTACTGCAACAGCATGCCGGGGTTGCTGACAACGCTACTTTGGCAAACGTGGTGGAGTTCTTCATGGAGATTTTAACGGAACTGAAAGTTCGCAGTGGCGGGAACGCTTTTGATAACCGGAACACGGTGTATGGCAACGGTGACGCGAAGCTGAATGCGGGAGTGGAACGACTGGAGGCGGTCCCGAACGCTGCTGGTTATGTGCGTTTGCATAGTAATCTTACCGGGCGGCTCACTAAACCGGTGGTTGCTATTCAGACCACATTTGACCAACTGATTCCACCCTGGGTTACGAATTATTATTCAAACTTGGTGGAGCAGAATGGTGCCACACATCTGTTTGTACAAAAACTGATAGATGGAAATGGACACTGCAATATTAGTCCAAGCGAGATTGGCAAAGGGTTCAAAGAGCTCCGCGAATTTAAGATACGCTAAGAGGGCCAAGAAGCTGGAATTCAGCTAATAATTGGTCGCAGCACATTCCCATGCACATCAGTCAAGCGACGGGCGATGCCATTGTGATACCAGGTTAGCTTTTCATGGTCGATGCCCATTAAATGCAAAACCGTGGCATACATGTCATGGACCGTAGCTATGTTTGTTACTGCTCGACGCCCAAACGGATCGGTCTCGCCATAACTTACTCCTGGCTTCACGCCGGCCCCTAACATCCAGACAGTGAAAGCTTCGGGATTATGGTCGCGGCCAGTTGTTCCTTCCTGATGTGTCGGCATGCGGCCAAACTCGGTTGTCCAAAGGACCAGAGTATCGTCCAGCAATCCGCGCGATTCAAGATCGCGAATCAGCCCAGCTGTTGGGCGGTCGAGGATTGGGCAGTGTCGCTCGTAGTCGGCCTTCAAAGTGCGATGGGCATCCCAGTTCAGAAGGCCATCGGCACCTGAAGCACGTGACCCGCAGTAGAGTTGCACAAAGCGCACGCCACGTTCGATAAGCCGCCGCGCAAGCATCGCATTTTTCGCGTATGTGGCTATCAGCGGATTAGGGTCGTCAGCTCCATATAGATCGCGAGTGGCGCGAGTCTCCTTCGATAAGTCGCTTACTTCGGGGGCAGTTAGTTGCATGCGCGCGGCTAACTCATAAGCTGCTACGCGGCCGGCTAAATCGGAATTGCCCGCGTGCTTTTGCTGATGTTCCTTGTTGAGCAGGGCCAGAAAGTCTCGCGTGGCAAGTTCCGCATCAGGGCTGACGCTAGTGGGACGCTGCAGGTCGCGAATGGGATCTGATGAACTGAATGAGATGGCCTGATGTTGGGCGGGAAGAAATCCGCTGGTCCAATTGGCTGGACCAGATGGCGGAATGCCTCGCACATCGGGAATGGCAACGAAGGCCGGCAGGTTTTGATTTTCAGCGCCCAATGCGTAGCTGACCCACGAACCGGCGCTGGGAAATCCTTCGAAGATGAAGCCTGTGTTCATGGCCACGCATGCCGGGCCGTGAGTGTTGGTACGCGATTGCATGGAGTGGATGAAGGCCATTTTGTCGGCCAGTGCGCCGAGGTTGGGCAGCATGGACGTGATCATTTTGCCGCTTTGGCCGCGCGGTGTGAAGTCCCACGGGCTGCGCATTAAGTTACCGTTCTTGCCTTGGAATGTTACGACGTTTTCTTCGCCCGGGAGAGGCTTACCGTGCATTCTTTCCAGTTCGGGCTTATGGTCCCAGAGGTCGATGTGCGAGGCAGCGCCTGGGCAGAAAAGTTGAATGATGCGCTTTGCCTTTGGTGCGAAGTTGGGGAACTTTCCTGCAGCATGCAGCGGCTTGTTGCCCAGGAGCCACGCGAGTGCTACGCTTCCGAGTCCGGATCCGAAGTCGGATAGGAACTGGCGGCGATCTCGAGTTTCAAACGGCGGTTTAGAAGACATAGATAAACTCGTTTGCATTGAGCATGGCGCGGCAGAATATGGCCAGCCCGTGCTGTTGCACTAGCTTCAAAGCCGCTTCACGTTCAACAGTGCTGGGCGAGCGGCCAAAGGTAAGTTGGAAAGCGCTTTCTATTTGCGCAGTTGCTTTGGGCTGTTCTTTTTGCAGACGCTCGGCCAAGTAGTTGGACTGTTCCATTAAGAAGGAATTATTCAACAGGCTAAGGGCTTGTAGAGCGGTAGTTGTCACGACGCGCTTGGGTTCAGGCAGGGAAGGGTCGGGGCAATCGTAGGCACCAAGTACGTCAATGCGTACCGAACGCGGAGACTGATGATACACAGTGCGACGGAACGTTTCCGGCTCATGGATTTCTTTGGGCAAGTAAGTGGCGACGTTGTCCACCGTATATTGATAAAGCTGAAAACCGGGGCCGCCCAACGTTGGATTTAATTTACCGCTGACGGCCAACACGCTATCACGAATGGCCTCTGCTTCGAGGCGGCGCGGAGGGAAGCGCCACATAAAAGCAGCATCGGCGTCGACGGCAGCGTTGGCTTGATTGATTTCGCTGGATTGCTTGTAGGTTTCCGATAACATGATTTCGCGATGCAAGGGTTTAAGCTTCCAACCATAGGAGTGAATGCGTTGAGCGAGAAGGTCGAGTAACTCAGGGTTCGATGGCGGTTCACCGTTCTTGCCTAAGTCGCTGGGAGTGCCGGCCAATGCGTGGCCAAAGTGGTAGTGCCAGACGCGATTCGCAAGAACGCGCGCGGTAAGTGCATTGCGTTCGTCGACGATCCAATTCGCAAGGGCGAGACGGCGTTCGCCTTCGGGTGCGTTGATATCCAGTGTGAAGCCGGGAAGCATTTTCGAAAGGGTTGTTAGTGCGCCAGGTGCAATGTCAGGTCCGCGATTGGATGGATTGCCGCCCTTGTGTAAGTAGGCTGGTTCCTTGGGTTGAGTGAAAGTTCCGATGTAACTTAGAGGAACCGTTGGAGCGCTGGCGATTTCGGATTTGATCTTAGTCAACTTACTTTGCCAATCATCCCACTGTTGCTTTTCTTGCGGACCGAGCACGGACAGCAGGAAGAACTCGTCGCGGTCTTTAGGGGAATATGGCAGCCGACCAGTGGAATCAGCAATGTTTCGCCAGGTTTTGCCATCGAGTGAGGCTTCGAATGTGTATAGAGTTGGGACGCCGTTTACGGTGCGATCGTCCCCTAAGGGCCTGTCTTTGGAAAACAAGATTCGTTCAATGCGCTCTGGATTGGCAAAAGTCACAGTAAGTTGGGACGACTTACTATCGGCGAACCATCGTTCAGCATACTTTCCATCAATAACAAAGCTGGGCGGATAGTGGCTCTTACCTTCCCCACTAACCCGGCTGATGGCAGCAACTGTTGCACCGCTTGAAGCGAGGGCCACGTTCCGCTGGCCGCTGAAAATTTCCAGTTCGTCGAGCTGGGCAATGCCGCCTCCGGCTGATGCTTCAATGTTCATTCGGACATACTTTGCTTCCAGTGGAGGGAACTTTTCTTCTGTGCCTTCGCGAGCAACAGGGGGACGGGCGGCAGCTTGGATCCTGGGTTTGGCTTCGTTGATGCGCGGAGCTAAGTCTTTCACGAAACCTGCGATTGTTGATTCAAGGGACTTGCGGTTGGCCTCCAATTCGTTCAATGGCTTTTCCAACTTTTCCTTTTCGGCGGCAGTGGCCAACGCGCGCTCACCGTGTTGAACGCCTGAGAAGACAGCGGCGAGGCGATAGTAATCGGCCTGTTCAATGGGATCGAACTTATGATCGTGACAGCGGGCGCAATTGACTGTTAGGCCAAGGAATCCGGCAGCAGTGGCGGTGATGATGTCATCCAAATCATTTGCTCGTTTCAGCATTTCGCCGTCCAGATTTTGGATGCCCACCGTATCGTGCACACCTGCGACAAGGAAACCCGTGGCTGCTTCTATGTCCGGATTACCGGGTGCTAGTTGGTCGCCGGCCAACTGCTCCCGCACCATCTGGCTGAACGGTTTGTCCTGGTTGAAGCTGCGGATGACGTAATCGCGATAGTGCCAAGCTCGTGGGCGCAGGTGGTTTTGCTCGTAGCCGTTACTTTCACCAAAGCGAGCAACGTCCAGCCAGTGACGTCCCCAACGCTCTCCATAGTGCGGGCTGGCAAGCAAGCGGTCGATCAGTTTTTCGTATGCGTTGGTGTTTGGATCTTTGATGAAGGATTCGATTTCAGCTGGGGTTGGGGGAAGACCAAGCAGATCGAACGTGGCGCGGCGGATTAAAGTTCGACGATCGGCGCGTGGTGAAGCCGTCAGCTTTTTTTCTGCAAGTTTGGCGAGAACAAGAGAGTCCACGGTATCGGTTGGAAATTTTCGCAGAGGTTGCAGCGACCACCAATCGTAACCAGCGCGACGATTGGCGAGGTTTATGGTCTTGTCCCACTTGGCCCCGTCATCGATCCACTGGCGAAGGGCATCTTGTTCTGCTGGTGGCAGCTTTGCAGCGGGGGGCATGGATCCTTCGCGCACGCGGCGATAGAGCAGGCTTTCTTCGGCTTGTCCGGGATTCAGCGCGGATCCTTTACTGCCGCCGAATTTCGCGTTGGCGAGCGTGGAAAGATCCAACCCGCCAGCTTTAGCTTGGCTGTTATGGCAACCGCCGCAGCGCTTGGCTAAAATAGCGGGACCTTCTTCAGCAGCGAAAGTAAGCCCCGTGGACAGGGCGATTAGAATCACGCGGCGCATATTCATTTTCCCGAGTTCAGTATACTAAAGCATCTGCAAGCGGGGTGTTGCGCCGCTACCGGAACTCTTCCAATAGCTTCTGTAATTCGGCATTGCCTGGGCAAAGCTTTTCAAAGGGAATACTGGTAAGAGCTGCATCTGGAGTATTGTTCATTTCGTGAACGTCGCCTACCGATTCGTCTAAATAGAGCAGCCCTGTTGGCACTTCGCCTTTCCCTTGCCGTTCTTGCAAATAGGCATAAACTTTTTGCCTGTCGGTGGGATCGTAACCTTCCGGTAGCGCGCGGAATTTCACAACGCTTCCATCGTGCATGGTGACGCTAGTTGTTTCCGTGATGTGCCCATTGGCACTGCCGATGTGAGCAACAATTTCCGAGGCGGGTGGGACGAAATCGGCTTCGGTGGCTTTGTATTGATGTTGTCGTGAATATAAGTAGCTCTTGGTGGAGCCGACATGATCGTTGAAAGTTACACAAGGAGACACAACGTCGATTAGCGCCAATCCACGGTGAGAGAATGCGGCCTTCAATATTGGCACCAGCTGTTCCTTATCGCCGGAAAAACTACGAGCCACAAAGGTTGCGCCGAGACTAAGCGCCAGCATGACTGGATCAATTGGAGACATCCGATTGGGTTCGCCGCGCTTGCTTTTGGAACCAATATCGGCGGATGCAGAGAACTGTCCTTTGGTTAGTCCGTAGACGCCATTGTTTTCGATAACGTAGACCATGCGAAGGTTGCGGCGAATGGCATGGCTGAGTTGTCCAAGACCGATGGACAGCGAATCGCCATCACCAGAAACGCCGATATAAATGAGCTCACGATTCGCGGCATTGGCGCCGGTGGCGATGGCTGGCATGCGTCCATGGGCGGAATTAAACCCGTGGGCTCCGCTGACGAAATAGGTGGGAGTTTTCGACGAACAACCAATGCCGCTGAGTTTGGCAATCATATGCGGTGGCGTGGAGAGTTCCCAGAATGTGCGGACAATGGCGGCGGTAATGGAATCGTGACCGCAGCCCGCGCAAAGCGTGGACATGGTGCCTTCATAATCACGAACGGTTAGCCCAAGATTATTTTTTTGCAGGCTGGGATGTTTAGCAATTGGTTTTGCGATAGATGGCATTGTGTTTTCTCCGGCCTAGCTTATCTGGCTCAAAATTCCTTCAATAACGTGGCGGGCGCTTAATGGAAAGCCGCCATATACAAGCACGGATCGTAGCTTATCCTTAGCAACGGGCGTTTCAATGGTTAGCAAAGAACACAACTGGGCATCTCGATTTTGTTCCACCACAAAAGTGTAGGGATGGTCTTCGAGGAATTGCACCACTTCATCGCTGAACGGAAATCCACGGACGCGCATGTAGTCGGCGGGAATTCCACGATCGTCTAGGAGGTCAAGGGCTTCACGGACGGCACCTTCGCAACCGCCAAGGGTCAGCACGCCGAACTTTGCGCCTGCACGCTTTTCAATAATCGGCGCAGGAACAAACTTGGCGGATGCTTTGTGCTTCTGAGCCAGGCGGTCAACTACCTCCTGATATTCGTCGGGGATTTCAGTGTATCCGCCAAACTTATTATGGCCGGAACCGCGCACGAAATACGCGCCCTTGGAATGGACACCGGGAAGCGTTCGAGTGGCGACAAAATTTTCATCGGTATCAAAATAGCGCTGAAACTTGGGCAGCTCTTCTACTTCTTCTTTGCTCAACACGCGTCCACGATTTGGCTTGTAGTTATCGTCCCAATTTAAGCGGGGCACAACCCAGTCGTTCATACCGATATCCAAATCACTGAGCACCATTACTGGTGTTTGGAAATATTCGGCCAGATCGAAGGACTTCACTGCGAAATCGAAACACTCATGTGGGTTGGCAGGGAATAGAAGAATGTGTTTGGTGTCGCCGTGCGAGGCATAGGCGCAAGTCATTAGATCGCCCTGCTGTGTTCTGGTGGGCATGCCAGTGGAAGGGCCTACGCGCTGCACGTCAATAACGACGGTTGGAATTTCAGCATAGTAGGCCAAGCCCAGCAATTCGTTCATCAATGAAATGCCAGGACCTGCTGTTGAAGTAAAGGAACGCGCACCATTCCACGATGCGCCAATGACCATGCCGATGGCTGCTAACTCATCTTCGGCCTGGAGAATGCAATAGTTGTTACGCTTGGTTTCCGGGTCGCGCCGGAACTGTTCGCAGAAACCTTTGAAAGCATCCATTACTGAGGTCGCCGGTGTGATGGGATACCAGGCTGCAACGGTGGCACCCGCATAGACGCAACCCAAGGCAAGAGCTGTATTGCCGTCAATCAAAATTTTGTCTGCATTGGCGTCCATCTGCGCAAGCTGAAACGGCAGAGGGCAATCAAAGTGTTTAATGGCGTAATCGTAACCCAGCTTCAAAGCTGTCTGATTGGAAACCCGCATCTTTTCTTTGCCCGCGTACTTTTCCATCAGAAGATCTTCCACCACTTTCATATCCACCTTGATCAGCGCGCAGAGAGCGCCTGCATAGGCCACATTCTTCATCAGAATGCGTTCGCGTGGATCGTTGAAATGGGTGTTGCACATTTCTGCAAGGGGGATGCCGATGAAGTGAATGTCGTCGCGGAGCAAGTGCGCATCCAGAGGCCAACTGGAATCGAATAAAAGATAGCCGCCGGTGCGCACTTCCTTCACATCACGAGCATAGGTCTGCGAATTCATGGCCACCATGAGGTCGTAATCAAGAGCGCGAGCGTTGTAGCCATCTTTGCTGACACGAATTTCATACCAGGTTGGCAGGCCTTGAATGTTGGATGGAAAAAGGTTCTTCCCCGTGACTGGGACGCCCATACGGAACATGGCCTGCATCAGCAGACCATTCGCCGAGGCAGATCCTGTTCCATTCACATTCGCCAATTTAACGGCGAAATCATTTATGCGAGTACTGGTTCTGTTGTCAACGGTTGGTTGCATGTTGTTCCTACGTGGGGAATAGTCAGATCAAGCTTCAGCATGTCCCAAGCAGCGGTGGGACAGCGTTCTGCGCAAAGGCCACAGTGGACGCACACATCTTCGTCTTTCAACATCAGACGCTTGGTGTGCGGTAAAGGTTGGGATGCATAGAGCGATTGTTCGAAGTTAGTGGCTGGCGCTGACAGGCGCGTGCGCAACTCAGCTTCTTCGCCATCGCGTCCAATCGTGAGACACGAGACAGGGCAGATGTCGATGCAGGCATCGCATTCAATGCAGCGCTTGGGAGTGAACACGGTTTCAATATCGCAGTTGAGGCAGCGCTGCACTTCCCGTGCGACCTGTTCAGCGGAAAATCCAATTTCTACTTCAACGTTCAATTGCTTGAAGCGGCTCACCAGATCGACGTGGGTCATTTTCTGGCGCGAGGCGGGGTTGAAATCATTGTGGTAACTCCATTCGCTGATTCCCATTTTTTGTGGAACCAGTTTCATGCCAACAGGGAGTCTTTCGGTGGTTGGAAGCCCTTGGCAATGGTTGTGAATGGAAATGGCGGACTGATGGCCATGCTCCACAGCCCAGATAATATTCTTTGGACCCCAAGCGGCGTCACCACCAAAGAAAGTGCCGGGTCTGGTGGATTCAAAGGTCACTTTGTCCACTACTGGCATATCCCATTTATCGAATTCAATTCCCAAGTCGCGTTCAATCCAGGGGAACGCGTTGTCCTGACCAATGGCAAGAATCACATCATCGGCAGGAAGGAAAATCGTTTCAATGGTTTTCGATTGTTTCGCGTCGGCATCCCATTCCAGACGTTCAAACTCCATGCCCTTCAGCTTGCCGTTTTCCACCACAAAGCGTTTCGGCGCATGGTTGATAAGAATTTCGACGCCCTCTTCTTCGGCGTCTTCAAGTTCCCAGGGAGACGCTTTGAAATAAGCCCGAGGACGGCGAGCCATCACTTTAATGTCCTTCCCGCCAAGCCGCAATGAGGAGCGGCAGCAATCCATGGCAGTGTTGCCAACGCCGATAATCAAAACTTTTTCGCCGACGGAATCGATGTGCCCAAACGCAATGGATTCCAGCCAATCAATGCCCAAGTGAATACGATCCGTATCCCAGCGTCCGGGTAAATCCAGGTTTTTCCCTCGCGGTGCGCCACTGCCTACAAACACGGCGTCGAAGCCATCCACCAGGGCTTTGAAACTTTTCACGGGCGAGTTATAGCGAATGTCCACGCCCATGTTGAGAATGTTGCCCACCTCTTCATCCAGCACGCCTTCCGGCAAGCGGAACGATGGAATGTTGGTGCGCATCAAGCCGCCGGGCTTTGAATTCTTTTCAAACATGACCACTTCGTAACCCAGCGGCATCAGGTCGTTGGCTACGGTGAGTGAAGAAGGTCCAGCACCAATGCAGGCCACGCGTTTGCCGTTTTTCGATTTGGGAATTGCCGGAAGGCGATCGGTAATATCGTCGCTATGATCGGCGGCGACGCGCTTCAACCGACAGATAGCGACAGGCTTGGTATCTTCCTCAAGACGCCCGCGACGGCAGGCCGGCTCACAGGGCCGATCACAAGTTCGCCCAAGAATCGCTGGAAACACATTAGATTCGCGGTTCAGCATGTAGGCGTCGGTGAAACGTCCTTGGGCCACCATACGGATATATTCAGGTACGTTGGTGTGAGTGGGGCAAGCCCACTGGCAGTCGACCACTTTATGGAAGTAGTCGGGGTTGCTAATGTCGGTAGGTTTCAATCCATCCTCCGTCTATAGGCAGACACGGGTATAGTGCGGGTAATTGGGATCATGGAAAAAATCGAGTTATTGGGCTAGTCTGGTTTTGTTTTCGGGCAACAAACCGCCCAACCGAAAAGGTTATCAAATTTCCCACCCTGAATGAATTCTCGGTCCGGGCAACTGCTGAGCAAGCACCTTAGCTTCAGCCGCCAAAAGCTGATGCCAGCGGCGATCCACAGCGGCCTTATCCATCAATTTGTATCCCAATCGAAGGAACACCTTAAAGTGCCCCAACTCGGATGAAAACAGGGCTTTGTAGAAGACACTCAATTCAGAATCGTTCATTGCATCGGCGGCTGTGGCCAAAACTGAAAACCGTTCGCAGGATCTGGCTTCGATCAAGGCTGAGACCAGGAGCCTGTCAAGCGTATCGCCAGTCTCGCCTTTGCGGACTAATTGGCGGAGGTCTGTGGCGTATTGGCATTTATGGGTGCGCCCCAAGCGTCCGCCGCGGCTGAGAAGAAGTTTTACAACTTGGGCTAGGTGTGCCGCTTCATCGCGAGCTACGCGGGTCATGGTTTCCACCCAACCAGGAGCCCATTCTTCCGGCCAGCGGGTCATCAACTCCATGGCATTTAGAGCAGCTTTTTTTTCGAGGAACGCGTGGTCAATTAACAGATTGATTGGATCGGCCAGCACGGAGTGCCCCCAAGTTAAAGGAGTGCGGGAATGCAGCGGCAAGGCGTCGATCTTATCAGAGAAAACCATTGGTATACTTCATCGTACAATGTTACCGATGCCATCCTTGAATCGCCGAACGTTTGCAGCCACGATGATCACTACAGCAATGAACTTGCAAGCAGCGAGTTTGAAGATTAATATGGCACTGCGGACGGGGATCGGCAGCAGGAAAATTCCGGCTGCCGTGGGCATGGTGGCAAGCGGGAACAACATTCTGTATCAAGGCGCGTTTGGGATTCGTGATGCTTCGGGTGTACCGGTGAAAACGGATTCCATCTTCGCAATTCATTCGATGACCAAGGCCATTACCACTGCTGCTGCCCTTCAGATGGTTGAGCAGGGTAAGGTGCAACTGGATGAGCCCGTTGCAAAATATTTGCCCAAGCTAGCCAAGTTAGAAGTATTGCGCGGATTCGATAACGCCGGTAAACCAATACTGAGTGCTGCTAAAACACAGGTGACACTGAAGCACTTGTTGACGCATACCTCGGGATTCTGCTACGACAATTGGGACGGCGAGATGTTTCGCTACACAGCAGGTCAACCGACATCGGAAGTGCCGCCCCTGATGTTTGAAGCTGGCACGCGATGGCAATACGGCCAAGGTATTGACTGGGCGGGCCGGCTTGTGGAAACCCTAAGTGGGATGAGCCTGGAGGATTACTTTCAAGTAAAAATTCTAAAACCTCTTGGGATGATTGATACCAGTTATATTGTCCCTGCCGCGAAATTTGACAGGCTGGTGACGGGGTACCATCGTCAGGAAAACGGTCCTTTGCTTGCCAACGAACGCAAGCTGCCAAGCCCTCCAACATCATTTGGCGGAGGTGGTGGGCTTTATTCGACTGCCGCCGATTACGTGCGCTTCATGCAAATGATCCTCAACCTAGGGCAGGGAATTCTGAAACCGCAAACGGTGGAAAGCATGCGGACCAATCAAATCGGCAGATTGACTGCTGGAAAAATGAAAAGCTACAAGCCGTCGATTTCAAGCGACGTGGACATTCAGCCAGGGCAGACAGAAAAGTGGGGATTGGGATTTTTGATCAACACAACACCTTACTCTGGAGGTCGCGCTGCGGGGAGTTTGGCGTGGGCAGGTTTGGAAAATACGTTTTATTGGATTGATCCGAAGAATGCTTTATGCGCGATATTGTTAATGCGATTTCTGCCATTCGTTGACAAGCAGGCGCTAGGACTTCTGGATGATTTTGAAAAGGCGGTTTATGCAGGGTAGGCAGTAGGTGTAGTATAAAGCCTCATGATGACTATCCACAAATCCATTGCCGCACTTTTGATTGCGTCGGTTTCGGCATTTGCGTCCGAGCCGCAGATTGAGTACCTTTGGCCCAACGGCGCACCGGGTTCGGAAGGCAAAACCAGTGAGGAAGTAGTGAAGGTTCAGCCTGCGGGTGATCGTGTAATTTCGAACGTCCACAAACCTTCGATTACCGTGTACCTGCCATCGAAAGAAACAGCTACTGGCGCGAGTGTTGTGATTGCACCTGGAGGCGGACACAGTGCGCTATGGGCGGATCATGAAGGACATAATATTGCTAAATATCTTCAGGAGCGTGGTGTGGCAGGGTTTGTACTGAAGTACCGTTTGGCACGGGAGAAGGAATCAACATACACAATTGAAGGCACCTCCCTGCAGGACACGCAGCGCGCAATCAAGTTAGTAAAGAGCAAGTCGGCGGAGTGGGGTGTTGATCCGGAACGGATCGGAGTGATTGGATTTTCCGCTGGTGGTGAATTGGCAGCGCTGGCGGCAACTCATGTGAATGAAGGCAAGTCCGATGCGGCAGATCCAATTGACCGGTTGAGTTCGAAAGTAGGGTTTTTTGGATTGATGTATCCGGCAATCCCCAAAGACATGCCTCTTGCAAAAGATATGCCGCCATCCTTTCTAATTTGCGGTGAGAATGACCGCCAGAATATTTCGCAAGGGCTACCGGAACTTTACTTGGCGATGAAAAAAGCTGGAGCGCAAACGGAACTGCACGTTTATACAAAAGTGGGGCATGGCTTTGGTTTGCGACCAACCTTGAAAGGACCGGTTGGCCAGTGGCCGCAGCGGTTTTACGAATGGTTGGACGCACGCGGATTGCTTAAGAAATAGATTGCCGCAATTAATGACTCAAGCTGAAAAATGCCACGCCTTTCGCGCACTCCATGAACGAGGAGGAGCATTCCTGATTCCCAACCCATGGGACATTGGAACTGCGCGAATGTTGGCCCAACTAGGA
This sequence comes from Bryobacterales bacterium, assembly GCA_043745195.1. Taxonomy (GTDB): domain Bacteria; phylum Acidobacteriota; class Terriglobia; order Bryobacterales; family Bryobacteraceae; genus JANXSF01. The sequence continues at coordinate 46,640 of JAYTTF010000303.1, read as the reverse complement.
TTTGAGGCGTTGGCCACCACAAGTGCCGGCTTTGCATTTTCCAAAGGGCAGTGTGATAACACAGTTTCGCGCGAACAGATGATGGCTCATGTTTCGGCAATTGCTGAGGCAACCGACTTACCCGTTAGCGCCGATCTTGAAAATGGATTTGGTGATTCCCCTGATTTTGTTGCCGAAAGTATTCGACTCGCGATAGCTGCGGGACTTGCCGGTTGTTCTATTGAGGATGCTACTCAACAATCGGACAATCCAATTTATGAGCATAGCCACGCTGCGGATCGGATCCGCGCGGCAGCCGAGGTTGCCCATGGGCTTCCGTTTCCATTTACACTGACTGCACGAGCTGAGAATTATTTGGTGGGGCGGGCTGATCTGAGGGACACGATCAAGCGGCTGCAAAGTTATCAGGAAGCCGGAGCGGATGTTCTGTATGCGCCGGGTTTGACCAGCAAGGATGAAATTGTAGCAGTGGTTAGTTCCGTGGATCGCCCCGTGAACGTGTTGATGGGGCTGGCAGGAGTGCCGTTCGGATTGCAGGAGCTTACTGAAATTGGAGTGAAGCGAGTTAGCGTGGGTAGCGCACTTTCCCGCGCCTCATTTGGGGCATTTCTGCGAGCGGCCAAGGAAATGCAGGAGTATGGCACTTTTTCATTCGCGCAGGAAGCGGTTGGTTTTCAAGAGATCAGTGCCATGCTGCGGAAGTGATTTATTTACAGTTTTGTGTTTTGCAAACTGCATCGAAGGTAGCTAATTTGTATAGGTCTCCGAGTGTTGGGTAGTTGAAGCAAGAGGCCTCAAACAAGTCGCGGCCAGCGCCTGTTACCATGGCAAGCAATCCAGTATGAATAACCTCACTTGCAATTTCGCCTATGCAATGTGCTCCTAGTAATTTCATTTCTGCATCAGCAGAGAAAATCAGTTTCAAAAATCCTGTGCGGTCACCGATGATTTGTCCACGTACGGTTTGCTTGTAGTATCCATGGCCAGTGACAAACGGAATGTTTTTACCTGTTAGAGCCTCCTCCGTTTCTCCAATCATGCTGACTTCGGGAATTGTATAAATTCCAGTTGGCAAAACGGTGGTTAGTTTCAACTTGCATGCTTCGCCAAAGGCGTAATGAATCGCAATGCGGCCTTGTTCGGCACTGGTTGCTGCCAATGCTGGATAGCCGATAATATCTCCTGCGGCGAAAATGTGCGGAACTGACGTTCGATAAGTTTCATCGACTGTGATCACGCCGCGGGCGCCAGGAGTGAGCCCGGCAGCAGACAGGTTGAGCTTTTCTACATTGGAGCAGCGTCCGGCGGCTACCAGCACCTGATCTACATCAAGGTTAGGCCCAGGGTCGCACACCAATTGTATTCCCTTGCCATTTTCCTGAACCGTGCATCCGGTAACTTTCACGGGACGATGGAAGTGTATGCCTAGACGCTCAAATTCAGCCGTCAGCGCGCTGGAAATTTCGCGATCAAGAAACGACATTAGAACATCCCGTCCGTCGATCAAATGGGTCTCCACCCCTAGTGCCGCAAAGGTGCACGCGTACTCACTTCCAATAACCCCGGCACCAACTACGGCCATCCGTTCGGGTAAAGATTCGATGCATAGAATTTCATCGGAGTCGTGAATCAGCGGGCTTTCAAAGTTAAACATTGCAGGATGAACAGGTGACGATCCGGTGGCGAGCAGGATGAAATCGCCGTAGACCTGGCGTGGTCCATCTTTGCTGATTACATTCAGGGTGTGGGGATCTGCAAAGCTAGCGGTGCCTTCGATGTAGTCTACTTTCCAGTGGTCCAACACTTGACGGACGCGCGAACGCTCCTCCGTCTTCACCGCTTCTTCGTGATACATGAAGTCCTGCAATGTTGCCTTACGATGCAGGGAAAGGTTCACATCCATGCCAAACAAGCTACGGGTTTTCCAGCCCGACAAAGCTACAGAAGTTTCGCGGAAAGTCTTACTTGGCAGGGTTCCGGTATTGGTGGAAGCACCGCCAACAAAAGGATCCTTTTCAATTAGTGCAACGCGGTGACCTAACAAAGAAGCGGTTGTGGCCGCCTTTTCGCCAGCGGGGCCTGAGCCGATCACCACTAAATCGTAACGGGAAGGTTCAATCATACTTATCTAACAATATTCGCATTGTTGCGGTAGTCTCAAAGCTATGAGTCTTGGAGAATTCACCAAACAGCTGGCCAAGGAAGCGATTGGCAATCAGATGAAAGATGTAATGAGTGGGTTGCGGCCAGCCGATGCCGCGGCAAAGGCTGAAGCGATTGGGGCATTGGGAAATACTTCAGAAGATGCTGGGGGAAACCTTGCTGCCATGATCATTGGACAAGTGCAGGCCATGCAAAAGGCTCTTCGCGAAGATCAGGAATTGGTTGTGCTTTGCACCTGCGGTTTTGAGACGCTTCGCGTGTTAGAGATCTTTTCGCCTGCTGCCAAAGTCCTGGTGCTGACCGGTATTGATGCTGAACAGAACACGACGCGCATTGTTTCCCCGGCTGACGCTGTGCAACTGGTCTGTAAGCCAATGGCAGTCCAGCCGGGAACAAAAGCTGCTCGCCTCCGGTTTGTGCTTCCTCGTCCGAAGGCGGAATAAATTTCTATTCGCTTGGCTGACCGGCGGGTTTTAGGTAGCGAGTAAGCCACTCTATCCAGCGGCGGTCGACATCACGAGAATGCACTGGATCGCTGGGGCTATGGCCGGATAATGGATATGCAATGAACTGTGTGGGGATGCCGTTATCGCGCAACACATGATAAAGCTTATAGGACTGCGTAACCGTCACGCGGTAATCTCCAGTTAAGGACATGATCAAAGTTGGCGCTTTGATTTTCGTCGCGTAAGTGATTGGCGATTGTTCCGCTGCCGCTTGCAGACGTTTCCGGTCCGTCCAAGGTGATCCACCCCAGGCTGGGTTAAGCCATTGCGAATTCCGAATCGGACAATATCGCCTGTGCTGGGAAGATTTAATTTTTCCATCAAACTGCCGCGATGCGATTCCACCGTGTAGACGCTCAGGCTGAGGGCATTTGCAAAGTTTTTGTTGGTTTGTCCTTTCGGCAATCATTGTTAAGACTTTTCGCTCGCGGATTGTCAGCAGGTCAACAGGATTGGAAACGAAGCGGGCGATAGTCAATTAGAATGGCGTCGGATAGGGAAGGGCTTAGGAAAGCTTCTCCACGATTTACTGAGCGGATGGCGCGAAGGAGTGTTGAATATCAGCCGCGAGGGTGGCAGAAGCACTGCTGCCATTGGCGTGTTTATCAAGAATCGAGACATGGGGAGTGTGGTCCAGGAAATGAAGAGTGAGGTGCAGAAAAAAGTGCCCCCCCCGGTTACAGCATAACTTGGGGCGGTGAATTTGAAAATCAAGAGCGTGCCATGAGCCGCCTGTTGATGATCATCCCAATTAGCATTTTGCTGATTTTCATTTTGCTGTTTGAAGCTTTCCGTTGATTTTAATGAACGTACCTTTTGCGATGGTTGGTGGCATTCTTACCTTGTACGGAACCGGGATCCACCTTAGTCTTTCAGCGGCTGTAAGATTCATCGCGCTGTTTGGGCAAGCAGTTCTTAACGGAGTTGTAATTGTAAGTCATTTCAATGAACTGCAGGAAGCGAGTACAGACCTTCACACGGCGGTCTTTGAAGGTGCGCAGACTCGTCTACAAACAGTGCTGATGACGTCCATGCTGGCTATGCTTGGTCTGCTGCCAATGGCAATGTCGCACGCCATTGGCTTGAAGGTGCAGCGTCCACTCGCAGTAGTGATTATATGGTTTTGCCAACTCTGTACTTGATGTTCAAGGCCGGGCCGGAGTCGAAGACTTTTTAGGCAGGTCTGTTGAATGATTTTGTTCCTCGAGGTTGACTAACCACGCCTGTAAAAGGTAAATTAGAGGGGTAAGTCCTGCAGCAAGCCCAATGCGTCCCTATCGTCCAGTGGCCTAGGACATCGCCCTTTCACGGCGGTAACGAGGGTTCGACTCCCTCTGGGGACGCCACTTCTTTTTTACTGTACCACCATCACCCGATTTCTCCTGAGGCCCGCAACAACGTTTCTTGCAAAAGCAATTCATGCTCGTAGGAAAGCTTCAACGGAGTGCCGCTTTTGATCGCTCTTGCCAATTCGTGAAAATCTCCGATAAAGCGTGGCTGGGGAGGCAGCACGATTTCCTGCCAGCCCGCCTTATATGGTCCTTGCGCATTCCGCATGTGTACACGCATGCGAGGAGGATTGGCTTCGGGATAAACCATGAATGTGCCATCCGTGCCGACTACTTCAAATGAACGATGATCGCTGGAACCAGACATCTTTGCCGATTGCGTGATGATTGCCAGTGCCTTGTCGTACTCAAAAACAGTAAGGTTGTTGTCCTTCAATGTGTCTGCCACGCTTGTATCATGCCGTAGCCAGCTTTGCACTTTTTTCGGGCGGCCCAATAGATCCACTGTGCGATCAATCACGTGCCCGGCCAGTTCAAACAACCCGCCACCTTTGTACCGTGCTTCTTTCAGCCGTTCTTCCGCAGACCGGTCAGCGTTCATGGTTCCGCGCACCATAAGAACTTCACCTAGCCAGCCTTTTCGCGCGGCATCCAGCGCCGCGTTCACGCCTTCATGGCAACGCCACACATAGCCCGTTTGGAACAGCAACTTCTTGCGGCGTGCCTCTTCCACCAAAGTTTTGAATTTGCCCCACTCATTGCCAACTGGTTTTTCCTGATGCAAGTGTTTGCCGGCGTCAATCACCTTCTTCGCCCATTGAAGAGCTTCCCAAACATTGCATTCCACCACTACTAAATCGATGCTCTTATCCGCCAGCATTTCTGCTTCGCTCATCCATTGAAGGCCTTTGAATCGCGGGTCGGACTGTGCTTCCGCCTTTGCGGCTGTATCGGTTTCGCAAATGCCGACAACCTGATAGTCGGGGTTGTCCTGCATCGCCTTCAGTTTGCCAGTGGTATGGCTGTGCTTGGTTCCGAACAAGCCGGCGCGCACAACAGTTGGGGCCGATTGTAGTGTTCGCTCTAACAACGCGGCCGCACCCGTTTGTTGAAGGAATTTACGTCTGTCCATGTTCTCTCCGCTCTTAAGATTCCGTAGTCGATACCATAGCACACCGCACTGAATTGTTGAATAGCTGTTGCGGCACGGCCCAGGTGCTAAACCAAATTCAAGTAGACAGGGTTTGTTTCCTCATAACCCAATCAGAAATGGATTTTGCGCCTTCTCCCTGCCAATCGTCGTCGGCCGACCGTGTCCTGGAATCACGATAGTATCCTCAGGAAGGGGCAAAAGTTTCTCTTTGATGGAAACTAGGATTTTCTTGCCGTCTCCCCCCGGCAAATCCGTTCGCCCAATGGAATCGCGAAATAAAGTGTCACCGGCAATTATTTTCTTCTCTGAAGGAATCCATAAACAAGTGCTGCCTTGCGTGTGCCCTGGCGTATGCATAAAGTGGCAATCAGCATTTCCCAGCTTCAAGGTTCGGCCATCGCTTGCCGCCGAATCAATTTCCGTTTGCTCGGGAGTTTCCATCCCCAGCCAACCTGCTTGCATCTCCATCGCATCGTAAAGGCTTTGGTCGTTTTCGTTCATATAAACCGGTGCACCGGTGGATTTCTTTAACTTCGCTGCGCCGCCAATATGATCGATATGTGCATGCGTAATAACAATCGCTGTTACCTTCAATTGATGCTTGGAAAGAATTGCTTCAATGTCACTAATATCATCACCAGGGTCAATCACAATTGCCTCGCGCGTGGTCTCATCTCCAAAGATGGAACAGTTGCACTGCAACATTCCCACTGGAATCATTTCATGGATCATATACCGTCAATTGTAGAATGAAGAGATGGATCCTTCTGTAATTGTTTCAATCTTCCTCCGCTGGCTGCACATTGCATCCGCTGCGATTTTGATAGGCGGTGCTTGCATCGGTGCTATTCTGTCGAGGCAGGGAAGACTGAAAGGTTCAATCTGGACCTCCTCTCAAATCCTACCGTTTTTCGTGATTATCCTTGTCGCTGGACTCTATCAATTGATGTTGAAAATGAAAGGCGCCCCGCCGGCATATCATGCGATTTTCGGCATCAAATTCTTACTGGTAATGCACGTCGCCGCTGTAATGCTGGTTTCTGCAAAGCCAGAAGTGGACAATGACAAGCGCGCGCACCTCTTGACTGGCGCCGCTATTTCAGGACTGGTCATCCTACTGCTATCAGCCACACTGCGGTCCATATGATTTCTCCCGGTTATCAAGCTCTCCATCAGGGCGCAGCATTCGTTGATGCCACAGGCCGGGGCAAAATCCGAGTCAGTGGAGACGACCGCGTTCGCCTGCTCCATGCCATGACAACCAACCATGTTGAAGGGCTTCAGTCTGGGCATTGCATCTATGCTTTTTTCCTCAACTCCCAAGGCCGTATCTTGGCTGACGTCAATATTTGGAACATGGGCGAATCGCTCCTGCTAGATACCGAGCCTTCCACCGCTCAATTGGTCTTTGAGCATTTGGACAAATTCATCATTGCGGATGACGTCGCCCTGATGGACGAAACCGCAGGAACGGCTTCGATAATAGTAGATGGCCCAAACGCAGTGGCAGCAGTGGAAAAGGCCGGTCTTCCCGTTCCTGAAGTGAATCAGGTTGCAGAGAAAAACGGCATTTCCATCGCGCGAACCAAATCGATATCCATCTGTTGCTCTCTCGACGAAAAGTCTGCGCTAATGACCAAACTGCGTGATGCGGGTGCTGTGGATGCCTCAAGTGACGACTTGCAGGTATTTCATCTGGAACAGCAAGTGCCGCGCTTCGGAGTGGATTTCAGTGACAAGCACATTGCCCAGGAAACCAATCTGATGCATGCCATCCACTTCAAAAAAGGATGCTACTTGGGTCAGGAAATTGTGGAACGCGTAAGGTCGCGCGGCTTGGTGAATCGGCTTCTAACTCCGCTTTCAATTGAAGGTACCGAAGTGCCAGCTGCGGATACCGAGATTCGCGCCGCCGCCACCCCAGTTGGCAAAATCACCAGCGCCGCATTTTCGCCCACAGCCGGAAAGGTACTTGCGTTCGGATATGTGCGTGCGGAAATTGTCCGCAACCAATCTATTGCCGGCAGCCCTCAATTAATGGTTGGGGAAGCGGTCGCGCAGATTTTGAAGAACCTCGAAGGGAATGCTTAAATTGCCTTTTCGGCCCTCGCCCAAATAAATATCTGGCTTGTTACCGCCGTGGTAATCGCTGCCGCCTGTTTGCACTAATTGCAATTTTCGGGTGTAGCTTTGATATCGCTCAACATCGGCCTTCGAGTGATCGGAATGGAATACTTCCAGGCCTTGTAATCCGGCATCGGTAATATCGGTGATCCACCTTTCTTCTTCAGCTTTATTTTCTTTACCCAATCGAATTGGATGCGCAAGCACAGGTACCCCACCAGCATCGCGAACCAAACTGATGGCCTGTGGAAGATCCACTTCTCTGCGCTCCACATAAGCGCGGGCACCTTCACCAAAGTAAACCCGGAAGGCTTCTTCGGTTGTTTTGCAGTAGCCTTTATTCACCAAAACCCGGGCAAAATGGGGCCGTCCAGTAATGCTGCCGCCTATTTTCTGCACTTCTTCAAAATTGATATCAATGCCCATATCGTTCAGCTTCTGCAACATTTCTATGTTTCGTTCCAGTCGGCTTTCCTGCAAAAGCAGCAACCAGGTCCGGAAAGTTTCTGATGGATTTCCATCCAGGAAATAGCCCAACAGATGAACGCTCTTTGCTCTGAATCGAGTGCTCACCTCGATGCCACAAACCAGATCCAAGCCAGCGGCTTCAGCCAACGGTAAAGCCGCGTCGTAGCCTTCAAAAGTATCGTGGTCCGTAATCGCCAGTGCTTGCAGATTCTTTGCCACTGCCAGCGCTATTAACTCGGCAGGCGTTGCTGTACCATCGCTGGCGTTTGTGTGAGAATGCAGATCGATCAAGAATCAATTAACCCCATTTCTTTCAGCTTATCCCAAACACGGGCTTCGCTTTGTTCCAATGTTTCTTTGGAACTGTCCACAGTGACTTCTGGTGACGTGGGAGCTTCATAAGGATCGCTGACACCGGTGAAGTTGGCGATTTCTCCAGCCAGAGCGCGCTTATACAGCCCCTTTACATCGCGTTCAGCCAATACTTCAATAGGACAGTGAACGTAGATTTCCACGAAGTTTTCAATCTTCGCTCGCACCTGATTCCTTGTTTCGCGGTAAGGGCTGATGGCAGCCACAATCGCGATCACTCCATTCCTGGAAAGCAGTTGGCAGACAAATCCCAGACGATGGACGTTGGTGTCCCGATCTTCCTTACTAAAGCCCAAGCCTTTCGATAGGTGTGTACGGACTTCGTCCCCATCCAACAACTCCACCTTCGCGCCAGCTTGTTTCAGCTTTCCAAATAAACGTTCGGAAAGCGTCGATTTGCCGGCGCCCGAAAGCCCGGTAAACCACAATGTGAATCCTTTGTGCGTCAACTTGCGATGATCTCCTCAAGCAGCACATCCAACTCGCGCTTCAGTTGACCTTTTGGGGTGGCGTGCAATCCGCACTCTTTGTCGCCCTCGTTTTCCCACCACCAACGACCTGCTCGCAATGCTTCGCCTGGTGCGATCGGGCGCGTGCAACAACCGCATCCAATGGTGGCATAGCCATGCGCATAGAGCGGATGAACTGGCACCTGATGAGCATTCAAGTAAGTCTCAATCTGTCCGGCTGTCCATTCAGCGAGCGGACTTAATTTCAAACGAGGGCCATCAGGGGCGACCTTGTCGACGGCGGAGCGCTCATCCGATTGCCCTCGCCGCAGACCGACTGCGAACGCATCGAACTCGGCCATTTTCTTCGCTAGAGGCCGAACCTTGCGGACTTCGCAACAGAGCTTACGCATGGCACCTGACTGACGAAACAGGTTCGGCCCATGTTCCGTGATTAAGCGTGAAGCTTCCGTTGAATCCGGAGTAAGCACATCCACGTGGATGCCGTAGTGTTGCCGCACGGTTTCCAACATGGCGTACGTTTCTTCAGGCATGCGACCTGTATCGATGGTTAGAATGCGGGCTTTGGGATTGATGCGAATGGCCATATCGACCAGCACCATTCCTTCTTTTTGAAAGCTGGTCACTACAACAAATCGATCACCAAATTCTTTCATGGCCCAGGACAGGAGTTGCTCTGGTTCAAAACTCTGAACTTCCGATGGAAAATTCATCCAATGTTTCCGTTTCTTCTCACTTGAGTGGGAACCTCTATTGTAACGGGAATTGGATCAGACCACCACTGAAGTGGCTTTTCAGCGCTTTTCAGCGGCTAGCGGACAGACTACGGCATCGCGAACGGACAAACGCAAAGTGTATTCCGACTGGCGCTCCTCATTTCACCTTCTGGGCTGCCAACCACTTAACAGCCTGCTTTTTACAGCTCCTATTCACGGTGCTCAAAGCCGTGTTTCGGATTCAGATTCCATTTAGAACGCCAGAGGATTCAATCGCCTCGAGGACTCAATGTTTTGGGAAGTTGCTGGCCAGCAATTTGTCTTCCTGGTTAAAGAGTCTCATGGGTTTCAGAAACGCTGCCTGTTGGTTTTTGTAAGACGCTGAAAAAAGGGCAAATTGAGTTTACTATGTGCGGTGACTCGCTCTTTTCTGATTGCGTGAAAAGGGCAAATTGGCTTCGATTTTCAAATTCAGGCCTTAAACCGCATTAACTCAAAATCTCTTTCACTACCCGCCCATAAACATCGGTCAAGCGGAAGTCGCGGCCGGCGTAGCGGTAGGTTAATTTGTCGTGCTTCAGGCCCATTAAGTGGAGCATCGTTGCGTGCAGGTCGTGCAGGTGAACTTTGTCGGCTACTGCTGCGCCGGATGCTGGGTCGCAGGCTCCGTAGCGCATTCCGCCTTTGATTCCGCCGCCGGCTAACCACATGCTGAAGCCGCGGGAGTTGTGCTGGCGTCCATCGCCGTTTTGTCCAAGGGGAGTGCGTCCGAATTCACCGCCCCAGACTATCAAGGTGTCATCCCACAATCCGCGCTGCTTCAAATCGGTAAATAGAGCGGCGATGGGTTGATCAATGGCTTTGGTGTTTGCGGCCATACGCTGGGTCAGATTGTTATGGTGATCCCAACCGTCGTTGCCTAATTCAATAAAACGAACTCCGGATTCAGCCAAGCGACGGGCAAGCAGGCATTGGGTACCGAAGGTTTTGGTGGAGGCATCGTTGAGTCCGTACATTTCCTTGATGGCGTCAGGCTCCTTATCGATGCCGATGATGCCAGGAACGGAACTTTGCATGCGGAAGGCCAATTCGTAGGATTGGATGACTCCTTCCAATTCACCGTCTACCTTGGCCTTGTTCTTGTAGGCGTTGTTGAGGGTTTGCAGGAAGTCCAATTGCTTGCGCTGATCTGCGGCGTTCATTTCCGGATTCTTGATGTTGGGAACCATGTCGTCGCCAATGGTGACTGGCGTTCCCTGGTAGGGCGCGGGTAAAAAAGCGGACCCGTAATTCTGTGCTCCTCCGGTATTCGGCGGATTAATGGTGATGAACCCGGGCATGTTCTGGTTCTCAGTTCCTAAGCCATACAAGCTCCACGAACCCATGGATGGACGGACGAATGTAAAGCTGCCGGTATGCAGGAAAATGCTTGCCTGTGGATGCGCGGCGCTATCGGTGTGCATGCCGTTGAGGATGCAAAGGGAATCGGCGTGCTTTGCTAGGTGGGGGAATCGATCGGAAATTGGGAGACCACTTTGGCCGCGTGGTTCAAATTTATAACGAGGGGCCATCAGTTTGCCGTTGCGCTTGCCGCCGCCGTTGGTTTCAACCGTTGCCTCTTTTTCGCCGGCTTTTTCCAGTTCTGAGCTGTAGTCGAAAGTTTCCCACTGGCTGGGTGCGCCGGCCATGTATAGGAAGATGACGCGTTTCACTTTTGCAGGAAAGTGAGGGGCGCGCGGTGCCAAGGGGTTGGTATATGTGGTGGCCGCGCTAGCCGTAGTAAGGCCTGCCAATGCCATGTAGCCGAATCCGCAGGAAGTGCTGCGAAGCATGTCGCGGCGAGTGGGGAGTTGAATTCTGTTGTTGTTCATGGCTTGCTTCCTTTAAGTCCGATTCAAAAACTCCGCACTGGCGAATAAGGCTTGGTACAGCCTTGCCCACGATTTGTCTGCTGTTGAATGTACAAAATTTAAGGCATTTTTTGATTCTGCCGTTGTTGGGGCACGTCCGTACACTTGGCCAAAAGCGACGTCTACGCGCTTTGCATCATCCATCGGTTTTTCAAGCAAATGCTTGGCGGCGCTTTTCGCTTGTTCCAGAACAAATGGACTGTTCATTAGGTAAAGCGCCTGAGGGGCCACTGTGGTAATATCGCGCAGACCCTTGGTTTCGCTAGGCTCTGGAAAATCGAATGCGCTGAACATTCCAGGGACATAGCCGCGCAGAATGGGCATGTAAACGCTGCGGTAGTTGGCGCTGTTTTCAAAGCGGGTTACCAACTTTCCGAAACGTACGTTGAGCGGGGTCTGCTTCGGTAAATGAGACACGGGTGTATCCTTTGGCGGCGTCAGGTTCAGATTGCCAGCGATCATCAACATGGAATCGCGTACGGCCTCCGCTTCCAAACGACGGCGGTTCATGCGCCAGTAAGATGCGTTTTCAGGATCCTTGTTGAAGTTGCTCTCATTGTATTCTGCGCCCAATTGGTAGACCCGGCTGAGCATGATTTCCCGGAGACTCTTCTTCACGGACCAACCGTTTTCCATGAAGCGGGCGGCTAAGAAATCGAGCAGCTTTTGGTTGGATGGCATCTCACCCATCTTTCCGAAATTGTCCACCGTCCGGACAATGCCCCGGCCGAAGAGTTGGTACCACATGCGATTTGCCATGACGCGCGAAGTAAGTGGATTTTGCTTGTCCGTCAGCCATTGAGCCAGTTGCAGCCTACCACTTTGACTTTCACCAATGGGCGGTACTTGCATGCTATCGGGGGTGGCTACTTCTACGAAGCCGCGGGGCACTTGCGGCCCAAGTTTGTGAGGATCGCCGCGCAGGTTCACTTTGCAATGAAGCATAGTTTTCGATTCGGCGGCACCCATTGCGAAATCAGCGGTTGGGGGAAGTTTTTCGAGTTGCGTGTCGATGCTGCGAATTTCCGCAAGAACTGCGGGGACCTTGTCGATTTCCTGTCTGCGTTGGACTTGGAGCAAACGGCGTTCTGCTTCGGACTTCTTCTCCATCAGTTCGGCGCGCTTCGTAATTTCTTCAGCGGTTGGCTGAGATCTGGTTTCTTCAGGGAGTGTGATGAGCCGTTCTTCCTGGAAATAACTGACGCGATTTTTTGGCCGCCGTTCCAGTCCGGTTTTCAATTCGGTGGAGCGGAAAATTCCGGCCATAGCGTAATAATTAGTTGTTGGAATGGGGTCGAACTTATGATCGTGGCAGCGCGCGCAACCAACCGTTAGACCCATGACCGACCTTGTCAAAACATTGATCTGTTCATCGGCGACGTCCATTTGATACTGGGCTACATCCTGTTCGTTGAGGTCGTGCGCACCTAAGGCTAAAAACCCTGTAGCAATGATTTGTTCTTTCTTCTGCGCATCACTTTCAAAGGGCAACAGATCGCCTGCTAACTGTTCCTTTAAGAAGACGTCATAGGGCTTGTCGTGATTGAATGCTTCGATGACGTAATCGCGATATTTGTAGGCGTAGGGAAAACGGTAGTTGCGAGTGCGGCCATTGGATTCGGCAAACCTGGCAACATCGAGCCAGTGACGGCCCCAGCGTTCGCCGAATCGTGGACTGGCGAGCAATCGATCGAGCACGGTAGCAAAGGCTTTTGGACTTTTATCGGCAACGAAGGCTTCCACTTCTTCGGTGGTTGGGGGCAAGCCGGTTAGGTCAATGGTGGCGCGCCGAATCAACGAGCGGCGATCCGCATCGGCAACTGGGGAAACACGTTTGGTCTTGAAATTCTCAAAGACGATTCGGTCAATATCGGTTTTGGCCCAACTGTTTTTGACGGTGGGAACTGCGGGTTTTTTGACGGGTTGAAACGCCCAAAATTCGCGGCCCTTCTTCACGTCGATATTGGAAACTTTCCATTCCACTTTTTCCGCTTCGCGAGGATCGGGAGCACCCATGGCGATCCACTTTTCAAAATTGCTGACGACATCTGGAGGCAACTGGCCTCCGGGAGGCATTTTGGGACCCTCTTGACGAATCGCTTTTAGGAGAATGCTTGCGGCTGGTTTTCCTGGAACAACGGCTGGACCAGTTTGGCCGCCAGCGCGAATTGCGTCGCGAGTATCAAGGCGAAATCCGCCCATTGCAGTTTTGGATTCAGCAGAGTGGCATCGGTAACATTGCTGCGAAAGTACTGGACGAATTTTGGCTTCAAAGAAGTCCAAGGATTCGCGGGACATGGCTACTTCAGCGATCCTGGTGTCTGCGGCAAGGCATTTTGCGGTACAGGAAAGAGCAAGGAAGATTAGCGAAAGGGCTTTATTAACCATATATTTAAGTCCGCAAAGGAGGAAGCTTTCTGATTCTATGATGTTCTCTTAATCTTTGCAACCACTTCGCTGAACCCTGGAACAAAAGAAAAGTTGCAGGAACTGTTAGCTAATAGTAGACTGAGACCCCATGTTGAAAAAGATTCTCATTCTGCTGGTAGTGCTTTTTGGAGCGCTTTTCTCCTTGATAGTTACAAGGCCAGAATCCTATCGGATAAGCCGATCAACAACAATAGCAGCACCTCCAAGCGAAGTGTTTGCACTTATCAACGACTTTCATAGCTGGGACGCCTGGTCGCCTTGGGCTGAACTGGATCCGGCGATGAAGAAGAACTATGAAGGCGCAGCGACGGGTGTTGGGGCTGGATATTATTGGGTTGGCAATGACAAGGTTGGTGAGGGTAGGATGACGATTACCGAGAGCCAGGCAAATGAAAAAGTTGGGATCAAGTTGGAGTTTTTAAAACCATTCGCTGCTACGAATCAGACGGACTTCCTGTTGAAGCCGGAGGGAAGTGGCACATCTGTGAATTGGGTGATGAACGGGCATAACGATTTAATGGGTAAAGCTGCTTCGTTATTTATGGATATGGAAAAAGAGATTGGCGGCGATTTTGAGAAGGGTCTGGCGAAGATGAAAGCTAAAGCTGAGAGCAAACCGAAGATGTAAAGGAAAATCCGCCCTCTTGTTGGAGGGCGGTGGGCATTACTTGCGGTTCATGTACTTTTCGTAAAGCTTGGTTTGTTTTGTTTCGAGCGTGACGTTCTTACCGCGAATGAATAGCATTTTTACTTGTGTGCGGACTTCCAACGGATCACCATCGGTAACCACAAAGTCGGCGGACTTGCCCTTTTCAAGGGAGCCAATTTCGTTGCTGATGCCGAAAATTTCCGCAGCGTCAATTGTCAAGGCCTTTAGTGCCGCTTCGTAGGGAAGTCCATAGGCAACAGCGAAAGCTGCCTCATAGGGCAGGTTCCGGGCGAACTGATTATCGTAGGTTCCGAAAGCGAACTTGATTCCGGCCTTGTGCAATTGCCCAGGCAAGCTATAGGCGGCGTCGTAGGGATCGTCTTCATCTTCAGGGAGGCTTGTGGGCTTACCGACGATCACGGAAATGTTGTTTTCCTTTATCAGATCGATGGCTTTGCCGGGCTTTGCAACATCCAGCAGTATCAACTTAACATTTTGTTTCTTGGCGAAGGTAATGGCGTCACGAATAGTGCGTTCACGCTGTGCTGGAATCAGCAGCGGCACTTTTCCTTCGAGCACTGGCAGCATTGCATCCAACTGGACATTGGGTTTGAATCCTGCAGCCTTGGCGTTTTTGGCCGATTGATAGCGCTTGGCGGAATCGAAGAACTCTTCCACTTTTTTCAATTCGGCATCGTAAAGTTTTTTTGCATCCGCGTAAGGGATGACGGTGGTTGCTGCGAATTCGCCGGGCCCTGCGCGGCGAGTGACAATTGCGGGGAAACGCATCAGCAAACCAGCATTGCGGCTAATAGCCATATCCTCCCAGTTCCAGCCGTCCATACGAATGATGGCGGCCTGACCACGAAGAATGCTTTGCGGACCGGTGCCGGCTCCACGGCCACCTTCGGCTATGGAGGCGGGTAGTGTCAGTGAACTGGTGATTCCATTTACACGTGTGACGGGGATGTGTTCGCTATCAGGATTGATGGCAATGACCGCACGCACTTGCGGAAGGAATTCGCCGATCTCGTTGGTGTCATTTGTTTCGCGAACGGAACTGACCTCGCTCAAGCCCATTTGAGTGGCGCAATTGATCATGCCTGGGTAGACGTGGAGGCCCTTGCCATCGATCACCTTAACGGTTTTTGCCGCAGTGACTTTCGTGCCCAGTTCGACGATTTTCCCATTCACAACTGAGATGGAACCGCCGGCAATATCGGCGGAAGTCACAGGATGAATGGTGACGTTGCGGAGCACGAATGATTCTTGCGCCAGCAGGGGAAGTGTTAGGAATAGAACGTTAGCGAGCTTCATCGGATTGCGGACTCCTTGCTGGTGGGGCATCTTTCTTCTGCTGCGGCTGTGCTGTAGTTTTAGCTTTTTCTTCGAGCGCTTTCTTGCGGGCTTCTTTGGCCATTCTTTCGGAAGCATCCTGATCACGATCGAAATATTGGTTGCCGTCAATGAATACTTTCTGAGGCACGGCGTAACTGGAAAGCGGATGTTTGTTCCACACCACCAGGTCGGCACTCTTACCCACTTCGATAGAACCAATCTTGTCGTCCACTTTCATGTGTTGAGCGGGGTTGATAGTAATCAGCGCCAAAGCCTGTTCTTCGGAGAGGCCACCATACTTCATGGTCTTGGCAGCTTCGGTGTTCAAGCGTCGCATGAGGCCGGCGTCATCTGAATTTACTGCTGCCAGAACGCCTTTGTTGGTCATCACTGCCATGTTGTAAGGGATGCCGTCGACCACCTCCATTTTGTAGGCCCACCAATCGCTGAAGCCTGAACCACCAACGCCGTGAACGGCCATTTCCTTGGCAATTTTGTATCCTTCCTGAACGTGTTGAAACGTCGCAATGCGGAAACCGAACTCTTCCGCAACACGCATCATCATCAACATTTCGTCACCACGGTAAGCGTGGCAGTGGACCTGCCGTTTGCCTTCCATAATTTCGACGAGAGGCTCCAAACGCAAATCGCGTTTAGGTTCCATCGCGGCTTTACCGGCTTTGAATACGGCCCAGGCTTTTTGATATTCCTGTGCTTCGGTGAAGGCTTGGCGGTAGATGTCTTCAACGCCCATCCGAGTGGCTGGATAGCGCAGTACCGTGGTAGGCGAGGGTGGTCCTTGGGCATTGCCGGAACGCTTGGGATTTTCTCCTAAGGCAAATTTGATGGACGGTGGCCCACCCGCAAACAACATTTCCGCACCGGACTTACCCCAACGCATTTTGATCAAACGGTTCTGACCGCCAATTGCGTTTGCGCTGCCGTGGAGAATATTTGCAGTGGTGACTCCACCTGCAAGGGCACGATAGATGGCGACGCTTTCCCCATCCACAAAATCTTCAATCCGTACCATGGAGGAAACGGAAACAGAGCCTTCGTTCACACCACCGGCTTGGACTGCAATGTGGGAATGGGCATCGATGATGCCTGGGGTGAGATGCATTCCGCCAGCGTCGACTATGCGTGCACCGGCTGGCGCGGTGATGTTGGGACCCACCTGTTTGATTTTGCCATCTTCAATCAACACCGAGCCTTTGAAGGTTCCTTTGGTGATGGTATAGACAGTGGCGTTTTGGATGAGCGTGACTTGCGCAAATGCTGACACCGCTGTGAATAGTAAGATTGCGAATTTCATTTAATTGCCTCCTGTGCGTGGTCGGCGGCCTGCAGCGCCGGTTGGAGTTGTTGGAGTGGGCGGGCCATCGGGGGAAGGTATATAGTGAACACCGTCAACGAAAACATATTGAATGGCTGGCTTTTCGATTAGTAAGTCACCTTTGGTTATTACCAGGTTGGCAATTTTACCCTTTTCGATTGAGCCCAACCTGTTGGAAACTCCGTATATTTTCGCGGTGGAAAGGGTGAGGGCTTTTACTGCATCGTCGTGGGTTAATCCGCGTTCCACTGAAGTCCGTACGCCTTTTAGAAATTCAGCGGGGGTTTGGCCATCGGAGTAAAAAGCAAATGTCACGCCGGCCTTGGATAAGGCTGCGGGAGTTGTTGGAGCATTTTCGCGCACCTCTAAAGTTTTCAAGGATTCTTCTGCATCCGGGTCGGCGTTTGCTGGCTTCGAAGGCCACTTGGAGCTGACTAAAACCTGGGCATTGATGTCCTTCAAAAGGGCTGTGGCGCGATATCCTTCCTGTGCACCATAAAGTACGAATGGCATTTTCAATTCGGAGGCTAACCGGCTGACCCTTTCCATTTCCACTTTGGAGCCCGCAGGCATGAGCAATCTGCCGGATTCTTTGACGCCTTCAAGCGCACGGTCGTAAGCGGGGCGCTGTTTTCCGGCGGGATTGGCTTGGTAGGCAGTCTTCGTTTTTTCGTAATAATCCAGGTCGATAAAGATTTGCCGAATGTAGGCAAACACGCCCATGCCAGAGCTGGGAAAGCCGCGGCTTGCACCTTGTCCACCACCGCCAGTGAGCGTCATGTATTGGCCGGCTGGTGATTCGACGATCATTTTAGAAATGTTGTCTCCAGCCAGATTCACAATGGCACCTTGGCCGGCGAAGATTCCGGTTGTGGGAAAGGTCACGGCGCTGGTGAATCCGGCATTGCGTGCGGATTCAATCCTGGGGTCATTGGCACGCAACTTGTCGGCGGCACGTTCCCAACTGGTAGTGCGTGGGCGATCCTCGGGTCCACGCGCGGGTGGCGTGGCTGGTGTAGTTGTTGGGGTAGTTGTAGAGCCGGGAATGATGGTAGGAGGCGGAATACCGAGGGTGCTGAGTCCGTCAATCAAGCCGGGATAAACCGTGAGGCCATCGCCCTCAATGACCCATGCACCGGGAGGAACGGGAATATTTTCGCCGACGGATTCAATTAGGCCGTCGCGAATAATTACTGTGCCTTTGGATATGGCGGGTCCGGAAATAGTAACGAGTTTTGCGTTTTGAATGGCGACGGTTGTTGTGTTTTGCGCCATTGCAAGAAAGGGAATGAAAAGGAATGCGACAGTTTTTGTCATCTGTTTTGGAAAGCCCTCACACCGGATTTAAGTCACAACGCAGAAGCGGCACGATCAGGAAAAAATCATCGCCATGGATGAAGGTTCCATGCCGGGTGCTGTGCACTAGTTCTGTTCATCTTAGAATAGAACGATGGAAATTGCACTTCGACACACATTGGCAACCCTTGCTTATCGAGCCGCTAAAGCTGTGAATGATGCTCCAGAAACCTTTGCCGATTTCAAGGCTAGCGAGAAATCGCGAACCCCGGTAGAGATATTGGCGCACATGGGAGATTTGTTTGATTGGGCGCTTTCCCTAGCGGAGGGCCGTCAAGAATGGCATGATTCGAAGCCGTTGCCGTGGGAGGAGGAATCGGCACGATTTTTCAATGCGCTTGGGGCATTCGACACATTTTTGGCCTCAGGCAAGCATCTTGAGTTTCCGGCGGATCGACTGTTTCAAGGACCAATTGCGGATGCTTTGACGCACACTGGACAGTTGACTTTTTTGAGGGGAATGGTTGGAGCGCGCGTGAGGCCGGAAAATTATTTCAAGGCGACCATTGAGGCTGGGTGCGTGGGGAGCAAGCAAGCGGTTCCGAAGTTGGAGTTTTAATTAGTTATGACTATTGATGATCTTCTTGGCCATTTTGAATGCCACTCTCCAGAGGGGATACGCGCAGCGTTGGCCGCAGGAGTTAGCCCCACTCAACCGATTCGAGGAAAGACTCCGATGGTCTGCCTCATTGAAATGTATTTGAGATCGCCGAAATTTCCTGAGTGTTTACATGTGATGCTGGATGCAGGTGCTGACATTGAAGATTCGGTGTTGAAAGCGATTCTTCTGGATGATGCAGTTGCGCTTCGCCGTGTTTTGAAGCCGGCTGATTTGAAGCGAAAATTCTATATGGAGTGCACTTTCACTTCGCTTATGGGAGTGTCTGCCTTGCACATTTGCGCGGAATACAATTCGGTGCGATGCGCGGCGGTACTGATCAAAGCTGGTGCCAACGTCAACGCCCGTGCTGATGTGGATGCCGACGGATTTGGGGGACACACTCCTTTGTTCCACACTGTGAATCAACATCGGAATTTTGGCAGGCCGATGATGGAATTATTGGTTAAGGCCGGGGCTAAATTGGATGTTCGGTTGAAGGGCTTGGTTTGGGGCGGTGGTTTTGAATGGGAGACTGTCCTGTTTGAAGTGACGCCGATTTCTTATACGCAATGTGGACTGATCAAGCAGTTTCAACGGAGCGAAGAGGACATTTATAGCAACATCGCTTTTCTGTACCGGAAGCTGAATGGCAAGAAAGCACCCATCAGGAATGTGCCCAATAAATATTTAAATTCTTAGGTGATGCCCATGCGCTCAAGTTTACGGTAAAGGGTTTTGCGTTCAATCCCCAGCAATTTGGCGGCGTGGCTTTTGTTGCCTCCGACGGCGACCAGCACTTTGCGTATTTGGTCCGATTCGGTATCGGCAAGAGATTCGCTAGCCTGTTCGCGATTGTCCATGGCTTGTATTGACTCGCGAACAGCGGCTTCGTCAATTCTGCCTTGAGGCGTAAGAATCACCATGCGCTCCATCATATGCTGCAATTGGCGCACGTTCCCTGGCCATAGATAACTGGTAAGTGCCTTCACTCCGCTTTCTTTCAATTCTGCAGTCTGGCTATAGCGTTCGTTATAGCGGACAAGGAATGTTTGGGCCAGAAGTGGGACGTCGCCTCGGCGTTCGCGTAAAGGTGGCATGGTTAGCGAAACCACGTTCAAACGGAATAGCAGATCTTCGCGGAATCGCTTTTCCTCGGTCATTTTCCGAAGGCTCTTGTTGGTAGCCGCAACTATACGAACATCCACGGGTTTCGATTTGGATGCGCCGACGGGGCGAACTTCGTGCTCCTGCAAGAAGCGCAGCAGCTTCAACTGAAAGGCTTGATCGATTTCGCCGATTTCATCCAGGAATACAGTTCCTTGATTGGCGGATTCGAATACGCCGATGCGATCGCGGTCAGCACCTGTGAATGCACCGCGCATGGCACCGAACAGTTCACTTTCAAGCAAGGATGGTGTGATTGCTCCGCAGTCTACAGCTACGAATGGTTTTTCAGCGCGAGGCGAATAACGATGCACCATGCGGGCAATCAATTCCTTACCAGTACCGGTTTCGCCTTCGATCAAAACAGTTGCGGTGGTTGGCGCAACTTTGGCGATGGTTTTGAAGATATCCATCATAACGGCGGAACTGCCGATCATGTCTGTGTCGGGGATATCGTCAATCCAGACGCCCTTTTCTTCGTCGGCTTCAAACGATTTTTCGGCCCGACGGATAACGTCAATCAAGTCGTCCAACTCAAACGGTTTGGCTAAATAGTCAAACGCACCGCCGCGTGTGGCGGCCATCACAGTTTCCATACTGCCGCGGCCAGACATTAGAATCACAGCGCATTCGGGGTTAGCGTTTTTGGCGGCGCTTAATACATCGATGCCAGTGCGTTCGTCCAGATAGATATCGGAAATGACAATGGGATAGCTGCCTTCTATGAGCCGCCGCAAAGCATCGCGAGTGGTGGACACCGCTTCCACTTCATAGTTTTCAAATTCAAGGAATTGAGAAATTGTGAGGCGGAGCGAATTATCGTCCTCTACTAGGAGGATGCGTGACATAACTGAGCGCCTCCTACGGGCAAAACAATCGTGAAGCAGGAACCATGGCCGGGTTGTGAAGTGACTTCCATTTGGCCGCCATGATGGGTGACAATTTGTTTCACGATGGAAAGGCCAATGCCCGTTCCCGCCTCGCCGGAAGCTTCCGCTTTTTTGGTGCGGTAGAATTTTTGGAAAATTTGTTTCAGTTCTTTTTCGTCCATACCAATGCCTTCATCCTTAACAGACAGACGCAGGACGGAACCTTGGAGGGATGTAACAATTTTAACACGTGTATCGGAAGGCGAATATTTAATGGCGTTGTTCAGCAGATTGTAGAAAGCATATTCCATTAACTCGCGGTCCCCTTCGAGGACAAGAGCAGGGGCCGGTTCGCTTGAAATAATGATCTGTTTCCGCTCGGCAAGTGGCGCTACTCGGCCTAGGCAGACTTCCATGAGATCGGTTAACGAGAAGGGTTCCTTTTTGAGCTGCATCTGACCGTCGGAAAGGCGTTCTACATCGAGGAAAGTTTGAATCATCTTCGCTAGGCGCTTTGATTCGGCGTTGATCATTTGCGCCATTTGCTTTCGCTTGTCGTCATTCATGTTGTAGCGGGTCATTAATTCGCTGGACCCTTGAATGGCACTTAAGGGTGAGCGCATTTCATGAGCGACAAAATGAATTGCCTGTTGATAGCGGGATTTTTCTGATTCAGAAGTCCGCAATTGACGGCGGGTTAGAAAATGGGCAAAGCTGGCTGCCATGAAAACGCTTAACCATGTGATGACCACGGGGGCAAAGTAAGGGAACACTGTGCCGCGGATAAAAAAAAGATGAGGAATTGCGTGAGCCACAAGCAGCAGTAAGCCACCAAGTAAGTAAGCAGGGAATCCGGAAAGGAAAAAGAATGTTGCTCCAGCAGCGGCAGCCAGGGCGATGCCAAGGAGTAGGCCTAAGGAGGGATTTTCGTCAACTAGAAAACGTTGACTTGCGATGGTCTCATACAATTGCGCGTGAATTTCTACGCCTGGCATGGGGGTCATTTTTGTATAAGGAGTCATGTAGCGGTCGCGCATGGCTGATTGGGCGGTGGCACCAACGAATATAACCTTACCGGCGGCGGCTTTGGCCTTGGTTGGATCATCGATCAATTCCATTAAAGTTAGCTGAGGGATTGCGGAAATGCCGCCTTCGGTTGGGGCAAGGAATCGAACTCGCAAACTGCGGCCTTCGGCGGAGCGTTTGACGGGAATGATTGCTCCGTCCAACGCAAGGTCCGTTGGGGACTCCTCAACTTGGGTTATGTGATGAGCTTTGAGGTAGGCTTCCAGAGCTAGAGCCCAGCGCCTGTCTTTTCCGAATGCTCGTTCGAGGGGAGCGTGGCGAGTGACCCCGTCGTAGTAGTCGGCATCAGCGGAGACATGGCCAATGGCTTTGGCTGTGTTGATGAACATTGGTAGTGGATCTTCCCACCCCGATTTCAGCAATTGCGCAGGGAGGATGACGTTGCCACAGGCGTTGAATGCGGCGGCTAGTTCCTGATTTTCTTTGTCGTCAGCGGCATCGGCTAGAAGCACGTCAATGGCTATTACTTTGGGTTTCGCCAAGGCAAGAATTGTTAAGCCCTTTGCGAGTTCACGGCGAAGATGCAAGGGGCCGCCCATGTGGCGGTAGGATGCGTCATCAAGGGCAAGAATCAGTGACTCTGTTTGCCACGGACCAGGCGGATGCATGGAAAAAAGGAAGTCCGCTGCGTAGTTATCAATGCGTTTTGCAAGAGGAGTCGCCGAAGCAAGCAAGCCAACACCAACGGCTGCGGCGATTGCCAAGCCGTAAGTTGTAGCTGGAATTCCCCTGGCCATCATTGGAAACTATTTGCCTGCCGCAAGGAACTTTTCAATCGCACTGGGATCGCGAGGCAGAGCGTTGCTCAAGACTATGGAACCAGTTTCTGTGATCAAGAGAGTATCTTCGATCCGCACGCCTATGCCTTCTTCGGGGATGTAGATTCCTGGTTCGATGGTTATCACGTGACCGGCTTCCAGTTTGTTGGTAGGCTCCCAGGGATCGTGAACATCAAGGCCAACATGATGCCCAAGGCCATGGGTGAAATACTTGCCTAGGGGTTCGCCCTTCAAATCCTTGCCATGGGAGTTGATGTAATCCATGGCAATTTTTTGCAAGCTCTTTTCATCGGTGCCCTTGATGGTCATCCCCGGCTTTGCAGCAGCGATGGCGGCATTTTGCGCACCCAAAACGATTTCGTAAATTTCTTTTTGGCGTGGGGTGAATCGGCCATTAACGGGAATGGTGCGGGTAATGTCGGTGGCGTAGTAGGAGCATTCGGCACCCACATCCATTAAGACAAGTTCGCCGGAATCCATGCGGCGGGCGTTCTTGCTGTAGTGTAGAACCGTTGCGTTGCCGCCTGATCCAACGATGGGCGGATAGGCACTGCGCTCACAACCATTTTCAAAGTACACATTGGTCATTGCCGCAGCCAATTGATATTCGTATGAGCCTGCTTTGACCCGAAGCCATGCAGCTTTGTGCGCTTCCACGGAAATATCGGTGGTGCGGGTGATGAGTGCAATTTCGTTGGCGGATTTTTTAGCACGAAGAACGTTTACTAACGGCTTGGCATCTTCTGTTTTGCGGAGAGCGAGGACACCTTTATACTTTTCTGATCCTGGCTGTGAAAAATCGGCATAAATTTTGCGGGGCTTTTCCAGACGCCGGAAAAGCTGCGATTCGAACTGGTCAATATTCACGACCTGGATGAATCCTGTGGCCTTAAGCGCGGCAGGATCTTCAGCCGTGAGCTTCTTGCCGGTGTAGCGTTCGGTGATTGGATTTGCTTTTGGAAGAAACAAAACTTCGGACTCGCCATCCATTACCAGTAGGGCGCCTGGTTCGGTCCAGCCGGTTAGGTAATAGAAGTTGGCTTCCTGGAAAAAGCCGGTTCTTCCGTCGCCTTTTTCATGATCGGATGCACCGACCAGAACAAAAACTCCAGTATCAAGAGACTTGCGAAGTGCTGCGCGCCGGGAGGCGAACTCCTCAATAGGGATGCCTGCGGCTGAGGCGACGACACAAATCAAAAGTGAGAGCAAAAACATTTGCATACCTTCAAGGATATGATGGAAGCCATATCTATGCAGCTACAACATGGAATCCTTCTGCCTTTTGTTTTGCTGGTTTGTGTTAACGCGCAACCTGCGGACACCTTGGTTTCACCGGAAATTGAATCGGATCGCCGCGTTACATTTCGGATGCGTGCCCCCAAAGCGAGTGAGGTTGCTTTGTCAGGCGACTGGATGTCCCCTGGTTCGCAGAAACCGATGATGAAAACTTCTGACGGGGTTTGGGCGATATCTGAAGGTCCAATGGATGTTGGAATGTACATCTACAATTTTGTGGTGGATGGAGTGGCGATTGCTGATCCGGTGAATCCAAGAATGAAACTTCGTAGCCGGACTTCGGCCAGCTTGGTGGAAGTTTCCGGAGATAAACCGGCGTTTTGGCAGTTGAGGGACGTGCCTCATGGATCGGTTGAAATTAACTGGCAAAAGTCGAAGGCGATCAATGGTGAAACGCGGCCGATTTGGGTGTACACGCCACCGGGGTATGAGAAGAGTGGGAATCGCCGTTATCCGGTGGTGTACTTATTGCATGGAAGCAACGACACTGCTGCGGGTTGGACCACGGCGGGCAATGCGAATTTTATCATTGACAACCTGCTGGCAGAGAACAAGGCTGTACCGATGATTGTGGTTATGCCCTACACTCACGCCGTTCCGTTCGGTTCGCCGCGTGAAGTGCAAGCGAAGAATACACCTTTGTTTGAGAAATATCTGATGGAAGATGTGATGCCTTTTGCTGAATCGAAATATAGAATCGCCAAGGGCAGTAATAATCAAGCACTGGTGGGACTTTCGATGGGCGGCGGGCACTCATTGAATATCGGCTTAAGCCATTTGGGAATGTTTCATACGGTGGGAGTTTTCAGTTCAGCGCCTGGGCCGGATTTTGAAACGAAGTTTGCGGATGTTTTGAAGAACCCTAATCAAGCCAATACTAAAATAAAGCAGTTTTATATTGGCTGCGGATTGCAGGATCCGGTTATTGCGCGAGCTACTAAGTTGTCTGAAACGCTGAAGGAGCACAACATTCGCCATACATTCCGTACGATGGAAGGCTTGCACACATATACGGTTTGGCGCACCTTCCTGAATGAAGTTGCTCCGCTGATGTTTCGCTAAATCAAGCTAAGGAGTCATTTATGAATCGACGACAATTTCTTTCTGCGGGGGCAGCCGGAGTTTTTGCAAATTCCGCTAATTTTGCCGAAGCGTTCGCTGACCAAAAAGTGCGACGAGTAGGCATGATTGGATCGGGCTGGTATGGCAAATGCGACTTGCTTCGTTTGATTCAGGTGGCTCCGGTGGAAGTGGTTTCGCTATGCGATGTGGATAGCAGGATGCTGGCTGAGTGTGCAGATATTGTTGCCACACGACAGGCATCGCACAAGAAGCCCCGCACCTATTCCAGTTATCAAAAAATGCTGGCGGAAAAGGACCTGGATCTTGTGATTATTGACACTCCCGATCATTGGCACGCGCTGCCGATGATTGATGCGGTGAAGGGTGGTCTGGACGTGTGGGTCCAGAAGCCGGTGAGTGTGGATATTGACGAAGGGCATGCCATGTTGGCGGCTGCGCGGAAGTACAAAAAAGTTGTGCAGGTGGGAATGCAACGCCGATCAACCCCGCATTTGATTGAGGCGCGTGATCAGATTCTGCGGGAAAATAAACTGGGCAAAATTGGGGTGGTGGAAATTTACTGCTACTACCATATGAGGGCCACGGCGAATCCTCCAGACACGGCACCGCCTGATTATTTTGATTACGAAACCTGGACGGGTCCAGCGCCGATGCGGCCATACAATGAACTGGTGCATCCACGCCGTTGGAGGTCTTTTGAAGAATATGGCAATGGGATTATGGGCGATATGTGCGTCCACATGTTGGACATGGTTCGTTGGATGCTGGATCTTGGTTGGCCGAAGAGTGTGTCATCTGCGGGCGGCATTCTTGTGGACAAAAAGAGCAAGGCGAACATTCCTGATACTCAAACTGCAACGTTCGATTTTGGCGATTTGAAGGTTATCTGGAATCATCGAAGTTACGGAGCTGCGCCGGATGCGAAGTATCCGTGGGGTGCAACTTTCTACGGGGAAAAAGGTACGTTGAAAGCCGGTGTGATGGGATACGATTTCCTTCCGGAAAAAGGAACTCCAGTGCATAAGGATGTTGCTTATGAGTACGAACAGTACCCTGAAGACCGCACGGAAAAAGATTTAGAGCGTCATGTGGCGGCGGCGATTCGGGGACACATGAAGAACTTTTTGTCGTGCATTGATTCGCGCGAAAAACCTGTGGCTGATATTGAGCAGGGTCAAATTTCAACCGCTAGCTGCATTTTGGCGAACATGTCTATGAAGTTGGGACGGACACTGGTTTATGATCCGGTCAAACATCGGATTATTGGCGACGACCAAGCAAATAAATTATTAAAAAGACCTTACCGCAAACCTTACTTGCACCCATCGGCGGCAACTGTGTAACGTAACCGAAATCAAGCACTTGGTTCGATGAAAGTGAGGCTATTGATTAGCCATTTGATTCTCTTCATAACTTAAAATTCCTCTACTACCGTGTTCTTTGCTTGCATTCCGGACGAACTGACTTATGGTGTAGTTCAGGAGGATTCAAGCATGAATCAAAAACAAATTTGTTCTGCAATTTTAATCATTAATTCTTATACTTTTTTCAGCCATTCTTTGCGAGCGGCGGATATCGCGGTACCCGGCGGAGGCAACCTTCAAGCAGCCATCTACGCAGCTTTGCCAGGAGACAGCATCACCCTTGCGGCTGGAGCTGTTTTTACGGGGCAATTTGTCTTTCCAGAAAAAACCGGATCCGGCTGGATTACGGTGCGCAGTTCCGGCTACCAAAATTTACCGGCATTCAAGCGGGTCAGTCCAGCCCAAGCATCATCCATGGCTGTTTTGCAGCCAGTTGGTTCTAACACTCCGGTCACGTTTGGGACACGATCCCATCATTGGAGACTAGTGGGGCTGGAAATACGGGCGGCTGCGGGAGTTTATAGTTTTGATCTACTCAGGATTGGAGATGGTTCTCAAAATTCCGTATCAGACCTGCCACACGACATTTTGGTGGAGCGTTGTTATATTCACGGGGACGCTTTGGTGGGAACCAAACGAGGCATTGCTTTGAACGGCATAAATGTTTACGTGCGCGATTCTCATATCTCAAATATTTTTAGCGATGTGCAAGAAACGCAGGGGATTCTTGGGTGGAATGGTCCTGGTCCATTCACGATTGACAATAATCGCATAGAGGCCGCTGGAGTGGGAATAATGTTCGGTGCGGTGACTCCTGCAATCCCTAACCTGGTTCCATCTGACATCAATGTTTCCAGAAATTACTTTCTTAAACCTTTGGCATGGAAGAACAAAGCGTATGTTGTGAAACATCATTTCGAGTTAAAAAACGGCCGCAGAGTGGCGCTTTCCGGTAATGTTATGGAAAACACTTGGCATCCAACCGTGCGTGGAACTGCTATTCAGTTTACGGTTCGAACGGAAGGGGGCACCGTTCCCTGGGCGGTTGTGGAGGACGTGAAGGTTGTTGGGAACATAATCAAAAACGCTGGGAACGGATTTACTATCACTGGGTTTGACGATTCGACCGGAGGCGGGTTGTGTCGGCGGATTCTAATTCAGGACAATCTGCTTACCGGCATTGATGAAGCAAATAGCGACCCTGCATTTTGGGGAAGAGGTGGGTTTCTCTACCTTGTTTTCCGTCCAACGGATGTTTGGGCAATTCATAATACAGTTCTTACAAAGGGCCTGACCTTAGTTGAATTCGCAATTGAAACCGGGTCGGGATTTCAGTTAGAAAACAATGTTCTCCAAAACAACGTGCTGGGCATTTACGGAGCAGGTGTTGGAAGTGGTACTGCGGCGTTGAACGCCTATCAATCCATTTGGTCCGTGAAAGGCAACTTAATACAAGGAGGACTGGCCGCTGAAAACCCTGTTGGCAATAGCTTTCCAACCACATTGGATGATGTCGGGTTCAAAAATCAAGGATCGGGAGATTATTCTATTTCTTCCTCAAGTCCATATTCGAAGAAAGCTACGGATGGCCGGGACCCTGGCGCTAATATGGTTCTTCTCAAGTCGCTTACTTCTGGTGTAGCCAGGTAAATTTCATAGTTTCAAGTGCAAAGCCGTTTCGGACTGAAGGAATGGCTTTGGAGGCTGATGGGTTCGTAGTCAAAACGTGTACAAATCAAAAGAGTTTAATCTGCGTTTCAGTGGATTGGCAGGAGTTCTTGTTATACTTAAAGGCAAAGTTTTGTTCAGATTTTAAACATATCTGAATTGATCTTTTCTAAAAATCACCCGGAGGGAAGTTGGGTGATGTTTTGTAGGTGGAGAAAATAGGAATGGCTCAGAGGGTATACCCTTTAGCAGACGAAAATTATCCGCTGGTGACTATCATCACTCCGAGCTTTAATATGGCCCGGTTTATTCGAGAGTCGATTGACAGTGTGCTCAATCAAGACTATCCCAACATTGAATATATTGTTGTGGACGGTGGTTCAACAGACGGGACGTTGGAAATTCTGCAAAGCTACGGGGATAAACTTCGTTACATTACAGGTAAAGATGGAGGAGCAAGCGATGCCATCCAACGGGGCTTCCTGCTTTCTCACGGTTCGATTTTTGCTTATTTGCCGGCTGACGATACCTACTATCCAGGAGCTGTACGCTCAGCAGTTGCTCACCTGATGGAGTGCGGAGACGAAGTAGCGGGGGTCTATGGTGAGGGCATGTGGATGGATGAAAACGGCAAGAGTCTTGGCCGATATCCAACCCTAAATTTTCTTCCTGATGAACTTGCTCGGAGATGTTTCATTTGCCAGCCAACATCATTTATACGACGGGATGTATACGCTGAGTTGGGTGGTTTGAATCCGAATCTTCACTTCGCGTTTGACTATGATTTTTGGCTGCGACTTTCGATGAAATACAAAATGAACCGGCTTCACATTTTGTTGGCTCATTCTAGGATGCATCTGAACAACAAAACTCTTGGCGGCCGCCGGCAGGTGTTTCTTGAAAATCTGAAGGTTGTTAGAAAGCATACCGGCTATGTCCCCTTCCAGTGGGTACATGGATTTACTTCCTTTCTTGTAGATGGGCGGGATCAATTTTTTGAACCTCTTCAGCCCACTTTCTCTAAGTATTTTTTGAGTTTCCTGATCGGCACCCTGTATAATCCGTTTCATCCCCTTCGCTTTTGGCGGGAATGGCTTTCCGTGATGAGCATTGACGGCTTTCAGCGTCGCATTCAAGACAGCTGGTTGGGCCGGTGGTTGGGAAGACGCGCTTAAATAGGAAGACAAAACGATCATTCATGGTTCAAAAAAGAGCACTCATTACTGGTGTTAGCGGTCAAGATGGATCCTATTTGGCAGAACTGCTGCTCGATAAGGGCTACGAAGTCCATGGGCTAATTCGGCGTGTTGCTATGGAGGCCCCAGGGGAGCGCAATGAAAACCTGAAAAGCTGCAGACAGCGGCTTGTTCTGCATCCTGGCTCTCTTGAAAGCTACCCAACGGTATATCGCACAGTGGCGACGGTGAAGCCGGATGAGTGCTACCACCTTGCCGCGCAAAGTTTTGTTAGCTACGAGTTCGATGATGAATTCCAAACCCTAAACACAAATATCAACGGTACGCATTTTCTTCTTTCCGCAATTAAGGACTTAGTCCCCAAATGCCGTTTTTACCTGGCTGGTTCGTCGGAGATGTTTGGCCATGCTGAGGAATCGCCACAAAAAGAAACAACACGTTTCAGGCCAAGATCGGTATATGGGATCAGCAAAGTAGCTAGTTTCGAACTGACGCGGAATTACCGGGAGCAGTACAAATTGCATGCGTCGAGCGGGATTTTATTCAACCATGAATCACCGCGGCGGGGTAGGGAATTTGTTACCCGCAAAATTACAACGGGAGTGGCGCGAATTCTTGCCGGACAAGCGACGGAACTGCGTCTTGGCAACTTGGAGGCTCGTCGCGATTGGGGTTACGCGAAGGAGTATGTTCGTGCGATGTGGCTGATGTTGCAGCAGGCCGAGCCAGAGGATTACGTGATTGCTACGGGCAAGCTTCACTCTGTTCGTGAGTTCGTTGAAATGGCATTTCGCAGTGTTGGTTTGAACTGGGAGCAGTACGTGATTGTTGATCCTGATTTCTATAGGCCAAGCGAAAAGACGCCATTAGTTGGGCTGGCAGAAAAGGCGCGCAAGCATCTTGGTTGGGTTCCTGAAGCCAGTTTCGAGCAGATTGTATCGGAAATGGTGCATACCGATTGTAAACGTATTGGTGTGGATGTTCCGGTCTTCTCCTAAGAAACAAGCGCAAAACGGACTCGCTTCGGCGAAGCCACCGTTTCTTTCTTCAATTGCATTACGCCGCGCCGAAGCGGCCTTTGCGCTAACTAAAACCACACGGCTAGAGCATTTTCAGCTCTCATGGGATAATAGAATTCATGCGTAACGAATGGACTGCCCTGCGTAAGAACGATCCCATAAAAACCCAACTGTACTATGCCCGTCAAGGCATGATCACTGGTGAAATGGAGTTTGTCGCCAAGCGCGAGCAACTGCCAGTTGAGACAATCCGGGCAGAAGTTGCCCGCGGCCGGATGATTATTCCAGCCAACATCAATCACACAAATTTGGAACCCATGGCGATTGGTGTTGCATCCAGGTGCAAGATTAATTCCAACATCGGCAATTCTTCCACTACATCGAACATTGAAGGTGAGTTGGAGAAGCTGCGCTATTCGGTGAAGTATGGTGCCGATACGGTGATGGATTTATCGACCGGTGGCGATATAGCGGAAATCCGCAAGGCTATTATTGCTAACTCGCCGGTTCCTATTGGCACTGTGCCGATTTATGAAGCTCTATCGCGTGTCCGCCGCGTTGAGGATCTGAACAAGAACGTGATGCTTGAAGTGATTGAAGAACAGGCTGCCCAGGGTGTGGATTACATGACCATCCATGCCGGCGTTCTGATTCAGTACATTCCCCTAACAACCAAGCGCATCACAGGTATTGTCAGCCGCGGTGGTTCGATTCTTGCTGAGTGGATGGTGAAGAACCATAAGCAGAATTTTCTCTATGAATGTTTTGATGAGATCTGTAAGATCTTTCAAAAGTACGACGTCAGCTTTTCGCTAGGCGATGGGTTGCGTCCGGGAAGTTTGGCCGATGCCAGTGACGAGGCTCAGTTTGCCGAGTTGAAGACGCTGGGGGAACTCACCCGCCGCTCCTGGAAATATGATGTCCAGGTGATGATTGAAGGCCCGGGCCATGTTCCAATGGATCAAATTCAAATGCAAGTGGAGAAGGAAAAGGAACTTTGTTTTGAGGCTCCTTTCTATACGCTTGGACCCTTGGTGACAGATTTCGCTCCAGGCTACGATCATATTACCAGCGCAATTGGTGCGGCTATGATTGGCTGGTACGGCGCTTCCATGCTTTGCTACGTGACGCCCAAAGAACACCTTGGCCTACCGAATAAAGAAGACGTTAAGCAGGGGCTTATTGCTTATCGAATTGCTGCCCATGCTGCCGATATTGCACGCCATCGTCCAGGGGCCCGTGATCGTGACGATGAGCTTAGCCGGGCCCGTTACAAGTTTGACTGGCGCAAGCAATTTGAATTGTCGCTTGATCCTGAAACTGCGCAGGCCATGCATGATGAGACTTTGCCCGAAGATGGTTTCAAGGACGCCCACTTTTGCAGCATGTGCGGGCCAAAGTTCTGCTCCATGAACATCAGTTCCAAGGTGGAAGAATTCACTGCGGCTGATGCTGAGGCAGTACTGGCAGGTCATACGGGTTTAGTAAATGTTGCAGCTCAAACCCCAGTAGTTAGCTCGGCCTCGGCAAACGATTAAATGAAATTCGACCCGGCAGACCGAATCCTGCTGCTTACGATTCCTAGCGAAGAACGCCTTAAATGGTTCGCCTCGCAAGTGCCCGATGGTGCTTTGGTGGCCATGGGTCAAACGGATGAAGCGGTATTTGCAACTCGAGAAAGTTGCCGTGAAGTTCTGAATGCAATGATTCATCCTGGTACTCCAGAAGAAATTCCTTGGGGTGAGGCTAGCTTCCATCACGTGATTGTGGAAACTATTCTTTGTCCAGCGATGGCGCTTAAGGAAATTTGGCGAGTGCTATTGCCCGATGGCTCGTTGTGGATTATTGCCGGATCTGAAACACTGCGGTTTCAGCGAAAAAGTTAGGGAACATTTTCACCGGCTCTGAGCCTGCCAAATAGATGTTCCGTTCCACGGTCCATCCTTGTTTGGCGACGAGCATTTCAAAATCGTGAACAGTTAGAAAGTGAATGTTTGGTGAATCGTACCAATCGTGCGGAAACAGTGTGTTTTTTGGGGCGCGTCCGGTGAACAAATGTGCGCTGCGTACGGACCAATGCCCGAAGTTGGGGAACGCCACAATGATCCGTTTGCCGACGCGCAGCATTTCCTTTAAGACTTTCAAAGGCTGACGTACTTCAAGTAAAGTTTGGCTGAGGATGACGTAGTCAAACGCGTTGTTGGGGTAATCATAAAGGCACTGTTCCAGATCACCCTGATAGGCAGATACGCCGCGGGCAATTGCTCTCTGTACTTTCTGGGCGTCGAGTTCCACACCACGGGCATCCACGTTTTTATTTTCTGCAAGCCATGCTAACAAGTCGGCGTCGCCACATCCAAGATCCAGCACTTTTGAACCTGGCTCAATGATCTTGCTGATGATATCGTTGTGAACCGCTAGTTGTGCCATTAGCGATTCATCTCCTTGAATGTCTTCGCCAGAAAGCCACGCACCAATTCCGTTTGTTCGTTCACTTCAACCAAGAATGCGTCATGCCCATAGTGCGATTCAAGTTCACAATAAGCTACATCATGATTGCGCCTGCGCAGTGCATTGACAATTTCCTGCGATTGGTAGCTGGGGTATAGCCAATCGGAAGTGAAGCTGATTACCAGGAACCGCGTGCTGGCGGATTCGAGTGCTGCGGTTAAAGTTTGTTGACCGTTGCGGGTAAGATCAAACAAGTCCATTGCCTTGGTGATGTACAAATACGAGTTGGCATCGAAACGATCGACAAACTGACTACCGCGATATCGTAAGTAACTTTCAACTTCAAAGATGTCGTCGTTCTCACGGGTGCGGCGGCCAAACTTCTGGCGCATAGATTCATCACTCATGTACGTGATGTGGCCAACCATGCGGGCAACGGCTAACCCGCGGGCTGGGGGGCGGCCGATGTAGTAATCGCCGCCATTCCAATCCGGATCGGCCATCACTGCCTGACGGCCCACTTCGTTGAAGGCAATTTGCTGCGCACTGTGGCGTGCAGTGGAAGCGATCGGGATGGACGCCGCCAATGCTTGCGGATACTGCACGGCCCACTGCAGCGCTTGCATGCCGCCCATAGAACCACCGGCCACGGCCAGGAGCTTTGGGATTTTTAGAAACTCTGTCAGCTTCCTTTGCAGCCGAACCATGTCCGCGATGGTGATAACCGGAAAGCCCATTCCATAAGGCTTAAAAGTGGAAGGATCAATTGAGGACGGGCCGGTGGTACCTTTGCAGCCGCCCAGGACATTGGCGCAAATCACAAAATACTTGTCGGTATCGAAGGCGCGGCCGGGGCCAATCATGTTATCCCACCAGCCTTTTTGTCCACTGCCTTTTTCTTCGCCGGCGGCATGCGCGTCGCCCGAAAACGCATGGGTCACAAGAATGGCGTTGGTCCGATTGTGATTCAATTCGCCATAGGTTTCATAAGCGCAATCAACCGGGGAAAGCGTCACTCCGCAGTCAAGGCTTATAGCATCAAAGGTAGTGTATTGTGTTTCGACTTCCACTAAGACCTCAGGATACCGCGACTACCATGGCCATCCCAAGAAAGTTTTCTTACAAAGGATCTGAATTGGGTATTTCCTTCGTATAATGCAGGTACAACCGATGAAATATTTTGCTATTGCTTTGTTCCTTCTCCCGTTTATTTTTGCTAGCGGGGTGCGTGTTGAATTCGATCCTACCCGTCCTGAGATTGGTCCCTTTCCTTCAGACTTCCTAACGGTTGAAGACGGCCGCCAGCGAACTGGGAGGCGCATCAATCTGCCGCTGCCCAATTGCAGTGGTGCATCCAGCGATTGTGCGGAAATCGCATCGATCAATCAGTTGGACGGTTTCAATCCCAATGCTCGGCTTAGTGTGAAGTTCAGTGGGAAGATCAATCCGGATACGCTCGGTGAAGGTGTCTCCTATGTCTGGCTGGATCCGGTTATTTCCGGCAGATTCAACTTAGGGCCAGTGGGTCTGGTAACGTCGATAAATCAGCCGATTTACGATCCTGCAACCAACACTGCTTACGCCAAGCCAGACGACATGTTGGAAAGTTCGCGACGCTACTTGATCGTGATCACCGATGCCGTCCGCGATTTGGCGGGTGATCCTGTGGAGGCAGAAGAGGGTTTCACGCAGTGCTTGGCCAAGCAGCTTGGTGGGATTTATTGCCAGCAACTTTCCGATGCTTTGACTCTCGTTCGATCAAGCTTGAGAAATAGACGGGTTGTTGGGGCTAGTATCTACACTTCCCTTTCCGCATCGGCGTGGTATGAAGAAGTGCTGGGGGTGGTGAATCAGACTCCAGTGAATTTTACGAGAACAGGGGCGAACAATGTCGTTTCACTGGACAACGTACAAGGCGCAACATTTCGCCGGCACGTTGCACTTGCAGGGGACAATCAGTTTGCCGATACCACTTTGCCGGTAACCGCAGCTTTGATAGCGCAGTTTGGCGTCGGCCGGGTTGCCTTCGGATCTTTTCGATCCCCCAGGTTTCTTGGGCCCACTTTATCCATTCCGATTATCCCCACTTTGACTGCGCCTGTAGCTGCGCAAACGGAGGAAATATTTTTCCATGTTTGGCTTCCGAAGGGGTCAGCACCACCCAGAGGCTATCCAGTATTGTTAGCCGGGCATGGCATTACGGATAGCCGCTTCGGCATGCCATCAGTAATGGCGGCTGCGAATAATTTGGGATTCGCTGTGATTGCAATGAATGCTGTGGGACATGGAAATGGACCGAAGAGCAGCTTTCGTATTGTGCCTACTGATGGCTCGGTGTTGGAATTTCCCGCACCTGGGCGAGGTCTGGATGTGGACGGCAATGGCAAAATTGATGACGGGGAGGGATGCTTTGTGACGTCCCCAGGTGCGCCTATCGGCTTGCGGGATTGTCTTCGTCAAACGGTGGTGGATTATTTGCAGCTTATCCACGGGATTCGCGATGGAATGGATCTGGATGGCGACGGTCGTTTTGATTTGGACCCTTCTTCGATTTCGTATTTTGGCCAATCGCTGGGCGGTGCCTACGGCGCACTTCTAACTTCTGTTTCCCCTGATATAAGTGCATCGGTACTGAATGTGCCGCCTGGTGCTGGAGTAGATTTCCGGCTCTCCCAATCGTTTCGTTTGGCGCTGGGTCTTCCTCTACTTGGTTTAAGGCAGCCTGTGTTGTTAAACAAGGCAGGGGACTTTGAAGATGACTTCCCATTGCGCTATCAACCCGTGAAAATACGGACTACCAACGGTTCCGCTGCTATTCAGGATTTCTATGAACGGTTTGAATGGTTGGAAGCAGTGTCGGGAGTGAACGTTTTGGCACCACACATGAAACAAGCCACCTTGCCAGGTCAGCCTGTCAAACGAGTACTCTTTCAAATGGCATTGGAGGATAGAACTGTTCCAAATCCTTCAACCACCGGGTTGATTCGAGCTGCGAACATGGCGGACCAAGTATCGCTTTATCGCTTCGATATTGCCAGAACAATTGACCCAACGTTGCCTGCTAACCCGCATACTTATTTGATCCCACTGGGGAGTCCGGCAAGCACCATAATCGGATTGGCAACGCTGCAACAAGGGTTGACGTTTCTAACCAGCGGCACAACCGTCGTGCCCGATGCGAATGCTATCGTTCGCCCTTTTTTGGGCAGGAATCTTTTTGAAACTCCAGCGTTTCTTCCAGAGCAATAAATGAGGCAACTACTTAGTGAACAGATTTTAAAGCGTCCGGTTGATGGAGTGAACATTCAGCCAGGCCTATTTGAGGATCAATTGTCCAAGGGACGAACGATCGTATTTTTCCTGCGACACTTTGGTTGAATATTTTGTAGAGAGGGCGTAACGGGATTACGCCGCGCATCGGAATCAACACCAGGGTACCCGCCTGTGCTTTTCGTCTTTCTAGACGAGGTTAAGCACGGTGAAGACTACTTTCAGCATTTCTGGCCTGGGGCAAAAGGCATTGCAGATCGGAACGGAAACTTGTTTGATTCCTTTGGATTGTTCCGCGCCAGTTGGAGCAAGTTCCTTGGTCTAAAGCCTCTATTGGCAGGCTTGCGAGCCTATCGACAAGGGCATCGAAACGGGAAACCGGGCAAGGAGATTATGCGAAGTCCTGGGCTATACGTGATAGCGGACAAGTCGATTGTTTGGGAACACAATTTTCATCATATTGGCGACCACCCGGATTTCGAAAACATTCCGTTTTAGTTTGCGAATCAAACAGAAATTAGTAGAACAAATACTTGCGCCACTGATCGTCCGTGTTGCCCAGCATCCGCATTAAGTGGCGGCTGGTGTGTAAGCTGAAGGAGCGCGGTTGCTTTGCCAACTTCATGCCTGCCTCATCCGGAGTTCGATTGCCTTTCTTGTTATTACAACCAACGCAACAGGCTACCAGATTTTCCCAACTGGAGTCTCCCTTTCGAGACCGGGGCATTACATGGTCCAATGTCAGTTCCGTTGACGCTAATGTTCGATGGCAATATTGGCAGGTATAGCGATCGCGCATCAAGATGTTCTTACGAGACAGGGCACGAGTTTGTTGCGGAATGCGACGATATTCAAGCAGCCGAATCACGCTTGGCAAAGCCAAACTGTTCCGGTGCCCATGGACCACCATAAACGAGCTTTCTTCGGCGCGAGCCACTCCCTTAAGCACCAGCACCAATGCGCGTCTGGCTGCGCACACATTGATTGGTTCGTAACTCGCGTTTAATACCAGCACCGGTTGGTGCAATCGATCGAGAGTGGGCATATGGCTAGGCAGCTCCCATGGACGTCGAATTTGCTGGCGTGAAGCGGAACTCGGCTGTGATAGGCCTACGATCCACTCTTGCCAGAGTAAGCAAAGAAACGTGTTTTGCGCCCGCCCGCTTCAAAGCGGCAGAACAGGCGCTGGCCGTTGCACCAGTGGTGAAAACATCGTCCACCAAAAGCACTCGTTTGCCATCAATTTGATTCTGATTTCGAACTACAAAAATACCCCGCACATTTTCGCGTCGTTGGGCGTTGGTCAAGCCTACTTGTGGGGGCCGATAGCTACGCCGCCGCAAAGCCTTTACCAGGGGAATACTCATGTAGTCCGCAACAGGCCTTGCAATTACTTCTGCTTGATTAAACCCGCGAAGCATTTTACGAAGCCAATGCAAGGGCATGGGGACAACGCAATCGAAGCGCTGATCCAGAGGCAAGGCCTTGATCAATAAGTTAGCCAGAGGCTTAGCCAGGGGCTCGATCCGTTGATACTTCAATAAGTGAATGATGTCTCGAAGTTTTCCTTCATAGGCGCCAAAGGAGTAAGCAGCGTCAAATTCGGTGAACCCATTTCGGCACATTCCGCAAACACCCTCCTCGTCTAAAGGATGGGCTGAAAGGAATGGCGTACGGCAGCGGGCACAAAAATATTCTGCGACCAATGCAACAGGAGCGCGCAAACAACTTTGACAGACAGGAATTCGACTGAAATTTTCAAGAGGTTCGCCGCACAGGCGGCAATCATCGGGCAGGAGAAGGTTAAGTAGGGGCGCAAAAAGCTTGCTGACAGGCGAGCTGATTGAGGGCGGAACAGCGCCGTCCAGAGGTTGTTGATTCGAAGGCCTCGAATTTGAGAAGGCCCACCTCCTTACATTTTCTTTAATTCTACACTAATATTAGTCAACTACAGAATACCCCAAGAATGTTTCAGAGTTGTGAACACTGTAATTCCTACCCGCGCAGCCTGATAAGATAGCCCAATGCTGAATCGTAGAAAGTTCTTGGCCGGTGCCGCTGTTTCCTTGGTGGCCAGTGCCGCCGAACGTCCGCCGAACGTTGTATTCATCTACGCGGACGATCTAGGCTATGGTGATCTTGGCTGCTACGGAGGCAGCAATGAAACTCCAAATCTTGATCGGATGGCGCGGGAAGGCATGCGATTCACGCAAGCACTTTCGGCGAATCCGGTTTGTTCGCCTTCGCGAGCAGCGTTGCTTACTGGCCGTTATCCAACTCGTGTGATGGTTCCAGTGGTGTTATTTCCTACTGATAAAGGCGGGCTTCCTGATTCCGAACAAACCATGGCGCAGTTGCTGAAGACGAAGGGTTACAGCACAATGTGCGTTGGCAAATGGCACTTGGGCCATATGCCACCCTACTTGCCCACAAGTCGCGGCTTCGATCATTATTTCGGGATTCCCTATTCCAATGACATGAATCCTCGCTGGTTGATGCAGGATACAAAGGTGATTGAAGAGGAAGCGAATCTGGAAACTCTTACATCGCGCTACACTGCACAGGCTGTGGGTTTCATAGAACAAGCGAAGGATAAGCCTTTCTATCTTTACTTCCCTCATACCTATCCGCATATTCCGCTTGGTGCGTCTCCGAAGTTTCGGGGAAAGTCTGCCAACGGAATTTACGGGGATGTTCTTGCGGAGTTGGATTGGAGCGTTGGCGAAGTGCTTGCCGCTGTAAAAAAGATTGGCCAGGACCGCAATACTTTGATTATTTTTTCCTCCGATAATGGCCCGTGGTATCAAGGCAGTCCCGGGCATTTGCGCGGACGCAAAGGTATGACGTGGGAAGGCGGAGTAAGAGAGCCATTCATAGCCCGTTGGCCTGGCAAGATCCCGGCTGGTCGCGTTTGTCAGGGACTGGTCTCAATGATGGATGTGTTTCCAACGGTCGCAAAATTAGCAGGCGTCAAGCCGACGAACGTAACAGATGGAGTGGACATCTGGCCGCTTCTTTCCGGCCAGAAACAGGAACTGGAACGCGAAGCGCTTCTGTATTTCGACAATTGGAACTTGCAGTGCATTCGTCTTGGCCGCTGGAAGCTGCATATCACCCGCTACAACTCGGTTACCTATTCTCCAGTTCCTGCTGCTGGGCGTAAGAATATTGTTTTGAAGACCCCGGAACTGTACAATGTGATTTCCGACCCCGATGAAAGTTTTGATGTTGCAGACAAGCATCCGGCGATTGTCGATGATCTTATGAAGCGCGCAGAAAAACTGATTGCCGGTTTTCCCGAGCAGGCACAGAAAGCATACTTCGATACAAAGAACGGTCCGCGGAGCAAAGCTCCCGTGGGTCAAGTTACCAGGGAATAGAGGAGATCAATTGCGCTATTTAATGATTTGTCTAACCACGGCCGGGTGTTTATTTGCGGCCGATAAAGCGGAGAAAGGATTCACACCACTTTTTGACGGCACAACGCTCAAGGGGTGGGTTCTAATGAATGCCAAGGGTCCGGGCTACATTGTTCAAGATGGAACAATACTGTGTCCACCAAACGGGGGCGGCAACCTTTATACGGATAAGGAGTACGGCAATTTTGTGCTTCGTTTCGATTTTAAGTTTGAGCCTGGGGCCAATAACGGAGTTGGGATACGAGCTCCTTTAGAAGGGGACGCTGCCTACGTAGGGATGGAAATCCAGATACTGGATCACGAACATGAAAAGTACAAGGGATGGTTGAAACCTACGCAGCGCCATGGCGCGGTGTACGATTCTATCCCCCCAATCGCG
Source organism: Bryobacterales bacterium (assembly GCA_043745195.1). Taxonomy (GTDB): domain Bacteria; phylum Acidobacteriota; class Terriglobia; order Bryobacterales; family Bryobacteraceae; genus JANXSF01. Next base: position 6,716 of record JAYTTF010000303.1, on the reverse strand, counting down.
GACGCGTTGAAACCGGCTGGGGAGTGGAACACGGAGGAGATCATGGCAGATGGGCGGAGAATTAAAGTGATCTTGAACGGAGTATTGGTGACGGATGCTGACCTTAGTACAGTCACTGATCCGGAAGTTTTGAAGCGACACCCCGGCTTGGCTCGTCCAAAAGGGCATATTGGTTGGCTTGGTCACGGGTCGGTGATCCAGTTCAGAAATGTTCGAATCAAAGAGCTGGGGAACTAGCGGTTCCGGTGTATAGTTTGGTTTATGAATAGGTTAGGGCGTTAGATCAAGTCCGATAAAGAAAGGCTTAGTACCATTTGCCCGTGTCAAGTATTTAAACCACCGATAGATATTTAAGGTCTCAGGCTAATTCTTAAGGTCCCTGCGGTCGATAGACTTTTTAGAGAAGCTATGGAACTTGGAGCCTTAGACATACAAATATTCGCCAGTCTGGTAGTGGTGCTGTTTACAGCACTGGTTGCGTTCGTAACCGACTACTTGAAAGGCAGCAATGAGCAGTTACGAGAAAAGAATGTTGAGCTTCGGGTGCGAAGCGAGGAGAGGGAGCGGCGTGGGATTTTGGATCCTGCCAGCTTTGTCCCGCAGGCTTGGTTTGAGCAGTTTTTTACTGCAGCCAGGAAAGCGGGTTGGGCACCAGCTTACGCTCCCGCCGCAGCAGAAGCATATGAATCCGGGGATGTCGCCGCTGCGCAACGTCCTATGCGCTATGAGCGAAGAAATGAGGTTGCCCGTACGGTGGCACCAGAAGTTCGGCCTGCTGACGAGGAAGCGCTAGCCACCCGAGCAGAGGCTATGAGTTTACGCGTAGAGCGTGATCGTCGAGCTCCAGTGGTCCAGGCTGAGCCGATCGTTTCCCCCAAAGTTAGGAAATCGGCAGGAGATTTTGTGGATCCTGCGATGTTGTCTAAGGTTGCTCTGAAAGCAGATCTTCAGACAGCACCTGTCGCAGTAGTTGAGGTGCCTTTCAAAGCGAAAGAACAGCCGGTAGCGGCCATCCCAGAGCCGGAAAAAATTGCGGATACTATCGAACCTGTTGTTGCCGCTGTTCTACCAAGTGCAACATTAGCATTGGTTCCCGTAACTCCAATTGTCCTACCCGTGGCCAGTGACGCAGTTCGTCAGGAAATTCACCGTCTAAAAGAACAGGCAAAAGTTAAGTTTGCTGCGCAGTATGCAAAGTCACAAGAACCTGCGGCGACAATAGTCGACGGCCGGGAAAATCCGCCTGCGAAAGTTGTTAGACCAACGTACGAAAGCTTTGTTGCTGAGTATGAAGAAGAGGATGATCTCCAGGAATTGGTTGTACCGGAATCGCAGTTGGAGTCTGGGCAGGTTGATCCCGTGGAGCATCCTTTAGAGGAGCCGTCTGTGCTGGTAATGCCGGCAGCCGAATCCATTGTTGACCTGAATCTGCAACTCGAACTGAATCGTGTTGCCGAACCAGTGCCTCACTGGTCCGATTTGCTGAATCAAATCATCGAAGATAGTGAGGAACCAGAGCAAGTTTTGGAGTCCGAATACATTCAAACCCGAGTGGCAGAGCCGGAACAAATTACTCAGAAATTGAGTTTCAAGCCTAGAGGTTCATCCACTTTTGCCCAAACAGAGGAAGATCACGACGATATCCTTCGTGAGCTTTTGGGCCGGAACAACGAAGAACTACTCCTTGAAGATGACATTACTGACGGTACTGGGGTTGGCCAAAACCAGACCAGCATTATTGATGATCTCTTAAATGATGCAGAGCCGCCGGCGTCCTTCTTTACCGAAGATATTCCTGTTGTCGCGGTATTGGAATCCACCACCTTTCCCGGTGGAATGCACGATCTCAAGACTCTGAATGAACTGATTGCCTCCAAACAATTGGTTACCGGAGTTGTGATTCTGGCCGGAATCAATGACTATTCCAAACTGGTCGCCGAAAAGTCGCCCGCTCAGATCGAAGAAATGACGCAACCTGCCGTGAAACTTATCAACGGAATTGTTAGGGAGAAAGATTTTGCGGTAAGGATTGATGACGACAAATGGGTGATGATTTTCTCAGGAGAACTGGGCAACACAGCCCAGCGCCGGATTGATTCCGTTGCCGAGAAATTCTGGGATTATCAGTTGCGGAATTTAGGCCAGGCTCAATTAAGATTCAGTACCGGAGCGGTACAAGTAGAGCGGGAATCTTTAAGCGAAGCAGTCGCAGCAGCCCAAGAACGGATGGAACAGTTGCGCAATAAAGGTAAGCGAAACGATGGTGGAGTGCAGAGAAAGGTAGTCAATAGCTAACGTCAATAGCTAACCACGAATCGTTGTTTCTTTGATTTCAGAGCCGCGTCAGGCGCAGTGAATTAGAAACGACGATCACGCTGGAAAGCGCCATTGCCGCCGCAGCCACCATCGGCGACAAATCCCAGCCTAGCCAGTTATGAAATGCGCCGGCAGCAAGTGGAATCGCCATTAGATTAAAAATAAACGCCCAGAAGATATTCTGGCGAATTACTTTCATTGCCACCTTGGCAATCAGCAGAGTCTGTGGCACTAAAAGCACACTGGGCCGCAGTAGTGCAACTCCGGCGGTAGCAAGTGCCACGCCAGTCCCATTCCCCATTGCAACTCCTAAGTTTGCTTGCGCCAGGGCCGGGGAATCGTTTATGCCATCACCCACCATCATCACCTTATGGCCTTGTCGTTGGAGCTCCTCAACCGCATCCAACTTTCCTGCTGGGGAAACCTGAGCTTGCACTGTTTCGATCCCCACTTGTACCGCAACCGCATTGGCCACACTTTGGCGGTCCCCAGTTAACAGAATCACCATCTGATTCATTTCAATCAACTTTTTCACCGCCTCAGCGGAATCGAACCTGGCAATGTCTGCAACTCCAATCCAACCAGCAGTTTTTCCATCAATGGTTACCATTAGAACCGCTGATTCTGCGGGAAAGCCACTTTTGTCTGGTGCGGCTTCAATCGCAACTTCATGCGCTTCAACTGTACCAGTGACGCCCTTGCCTGGCTGGGCTGCAAACCCCGTCGCGGTCAAGACTTTTAATGCCCCAGCCCGGTCTACTATCGCCTTGGCATAAGGGTGTTCACTCTGCCTTTCTATGGCTGCTGCAAATTTAAGCACCTCGTCTTCTGAAAAGCCAGGCTCCATCTTTACAAGAGTGACCTTCGGCTTGCCTTCGGTAATGGTGCCGGTTTTGTCCAGCACCACCGCCGTAATGCCCGCAGCGGTCTCCAATGCCTCGCCGCTCTTGAAGAGAATGCCAAGCCTAGCAGCACTTCCTGTTGCCGCTAACACTGCGGTTGGCGTCGCAAGGCCCAGCGCACAAGGGCAGGCGATGATCAGCACTGCAACAAATCGGGTCAGAGCGTTTTCCAAACGGTCGGGCGAATCCCCCAGCCAATACCAAATCGCGAACGTAATTACAGCAATCGCCAAACATGCAGGAACGAACCAAGCGCTCACTTGGTCCGCTAATCTTTGCACAGGAGCACTTCGACCCTGTGCTTCTTCCACCAATTCCACAATGCGGGCCAGCATGGATTGCGCGGTTCCCTGGCTAACCTGAACTCGAAGGCTTCCGGTTGCATTGATGGTTCCCGTATAGACAGGTTGTCCAGGTGTCTTTTCCAGCGGCACACTCTCGCCGGTCAGCATCGCTTCATCCACGTGGGAGAATCCTTCAATGACAATTCCGTCCATGGGGATCCGCTCACCTGGTTTGATCAGGATAATGTCGCCTGGGCGCACGTCTTCCACAGGTACTTCAATTTCCATTTTCCTTTTGATCAGACGAGCCACCGGTGGCGCAAGCAAAGCCAATTGACGGATCGCATCTCCCGTTTTCGCACGCGCTCGGGCTTCCAACATTCGCCCTAAAATGATCAAAGTCACAATTACTGCCGCCGACTCAAAATAGACGGCATGACGATGCGTGACCACTGCCCACGCAGAGTAAAGATAGGCCGACAGTGTACCCAAAGCGATCAAGCTGTTCATGCCGGCCGAACGGCGGCGAATATCTTTAACTGCACCATTCAGAAATGGCCACCCGCAATAGAAAACCACTGGTGTGGATAGCGCCCACTGAAGCAAAGCTGATCCTGGAAAATCGAATCGCCCATGCCCCATAGCGATCACGAAAACCGGTAGCGTTAGCAGCAGTGCTACCCCAAATCGATGACGCATTCCAGCCAACTCCTGAATCTCCGCCTCGGCGACATTCTGGGTTTCTGCAATTCCGTAGCCTGCTCGCACAATGGCGGCTGACAGTTTTGATTGTTCAGTAGCCGCAGGATCAAAAAGAACCGTTGCCCTGCGCGTGGCAAAGTTAACCGAGGCGGCACTCACTCCGGGTTCCTTTTTCAAGGCTGCTGTAATTGTTGCGGCACAACCAGCGCACGTCATTCCTTTCACTGCGATGTCGAGCCTAGTTGCAGTTGAACCCATGATTCCATCGTAGCGGGTTGCGGGGTAGGAAATTGCAAAACAAAGCCAATTTCCCAATTTTGGCATACACGAAAAATGGCCATCACGACATATGCTCAGCTCAATTTGCTCTCTTTTCAGCTGCTTGCAAAAACTGAAGGGGTTGCGGTTTGAAAACCTGTGAGACTCTTTATTCAGGAAGACAAATTGCTGGCCAGCAACTTCCCAAAACATCGAGTCCTCGAGGCGATTAACTCCTCTGGCGTTCTAAATAGAATCTGAATCGCAAACACGGCTGAGAATCGTGAATGTGAGCTGTAAAAAGCAGGCTGCTTGGGTGGCAGTCGAGACGATGGCATAAGGAACGCCAGTTGGAAAAAGTTGAGTTTGTCTGTTCGCGATGCCGTGGTGCGCTCGAAATCCGCGACGAAATCCGGGACGGGGGTGCAATTCACTGACAGGTCCTAGGATATTTGGCGTCGAAGCGCACATCGGGATTAAGAGGTTTAGTTCAATGTGCCCGGTCTAATCAAAGTCTCCGGACTCGCCGATTTCATTGATGACCAGGCCGAGGATCACAGTTCCCTGCACCCTGGCGTTCATTGCTTGCGATGGGTATGACGGTGCAACATTGCGAAGACGCTTTGGGGACAAAACACCATCGCCAATGCGAAGAGCTTCGCGCTGGGCAAATGCTGGGTAGCAAAAAGAAATGAAGAGCAACCAAAGCAGGCGCATCCAGACTACACAGCGGCCTTCAAAACTTCCTTCAGCCGCTTGGCGACAATTTCCGCTTCGCCGGCTTGAAGCATCCAGAAGTTCATATACAAACTGTCGTTTGAACCTGGTGTGGTTTCAATGGACGGTTCGCCGTCGCGCAATTTCTTCACCACTTCGGAATACGAAGCCTTGATCTTTGACTGATCCCAGCGAATGTGAAGGTGCGGAGTATGATTGGCAATCTCCGGCACAAAGGTTTCAGTAGTGACACTGGGGAAACTTTTTGCGGCCGATGCAACTACGTTCATCCTGCGTTCCCATTCCTTCCATTCGGCTGCGTGATCGCGCTTCAGATACGATTCAACGGCGGCCATCATGCCAACCAGTTCTTCCTTATTTACCTTGTTGCCACGGCCGACGGTATCCCCGTTTGGTGAGGCATTCAGCCGAGCCGCAGCGATTAAGTCACGCCGACCAAGCAGCAATCCGGCGCTTTGAGGACCCCTGATTCCTTTGCCGCCACTGAAGGTGACCAGGTCGAAACCCATCTTGGTCCACTTCCACAAATTTTCCATGGGCAGGGAATCTGCTGCGGCATCGTTGAAGGTTGGAATACCGTGCTTTTTACCTAAGCGGACGAACTCTTCGTCCTTTATTTTTCCTTCGTTGTTGTTGGCGTTGAAGAACAGCATCATGGCAGTGCGCTTGCTAACGGCCATTTCCAACTGGTCCGCAGTTTCCACTTCCACCATGGTCACGCCGCAATTGCGCACGGCATGATCGTACCCGTAGCGGTGCGATTTCTGGATGATCACTTCAGTCTTGAGGCCAGTCATATCGGTGGGAATGCGGCGGATTGCATCGGGATCGCTGCCAGCAACGCAGGCGGCTGTGCCGGCAGTCAGTGCGGCGGCTGCACCAGATGGCACCATGGCCGCTTCGCAGTGCAGAAGTTCGGCAACACGCAGACCCACTGCGTCGTGCAGTTCATTGAGACGCACAAATTTATTCGCCGCATAGTTGATGGCATCCATTACTTCCGGACGCATTAACGATGCGGTTAATGCTGTGTAAGTTCCGGCGGCATTGATCATGGTGCGCACGCCGAGTTCCTTAAAATAGTCGCGACCCTTGGTTGGCCCGGTGGCAGCTGTGGCAGAGAAAGCGCCGGCGAGCGGAACTGCTCCGGCGGTCTGCAGGAATCTTCTACGGTTTGGCATAAGCTTAAGCCTCCTGATACTGTTTTGCTTGATTATACGCCCTTTCAGAGCGGATGGAACGAACCTTGCGGACTATTAATTCTGCCAGGTTCAGAAGGATTGCCAGCCCTAGCAAGCCGGGCCACCATCGCATTACGGCTGGCACGGTGCGTCCATTGGATGTAAATATTTGATCGATGGAAGGACTGAATTTGCCGTTGGTGAAGGTGCTGATCTGCTTTAACAAATCGGGGTTCGATTCATAATCGTTCAGCTCTTCTTCCTGGCGATAGTAGCCAATTTCTGGAAATAGTTTTGACTCTTCCAGCGAACGAATGCGGAACATGCCTTGGCGT
>JAYTTF010000302.1:0-11544 GCA_043745195.1 Bryobacterales bacterium | reverse complement strand
CCTGGTGCCGCGGTGGAACGGCGACACCAACTTCATGACGGTGGTCGGTGAAGTGCGGGTGCTGCCAGAGGAGTTGCCGCAGACGGCGGCGCGACTGCGGCCGATCTTCGAAAAGTTCGCTCAGCAAGGTTAGCCACAGAGGACGCAGAGGACACCGAGCTCTTCCCCTAAAGGCGTACTAGTCTAGTTTCTGTCGCGAAACGCCTAAAAACGGGCGCGATACGAGCGGCGGCGTCCACGACGGAGGCGAGGGTATCAGTCAGAAGCAGATAGCGTCTGAACGTAGCCACGGCGGAGTCGTCACGATGATGAAGAAAGGATCATCGAGAGACACCGTCAGCCTGATGCCGGTTGTGAGAGTCGGCGGGTGTGGCTCTATGCCGCTGGTCGGCGGCGTGCCGGTGTGCGCCGCAAGAGTTCGGCGATGACCATGAGATTGTTCGCCAGCACGGCGGCGCCGACCAGCAGTTCGAAACGCTCGCGACCTTCGACGAGCGCGCGCTTCATGCCGCGGCCTCGGAACAGCACGGAGATGCGACCTTCGATACCCGCGCGGAAGCGCTGCCCCTTCTTGAACGCGGGACTTTTCTCGAATGCTTCCCGCTCGGCGTTGCGCCGGCCACCAGCCTGCGGGATACACGTGAGCATCACGCCCGCCGTCTGGCACGCCGCGATATTTGTGTCGTTGAAGAAGCCCCGATCAGAACTATACAGATCGGGCGCATGACCAAAGGCCTCGGTGTGGCGATCGAGCGACGGCGTGACGTGGAGTTGGTCGGCAGGGTTGCCCGTGAGCACGCGGTACTGCGTAATCAACCCGCGGCCACTTTCGGCGAGGAACACCTTGTGGCCGAACTCAATGGGCTTCAGCACCTTGCCCCGTTTGATCAGATCCGTGTGGGTTTCGAAAATCGAGTAGACCTTGTCGCCGGTCGGCACCTGCTCGCCCTGCAGGACGCGTCGGCGCGTCTGACTGATCACCCGGTCGGCCAGTGCGCAGTGTCGCGCGATCGCCCGCTGAATCGTCGTGATGGCCACCCGGGCCGTGATGTCCCCGCCAGGAGTCGCTGTTCGCTCGACGACGGCCCGCGCGTCGGCGACCACCTGCTCGGCCACGCGGATCAGGGCGCGATAGGTGGGCACCTGCTGCGTGTGTCGCGCTTTCGCCGTCATCCGTTCGATTTCGTACATCCGGCGCCGCGCCGCGCGCGTGCGATTGGTGAACGGCCCGACGCCCGCCGGCAGCCGGTCGTGCAGGTGACGCACCAGGCGGGTCAGGACGCGCACCGAATCCCAGAGCAGCCGGTTGTCGGTCGGGTGATGAATGTCCGTCTCGACCACGGTGGTGTCGACCCGCAGCTTCGTCCCGTCCTCCAGGCCGAGCGCGACCGCCGCGTGGACGACCGCGTCATTGATCGCCTGCAGCGTGTCCGGGGTGAGCCGGTTGAAGGCGCGGTTGAACGCGTCGTGCTTCGGGACCCGCTGGCTCTGGAACTGGGTGAACGACCGCAACGTGTAGCCATCGGCGATCCGTTCCCGCAGTTCCCGGTAGTCCCAGTTCTTCACGCGCATCAGAATCAACGAGCGCAGGACCTGCGGCGCGGTGACGCCGTGCCGGCCCGTGGCGGGCTTCTTCAACCCTCGCGCCAGATCGCGCTGCACGGCGTCGACGAGGGATGCGTGCGTGTCGAGGAACGCGGCGATCGCCTTCAGGGGCGGTTCGAGCTGAATGCCTTGCTCGAGGAACACGAGATCGGCGAAGCTCACCTGGGGATCGGTCGCGCGGCTCATTTCGTGGCCGCCCGCTGATGCTTGACCGCATTCGTGTACCGACGGCCCGCCTGGTACAGCAATTCCTGCAGCGCACGGCCGTTGTCCAGCGACTGCTGGATCTGCGGGACGAGTTCGTTCGGAATGTAGATGCCGACGCGGCGCCCCTTGATCCGACAATAGAGGACGTAGCTGGCGTGCTGGTCGCCCCGCGCACAGGCGGCGCAGTGTTCGCGCACGCACGGACTCCGCCGAAAACTCAGCGACCCCAGCGCGGCCGGCCACAGCGCGGCGGCCTGCGCCCGAAACCAGCGCTCGACCTCGGTGGGAGATTCAATCTTGGCGGTCTTGGTGGGCACGCTGCATATGATCCACACAGCACACATACATGTCAAGCGGAAACCGCTAATCTCTGATTCAACAATGAGTTGAATGGTTTCGCGACAGAAACTAGCTAGGATTCGCACGGCACGTTATTCCGGCGCTCGGCATCTTTCATCCCAGGAGGCTGAATTATGAGACGGACGGTTGTTGCACTCGCGCTCGGGGCTCTCGCAGTCGGAGGCTGGCCCACCATCCAGGCAGTCGCTCAGGACACCAAGACGGCACAGGGCACCGTGACGGTGATGGCCGCCGGCTCGGTTACCGTAAAAGTCGCCAACGTCGACATGACGTTCGGCGTCGACGGCAAGACTACCGTCGAAGCGGCGATACATGGTGAACAAGGCGCGCATGATTGAAGCCACCGCCGGCTTGGTGAATGAAAAGAAACTGGAAGGCATTTCCGAAATCCGCGACGAAAGTGATCGTCAGGGAATGCGCATTGTATATGAGCTGAAGCGCGGTGAACAGTCTGAAATTGTTCTGAACAATCTGTACAAGTTCACGCAGATGCAGACCAACTTCGGCGTCATCATGCTCTCCATTGTTAACGGGCAGCCACGTGAACTCGGCCTGGTTGACATGATCAAACGGTTCATCGATCACCGCATTGAAGTGGTGCGTCGCAGAACCGATTACTTGTTGCGAAAAGCGCGTGATCGCGAACACATTTTGCTGGGCTTCCAAAAAGCGCTGGATCATCTGGATGAAGTGATCCGATTAATCCGTGCTTCGAAGAATCCCAGAGAAGCCAAAGAGTCATTGATTGGTGCTTTCCAATTTAGCGAACGGCAGGCCCAGGCTATTATCGAACTGCAACTTCAGCGCCTCACTGGCATGGAGCAGCAGAAAATTCTGGAAGAACTGGCGGAAATTCAAAAGATGATTGCCGGCTTCCTGGAGATCCTTGGTTCCGAAAAAGTTCTGAAAGCGTTAATCATTAAAGAACTGAAAGAGATTCAAAAGGATTTTGGCGACGCGCGCCGTACCGAAATTGTAGAAGATTCCGGCGAGATCAAATTGGAAGATTTGGTCCAGATGGAAGACGTTGCAGTCACCGTCAGCCGTGGCGGATATCTGAAGCGTACTTCCATGGATACCTATCGCCGGCAAACTCGCGGCGGCAAGGGTCGCATTGGTATGGGGACCCGCAGTGAGGATGTGGTGGAACACCTGGTGGTTGCTTCCACCCACGCTTACCTTCTCATCTATACAACCAAGGGAAGAGTCTATTGGTTGAAGATTTACGAAATTCCTGATGCTGGCACAACTGGCAAAGGCAAGCATATTTCTAACCTGATTGCCCTGCAAACCGACGAACAGGTGAAAGCATTCCTACCTGTGAAGGAGTTTGTCGAAGGTAGGTTCATCGTAATGGTGACCCGCAACGGCGTCATCAAGAAGTGCGAACTAACCGAGTTCGATAATCCTTTGGCTCGCGGCATTATTGCCATCTCGTTGGATGAGGGCGATGAGTTGATCGCGGCGCGTTTGTCGAATGGTGACAATTACATGTTCCTGGCTACCAACGGAGGCATGGCGATCAAGTTCCTTGAAAAGGAAGTGCGCGCCATGGGTCGTCCGGCACGCGGAGTAGCAGCCATGGATCTTGCCGATAAGGATTTCCTGATTGGTGCTGAGGTGGTGGAAAAGGATGGATTGATCCTATCCATCAGTGAAACTGGTTACGGCAAGCGTACCCCGCTTGAGGATTACCGGTTAACCCATCGCGGCGGCAAAGGTGTGATCAACATGAAGGTCACAAAGAAAATTGGCTCAGTGGTTGGCATTCTTTCCGTGAAGGAAGATACCGATGTGGTGATCATCTCCGCCGACGGTAAAATCCTAAGAACTGAATCAAGCCAAATCCGGCAAGCTGGACGTTCCACGCAAGGTGTGCGTTTGGTGAACCTGGATGAGGGCGATCGCGTAGCAGCGGCTGGCGTTGTTCCTGAATCTGAAATTAAGGATGAAGATGACGCCCAAGGTGAGCTTCTTACTTAGAATACGGTACGAGTGATAGCAAGCAAGCAAAGGCCAGATTCGTCTGGCCCTTGCTTTTTCGCCCCCCCAAAAAAACGGCCATCACAGTGCATCTTCAACTTAATCTGCCCACTTTTCAACTGCTTGCAAAAACGCAACGGCTGCCGTCTTCAAATTCTGTGAGACTCTTTATTCAGGAAGACAAATTGCTGGCCAGCAACTTCCCAAAATATTGAGTCCTCGAGGCAATTAAATCCTCTGGCGTTTCAAATGGAATCTGAATCACAGACATGGCTGAGCACCGTGAATGTGAGCCGTAAAAGGCAGCCTGCTAAGTGGTTGGCAGTCGAGAAGGTGAAATGAAGAACGCCAGTTGAAATAGAATTTGCGTATTTCTGTTCGCGATGCCGTGGTGCGCTTTAATTTAAGCTTATGGGTGCGCCACAACCAACAGCGTCTTTGCCCTCCGCAAAGTGCATTCCAGTGCCGTTTTCATTGTCTCCGGATCAAGTGCTGCAAAGCTTTCGTCCAATACAACAAGGTCTCCTCCCTGCAACAAAGCGCGCGCAAGAAACACTCTACTGCGTTCCCCTTGTGAAAGTTGCCAGCCTGTTTCCCCAACCATTTGCGATAACCCCCCGGGCATCTTCTCAATCAAGGGGCCCAACCCAAGCTCTTCGCAAACCTCCTGTGCTTCGGCAATATCTTCACTTGTGGGCGGCCAGGTTTTCCCCATTAACAGATTGAATAATAGAGGGGCGGATAAAATGTGATTTTCATGATACTGAGGTGCGCATGCAATTCGCTTCCTCCAAGCAAGAATGCCCAGTGTTGATTGATCCACTCCGCGCGACAACAGTTCCCCCGACGAACTCGGACGCAGCCCGCACAACAGCGAAACCAAGGTGGACTTACCCGACCCCGATTCGCCTTCCAGCAAAATTGCGTCCCCTTCTTCAATTCGCAGGTCGACGCCTCGAACCGTCGAAGCAAATGTCAGTGCGTTAGATTCCAGTACTGGCGCAGTTTGTTTTGGCTCGAATGCGTTCAAAGTTCCACTGGCTTCCTGTTTCCCTGCCGCCATGAATACGGGCTTTAACTTGTTCCAGCTAATCTCTGCACTGACAAGCTGCACAACCCCCTGCGACAATCTTCGCAATGCCAGATAGCCCGATAAGATTCCTGCAATCGCTACAGCCACTCTGGGAACAGACGACGATGTCGCAATTGGTATTAGCGTGGCCAACCCGGCAATCAGCCACACTCGCGGAGCAAGCACGGTTAACAACATCTTCTGCCGATCCATTCTACTTGCGAATTTGGAATATTTTGCCAAATCCTCTTTCTCCTCTGTGTGCCAATCTTCAGGAGCTTGTTGCGCCAAACGAGTCCTATGTCCTGTCATCTTCTCCACCAACTCGTACGTCATCTTCAGCCGCGCGGAAGTCCATTCCATTCGGCGTTTTCTGTAGCGGTTGGCTAGCAATAATAAGCAAAAGATCCAAACAAGAAGGAGTCCGCTGCAGGTAATTGCCGCAGCACCGTTGCTGATGATCCATAACGCCACTAGTAAATCGACTCCAGATAACAGTGTTCCCAAACCTCCGCTTAAAGCTAGGCCCTCCACACGCTCGGATTCCAGAGTTCTACCCAATAACTGTCCAGCACCTTCAGTTCTTAACACCGTAGGGTCCAGGCGCAGCGCACCCATCAAAAGCCTGCGCTTCAACATACTGCCTAATCCTAAAGCTGTTTGACCTTGAGCCCAAATGCTGAGCATTCGAAACGGAATTGTGGCCAGCATCAGTAAGACCCAAAAAGCCAGTAACCTACTATCCAGGCTTCCTGATAGAGCGGCTCGCCCAATCATGTACCAACTGCCAATGAATAAGCTGTATTGAACTGCATGGGAAGCAACAAACATTCCGGCATACCACGGCAATCCAGTTGCTGCCAAGGGTGTTTGCAATCTCCATAACGAACCCAAATTACGAGTAGCCAGTCGCTCCCGCAGTAACTCTTTCATCGCCTGTTCGCGCCGTGCAGCCGGAACTCCGCATCGGCTCAACAACTCTTCTAACTCGGGACGCAAATGCGATTCGATGGGTGCGGCGATTGCATCCCGGAGTGAATTCAAAGAAAGATCAAGGCAGACTTTTGATGGAGTCAGCAATCTCACTTCCCGGCCGTTCGTCCGCAATAATCCCAGAAATCCGTCCGGAGTTTCCACAATCGCCGGCGCAGCTGCCTTGAGTACATCAAGTAACGAAGCCCCATCCAATCCATACGGCTCTGCTTCAACATTCAGGAATCTTGCGGAAGTCATAATCCACTCTGAGAGCTGCGAACCTTCAATATGAATTGGCAAGCCAGGTAGTTCCACCTCTTCTTTCGTAAAGTTTGCGGCGCGGCTAAGTGCTCCAATCAAAGTATTGAGTTCGGAGGAAGGCCAAAATGCTCCTGGTGGAATGCCTTTCATCGGAGCTCCCCTTGGTCCATGTGAAGCTTCCGCCAGCGGTCCATGCCCCAAAGTTCGGTCCGTAGAGATTCGGCTGCATCGTGCAGTTGTCTGTAACGGGATGTTGCCACGTTGAACAATTGCCTAGGATTCGCATCCTCCACAATCGTTCCGCTTTCCATAACCAGCACCCGGTCAAACGACAGTGTGTCGGCCACGTCATGGGTAATGCACAACAGCGTTGCATCCTTCCACAACTCACGGGCCGATGCGATCATTGCTCTGCGCTGCGTTGCATCTAGTCCCCGCGCAGGCTCGTCCAAAATAACTAGCCGGACGCCTGTCTTGCCCATTCCGCGCCCCATCCGCACTCGCTGACCTTCACCTCCTGAGACTAATGTTCCTCCTTCGCCCAAACAGGTTTCCATTCTATTCAGGAGGCCGTTTAGCTGGGCCTTCTCGATTGTTTGCGGCAATCGACTCGCGGCGGTTCCTTCCGCACCATAGGACAAATTGTCCATCAACGATTGATTCCAAATTTGAACCTGCGGATCCACCCACACAAGCTCACGACGTAGTTGGTCCAATCGTGTTGCAGTCAATGCTTCCCCATCCACATGTACGCTGCCGGTTGCGGGTTGGTGCCAACCAAGGAGTAAGCCCACTAAACTTGACTTGCCCGCACCTGATGGACCAACAATACCGATGTGTTCGCCAGCTTTGACAGCAAGCGAAATGTTCTCCAGGATGGAGTGACCAGCCGCGATAACGCTTACGTTGTTGAAGTTCAGCTTCGCGGAATTAGCAGCAGGTTCATGGTCCGACCACGGGGATATGTGTCGATCTTCTGAAGGGGCCGAAAGAGGCTCCATCAATCGCAGAATGGTATTTCGAATTGCCGGATACCGCCATGACAACGATCCAATTTCCAGTCCCAACGCAGGAATGCGCAGTGCCCAGTAGAGCAGAAGTAGAATTCCTGCTTTATCATTTGACGCATGTTGGATCGACATGTAACTCTGCAGAATCCAGCCGCACAAGAGTATCCCCATAAGCGATTGCGCACCTTCAAGGCCCACAACAATGGCTTGCAGGCGCACTCCAGTTTTGGTCCAGGCTGCAACGTGATTACTCTGCTCGCGCCGCACTGCCCTCTGCGCTCCATGGGCTCGAATGGCAATTAACCCAAGCAAAGCATCCAGGAAGAACCTGCTGATGGCAGCACCCTGATTTCGCCATCGGAAATCGGCTTCGCGCATCAACTGCTGGCCCAACAGCGGGACGATTAACGCCACCATTCCAGCGATCACGGTCTGAACAATCACACTCGGATATAGCCAAGCTAGAGCACTTACTGTTAAGACAAGTTCCAGGCCCAAGCGAAGCATTTGTGCCCCCATCTCCGGAATATCTCGAAGTTGTTCTGCCGTATGGACGCGCTGAGCCATATCGCTCGCCAATCGGCTTTGAAAGTATCGGTCGTTTAACAAAGGGATTTTCAAGGCGAACTTTAGTCGTAGCTGATTTTCCAGTTTGCGCCCAAGACCTAAAACAGTTGCGGCAATAGGGACCTCCAAAAGCAATATCGCCGAGACGAATAGAAGCACTGTTGTTACCTGATTTCCATTCTCGAGAAGGCGACGGAGCAGCACTGCTTCCCAGAGGGTTCCCGCAGCGGCACATACAATTGCCGGTGCTAGGCATAGTAAGGCAATCCTGCTATCCGTCCACAAAGTCTTCCAAATTGCCGGCAGTGGTCGATCAGGTATTTCCTCCAATGCAGCTTTCAACTCAGGTGGCAATGCAGCCGATTGATGATTGGGCAGAAGCCCTTTCACGCGGACTAATACGGCACCACGAAAGAAGAGATTTCCATTTGAATCAGCTTTTCTTACCGACCAATAGGATGCAGGAATGAATGTCTCCCCGGTTGCCAGTTCTGCAATTAGTTGAGTCGCCTCGGACCCTCTACGTATCGCACCGGATCGTGAAAGCGAACTCACCAGGCGCACGGCAGCATCCAGCCTTGCAAGGCTACTCCAATCCGGGTCGGCTTGAGCTGAGTGCATCAGAGGTTCTGCTTTAGAACCTAACTCCGTGATTCTTGCTATCAATGATTTCGTGAATTCCGCTGTACCGGCCCACTCCCGCCAATCGGCCGCAGGCACTAATTGGGTATGCCGAAACAGTTGCTCAACGAAGGCTTGCTTGCTTTGCCAACGCCGGCCAGTGGATGGGTCCATCAATTGGACAAAGCCGTTTTGGAAGCTCCACAAAACTACGAAATGTGCTGCGCCACCAGGTAGCTGCATCACCACCAGACTTGGACAATTTTCACTCTCAAGTAACAGGTGATCCACGGGAACCAGCACTTGTTCGGCATCCAATCCAAGCTGCCTGGCAATGTCTTCCATGGCGTCGATGGAAGTTCCGTCCACACTGGTCTGGCAGGCTTCGCGCAAACGGCCATAACTTGCGTTAACTCCGAATCCGTTCAACAGTGCTTTCAGCGCTGCTGGTCCGCAATCCATACCTGACGTTTGGACTACTTCCGGAACCAGAAATCGACGCTTGCCAATTGCCATAGTTTAGAGGCTGGGCAAAGTCAGCTCTAACCTTGCCCCTCCACCCGGGAGGTTGCTTGCTTCAATAATGCCGCCATGTTGATGCACAATTCCTTCAGCCACGGCCAGGCCAAGTCCAGTTCCTCTTGCGTCCAATCGAGTAGTAATGAAGGCCTCAAAAATCTCCGGCAACAAATCTTCGGGTATGCCGGGACCGTTATCATCGACGCGAACCAAAGCCCAACGTCCGCGTGCATCCTCCGCCATTTCGGCAGTCACTTCAATGCGGCCACCAGTGGATAGAGCGTTTAGTGAATTGCGCAACAAGTTCACAAACACCTGTGCAAGTCGATCAGCGTTGCCACGCACCACCATCGATTCTTCAATTCGATTTTGAAACTCCATGCACTTGGCCTTTTCATCAATAGCCACTAGTTCCCAGGAATCATTGACCAACTGACGAAGGCCAAAGTTTTCAGTCTCTTTTTTTCTTACACGGGCGAAGTCCAGAAGGCTTTCGCTAATCGTCTTCAGCCGCCCTGCGACGCGACTCATCCGGGTAAGTCTGTCCTTAATTGCCGGGTCTGTGGCACGCTCTTGCAGTAACTCAATTGAACCCTGCAGAACAGAAACAGGGGTGTTCATTTCGTGAGCCACACTGGCGCTCAACAGGCCCAAGCTTACCAACCTATCCTGCTGTTCCAGGCTGCGCTTGGCGGATTCCAGTAGTCTGTTATTTTCTTCCAACTGTTGCTCGTGCCGCCGCAACTGCCTAACGGTCTCATTGCGAGAGGTCATGATCTGCCCAATTTCGTCGTCGGATATTTCCTCCTCGTCAATCAGTTCGTTACTATGGTCGCCTTCACGAGTGGCCTCATCTGCAGCCAACATCACTTGAAGCGGACGATAAACATACAAAGGCAGGATAGCCAATTCCAGCAGCAGAACTGTGAACAGGTAGATTGCTCCTAACACCAAAAACAAAGCGTATTTTGCGCGCCTCACCGCGTCTACGTAAAAGGAATGCGGCAAGTGCAGTATGCGGTAAGAACCAGTCAGAGTTTTGCGAAGCAAATAATCGGACTTGTCCACATCTCCCCAGATTCGTCCCGGATTTGCGTCAAGCCAATTGAGTACTTCCTTAGGAATGCCCAGCGTTTCAGGAGATGCTTCTTGAAACGAATAAATGGAAAGTTGCGGCAAATTTGGAAGCGGCGTGTCCGACTGAAATATCTGAGTGACCAAGCTACTTTCCCGGGTTCGAGCTCCAGCAACTCTTTGTTCAAACAAAGGGATCAGCGTGAAGTAGGTTGCCAAGGCCAAAAGTAGAAACAGAAAGTTATGCAGGACAATCAATTTCAGACGAACCTTCAGGTTTCCAAATGCTTTCCCGATACGGCCCGGTTGTCGTGGTTGTACGAAAGGAACTTCCATTTAGGTGGCTATTAAAGATTCTCCGATATTCCGGTGCCCCTGTGCTTTTGATATGCTTCTGAATTCTCCTATGCGTCTCAACTCATTTCTGTTCGTTCCCTTTCTCTTATCTATTTGCATTGCTCAACCTCCTACGAGCCGCCCTCCAATTTCGCCTTCCATTCAGCCTACTTCGGAACAGCTAAAACAAGTTCAGCAGAAGACAGATCAGATTGGTGCCATCGTGAAAAGCATCAAGGCGGCTTCACCCGACTTAGTAGCCGATGTTGAAGTGTACGAAAAAGCTGGCCGCATGTTGCTTGAGTTTCCGGATGAATTCGGAACAGCGGAAGGAATCACCAGGGCGATGTCGGTGCTGGATGAAGGCATCCTTCGGGCCCAGGCTCTGGCCGATGGCAAGGCTTCATGGAATTCCGGGGCAAAGCGCATTCATGCATTTCGTTCGGATTTGGATGGGTCTTTGCAACCATACGGCGTTACCATTCCTGCCTCCTATGATGGCAAAATGCCGGTACGCCTCTACGTTTGGATGCACGGGCGCGCTCAACGCTTGACTGAATCGGAATTCATACACTCCTTTATAAGGCAAGGCCCTGGGAGACCACCTGTTGCAGATGCTGGACAAATCCAAGTGGACGTCTACGGGCGATGGAATGGAGCAGGCTGGCATTTTGCCGGAGAGGCTGAAGTGTTTGAAGCCATCGCAGCGGTTCAGAAACGCTACAAGATTGACCCCAACCGCATTCTTCTTCGAGGCTTTTCAATGGGTGGTGAGGGAGCCTGGCATATTGCTTTACACCATCCCGATCGCTTTGCTGCCGCAGAAATTGGTGCTGGAACCTGGTCTCGGCGTGCTGAAACTTCGGGGCTTCCAAATTATCAACAAGCAGTTTTGAAGATTTGGGAAAACATGCATGAGTGGGCGCTAAATGTCTTCAACCTTCCTTTGGCAGG
>JAYTTF010000301.1:0-11636 GCA_043745195.1 Bryobacterales bacterium | reverse complement strand
TCATTCAGAGTTCTGTTGCGTTAGGCCAGGGAACCATGTCCCCGTTTGGCTCGCGATACCCTGATCTTCGAGACAGTCAACTGCCGTTTCCAGGTTGATGTCCCTTTTGGCTTGCGGTATCGGAATTTATGGAGTCGTACAACTGCCGTTTCCAGGATAAAAGGAAAAGCCGTGTCCTAGCAAAAGTTGCGTTCCCAGCACCAGCCCGTTAACAACCACCTGCTATCCTGAAGTTTTCATGCTCAGATTACGTTTTGCCCCATCGCCTACCGGCTACCTCCACATCGGTAGCGCCAGAACTTTCATCTTCAATTGGATGTATGCTCGCCGGAATGGCGGCACCATGATCTTGCGTATCGACGATACAGACGTTGAACGAAACACCGAGGCCTCGCTGAATTCCATTTTTGAAGGACTCAACTGGCTTGGGCTTGGGTGGGATGAACAGTATCGCCAAAGTGAGCGGCTAGAACTGCACCGCCGCCTGGCCCAACAGATCTTCGAGCAAGGTCATGCCTATCGTGATTTCACGCCAGCACAAACCGCAGCCCTCGATGCCGAAGAAAAGAACGAAGGGGGCCAATGGGTTTCCAATCCTGGTATGCGCGAGCTTAGCCGCCAGGAAAGCGACACGCGTGCCGCCGCTGGGGAGCCTTTCGTGCTACGCTTCCGGGTTCCTCGCAGAGAAGGGCGCGCCGTGAAATTTGACGATGGCGTTTATGGCGCGCAATCAAAAGAAGCCGACGACATTGAAGACTTCGCGCTATTGCGCAGCAATGCAATGCCAACCTACCATATGGCCTCCTGCGCCGACGACGCCGACTTGAAAATCAGTCAGATTATCCGCGGACAGGACCATCTCTCAAACACATTCAAGCACATCCTGATCTTCGAGGCGCTTGGCGGGGATATCCCAAAATTCGCGCATCTGCCATTGCTGATGGCACCCGATGGCGCTAAGCTCTCAAAGCGTAAGCATGGCCCGGTGGTTTCGGTTACAACCTACCGCGACCACGGCTTTCTGCCGCACGCCTACGTTAATTTTTTGTGCCTGCTTGGTTGGTCCCCAAAAGATAATCGCGAACTACTGAGCCGCCAGGAAATTCAGGATGTCTTCAGCTTTGAAGGCGTAAACCGCGCGAATGCTGTGGTTAATTTCACAGAGGAAGATCCTATTGATCCGAAGGCATTGTGGCTGAACGGGCAGTATTTGCGTACCATGCCCGTTGCGGAGTTGGCCCCACTCGTGAAGCAACGACTGGAAACCGCCGGACTTCAGCCCCAACCAGATCCGGCGCATTTTGAAAGCATCGTTGACTTGATTCGCGCCAGATACCAGACCCTGGTTGACTTTACGACCAAAGGCCTACCCTATTTTGCCGAAGAATTTCCCACCGAGCCGGCCGCTTTGGCTCGGCTGGAAGAACCAAATGCCCGGGAATTACTGCGAGAACTTGGGGCGCGCCTTGCGTCTTCCGACGATTTTTCCGAACCTGCCATTGAGGCCGAATTGCGAAAGCTCGCCACGGAGAAAGGTGTCAAAGCGGGTGTCTTAATCAATGGGTCGCGCGCCGCACTCACCGGACAGGCTGTTGGGCCTGGCGCGTTCCATCTGTTCAGCGCGATTGGACGGCAACGCTCTATTGCAAGGTTGAAGGGAGTTTAGGCCATGACGATTCTCGGAATTGGTGCCATTTTAAGCGATGCCGCTGCTGCCTTGGCGCGGGATGGAGTATTGCTTGCGGCAGTGGAACAAAAGAAGATCGCTCGCCGTCTTCGACCTGGCGAACTGCCGATGGAGGCGATTGAGAGTTGCCTTGAAATTGGTGGCGTCCGTGCCTCCGATGTGGACTGTGTAGCAGTTGCCCGTCCTGTTACCCGCACCGCACAAACGGAACTGTTAGAGGATTTGCGCTATCGCTTCCCTACCGCAAGGATCGTCGCCGTGGATCATCATTTGGCACACGCCGCATCGGCCTACTATGCCAGTGGTTTTGAGGAGGCGACGGTACTAACGCTGGACCGCTCCGGCGATTTTCGATGTGGCGCTTTGTGGAAGGCTCATGGAACGCAACTGGAAACGGAGAAGGAGCTCTATTTTCCCGATTCGCCGGGGGAATTGTATGGCCGCGTGACTAAGCTTCTGGGATTTGAACCGCGGGCGGACGAACACAAAGTGCAATGGATGAGTACTGGAGCACAGCCGGAGTATCTCAGCAGCCTGGCAGCAACTCTTCCTTTGGACAATTCCGGGTGGCCAACCAAAGGACTACATACCAATCTGGAATTCCCTTCTCTGGATGCCTCCATCATCGCGGCAAGTTTGCAGGAATTCATTGACCGCACTGTAGTAGCTATGGCGGGAAAAGGAGAGAACTTGTGCGTTGCCGGTGGTTTGTTTTTAAATTCCTTGATTGTTGCTGCTTTGGAACGTTCCGGAAATTTCAGGAATGTATTTGTGCAACCTGCAGCCGGCAATTCCGGGACCGCCCTGGGGGCGCTGTTCTACGCTTGGCACTCGGTTTTTGGAGAGAAGAAACGCATCCCACTTGGCAATCTTTGCTTGGGGCCGGAGTACAACGCCGAGCAAACAAAAAAGGTGGTGGAAAACTGCAAATTACGTTTCCGGTATCTAGGCACTGCTGAAGAGGCCATTGATACGGCTATCGCCGATTTGGCAGGAGATCGTATCGTTGCCTGGATGCACGGCCGCATGGAATTCGGCCCGCGAGCACTGGGCAACCGCAGCATTCTGGCGAGCCCAGTAAATGCCTACTCTACTGAGAATCTAAACGTATTCATCAAGCATCGCGAACCTTTCCGAAAATTCGCGGCATCTGTGCCTGAGGAAGAAGCTGCAGAGTATTTTGAGGTGGGGGAAAATGCGCGATTCCTGGCAACGGTCGGTCGGGTTAGACCACAGTACAAAGAGCGCTTTGGTGCCGCTGTTCTGGGAGAGAATCAGGTGCGGGTGCATACGGTCCGGCGTGAAGATAATCCATTGTATTGGAAGCTACTCAAAGCCGCTGCGAAGCCCTTCGGCGCTCCGGTGTTGTTCAACACTTCGTTCAATCTGTTTGGCGACCCTCTTGTGTGTTCGCCGCGCGACGCTGTAAGAAGCTTCTACTCCTCAGGCATCGACGCTATGTTCATTGGGCAGTTCTACCTGGAAAAATAGAGGTGGTGGTGGTTGCGCTGATTTTAGCCTTCCACCACCATCCTCAGTTGTTGCGCAATATCATCCATGGTTTCAGCCTGTGCTGCTAACTCTACGCTGGCAGAAGCACTCTGCTCAGCACTGGCGGCGTTGGATTGAGTCACTCCATCAAGCTGTAGAAGTGCGTTTGATACTTGCTCCATGCCACGAGATTGTTCTTGGCTTCCCTGGTTAACCGCATCGACGAGTACTTTCACCCGGGCGGCACTCTCCGTAATAGAGCGAATAACCTCCGCCACTTGATTAAGTTTGGCACTTCCTTCGTTGGATTTAGCGATTGAGTCTTCAATGAGGGGAGCGGTATCGCGAGCGGCCTGGGCCGATCGTAGGGCTAGGTTCCGGACTTCATCTGCCACCACAGCGAATCCAGCGCCTGCCTCTCCTGCGCGGGCCGCTTCAACTGCTGCGTTCAATGCCAGGATATTTGTCTGGAAGGCAATTTCATCAATAACCTTGATAATGTTTTCAATCTTACTGCTGGATGTCTTGATGCTGATCATCGAAACTGTCATTTCGCCCAACGCAACATGACTATCCTGGACACCCTTGGACACCATCTCCATCTCATTGGCCGCAGTTCGAGAGTGATCCGCGTTGCGGCGAGTCATGGCGGAAACCTGTTCACTTGAAGCTGAAGTTTGCTCGAGGGAAGCCGCCTGCTGGGAAGCCCCCTGTGCCAGGGATTGGCTTGCTTTCGTTATCTGCGCAACCGCTCCTGCAACTTCAGAGGAACCCTGCGAAATAGACATAATCAACCCATGGAGTTGGTTACTGATTCTTGAAATTAGAAAGTATACGCCAATGCCAATGCCAATGGCCATGGGAAAAAGCCACATTGTCGCTTGTCCGAGGCCAGCTTGCACGGCGGCATCGACTCGGGTCAGTTTTGAGCGAAGCAAAAACATTCCATGTTTATCCCCCGCCTTCCAACCTTCCATCTGAAACCCAAGCATATCTTTTCCGTTCTTTGTTGGGCTGGAGGAAGCCTCGCCATGGCAGACCATACAGTCATTGGTGAGAATAATTGGCCGTCCATACACAATTTCATTGCCGCTGTCATCTATTTCAAAATACTCAGTAAGTTTGTCGTTTTCTACTAAACTAAGTATCCGTGCCTCGTCAGGACGCGGAGCATTTTTTTGATTCCGCGGATTCTTTGCTGGAACGCGAAACTCATAACCTTCCTTTTCGGCGACCTCCGCAATGGAATCCCATGCCGCTACAACGGGTACTGTTTTGTACAAGTTCGTCTGTCTGTAATCGGAAACACCAACGGCGCTCGCTTTCAGCTTATCGTCGTCAAACAGTCCCGACGTCCGCATTGTGGAAACCGATCTGCGGGCATTTTCTGCGCTAAGTATGGTTGCACGCATAGTGTCGCGCATCATCGCAATCCCCTGCTGCCGAATCACCGACCTTTGTATTAGCAGCCCGGCTGTTGCCGTGACAAAAACCGAAGCGACGGCTATTGTTACAATTTTGGTACCTAGGATCATCTGCCCCCCTAGATACCTTATCGTCCTTAGTCCGTTTACTAATAGAAAATGGTGGCTTTTATTATTTGTAAGCAATCGCTGCGCTGGAGGGTCCTGCCAAATGCATAATTTCAAAACGCTTAAATCCCGCTTCTTTGCACCACTTGAAGAAATCTGCTCCAGAGTAATCAAAGGCATCGCCGAACTCGATCAGCATGTTTAGCGACATCAATAGCCCGAAAACGTTTTCCCGGCGGGCATCGTCAATCAGCGCCTCTATCGCAACCAAAGCTCCGCCAGGCGGCAGTGACTCATAGGCTGCCCGAATCAGGTGCATTTTCTTTTCCAGGTTCCAATCGTGAAGAATCATCCCCATGGTTATCAGGTCGGCTTTGGGGAGTGGATCCTTAAAGAAGTCCCCTGCCGCAGTGCTGATCCTGCCGGATAGTCCAGCAGCAGCGATGTGTTTTTGTGCAATCGGTGCAACAGGTGGAAGGTCAAAGGAGACGCATTGCAGATGCGGATGGCGCTTCGCGGCTTCGATCGAAAGTAGGCCAGTAGCACCGCCCACATCGCAGAGAGTTTTGAAGTTTGAGAAATCGAATTTCTCCGCAAAAGCCTCGAAGTTGATGCGGGAAAGTCCAGTCATTGCTCCAAGGAATTGTTCTAATTTAGGTAACTCCGCATAGAGTTCTTCAAACACTCCCTTCTGTCCGTGCTTTGCTTCATTTTGCGGCTTACCGGTTCTCAAAGCCTCCGGCAGCTCGTGCCAATATTTGAAGAGCCGCGCGTTCAGCATTACCAGAATTCCACCAACATATCGGGGGCTTTCGCTGTTGAGATACAACTCCCCGGCAGGCGTGTTGAAGTATTTCGATGAAGGTCCATCGCCCTCGCGGTCCAGAAATTTCATAGCCACCAGGGCATCGAAAAAATCGCTGATGGCGCGCGGATGCAATTCAAGTTCTGCACCTAATTCAGTGCCCGTGAGGCGGCGGTTGCCCAGTTTTGTGAACAGGCCAAATTCAACAGCCGTGAGAAGCACTTTGGAGGACCAGAAGCCGAAAGCGGTCTGGAGTATGGGGCTAGGATCGAGGGGTTGAGTCATACTTTCAGAAATGGTAGCACGCCCAAATCACATGCCGCTTTTCAATCCGTTTTCAAGCCTGGTTAGAAGTACGCTGGTCTTATCCCGATGCAGAACGGACCAATCGCCTTCTCCTTCCAAAAGTTCAATAAGCGGTGTTCCTGGGGGAACCAGAACTATGTCAACTGCGTAGCGTTGCAGCGCTTCCCGCCAACCGGGCTTTCCTTCTGAGATGGTCAAGTAATCGGCTCCAACTTTTTCCTGGAAGAAATCGCTGCGGCCATCCATGAAATTGCGCTGTTTAGGATAATTTACCCACAACAGGTAGTCCCCCCATTGGTCAGTTGTGAAGACACGGTTTGAGGCCAGAGCTCCCGCATAACGGCGAACTACATCGCGAGGAAAATATTTAGATGAAAGGTCCTTTGGGTAACGGTCAGCGTTGGTGAAAAGTAAAATGGCCGCAAGTCCAACTGCGGCCCAAATGCTGATTGGTTGTAGAACTCCAGTAGCCTTGTCTGACATTTCGCGGAGCACGCCCAACGCTGCTTTCCGGGATTGTCCTTTTGTCAATTCAACCCACAATTCGGTCAATGCAACTCCAATCAACGGCAGCACCGTAATCACAAACAAGGGGACATGCCGGGCTGAAACCAGTGATCCCATTCCCATGAACAAAATCCAACCGCATTCGGTCCATTCTTTTTTTGCAAAGTGTTTTGCGCAAACCATCATCGCGACAAATAGAATGGCCATGAAGTAGTACATAGCTTCCGATCTGAACACGGGGGATTGGTATTCGTTGATGTTGTCCATGGCCCATTTGTTGTTCAAGAATTTGGAAATATGCTGATAGAGCGCAATGCCATTGGGATTTAACAAGGTTACGCCGGCGGAGAGCACAACCAAGGTTCCGTACCGCTTCACTTTTGGCCAATCCTGATGGAGCAAAGCTCCTCCGGCTAAAATACCCATCAAGGCGATCATTACAGGAAAACCGCTGTGCAAATTGGCCCAGGCTATCATCATTGGTAGCATCAACCAAAGACGCCAGGAAGTCGCTTCGCGGTCACGGGCAATCAGATAGTTTCCACAGGCAAGGAACAACAGAGTGAACAAGTGAGGCCGGGCATGATAGTGAATTGCTGCGGCATTGCATCCTAACATGACAAGCAAAATTGCTATGAGACCATTGGCCCCGCGGCGCACCATATCGCGGGCCACAATCACCTGGTATAGGGCAATGATTATTCCACACAACAGCACAATACCCTTCAATCCGGCCCACCGGTTCAAAAGAGCAAAAATCAAACCGGTGCCCCATTGGAAAGCAAACCAACGCTCACCAGGCAATGTGAAGGAAAAAGGATCCGTTTTCGGGACATGACCGTTGTCCAAAATGTAGTCGCCGACGCGCGTGTGCAACGCTGTATCGCCGTCCCACAGCAGCCGTTCCCACCCTGTTGGATCGGCTAAGAACAACCAGAACAGTAGGATTAGAAAGAAGAAGTCCGTTAAGGATGGGGTGAAGTAGCTGGAAAGGGATCTGGATGGAGTGTTCATGGCTAATGAGTGCTCGTTATGGGTCTATCGTCAGATGGGGCTAAAATTCTTAATGGCGGCAACGGATAGGATAAATTCCGCTACCATAAGGAAAAAAGACATGCCCTTGAACATCAAGAATCGGCGGGTTTCCAGGCTGGCAGTGTGACTTGCTGGGGAAAACAAGAGGCCGTTGGGCAGGCACTTGATGCCCGGCTTGCTCAACTGCCCAGGCGCGAGCAGCGCTTAGGACTGGCGGAGTATTTAGTGGGGCACAAACATTAAGCCAGCCTGATTATTTCGAATTCCAACCCGCATAGAATTTCTCTCTTCTTACCCTAATACAAACCAACACCTATCCGATAAGGTCTTCAGGAATTAGTGACCTACGAAGGGAAGGTGTAAATGATAGGTTGGATCAATCGGCAAGCTCTTAGTAAGCAAATAGTGGCAATTTGTTCCTTGTTTGGATTGCCAATAGCCACGGCTCTCTATGTTATTGTTTCTGCCTATACTCAAAGCTTACAAGTTGCAAATCTGGAACAAGCCGGAAACGCTTACGAAAGGCCTTTAGTGAGGTTGCTTGAACAGATTCCTGAGCATGGAACATTACTAAGGCACTATCTGAAAGGCAGTAAAGAATTGCGAAATCAATTGGCCGAATCGCAAAGTAGAATCAATGTGGCGATGGAGGGCTTAAGGACGGCAGATGCGCAATTAGGTGGACAGCTGCAATTCACTAAAGAGGGTTTAGGAAAAAGGAAGAGAGAGCATTTTCAATTCCAAACTTTCCGAGGTGAATGGGAGGTTCTTAAGCACGAGTGGGAAAAACTCACACTTGAATCGGCAGAAAAGCAGCACACGCACTTAATAGCGGATGTTCGAGCAATGATCGTACATGCTGGAGACACTTCCGGTTTGATTCTGGATCCAGATCTGGACAGCTATTACTTGATGGATTCCACGCTAATCGCCTTGCCCCAAACGCAAGATCGCCTTGTAGGAATTCTCGCGATGGGTGAAGAGCTATTAGGTGGAAAACCGATATCGGAATCACTACGTCTACAATTTTCAGTGCAAGCGGCGTTGCTGAAGGAAAGCGATTTAGACAGGAACAGCTCCAACTTTCAAGCAAGTTTGAATGAGGATCAAACTTTTTACGGCACCAGCGACACCCTCCAAAAGAACGTTCCACCTGTTATCAAGGAGTATGCCGAAGCAACGCAGAGCTTGCTGGCCATAATGTCCAAGATGGCTGGTCCCTCTGGTTCGGCTGTGTCTTCCAGTGAGTTTCTAGCTGCTGTTGACAGAGCACGTGGATCAAGTTTTAAGCTATGGGATGTATCCGTAATGGAATTGGATCACCTTCTAGAGAAGCGAATAGAGCACTATTCTCGTCTGAGGTCGGGGGCGTTGGCTGTGACAATTTTCATGTTGGCAATTTCCGCTCTATTCGCCTATCTGGTAACCAGAAACATGAGTAATGTTCTGAGTGCGGTCATAGAAACGTTAGAAAAGGAAGCAACATCCGTCAGCAACGCGGCATCGCAAATCTCGGCGGCGAGTGAGTCTCTGGCGCAAGGAGTTTCTGAACATGCAGCATCCCTTGAGGAGACGTCCGCAGCAAGCCAGCAGGTGCATGCGATGACTCGGAAAAATCTGGAAAGTGTCGATCTTGCCGCTGCAGTCGTTAGTAAAACACAAGAACAATTCAAAGAGGTCAATCTTTGTATCGACGGGATTGTGAAGACGCGAAAGGACAGCAATGCTTCCAGTCAAAAAATCTCAACGATTATTAAGGTCATTGACCAAATTGCCTTTCAAACTCATATTCTGGCACTAAACGCAGCGGTTGAAGCCGCTCGTGCAGGTAGCGCGGGAAATGGATTCGCAGTGGTGGCCGAAGAA
Organism: Bryobacterales bacterium; assembly: GCA_043745195.1. GTDB lineage: Bacteria > Acidobacteriota > Terriglobia > Bryobacterales > Bryobacteraceae > JANXSF01. Next base: position 2,407 of record JAYTTF010000301.1, on the reverse strand, counting down.
GTTCGTAATCTGGCGCGTCGCTGCTCAGACGCGGCGACAGAAACTGAATTGTTAATAGATGAGTCTGTTGAAAAATCAAAAGCCGCCAGAGGCAAAGTCGACAAGTTGACCCAAATTGTGCAATCGATTTCTGAAGACTCAGCCCAAATATTGCAGGTAGTAACGTATGTGAAGCATGGCAGTCAGCAACAGGCGCAGGGGATTCAACAGATTAGCCGAGCGATGACGCATATGGAACAAGTGGTTCAAAGCTCGGCCGCTTGCGCCGAAGAAAGTTCGTCAACTTCTATGGAACTCTCTTCTCAATCAGAAGTACTGAAAGGGATTGTGCACCAGCTTGCCACAATGGTTAAGGGAGAGTCGATATAATTATGCATGCGCATACAGCCGTTGGCACTCGTTTTCCTTTGCTCAGAGTTTGCAGGGGCTCAAACCAATCGTAAGTTCGATGTTTACGATGCCACAATTCCCCAACTTCAAGAGGCACTAAAAAAGAAGAGAGTCACATCGCGGCAGTTGGTAGAGCAATATCTGATTCGCATAGCGACCTTTGAAAACAAGTTGAATGCCACTCTCTTTGTAAACCCAAAAGCTCTGGCAGAAGCCGATCAATTGGATCGAGAAAGGGCCCAGGGAAAACTTAGGGGACCACTGCATGGCATCCCTGTTGCCTTAAAAGACAACATCCACACTACTAACATGCCCACAACTGGCGGGGCATTGGCCTTTGCCGGATACACGCCCCCCTACGAAGCTACCATCACCAGGAACTTACGTGAAGGAGGAGCTATCATCCTGGCTAAAACCGGGATGACGGAATTGGCAAACTGGGTAGCAGGCGCTCCCACACCAATGCCAACCAATTATAACGGTCTGGGCGGTTTTGGTTTCAATCCATACGACCCGCGTCGGGATCCAAGGGAATCTGCAGATGGTCGTCCGGTGCTGGCAACCGGTGGTTCCAGTTCCGGCATTGGCACGGCAGCTAATTTCTGGGCGGCGAACGTTGGGACAGAAACGTCAGGATCAATTCTTAGTCCCGCCAATCAGAACATGCTGGCGGCGATTAAGCCTACGTTGGGCCGTATCAGCCGCTATGGCGTGATTCCTATCACCGCAGATCAAGACACAGCGGGACCTATGGCAACTTCCGTTGCCGGAGCAGCAATCCTGCTGGGAGTGTTGGAAGGAGCCAAGCCCGACCCAAATGATGCAGCCACCAGCCGATGCACTCCACCTCCCGGAAACGACTATACAAAATTCCTTCTTAAGACCGGCCTGAAAGGAGCACGCATTGGTATCCCGCGCGCTCAGTTCTATGACAAGATCACACCACCCGGCGCGAAGGAACCGCGAGGAGGATTGGAAGAAGCCAGTGCAAAGGTAATGGCCGAAGCAATTGAAATCTTGAAACAGCAAGGCGCAGTCATTGTTGACCCAGCGGACATTCCGAGTGTCGTGGACTCGCATACTGGTGAAAATTTCACTTTGTGGAACACTTGCACAACGGCCAAAGAGAAGGATGAGGACTGCTCCATCGTTTTCAAATACGGCATGAAGCGAGATTTCAATCTCTGGTTACAATCGTTGGGACCCTCGGCACCGGTGAAATCGCTGACGGAATTACGGGAATGGAACACTACTCATTCCAAGGCAGGATCGATCAAGTATGGACAGTCGTTGTTGGACGTCTCCGATGAAATAGATTTGAATTCCGATAAGGCTCGCTACGAAACGGACCGGGCAAAAGACATCCGCCTCAGCGCCACACATGGCATTGATGAGGTGATGAAAACTTTCAAGCTGGACGCGATTTTATTTGCCGGGGGGAGTGGGGCATCAATCGCAGCGAAACCCGGATACCCGACAGTGATCGTGCCGTTCGGAACAATTCCCAATACCGGACGAACTCCATTCCCTGAAGGTTTTGAACCAAAACCTGCACCATTAGGAATCAGCTTCACGGGCATGGCATGCAGTGAGCCCACGCTGATTCGTCTTGGTTTTGCTTTCGAACAGGCGACAAAAAGACGGGTGCCACCTCCCGGTCTTCGTTGAGCCAGCAATCAGCAAAGCAATCACACATTGTTGTCGGCAATGTCGACTTGTTGCATCCTTCCATGCCTTCGGCCAAAGGGTTCAAAACTCTTTCAGATTTTCATTCAGTCTCAAAATCTGATTCACTGTACGTCAATATGCAGTTGGAGTGAACTTGAGCAGCAATATTATCCCAAAAACGGCAGTTGACGCACCGTCCATAGATCAACTCCCGTACCCACCTACAGTTGCGTGGAAATCATCTCTCACGTGAATGGTGAGCGCTCTTTCGATTCTAAATTCAATCGTGGGGCTCGGCTTGGGACTCCTAAGAAACAAGCGCAAAACGGACTCGCTTCGGCGAATAAAC
>JAYTTF010000300.1:0-11648 GCA_043745195.1 Bryobacterales bacterium | reverse complement strand
TCGCGATCCATTTGAGTTGTTTCATTGAACCTCCTTCAAAAGCAATAAGGCGGAACGCTCCGGCAAGGTCGAATAGAAGCCCGGCAATTTCCCAAGCTTGAAAACGAAGATACGAAGGGCGGCCGGCTGACCGGGCGCGTTCGCAAGCGCTCGAATGGACGGAAAGCATTTCTTCCGCGAATTGCTCGCGGATCGATGTGGGATACAACCGCAACAGCGCCCGGTAAATCATGCCTGCCTCTCCACCATGCGGCTTGCCGCCACTCGCGTCAGGCTCTTCATGCGGGCAGTCTCAGCGGTCATCGCGGCTCGTCCGTTTGAGGTCAACCGATACGCCTGCCGGTCGCGCGAGGCTTCCTTCTCGGCAAAACGCACGATCCATTTCGCTTCCAGCAGCCGTCGCAATGCCCCATAGAGCGTCCCAGTGCTGAGCTTTACTCGGCCACTCGAAATCTCCTCGACATCCTTCATGATGGCGTAACCATGTTTCGGTTCGGGAGCGAGGCTTAGCAGGATCAGGAAGACTGCCTCGGTTAAGGGTTCGGGATGCCGCTCGGCGACATGTCGCATGACGACATAATAAGCCAAATCGATCCAGAGAGTCAAGGCAAATGTTGAAAAGTTAGCGGTCGAGATCGGTTAATCAAGATGCGCCAGCTTCCCGTCGGTCGAGTCTGGAGACATTGCCGAAGTAGGAGAAAACTCGCCGCTCGGCAAAAAACGCGGAAGCCAAATCTGAAATTCGGCGCAAAGGCGGGTTCTGGGTTTTTCTCCCGCAGGGTAAGCATCCGGGCAACGGATGTATCCGGCTATCGCTCCGTCTAGTAGCCCTGGCTCTTTCCGGCCCAAAAGCATTCATCGCGGAAAAGATGTAATCGAACTGAGTTGGGTGGAATTGCTATCGAAGAAATAAGCCCAAACTGCTTGACGAACGTTTTCTCGCAATTCATCCCAATTGTCTCCTTGCGTGAATATGTCAACGGTTAAGCATTCGGAACAGAAACCACCGTCTGCTTCCAGTGTGACTTCAAATACAAGTTCCATATCAAGATTATCCCACTGCAGGAATTTAAAATAAGAAAGGGGCGGCCCGCCTTTCTTTCTTCCTACGGATTCGCGTGGACGTCATCGATGTGGGCTTGAGATGCCCTGCGCGGTAGTGTTGCGCAATCCGAACGTGCACGAATTCCGTTGATCACAAGGAGTATGATGGCGAGGGCATTGAATCAATGCCAAGGTCGCGCCCAACTCCAGCTGTAACCATTAAGAAGAAATCAGCCTTTGCCGCCCCCTCTGTTGTCAGGTTCTATGTTATTTCAACCTCCTTGTTTTGGAAGTGGTCAACAACTTTGGAACTGCGTTTTACTTCTAACTTCACCTCCACTGTGGACCTATATTTCAGTTGTGTCAATAGCCAATTTCGTCTATTGCTTTTTTGTTGCGGAGGTAAATGTTCTCGCCCGTTCGTCCCAAGTTGCATCGCCTTGATAAGCATAGCCTGCGGGCAATTTGTTCCATTCCGTTCGCGACAATCCATTCAACTCGTAAACCAGTTTTCCATCGCGAAAGGTTAGTTCGCAGCTAAGCTTTTTTGACCCGCGCATTAACGCGCCGTACATATCTACGAAACCAAAGTTGCCCGTTTCCAGCTTCAGCACAACAACATCGGCCGGAGAACCAACGGATAAATTGCCTAACTCCTCATGCCGTATTTCACGTGCGGGATTCCACGTTGATTTGGCAATCACATCTTCCACAGTCAAACCCATGGCAAGGAATTTATCCATCACGTTGAGCATGTCCTTCATGCCGTTGTTGGTGCTTCCCGTATGCAGATCAGTGGAGATGGAATCCGGCAAAAAACCATCTTTGATCAAAGGGACTGCCACTCGCCATAAAAAACTTCCGCCGCCATGACCAACATCGAAAAATATTCCTCGCTTGCGGCCTTCGAATAAAGCGGGGTTGGGGTGGCCGGATTCGGTCTGCTCACCTCGAAGGCCGGAATACAAATGCGTATAAATGTCGCCCGGGCGAAGCTTGCGGTGCAGCAATTCGCTCAACGGACGTTCCGGTTTGTTGCTGCCGAAGTCCACCATCACGGGAATGTTGGCCAATGTCGCAGCTTCCAGCGCGTTGTCTACGGGTGTCCATTCGGGGCCCGAGTAATGGGCAGTTTTAATTCCAACGATCAGCCCTTTATGCTTCATCGCCATTTCGGCAGCCGGCTTTGGCTCCATATCTTTCAAGTTATTTTCATATTGCCCGCCGCGCATACCGCTACCGACGATGTTCAAAAATGCGTAGACGCGGGTACGGGAACGGTCGATCACCTTGTCCTTGAAATCCTCGAAGTTGCGCCAGCCGGCGCAACCTGCATCGGCCACGGTGGTTACACCCACGCGGAATGTATGGGCGTCGGGATAAAGACTCAGATCACCGGCGTAGGATCGACGCTCCCCGGTGCCGGCGTAGACGTGCGCGTGGATATCAATCAAGCCGGGGGTGACGTAGTGCCCGGATACGTCGATTACTTTGCGCGCAGTATTGGGTTCGATTTTCACATTTACTTCGGCAATGCGTCCGTTTTGAATGGCCACATCGCGAACGGCGCTAATTTTGTTTTTGGCGTCAATCACGTGACCGCCTTTCAGCAGCAGGTCGTACTTGGGTTGGGCAAGGCTGAGCCCCGCAAAAAATAGAACCGATATGAACATTTTCATGGCTTATGCGCTCCGGCGGAATTGGTGACGCTTGGCAATCCAGCGGGCTTCCAAATATTCACCCATGGACAAAGTTCCACTCATTTCATCGCCGGTTAGTTTACCCTGGAAATCGAACTGCAAGGAATCGCCATGACGTTCGTTGTAGCTGCTGTTGAGGCGAACACGGTCACCTTCCAGAGTGCCGCCAAGATCGCGAGAAACGAAGTCCCCTTGATGGGTGCCGTCAATTCGTCCGCCGCTATTTTGCTTCAGATGCAGAACATGTTCGGAGGTGGAAGCCAGGTAGTCAATGCGAACGTCCCAGCGTCCGGAAATATCGCCGCTTGGAGGATCGCTAGTAATGGCAGCAGCCTTTGGCGGATTGGCAAGAGTTTCGGCAATGCGTGCTGCCACAATTTTTTCGTCGCCCTCGGCCATCATATAAGGCACGACTGAAATTCCTGTTTCCGAACCTTGGCCGCGTTCAAAGCCAGTGGGTAGTGCAATGCGTGGTTCGGTTGAGTACAGGTGACGCGCAAGGTCACGGCCATTGATGCCGAGCTTAGCTGCATCCCAGCGGATGATCAGGGACGGAGTCTTGTTGGAGAGGCCTTCTGGTTGACGAATGGATGTGGTGACACCGGGAGTTGCGCTGAGTTTTTTCGCGATGGAATCGAGGCGTGCCATCCAGTTGTTCCACTCTGCTTTGTGATCGCGCTGGAACCACATTTCAACCGCCATCAACATGCCGATGGCTTCTTCCTTGCCGATTTTCAAAGCGCGGGCATAGCCATGATGCGGTGCACTGTGAACCCATGCGGCACGGACCAGATCTTTGCGCCCAAGCAGCATTCCGGCAGTTTGGGGTCCGCGAATGCATTTGCCTCCGCTGTAGGTGACAAGCGTTGCGCCCAGTTCCAGATGTACGTTAGGGACAGTGAGAATTTCCGCAGCCGCATCTACCAGGACGGGCACTTTGAAACGTTTGGCCACTTCGCAAATGGCCTTGGTGGAAAGAGGGCCGCTATCGGCATTGGGTCCGGCGAGAATGTAGACCATGGCGGTGCGGGGTCCGAAGGCAGCTTCGAGTTCAGCAGCGGTGCCGGCTTCAATGATCTTGGCGCCAACAGCACGAACGGCGGCGTCATAGACGTTGCGCGAATGGGTAGGAACAATGACTTCATCCTTCGCGAAGCCAGCAAGGTTGGGGAGCCGAACGTGAAGATCAGGATTTCCTCCGGCGATGCAAGCCGCAGTGGCATGGGTGATGGCGGCTGAACAGCCACAGGTCACCATACCGAATTCAGCCTTGGTAAGTTCAGCAAGTCGCGAACCGATGGCGGACATCAACTCATCGATGTGAACGTAATGTTGCGACGCTTCGGCCATGGCGTTGCGCACTTCGGGGAGCATGGTGGATCCACTAATGATTGTGAAAGTGCCGCGGGCGTTGATGAGTGGTTTGACGCCGATGGATTGGTAGAGGTTGGGACCGAGTTTCAACGTTGGTGCAGCGGCGAGGGCTGTTCCACGGAAGAGCCCAGGGAGTGCGGCAAGAGCGGTGCCTCGGAAGAGGTCGCGGCGTTGAAGGCGCTGTTTCAGAAATTTGTACATGATGTCTTTTACTTTATCGCGAATAATGACACGTCGGGCTTAAAACGAGATCGGTCGTTTCCAAATTCCCTCACGTCCCTACCCCCACGGTAGTTGGCTGAATTACAGCTAAGCTTCCCAGTGCCCAACCGTTTGGCTTGAAGTGTTTAGAAGATGGAACGACCGAGCCTCGATTTATTCTTTGGATACCGCGCGGACTTACCGGTAGAAAGCTTGCTGGCCAGCGAGTTGTTCTTTCTGATTACAGAGTACAGTATGGAGGGTCGATTCCGAACTATGGGTTGGTGGAAGGTGTTGATTGCGGGGGGAATATTTTATTTTTTCGGTGGTGATGGGGGTGGAGGGGGGTTGGAGAATCGAGGGGGGTTGAGGGGTTCGAGGATATTTTAAGAAAGGCATATCGGCCCGATCTGGCAGGTTGCCCGATATTAAGCTGGTTCGAATCCATGCTGGGGAGACAAAGCTTTTCACAATACACCCAAGCCATTTCAGTAGGTTGCGCGGCGCAGTCCGAAGCCACCTGGCATCGATTTGAACTCGAACGCGCCGCGTGGCACGCTTATCCGAGCTTTTGAGTTGCTGTCTGCCTTGTTCCGATCGCTTCGGCGATGATTGCTGTTACCAGGCTGTTGATACTAACGCCTTCGTTTTCTGCCTGCTTTGTTAACTTCGAATAGAGAGTCCGTGGCACGCGCTGACGCCATTGAGCCGCCGCGACTGTGGGCTGCGGTCGCTTGCGGCCCAACTCCTTAAATACTTCCATGCAATCGCGGAGGGCCTCCCGGCCGTTCGAGATCGCCTCTTCGATAGTCTCACCATCAGACATACATCCCGGTACATCCGGATACTCCACTAGGTAGCCGGCACCCTCATCCTTCGACAGGGGGCGAACGGTGAACTGATACTTGTCAAGATTTAGATTTGTACTTGCTTTCATTTTGTTCTGATATCTCCAATGGCGTCGATCAGCGTTAAAAAGTGCTTGATGTAGACCGGCTTAATTGGCCGCTTGGCTGGCACCGACACAATTTCTCGCACGCCGTGAGCGCTGAAAATCACGTGACTACCACCACGGCCGGGCCTGCGCCAATCAACGAAATGTTCTTCCGCCACCTTCTGTAATTCCTCAATGCGCCAACCCATCTGATTCTTGCGCATTTTCTGGAGTATTTTACTGGCAGCCACACATGCTATGATACCGCATTCGGTATCATTTCAATTTGCGTCCGCACAGAGCTTGGCTCTGGCACGCTGCGGAATTGGGAGCAAGGCATTAGACAACCCGAGGGGGCAACACGTCTCCTGCTCGCAGTTTCAAAGTTGGTGAAGCGGCCAGAGCGGTGCCTTTCGAGAGGTCACGGCGTTGAAGGCGCTGTTTCAGAAATTTGTACATGATGTCTATTATTTTATCGTGAATACTGAAACGTCGGCCTTAAAACGAGATCGGCCGTTTTCAAGTTCCCTCACATCCCTACCCCCACGGTAGTTGGCTGAATTACAGCTAAGCTTCCCAGTGCCCAATCGGTTGGCTTGAAGTGTTTAGAAGATGGAACGACCGAGCCTCGATTTATTATTTGGATACCGCGCGGACTTACCGGAAGAAAGCTTGCTGGCCAGCGAGTTGTTCTTTCTGATTACAGAGTACAGTATGGGGTGGCGATTCCGAACTATGGGTTGGTGGAAGGTGTTGATTGCGGGGGGAATGTTTTTATTTTTCGATGGTGATGGGGGTTGAGGGGGTTGGAGAATCGGGGGTGGATTGGGGCTCCGAGGATATTTTTTGATGGTTTCCAAATATTGAGCTGGTTCGAATGAATCTGTTATCTACCGTCAACCTAATTAGAGCTTTATAGGATTTCATTTAGAGTTCTGTTGCTTCAGGCCAGGGAACCATGTCCCCGTTTGGCTCGCGATACCCTGATCTTCTATCCAATCGATGAATGGAATTGCTGATCTACGAAGGGCTTTCCGGCCAATCGTGACGCGGGTAGCGGCGGGATAATTCCCGGCGAACTTCCGGATATAGCCTTTGCCAGAAACCTGCTAGATCGGAAGTCATTTGTACCGGTCTCTTATTTGGGGCCAGCAGATGCACAACTACTGGCACGCGGCCTCCAGCTACTCGTGGGGTTTCTTTTAGACCGAAGAAATCCTGCAATCGAGATGCGACCCATGGCGGTTGGCCATCGGCATATTCCACCTTTGCTGTGCGGCCGGAAGGCAACCGTAATCGTTCCGGGGCAAAGTCTTCAAAGCGGCGAGCGACATCGTTTGGGAATCCTTGCAGCACGGTCCGCAGCAAGCCACCATCTGCCAGGACACTCTTTAGTTCGCTGAAGCTCTTTAGACCATAGGCACACTTTTCAATCAAAGGCCGAAGGAAGTCATCGTCCATCGGGGGTAAGGAAAGGTGGACCGATGCGAATGAAAGACGGGCACGCAAGCCATGCCAAATGTCCTCGCCTACAAATCGGGGCATGCCGGCTTCCAATGCCTTTGTGCTTAGTAGACGAGCAGCACCTTCAGCATCCACTTCGCCACTGCGCGATTCCTCAATCGTGAGTCCGTCATAGACCAACGAACTGCGGGCTTCCACACGTTCTTCCGATTTGTTCCATTCCAAACCAGAGGTCTCTACAATCTGATCAGGGAACAAATCAATCAACCATTCGGGTTGCACCTTACTTGCCAGACGAATCAGCGGGAGCCCTTTGTCCTTTCGTTCTTCAACGTCAACGGCAACAATCAGCGCTTCGCCTTCGAGTGCGCTTTCGGCAGCCAAGCGTGCCGATCCGCCACCTGCCAAAGTATATTCGCCCGTTCTTTTGCGCACAGCCAGCCTGTCTGGAAATGCGGCCAGTGTCGCCATCAGCAGCGCCTCATCCTCAGAATGGCGTTGGTCGCGAACTCCGGCGGCTCGCTTGACTTGCTCGAAGGTTTGGCGAGTTCGATATTGCCAATCCTGATCGATCAACAAAAGCAGATCACTTGGCGCAGCCTGGTGTCCTCGACTATTCAGACGTTCTCCAGCGGAAAGCGCGGCAGCGATTCGGCAACCATCATAAGCGGCATTTCGTGATTCGGCTTCAACCACAAGTTTTGCCAGACGAGGAGGGAGCGGTAGTCGAGCCATCCTGCGACCCGTTGGACCAAAGGCACCAAGCCGATTCAGCAATTCCCGTGCAGCCTTCACATGATCCTGCGGTGGGGCGGCAAGCCACGGAAGTTTGTCGATGTCCAGTTGTAGGGCATCCAGATCGAGCAGGAGTTGGGACAATTCGCGTCGCAAAAATTCAGGCACATCCTGCGCCGGACGTCGCGCGAAATCCTCGCCTGTATAAAGGTGGATCACAGTTCCAGGCCCTGTGCGAGCGGCGCGGCCTGCTCGTTGGCGAACGGAGGCTTGGCTGATGCGCGTCACACGAAGTTCTGGAATGCCGGTCCATGGCGAATCGAATGCGGTGCGAGCAAGGCCACTATCGATCACCGTGGTAAGTCCGTCGATGGTGATGGAACTTTCGGCGACGTTTGTGGAGAGGATCAACTTTTTGGAAGACGCTGGTTCAACAGCACGATCCTGTTCAGCCGGGGAAAGGTCTCCATGCAAGGGCAGAACCAGCAAATTGCGGCTGCGTGCGATTGCGGCAACTGCTCGTTCGGCCTGCCGGATTTCGGCTGCACCTGGAAGAAAAACCAGAGTATCGCCGGAGGGTTCAAGCGAACTGACAGCGGTAGCGACTTGTTCGTCCAATCGCGAATTGGAGTATGGGGTCCATCGTTCGGTGAGGGGAAAGATACGCCCTTCACTTCGGATGATTTCGCACTCAAGGTGCTCTGCAATTGGCGTTGCATCGAGAGTGGCGGACATCACCAGCAATTGCAGATCGGGGCGCGCAGTGCGTTGCAAGTTGAGCAGAAGGGCAAGCGCGAGATCGGCATCCATGTGGCGTTCATGAAATTCGTCAAGCACTACAATACCGGCGGAAGTTAGTTTCGTATCGGAATGCATTCGCCGGGTGAGGATGCCTTCGGTAAGAAAGCGGAGGCGCGTTTTTGGGCCGGCCACTTCTTCAAATCGAACTTGATATCCAACGGTCTGTCCTACGGGTTCACCCATTTCTGAAGCGACGCGGCGGGCGGCCATACGGGCAGCGATGCGGCGCGGTTCCAGCACCCAAACTTCCTTGTTTGTCAGGGCAAGCAAAGCGGGAGGAACACGCGTAGTTTTCCCGGCTCCAGGTGCCGCTTCGAGAACCAGATTGCGGTGTTTTTTTAATGAATTGAGAATGGGCCGAATCAGTTCATCGACCGGTAAATAGACGGGCACTCATTTCACGTTACACTGAAAGGGTTATGTCTAGTTCGATTCCACATATAAACCCTCCTCATCGGATCCTATTGGGACCCGGACCCACGCCCGTAGCGGCGCGAGTTTACGAGGCAATGGCCAAGCCAATTGTGGGGCATTTGGACCCCTTCTTTTTCCAAATCAACGAAGAAATTCGCCCTTGGTTGCGAATGGTTTATGGAACCAAGAATCCATTCACCATGGTGCTTTCCGGCACCGGTAGTGCGGGTATGGAAGCGGCGGTTTCCAATTTCGTTCACGAAGACACAAAGTTTGTGGTGTTCATTGCGGGATATTTCGCGGACCGCATTGCAGAAATGGGCAAACGCCAGGGAGCAACCGTGGTGCGGGTTGAAAAGCCATGGGGCGAAACCTTCACGGATGCGGAAGTGCGCGAAGCAATTTTGCGCGAGAAGCCAACGATGGTTGGTTATGTTACGGCGGAAACATCCACTGGTGTTTGGCAGAGTGGCGATGCTATTTGCCAGGCGGCACATGAAGTTGGTGCGCTGGTGATTGCCGATTGCGTAACTTCGCTGGGAACGATGCCGATTAACGTGGATGCAACAGGAATCGACATTGCATTTAGCTGTTCTCAAAAAGGATTGAGTTGCCCTCCTGGTTTATCGCCGATCACGGTTAGCGAATCTGCTATGAACCGGCTGCGTGCCCGGCAAGAATCGAACCGCACCTGGTACCTTGATTTCAAGTTGCTGGACGAATATTTCGGCGGTCAAAAACGCTATCATCACACAGCGCCGATCACGATGTTCTACGCGTTGCGCGAAGGGTTGGCGTTGATTGCAGAAGAAGGCGTTGAGGCTCGATTTGCCCGTCACAAGGCAAACCATTTGGAATTGATTGCTGGATTGGAAGGGCTGGGATTGAAGATGCTGGTGAATAATCCTCATCGGCTTTGGACGCTGCACACGCCAATTATTCCTGAAGGCAAGGATGACATGAAGGTGCGCAAGTACTTGCTGGACAATTATTCCATTGATATTGCCGGCGGGTTTGGGCCTTTGGCAGGCAAGATCTGGCGCATTGGATTGATGGGCGAAGGCTCAAAGAAGGAAAACATTGCTCTGCTTCTGGAAGCGTTAGGCAAAGCATTAGCGGCGTAATCAGCAAGTTTTTGCCGACGGATTGAGCACTTTGAAGTCTATCCATTGGGTGATTTTTGATCTGCTCTTTGTGACCATTCGCATTCAACTTAAGGACGGCCGACCATCTCCTTGGGGGTAATGGCGCAATCTGGACTTAGCCAGAGCCACCAGACCCAACCCAATCCCGACTAAGGCGATTGACAATGGCTCCGGGGTAAAGACATAGGTGTTAGAACGCACGATCACTGAATTTGGAGTGCCCTCAACAAATGGGAACTGCGCGATGTCTATAAATACCTGGCCTGATCCAACCAAATTAGGCAAATCCACCAAGCATGATCCGAAAAAAAGGTCTGCACCACACAGCCAACCCGCGAATGTAAAGTCGGCAATGACTAATCCAGGGTTCAATATCACATTGGGGCCTGTGAAAGAAAAACACCTTCCATAAGCACCGTTTAAGGTGTCGCCGTTTACAATTGAGGACAAAAGGACTATGTCCGACCCGCAAACTTTTCCATTTACACTGGTGGAGGTTCCGAGTGGGACGAGAATATTCGGAAATAGAAATATCGGCCAGCTACCCGGGTAGGTAAAACCTGTGATATCGAAGTTATCACCCGTAAAAGTGAAATTACTCCTACCACCAGCCGCAAGGGTAAATTGGCCGGAGGTAACTGTGGTAGACATGAGAAACGTTGGGGACAACAGTAAGAAAAGGCTTAAGAGCTTCATTGTAGGAATCCTCTATTCCATCTAGAAGCACGCGACTGGCCAAGACCTATATCCAGGACAATACTACCTGGGACGGGGTGGCGCGATCCGTCGCGGTTGCCTGCATCATAATCCCAAATACGGCAGTTATGAAGAACGAACTTACAAAATAGCCTGAAAACCATTGACTTTTCCGTGTGGGAGCTAAGCAACGTTGGGTCACCCAAGGGTGAGACTGAAGTGCGTAAAAGAGGTCGCCAAAGGGGACACGGTACCCAGGCCGCCACGCCTAGAGCCCTATAGAATTTCATTTAGAAGTTCTGTGGCTTCAGGCCAGGGAACCATGTCCCCGTTTGGCTCGCGATACCCTGATCTTCGAGACAGTCAACTGCCGCTTCTAGGCTCAAAAATTGCTGCCTGGCAGCTCGCGTAGGGCAAAGCAATGGTTTCATGAGAAGTACGGTAGCTCGTGCCAGCCATCCATTTCCCCACTGGCTTGCGGTATCCAGATTATGGAGTCGTGCAATTATTCAATTGTCAAATATCTTACGAGTTGGATTGGACTGCTTCTTATCGCGCCCGGTGAGCGCTCCCGCTTTTTCAGCCGGTGTGATTTTTTATGTGAATGGTTTGCAGGGTTCGGCGACCGGGGCCGTGAGTTGTGGCACTGCGATGACTTCTGATTTCCAGGGCGGCCTAGGCGATTCAAGATATCTAAGGACTTCTACAACATGATTGAGCAACGCCGTGAGCAGTTGGCTAAGTGGAGGTTCAAAACAGTGACTGATTTCGATGTTGATCTGATTGCTGTCGATTTCGAGCGGGGAATCGGCAGCGATCAGAATGGGGCGATGGATGGTTTCGTATAGGCTGCGATTCCTATTGATTTCGCGGATGCGCACGGGGACTCCGCGACGGATGCGGGAGAGAGCGGATTTGCGTTTGTCAGAAATGAAGGGGCCGGAATCAAAGGCGAGGACATTGTTTGCCTGTGCCATTTGGCCGAGTTGATTTTCGGTGGTTGGCATGGGGAGCAGCGGGTGAACAACGGGGTCGATTATATTTCGGAGCAAGCGGGCGGCTTCGAGGCGCGCGTTGCCGGTGATCACTAAGATGGGTTGGGTGGCGGAAGGGATCATGGCTAAGGCGAGCCAATTTGCC
>JAYTTF010000299.1:0-11658 GCA_043745195.1 Bryobacterales bacterium | reverse complement strand
GTTTCCTGGCACTGGCCAAGCAAGGCAGCCCTTACAACAAGCCGCATGTGATGGCCGATCTCAATGGTGTTCGTGAAAAATACATGAGCGCACTAAGGCCCCAACAATTGGATCACATGCAGCGTAGCCTTGAATATTGCCGCAAAAAGCTTGACCTGGGAGTCCGTTGGCGAAACCTGAATGGAGCATAGAATGGAATCTGTGAAATCAATGTCACTTCGCGGTGTGGCTTTCTTACTTCTAATGCCGTTTCTAAATGCGGCGGACTTACTGCCCATTCCCGATAGAACAGTGATTCTCACTTTCGACGATGGAGTCAGCACACACGCCACCTTTGTTCCGCCCTTACTAAAAAAGTACGGATTTTCCGGCACGTTTTTTGTCTGCGAATTTCCACCCGATTTCGCCAACAAGCACGATTACATGACCTGGGAACAGATCGCCGAACTGCACAAAATGGGGTTCGAGGTAGCCAATCATACTTGGACCCATAAGCACGTTGATAAGCTGAAGCCCGATCAATTGGCGGAGCAGTTGGATTACATCGAACAAAAAATAATGGGCTTCGGCGCTCCGCGTCCGGTAACGTTTGCTTATCCTGGTTATGCCACTAGCCCCGCCGCAATCGCAACGCTACGTGCCCGCGGGTATCAGTTCGCAAGAGGTGGTGAAGATCGCCTCTATGATCCTATGAAAGATGACCCAATGCTGATTCCTGGATTCACCACTCGAAAAGATAACAAGGACCTGATTGTTGCCGCCTTGCTAGGAGCCAAGAATGGAAAAATTGCGGTCCTCACCATTCATGGTGTGCCGGACTATGCCCATGATTGGGTCTCTACGCCGCCTGAGCTGTTTGAGTTCTACTTACGTTTTCTGAAGGAGAACAAATTTAATGTCATCTCCTTTCGGGATTTAGTTAAATATGTTCAGCCGCCAATGGTACGTTAGTAAAAGGTCCGCAGGAGGACTGAACTCTTGATTCAATTTGAGCTGGATTCCGACAAAAAACTATTTGAAGATTCCTTACAGTTTGCCCAAAAGCAAGTGCGTAAGTTGATAGAGAAGCATCCGGACTTCTATCCGATATATACGCAAAACGGCAAATGGAAGCACGATGGCCCAGCGTGGACTCGTTGGTGTGATGGTTTTCTTCCCGGCATGTTATGGATGTTTCACCGCCATGAATTGGCGCAGGGCGGCAAGGAGGCTGCATTTTGGAAGGAGCGTGCCATCCACTATTCCACTCCTCTTGAGCCGCGAAAGAATGACAAAGATGTCCACGATTTAGGATTTCTCTTCCTCTCCACTTACTACCGCTGGCATCGTCTGGATCCCAAGCCAAAGATTGAAAAAGTGATTGTGGATGCTGGTAAAACGCTGGCTCAGCGCTACAACGAAAAGGGGCAATATCTGCGTTCGTTTGTCGGTGACGATTCCTTATTCATCGACATAATGATGAACGTCCCCATTATTTTCTATGCCGCCCGTGCCACTGGTGACAAAAAGCTTCGTGAAATTGCCATGCGTCATGCAATGACCTCACAACGTGTGCTTGTTCGTGGTGATGGCTCCACTGCGCATGAAGGAATTTTCGATCCCCAGAGTGGTGAGTTTCTTCGCCAAAGCACGCAGCAGGGCTTTCGCGGCGATTCCTGCTGGTCACGCGGACTTGCCTGGGCGTTGTATGGATTTGGAACTTGCTACGAGTATAGCCGTGACCCACACTTTCTGGCTACTGCAGAAGCGTGCACCGACTACTACATTACCCACACGCCCTCCGACGGCATTCCACCTTGGGATTTCAATGCCCCTCCAGGCAAACGGAAATTGCTGGATACATCTGCTGCAGCCATTGCCGCCAGCGGTATGCTTCGCCTTTCCCGTCTTCTGCACGATCCAATAAAAGGTCACCTCTATTGGGCCACTGGTCTGCGAATCCTGCGCTCCCTTTGTGAAAAACATTTGGGCAAAGAGCGTGGATATGAGGGAATTCTTACGGGCGGCGTTTACCATGTCCACAAGAACCTTGGTGTGGATGAATCGGTAATGTGGGGCGATCATTTCTTTGTGGAAGGTCTGGAGCACCTGCTTAGAAAATAGATTTCAAAGCTCGTCTATCGCAAACTTTACGACTGTCACTGGTCCAGTATCGGGCGGTGGCACGGGCACACTGTCAGGTGCTATCAATACACCATCACCTGGCAACGATAATGTCCCAGGGCTCAGTCCCAATACGGTGAACCTTACGGAATCCATTCTTACGTTCGATCCTTCCAGCGGGTTCCTTTTTAACTTCGGCCTTCGCTCAAGCATAAATGCCCGGACGGAATACACAGTTACAAAAACGATCACCAACAATACAGGATTCGCCTGGACGTCCTTCCGTGTGGCTGTAGTGTACGGCCCGTCCGGTGCCATGCACTTTCCTCGTTTTACTGTCCCTTGTTTCGGTGAAGGTGCAAACAATCCCATCCGGATGGACTACGACTTGTTGCCTAAAATTTCCCGACTGGGAATTTCGATTTCACTGGACTCAATGTTGCCAATGGGTCAACCATTACTCTCACATTCAATATGGACGCTGGTATTGGTTGGTCCGGTGAGGCACCTATGGGACAGTTTGCCAATGTCTCCAGCGTTCCGGAACCCGGCACCTATGCAATGCTTGGGTTGCTGGCTCTGGCAGGCATCCGAAAGGGCTGCAATTAGCACTCAAAACGGTTACTCAAGTAAACGCAACTTCCCATTGGCGGTTGCGTTTGTTTTAGTAGGAGGTGCGAACTATGACGATTCGCAACACGCTTTTAACCGCCGCTTTTACTCTCACCATGGGCCTCAACACGGCTTGCGCCGGTGGGCATTACGGAGTTCGATATGCACCACCTCCAGCTCGCTATGGAGCCGTAGGATATGCTCCTGGTCCTGGATACATTTGGACCGATGGGTATTGGGACTGGCGTGGTAGAGATTATATTTGGGTGCAGGGCAACTGGCGGCGTCCACCACATGCCCGGGCCGTTTGGGTTCCTGGAAATTGGCATTCCTCTGGCCGAGGCTACGCATTTCGGCGCGGCTATTGGCGACGATAATTGACCTTAAAACAGTAGCTTGATGGACAGTGTTCCTTGGCACTGGCCGTGGCCCAGTTGTTTACTGCTGCATAGTTAGCGCCAGCCGTTTCGTCACCGGGCTGGGTGTTGCGAAATTAATCGCTTCCGATTTAGGTGTAAGCCAGTTTCGGTGAGTTGAGGTAACGTAAGTCAGCATTGCGGCTTCCGCAGTGACTGTCACGGTTTGCGGCAAGTCACTCACTTCAATAGCGACGTCCGCAGCAATCCGATCATTTACCGTGACTTCAATTCCAGTTTGCACCGACTTGCTACGGATTCCACCGTAAGCCTATAAGTGCCGGGAATTAGAAATGGAATCTCAAAATTGCCATCATGGTTTGTGGTTGTTCCGCCACCGGTATTGGTAGCGTTATTCCGCGCGTGCAGTTTTGCATTCGCGACGCGATGGGAGCACCCGCCGGATCAGTAACACGGCCTGCAAGAGAACCTCAAGATTCCTGGGCCACCACAATTCCAGACAACAGCCCATACCCGATTATTACTGCACAGACCCGCACACGGCACCCTTGGGTCATACTACTCTGATCGACCTCCGCCTGCAATTGATATCCCTTCAAGACTGGGTGAAATAACCCACACCTCTGTCGCTCTGGCGCATTTTCATGAGATTAACTTGGCCATTTATGTGCACTGCTTCCGGCAGAACCATGCTGCTAAAAAGTTACCTTGTATACCCTCGTCCTGGAGGCCGGGAACAACTTCTGCAAGCGTTGTCGCTTTTGCCGGAATGCGAAGTAATCCCCGCCAGTAATCAGGATTTGTTTGTTTTACTAACTTCCACTACTTCTGTTGAACAGGATATGGGGCTGGAAGAAGTCATTGCATCTCTGAACGGATTCGGCAACATGGCACTGGTGTCAGGCTATTGCGGTGAACTTAGCGGGGAAACTCATGCATAGGCGCGACGTAATTAGACAGGCCTTGGCTGGTGCTGCGATGAGTGCTGCTGAGGCTATGTTCCCGGGCATTTCCTTTGGTGCTGCGAGCAAGGTAGAAACTAACTTGCCCGGTGTTGACTGGAAGAAAACCCCCTGCCGTTTTTGTGGAACCGGTTGTGGGTTGTTGGTAGGCATTAAGGATAACCGCGCCGTTGCAGTGAAGGGCGATCCAGCAAGTCCAGTTAACCAGGGGCTGGCTTGCGTCAAAGGGTATCACTCGGTGATGGCGCTGTACGGATCGGATCGGTTGAAGACTGCAATGGTTCGCAAAAACGGCAAGCTGGTTCCCGTTCCTATGAAAGAAGCGCTGGATCTGGTTGCTTCAAAGATGAAAGAAACCATTGCCAAGTCAGGTAAAGATGCTGTGTCAATTTATGGCTCCGGACAATGGACAATTCCCGATGGATATGTAGCTAGCAAATTTTTCAAAGGGTGCATTGGAACGAACAACGTAGAAGGGAATGCAAGGCTGTGCATGGCAAGCGCTGTTACTGGATTCATGAGCAGCTTCGGCTTAGACGAACCAATGGGCTGCTACGAAGACATTGAGCATGCCAACGTCTACGTGCTGTGGGGAAACAATATGGCGGAAATGCACCCAGTGCTGTTTTCGCGTATGTTGGACCGGCGCATGAAGAATCCGGATGTGAAGATCATCGATTTGGCAACCCGCTCCACCCGCACCAGCATCGCCGCAGACCGTTCCATCCTGTTCCAGCCGCAAACGGACCTGGCGATTGCCAATGCAATTTGTTACGAGATTCTTCGTAACGGCTGGGAAAATCGCACGTTCATAGAAAACAATGTTAGCTTCCATACCGGGAAAACGAATATAGGATACGGTCTGGAAGACAACTTCAAATTTGAAGAAAAAATGGAGACGATTGACTTCGTCAAATTCAAGGCTATGCTTGCCGATTACTCGCCTGAAAAAGTGGAGAAACTTTGCGGCGTTTCGGCTAAGGACATTCGTTACCTGGCCTCGTTGTACGGTGATCCGCGGAGCAAGGTAATCAGCTTTTGGTGCATGGGCTTCAATCAGCACACGCGCGGGACTTGGATCAACAACCTGGTCTACAACATTCATCTTCTTTTGGGAAAAATCTCCACACCCGGAAATTCTCCGTTTTCGCTAACAGGTCAACCAAGCGCTTGCGGCACCGTTAGGGAAGTTGGGACACTAACCAATCGTCTGCCTCATGGCGAAGTTACCAACGAGCATGATCGTAAGATGGCAGCAGAAATTTGGGGCGTTCCTTTGGCACGCATCCCTGCCAAGCCCACCTTCCACACGGTGGAAATGTTCCGCGCGTTGGACCGCGGAGAAATCAAGTTTATGTGGATTCAAGTAACCAATCCCATGGTTACCATGCCCAAGCTAAAGCGTTACCGTGATGCGGCGAAAAAGGATTCCAGTTTCATAGTTGTTAGCGATGTGTACCCCACCCCTACTACCGAAATTGCAGATGTTGTCCTGCCTTCTGCAATGTGGATTGAGCGGGAAGGAATGTTCGGAAATAGTGAACGCCGGACGCAACATTTTGAGCAGATGCTGAAACCCCCGGGCGAGGCGATGAGCGATACCTGGCAGTTGATTGAAGTGGCGCGCCGGTTGGGATTTACAAAAGAGTTCCCTTGGAAATATGAAAACCATATTGAAGAAATTTGGAAGGAGTACGGCAAGTTCCAAGCTGGTCCGCAACACAACATGGCTTCGTACGCGGACCTAAAAAAGAACCCTGGCGTAATGTGGCCGCACGTGAATGGCAAAGAGACCAAATGGCGTTACAACAGGAAATACGATCCGGCTACTGCTGGTTACAACCCCAATGGCCGGGACGATTGGAACTTTTACGGTAAGCCGGACAAGCGCGCGTGGATCTGGTTCCGCCCCTACGAACCACCGCCCGAATCGCCCGACAAAGAATTTCCTTTCTGGTTGAACACCGGCCGAGTTGTAGAGCATTGGCACACTGGATCTATGACCCGACGCGTGCCTGTTTTGCATCAAGCCATGCCGCACGGCTATGTGGAGCTTCATCCCGAAGATGCAAAGGCGCTTAGCGTTCGCAATGGCGACAAAGTGAAACTCACTTCCCGGCGCGGGTCCCTGGTGTTGCCTGTCGCGATAGACAAACGAGGCAGACCTCCCCAAGGAATGGTATTCGTACCGTTCTTTGATGAAAGCATGTTGATCAACGAGCTTACTTTGGATGCTTTCTGTCCTATTTCAAAGCAGCCTGATTATAAAAAGTGCGCTGTTCGTGTGGAACGGGCTTAGCGCATGAAACGGCGAGTCACAATTATTGCGTTTGTCTCTTTATTGTTCTTTGCGGCCGTCGTCGTAGTTGGCGAAAGTCTGCGCGCGGAAAAACAACCACTCGCGCTGCCGCCTGCTGGATCGTCCAAGGTTCCCGCGCTTCCCATCGAAGCGGGTGTGTTTCGTCGTGCCCAGCGGGCGCTCACCTATCTGAAGTCTCAAGACACCCAGGGAACCAGAACTCTGGAACAGCACTACTCGCGCCGCGCCTTCAACGGCGCACCACCTGTGATTCCCCATCAGATTTTCGATGAAAAGGGATTTGGTGGCAAAGGGTGTCTTGCCTGCCATGCCGAAGGCGAGTTTATCCCAATGCTGAAGGCCTACGCCCCCGTAGTGCCTCATCCGGAACTATCCAACTGTAAGCAGTGCCATGTTGCCAAGGAGAACGTGCCACCATTTCGAGCAACCTCATTTGTGGGTGAGAAGCCACCGGCCATTCATGGGTCAGCCATGCCAGGAAGTCCACCACCAATTCCTCATAGTCTTGACATGCGAAATAATTGCCTGGCCTGTCACGCAGGACCGTCAGCTCCAAAGGAAGTTCGCACTTCACATCCCAACAGAGTGAATTGCAGGCAGTGCCATGCCGCAAAGGAACCATAGCATGAGGCTGCGACACATTGTTGCAATTTGCCTGTTTGTTTCCTGTGGCCAGAAGCATCCTGAACAGGCTCTTCTGGATCGCGTGCGCGAAGCAACTGAGCCTAATTCCAATGCTGGGGTGACTGATGAGCCACATCTGGATCGTGTGGAACGAGTGAAGGCAGAGGGGTTCCAGCAGTTGCCTGATTTCTTTGTAGCCACGAGAACTCCCAAAATCGAAAGGTTTCCTTGCAGCCGGTGTCACAATAATTCGCTGGCGATGTTGGTGAATCGTAGTGCCAAGGAAGGAAAAAAAGCGCATTGGAGCATTCCCTTGGATCATGCGCCTCAACAAACCATGACATGTAAGACTTGCCACGGCGAAGGGACGATGGAAGAATTGATGACGTTAAATGGAACAAGCGTGAATATGAATCATTCCTACCAGGTTTGCGGCCAATGCCATAGTAAGCAGTTGCAGGATTGGGCCGGCGGAGCTCACGGAAAAAGATTGGGAGGATGGGCGCCTCCACGCGTTGTACTCAGTTGCGCGGGTTGTCACAACCCACATCGGCCGAAGTTGGATTCGCGGTTACCGGCAACGCGTGAAAATCCTGGGGAGGGGAAGCGATGAAGCCCGATCTGTTCCCAATTCTGAATAATATTGCGCCGAAACAAAATGGCACGGGCACCTCGGGACTTAAGCAATTAATGGATCGATCCATGGATCGCCGCGAGGCAACTGTAACACTAACCGGTGCGCTGGTGGCAGGCATGGGATTGCTTTCCACATCCTGTTCGCCAATGGCATCGGCAGCAGAAAAAGAGACTGCACAACTGGATTGGGAGAGCTTTTTTCAGGGCAACTACCAGGTGATGACCGACGATGAGAAGAAGAAAACTGTGCAGCGTTTGGAGCGATCGCACGAACTGCATACCGGTAAGCAAATCCGCGTTTCTGACCAGGCTCCGCGCGACAAGGTGCTTTATGGGTATGCGTTCAACGTGTCCAAGTGCCGCGGGTACATGGATTGCATACGCGCTTGCATCAAGGAAAATAATCAGGACCGCGTGAGTGACATGCAATATATTCGCATCCACGAACACACCAAAGGGGAAATGAACTTCGAAAAATCGCATGACGATTTTTTCCACGATGTTCCGGCTGCTGGTCATTTCTATATGGGCACGCAGTGCTTCCATTGTCAGAATCCGCCGTGTGTGGATGTCTGCCCGGTTGGCGCAACCTGGATGGAACCAGATGGAATTGTGGTGGTCGACTACAACTGGTGTATTGGGTGCCGTTATTGTATGGCCGCCTGTCCTTATGATGCTCGCCGATTCAATTGGGCCGATCCGCAGGTTCCCGAAGAAGAAGTGAATCCCAATCAGCATTACTTGGGCAATCGTCTTCGCAAGAAGGGTGTCGTGGAAAAATGTACTTTTTGCATTCAACGCTCCAGAGACGGGAAAAATCCTGCCTGCGTTGAAGCCTGTCCAACTGGTGCCCGAGTATTCGGAAACCTGCTCGATCCTGACAGTGAGATTCGTTGGATTCTTGCCAACAAGAAAGTGTTCCGTCTGAAAGAAGATTTGGGAACCGAACCGAAATTCTGGTATTACATGGACTAAATGAATGATAGAACCCAGAGTTGCAAAGCAATTTTTTCGCGATGTGTTGGAAGAAGTTACCACTGGTAGCCGGTCCTATCATCTTTGGATGGGAGTGCTCACAGCGCTAATGTGCTTGGGCGCTTATGCTTATTCCATCCAAATCCGGGAAGGGCTGCGTGTTACAGGCATGCACGATCACGTTAGCTGGGGCTTGTATATTTCCAACTTCACCTTTCTGGTTGGCGTCGCAGCCGCAGCTGTAGTGCTGGTGTTGCCGACTTACATTTTGCATGACGTAGATTTCGGCCGTGCGGTTCTCATTGGCGAAGCTGTTGCCGTATCCGCAGTGGTGATGGCCATCAGTTTTGTTGTGGTTGATGTTGGTGGTCCGGCCCGGCTCTGGCATGCAATTCCAGTGATCGGATTCCTAAACTGGCCACGGTCGATGCTGGCCTGGGACATCATCGTATTGAATGGCTATCTGGTTTTAAACTCTCTCATCCCGCTATATATTCTGTTGTCGCACTATCAAGGCAAGCACCCGGATAAAAAGAAGTATGTACCGTTTGTGATGCTCTCCATTTTCTGGGCTGTTTCTTTGCACTTGGTAACAGCGTTCTTGTACGCTGGTTTGGTGTCGCGCCCCTACTGGAATAACGCGCTGATGGGACCGCGCTTTTTAGCCACGGCATTCGCCGCTGGACCTGCCTTGATGATTTTGATACTGGACGTGATTCGACGAAAGACAGATTTTGACGTGGGCGAATCCACTTTCCAGAAACTTTCCTTAGTAGTTACGGTTGCCGCGCAAATCAGTTTGATCATGCTCTTGTCGGAACTCTTTAAGGAATTCTATTTCCCCACTCACCATTCCCTCAGCGCACAGTATTTGTACTTCGGGTTGGATGGCAAAGCTAGCCTAAAACCATTCATCTGGTCTTCTGTTGCAATGGTCTGCCTGGCCACATTCATTCTTACTCTTCATCCACTGCGCAATCGTATCGGTACTCGAAACTTTGCCTGTGCGCTGCTTTTCTTTGGGATTTTGCTTGAAAAAGGTTTGGGTACAATTATTCCCGGATTCATTCCTGAACCATGGGGAAGAATTGACGAGTACGTGCCCACTTGGATTGAACTGATAGTCAGTCTTGGAATCTGGTCCATGGGTGCGTTTGTATTTACGGTTCTTGCGAAGGGCGCAATACCAATCGAATTGGGGACCAGGCGATTTTCGTCGATTCCCCCTCCAACCGCTTAATCCTAGAAACGGCAGTTGACTGTCTCGAAGATCCGGGTATCGCGAGCCAAACGGGGACATGGTTCCCTGGCCTGAAGCAACAGAACTCTAAATGAAATCCTTAAGAGCTCTAAGCGTAGCGGCCTGGGTACCGTGTCCCCTTTGGCGACCTTTTTTACGCAATTCAGTCTTACTCTTTGGGTGATGCTATTGCGCTGATCCTATGACGGCAAGTCCAATTGTTTTTAGCCATTTCGTTGTTCTGTTACCAACTCAACTGCCGTTTTTAGGTTAACGAACTTTATCCAGCCAATCGAATGCAATTTTTCGAGTGGATTCCGGAACACGGCTGAAATCCTCTGGCGTTTCCAAACTCACATGTTCCATGCCTTCGACCATTCTTCGAATGGCTGGTGTATCGGCATAGCGGTCCAACTCTGGAGCAATCAGCAACACACGGCGAGGAGCGGCTGCTCGCAATAAATCATCGTAATCCACCGGCAACGTCCGCGGCGAATTTAGAAAGAAGCCAAAGCGCGGCAACAATCCATGCAAGTGTGAATACTGCCGGATCCCTTCAATCGGCCCGTCGGCAAGAGTTTCGCGCAATGGAGTGATACCCGCAATGGATACGATTGCCTTCACGCGTGAATCCAACGACGCGGTCCATACCGCAACTTTGCCTCCCAAAGAATAGCCCACAAGAAAGACACGGCCGGCATCGATCTCATCTAATGCCGCCACCGCCGAAATTGCCGCACGCGTATCGGCCACCATTTTTCCCAGCAGCGACCAATTAGGGTAGCGTCTGTAAAATTCGCGCGCATGTTCCCCTCTGGTTCCAAAGCCGATCTGATCGAATGCCAATACAGCGTAACCACGCCCAGTCAATTCTTCAAACGGCACTCTTGCGTATCGGGAATATCCTGTTGCATAACTGAATGAATGCAGCCAAATCACCACTGGAAGCTTACCAGTAGTTTGTCCAATTGGCGGCAGAAAGAGATCTGCCTTCAAGTCATCACCGAACGATACCGCGGCGGTGCGCATTTTCGTCCCACTCAAGGGCCGTTTGTACAAAATACCCAGCCAGCCTTCATCGGTCATCCCCGCCGGTCCGATTTTCGTCGCAGCAGGGAAGGGAACCGATGTTGGCTCCTCGCCCAGGGCCCACTGAATCTTGTTCCCCTTTACCGGTGGAGCGCTAATTGTACCTGTACTTTTCTTCCACTCCTCAAAATCATAACCATGCACAAACGTTTCAAACCTACGCCTCGGTTTCCGTCCAAACACGCCATCGAAAAAATCGAAATAGGTTTCAATATCGCCCGCAGTAGTAGCGTGCTCCCCGGCTCGTAACCAAAGCCCGACATTATCCGAGTTTCCCAGGAAAGAAAATACTTTCCGCGCCGAACGATACGCCTGTTCGTGGCCAAACGCATTCCCTTGCGCTTCGGAAAAAGCCGAAGCGATCAGCAGCCCGCGAGGAGCCACCAGCGCCATCATCGAGTTTTGATCTACCGGCAGTTTGTCTTCACGCCCCACAAAAAATCGCAGACGCGGATGAAACCAATGCGGAAAGTTTCCAGTAATTTGTTCCATCGATTCAGCTGCAAAAGGATCCGTTGTATAGCGCCACGGATTTCCTTCTCCGGTATTACCGCTGGAAAGAGCAATCGCTCCGATGCGCTCGTCAAAAGCCGCCGCCATCAATGCCTGCTTGCCATTGCGCGAATGTCCTGAGATTGCTATTTGCTTCTTATTTACTTCCGGCACTGTAAACAAGTAATCCACTGCGCGGCTGGCCGCCCATGCCCAACGCCCAAGACA
>JAYTTF010000298.1:0-11666 GCA_043745195.1 Bryobacterales bacterium | reverse complement strand
GAGACATTCCAGCCAACTTCGCTTCCCGCCCTTTCAGGATCATCTTGTATTGGAATCACTTTTCGGTTTCAGGATCATTCTTCAATTGGAAAATGCTGGTTTTCAACAGAACGATGATCTGGATTGAATTAATTGAACTCAATCGAGCGGAGCCACTGTGTCCGGACCCGCGCCAATTGGCGTGCCAATAACACGGATCAACTTTCGCTCTGGTATGGAAACGACGGCAATCTTGTCGCTGTCCTGCAGTCCAAGATAGGCGGTCTTGTTGTCACGCGAGCACGAAAGCGATAGCGGCCGCCCCGGGATCCGAACCTCCGCAACTTGCTGGCGCGACGACACGTCAGCGAATGCGACACCTTCGCCAAGTTGAAGGTTGTACACAAGAGTCTTCTCGTCTGGAGTGAGAAAAATGCGCGCAGGACCATTGCCTGTCTTGATCTCACCGACAACCTCCCGCTTTTCCGTATCGATCACCGAGATCATATTGCTTGCCGTGTTGGTGAGATAAATCCACTTTCCATCGCGCGTCATTACACCGCCTTGAGGATTCTTTCCGGTGGGGATCAGCTTTTCCACAACTCCTGTAGCAAGGTTGAGCACCGCAACGTTACCCGAATTCGAATTGCTCACGTAAGCCGTCTCCGACTTGGGCCCGAACAGGACCATGTGCGGACTCTCGCCTTTTGTCTCAAACTTGCGGAGTACCTTTCGCGCTGCGGGATCCACAAGCAGCAGTCCATATGGGTTTTCAATCGTGACGATGAGATTCCCTGTCTTAGGATGCACGATCATGCCGTGAGGGCGGCGGTAGTTGCCCAGATCGATTACCGCAGACTTCTTCCTGCTCGCTACATCAATAATTGATATAGTCTTGTCCCCTTCACCCTTGTCGGTCATCCAGACTAGCCCGTTGTCCGTTACGTAAAGGAATCGGCGGTCCAGTGAGAACGCCATTTCGTGCGGATTTCGACCCACTTTGACTTCGCTGAGCCGCTCACCATTGACAGAGTAGAAGGCCACAAATCCGGCCTTTTTTTCGACTACCGCGAGCGAAGGCTGCTGGGCGCAGAGCGGCGTCATCAAGAAAGCGCATAGCAAATGCAAAGGATCAATCCGCATCCAGTATCTCCAAGGTTTCTATACTACTCATTTGTGGAAACGAATTGCAATTCAAATTACGGATGCGACGGATGCGCACCCACGGCGAACCGCGCGTTCATAATAACTTTAGCGCCTTTTCCCCTGCCTTTCTGCCTTCCTCTATCCACTGCTCCGCATTGGCCCTGGACCAAACAGCAGCATCGCGAAATGTACCGGGCATTTTCGGTGGAGCCAGGTAAATCCAATCAGCTGTGGATTCAATTTCGGTGTCATATGGAACGTCCCTCTGCCGCCACCGCTGGATACTATGAAGCAAGCTTCCTTTCCAATTCCACCACCAAGGTAGACCCACCCAAACATTCAAGCAGACTAATCGTTTCGCTCCTACTGCCCTCCCAAAGCTGTGCGGCAGGCCGTCCATTAAGCCGCCATCCCAATACCAATGTCCATTGATTTCCACTGGCGGAAATAAACCCGGAACTGCGCAGGACGCCATCAGATGGCGCACTGTGATCTGTTCATTGGTGACCATTTCCACCTGCAAGCCGGGCAGCCGCGTCATGGTTACGCCAATGTTGGTCTTCGGTTTGCACAAGGAATAAATATTTTCCACGTCAGCCCAAACTGCTGATGGGTCAAGCAAGCTGCTGGTTAAACCGGTGGGGATGCGCCAGTGAAGTTCCCCGTAAGAATTCAAATTCAACCAGCGGTCGATGAGAACCTGTGGGTCCAACCCACCGGCAATCGCCCAGGCATTTAAGGATCCGGCGGACGCGCCGATTACCCAATCGGGCTTGGGCAGTTTCTGGTGCAAAACCTGCCAAGCCCCAGCCTGCCAGGCGCCGAACATTCCACCACCGGAGAGGATGAGTGCAGTCAAGGTTTAAGGACGCCTTAAGATTTCACAAACAGAGCCTGATGCACACGTCCTAAGGCTCAACAGCTTCCGAAGCACCGCAGGAGCTGACGGTCAAAGTGAAGGGACGTGAAAACCTTGCAGACCCCAAATCTTGGACCTGCGCAATAAAGTTGTAGACACCTGCATGGTAGGGAATGCCACTAATCAACCCAGCTTGGGAAAGCGTCATAGGTCGAGGTAACGCACCGCTAGTGATCGACCAGGAGTATACAGGTACCGGACCGCCAGTGGCTACAAGCTGGATCGGCATGTTGGAACAAACCGATTGGCTTGGTAGAGAAGAAACCGTAGTTATCGCCAGCGGAGGGGGCTGCTGGCAGTTCGTCACTTCAAGCGTAAATGTCTTAGTAGTCGCGGTTTCGAGCAATGTTAGATCTTTGACACCAATATTAAAAGTATAGATCCCTGGAGCTATCGACGAACCTGAGAGCAAGCCTGAAGATGTAAGTGTAAGGTTTGCGGGCAGTGTCGAATTTGAAGCAACGCTCCAAGTATATGGTGCAATGCCCCTTACAATGCCCCCTGTGGAGGCCAACTGAAGGCTAACAGTTGCACAGCTTACAATAGGAATCTGCGCAGGCGTGGAGATCACCAGTGGTTGGGGTGGGCCGCAAGGTAGAATACCCAAACTGAACGTTCGCGAGGCAACGTGCGGCGGCAAATAAGAATCGAGTGAAGTAATCGAAATTGGGTAGACGCCTTCATGGAAAGCATTGCCCGAAATTACACCCGCATTACTCAGCGTCAACGGACGAGGCAATGGTCCGTCATTGTTTAAGAAGTATTGGTATGGTGGGTTTCCGCCTGTGGATAAAATCGTGGCGGAATATGGAGTGCAATTCGTCCCATTTGGTAGGGAGGTTGTGAGGAAGGTTTGGGGTCCTGAATTAATAATATCCAGAACTGTAACCGTAAAAAGATCTGAAACAGAGGTATGTAGAGTGTCCGTGGCGTTGATTCGGAAAGTGAAAACGCCTGCACCGGTAGGGAATGGTACAACATAAGCGTTAGAACCATCTAGGAACATCCCTGTTGGCAGTCTCCCGCTATGAAGTGAAAAAGTTATTGGGCCGGTACCAGTCCCGTTAAACAAGGTGAAAGGAAGAGGGCAATTCACAGGCCCGAGTTGGCAGGTTTGAGTGACGGGGCCACCCCAAATTGGCGCGCCCGAACCGCCACCCACTGTTGCAACATTCATCGTGACAGTGACCGTAGCAAAGGCACCTGCAAGCGGACCAAAACCGACAAAAGTCAGGAACCCGCCTTGAGCAGTTGGGTTTAGGTATCCCCGGGGGTCGGCCGTAATTGTTACCGTGGCCGGAGTAGTTAGATCATCCTGGGGCGCAAACAGCCACGGACCGCTTGAGACGTTAATGTAAAAACCTCCCGGCACGCTAGAAGTAACTCGGATCGTCTGAACCAGCCTCGGGCCTCGAATTGCGGCATTGAAAACAATATGCGAAACACTAACGGTAATCGTCGGCGTTTGGGCGATCCCTGCGCCAACACACAAAATAGCCAGGAATGAAAATACCAATAATTTATTAAACACGTTCTAATAATACAGGAAATGCAAAACTTCGCCGCCGCAAGTAGGATTTGGATTTTGGTAATTGATACTGTCGAACCCAAATAATAGTAGCGATTGGCGCACCACAAACTCCACGGTTCTGCGGTTTGAACGGACGTTTGTTCAATTCTAAGTTAGATTGCCCTCTTTGTCGATTTTCACCGGCTGAACAGTTCGTAGGCCTATCGCCACATCATAGCGAGCCTGACGCCTCTCCCCGGTCCGAATGAGTGCTTTCTTCTCGACAAGATCTGCAAGATCACGCGTCGCGGTTGCGGGTGATGCTCCGGTGATGGTGACATAGTTTCCGGCGCTCAGCCCACCCTTGAAACCTTCTGGCCCTTCCCGGAGCATCCGTAATAGTGCCTTGTCCTGGCGGTGATTGAGTTGGCCGCGCATCCGGTCGAGAAGACGAGTCTTGTCGATCAGGAATTCAACGCGAACTTCCGTTCGCCGTTGAGCTTCTATGGTGATCTCTGCGAACCAGCAGAGCCAGCTTGTCAGGTTGTTGTCCTTGTTCGCAGCTTCGAGCGCCTTGTAATAAGACTTCTGCCGAATCAGAATCGTTGCGGCAAGAGCGCTGAGCGTGGGGTGTCCCGCCGATTGCGCCAGCGCCTTCTCCGAGATGGCGCGGCCAATGCGCCCGTTGCCATCCTCGAAGGGGTGGATGGATTCGAAGTAGAGATGTGCGATTCCGGCCCTTGTCACAGCGGGAAGTGGATCACGCCCCAATGGAGCTGTGCGGTTGAACCACTTCACAAACCGCGCCATTTCCTTCGGAACCTTTGAAGAGCCCGGCGCTTCAAAATGTACCCTCGGTGAGTAGATCGCACCCGAAACCACCTGCATCGGCTCGACATCTGTTCTATACCGTCCGATGTCCTTTAAGTCATTCCGCCCATTTGTCAGCATCCGGTGCCACGCGAAAAGCGTTTCCTCTGACAGCGGATCAGCGGACGTGCGGAACAAGTTCACCATCATTTCGGCAATCCCTTGCTCCTCTGGCTTCACACGGCGATGGTCCGTTCCGAGGCCAAGCTGCTTGCGAATAGAGGACTGGACACTCGCGCGATCCAGAATTTCGCCTTCGATTTCTGAAGTTGTGAGCGCCTCTAAGCTAATTGCCTCAATCGTCAATTGCTCCTGATCCAGCTTGTCCAAATGTTTGATGGCACCGGTGAACATGCCACTGCCGAGCAGAAAGCGCTCTTCAGCTTTGCGGAGGAGCGCCGCGTCCCACGTAAAATTTGCCCAATCGGGTCTTTGCCAGTTCCAGGTCATGAGCGATAGAAGTTATGTCTATCGCTCACAATATAGCATTTTATGAGCGATGGAACGGTAATCCATCGCTCACAGTCTCTAGTATGTGAAATGGCCGGTTGATTTGAGATAACCTATTGCCAGTAACCCAAAACTATGGCCCTCGTTTTTCTTAGTCACAGCAGTAAGGACAAGCCATTTGTCCGCGAATTGCATCGCCGCCTTGTGCGCGACGGCGTCACCTGTTTTTTCGACGAGGAGTCCATTGAATGGGGCGACAACTTTGTCACCACGCTGGAGCAGGGCATCGATGAATGCGAGTTTTTCGTAGCCATCCTCTCGCCTGATTTTGTGCGATCCAAATGGGTGGAGTTGGAGCGCACCTCAACCATGGCGGACGATCCCGCCTCCGTAGAGCGGAAGATGCTCCCACTAATGCTGCAACCCTGCGTACTGCCACGATTCCTGAAGCCCCGCCAATCAATTGACGTCTCCACCACGGCGCTGTTTGAACTCCACTACCCAAAGATCTGCAAAGGCCTGGGCGGCACACCGCGCCCCGATACCGCGCCGCCAACAGACCGCACCACCTTGCCTCCCGTAACGGGCCTGCCCGCACTGCACCGCATGCCACATCGCTCATTGGGCGATAAATTCATCGGCCGCGTTCAGCCGCTGTGGACCGTCTTCGATCAGTTGTCCCAAGGCAAAACCAGCATCGTGCAGGGCGTGGGCGTTGTCTATGGTGCTGGTGGACTGGGCAAAACGCAGCTTGCCGTGGAATACGTGCATCGCTTCAACCATCACTATCCTGGCGGCGTTTTCTGGGTGGAAGCGGACCAGGGCATTCCCCGGCTGATCCAAATTCTTTCCACCAACGCCAAAGTGGAAGTGGATGAAAAGCTTCCGGAACGCGACCGCGTGGAAATGGTTTGGGGCGCCCTGGGCCAACGCCAACCCATCCTTGTTGTGTTGGACAATTTTCCGGAGCAATTGCCGCTGCGGCCATGGCTGCCTCCCACTGGCACCATCCATGTGTTGGTTACAACGCGTCGGCGCGACCTGACTCAGCATCCCCAGGTATCACTGCCCTACTTGTCTCCGGAGGAGGGGTTGGCTTTGCTCAACTCCGGTGTCCGCCAATTTGATGCGGAAGCAAAGGAGTTGGTTAACGATGTGGGCGGACTTCCGTTGGCGCTTGAACTGTTGCAGAGCTACCTGAATCTGCGGGGTGACTTGACCATTGCGAACGTGCGCCAACAGTTGGCGGAGACCGGCCACATGGGTGCGCTGGAGGAGTTCGCTAGCGAATACAAGGATGAACTTCCCACCGGGCACGAGCGGAATGTGGCCGCAACGTTCCAGGTGAGTTGGAATCTGGCTAGTGCCGACGGTAAAGAATTGCTGGGGGTGATGGCGCACCTAGCCCCCACGCCGGTTCCGTTGCGACTGTTGCTGGTCAGTTTGCAATGGCAGGGGTCTGGGGCGGCAAATCGGTTGTCGAAGGCGATTGCCGATTTGCATAGGCTCTCCTTGGTGGATCGCAATGAGCGGAATGAGCCGGTTGCTCATCGACTGATTTTGGCCTTTGTTGGACACCTTCCGGAAAGTGCGGCAACTGGGGGGCAGACGGCGGAGGCGGTGGAAAAGGAGATGCGCCGAAGTTCGGACCCTCATGACACGGCGTCGTTCCAGGAATTGGAGGCGGTCTTGCCGCATGCGGAGTCGACGGCTGCGCGGGAGGACGTGGCCGTAGCGAGCAAGATAGGGATCGCGGATTGCATGCGTCGGCACCACGGGACGTTGGGCCGTTACTGGTTGGCGGAATCCTGGGGCAGGGACGCGCTTCGCTATTGTGAGGCCATCTATCCGGAGGGCCATGCGGAAATCGCCACTAATCAATCGAACCTGGCCATTGCGCTGCGGGAGTTGGGGGAACTGGCTGAGGCGCGCGATCTGCTGCGCAAAGCCCTGGCAGCGGCCGAGGCGAGCTTTGCGCCGGGGCATCCCACCATCGCCATCCGTCAATCGAACCTGGCCATTCTGTTGCAGGATCTGGGGGAACTGGCTGGGGCGCGCGATCTGCTGCGCAAAGCCCTGGCAGCGGACGAGGCGTGCTTTGCTCCGGGCCATCCCACCATCGCCCGTAGTCAATCGAACCTAGCGATGGTGCTGCGGGAGTTGGGGGAACTGGCTGAGGCTCGCGACCTGCTGCGCAAAGCCCTAGCAGCGCACGAGGCGAGCTTTGCGCCCGGCCATCCCACCATCGCCATCAGTCAATCGAACCTTGCGACGGTGCTGAAGGATCTGGGGGAACTGGCTCTAGCGCGCGATCTGCTGTGCAAAGCCCTGGCAGCGAACGAGGCGAGCTTTGCGCCGGGCCATCCCACCATCGCCATCGGACAATCGAACCTCGCAACTGGTACTGAGGGATCTGGGGGAGTTGGCTGAGGCGTGCGATCTGCTGCGCAAAGCCCTGACAGCGGACGAGGCGAGCTTTGCGCCGGGCCATCCCACCATCGCCATCGGTCAATCGAACCTGGCGGCTGTGCTGAAGGATCTGGGGGAACTGGCTCCAGCGGGCGATCTGCTGCGCAAAGCCCTGGCAGCGGACGAGGCGAGCTTTGCGCCGGGCCATCCCACCATCGCCAGCAGTCAATCGAACCTGGCGATGGTGCTGAAGGATCTGGGGGAACTGGCCGAAGCGCGCGATCTGCTACGCAAAGCCCTGTTAGCGGACGAAGTGAGCTTTGCGCCGGGCCATCCCACCATCGCCAAACGTCAATCGAACCTGGCGACGGTGCTGCAGGATCTGGGGGAACTGGCTGAAGCGCGCGATCTGCTTCGCAAAGCCCTGGCAGCGGACGAGGCGAGTTTTGCGCCAGGCCATCCCTCCATCGCCAGCAGTCAATCGAATCTGGCGCTGGTGCTGCTGGATCTGGGGGAACTGGCCGAGGCGCGCGATTTATTGGAGAAAGCTTACCGCAGTTCGCTTTCTACGCTTGGCGCTGACCATCCGAATACTAAGACTTTTCGCGGGAACTTGGATGGGGTGGTGGCGCGCGGTGGAGGCAGGTGAGGCAGGGGGCGAGTTGCACTTACCCTTTCGCCGATTGGGAGCCCGTGTTGAAAGTCCGCTCCGTGACCCGCGCGGCTCAGTAAAGTACTTGCAATTTCGGTAACGCCTAGCCGCCATCCGCCAAGTCGAAACCCCCTTGACCTGCGACATCCAGATTGAATCCGTTAATAATCTGCCACCCCCAACAGGCCTCGATCCTCAGTTTCCTTCAACTTGCGGGAAACCTCTCGTCCAATCCTTTGCTACAATCCTGTAACAGATTCCAAACAAAGCAATTCAGCCCCAACCCCGCAACATATTGTATCTATTTCAAAAAGACCACTAGAAGATGTGGTTATCCTCCTTGCTTTTTACCTTTGGCCGGTTTACTATTACTTCATCCCCGAGCGGCTGAAACTCTCTCGTCTTAAGAGAATTTCAGACCGGAATCCTAAATTTATAATAAGAGGGCTTAAGCCTTGCTCAAACTGAAAAAGATAGAAATCCAGGGTTTCAAATCGTTTGCAGACCGCACTGAAATGCGCTTCCATGGTTCTGGAGTTGCCGCAGTTGTTGGCCCCAACGGCTGCGGAAAGTCGAACCTCAGCGATGCCATCAGCTGGGCGCTTGGCGAGCAATCCGCCAAAAGCCTGCGCGGGGCGCGCATGGAAGACGTGATTTTCGCGGGAACGCGGGATCGCAAACCTATGGGGATGGCTTCAGTCACATTGACTTTAACCGATCCTCGGATTGAGCCTGCCCCACAACAGATCGAAGTGCTGGAACTTGCAGCCGGGGCAGACGTTGTGACAGCGGCTCCAACCGGCAACATCCCTTCCGATAAGCCGGACAAGAAACGCGATGTAGTCATCACCCGCCGCTTGTTCCGATCCGGCGAAAGCGAATATCTGGTAGACGGCAAATCCGCACGTCTGCGAGACATTCAGGACATCTTTATGGGTTCGGGCCTGGGACCGGAATCTTACGCAATTATTGAGCAGGGCCGTATTGGCCAGATTCTTAGCAGCCGTCCGCACGATCGCCGCGCAGTGATTGAAGAAGCGGCCGGAGTCACTCGCTTCAAAACCAAGCGCCGTTTGGCTGAGGCGAAGTTGGAAGGGGCCAAGGCCAATTTGTCGCGGGTGTTCGACATTCTGGAAGAAGTCGGTCGGCAAGTGAATTCGTTGAAGCGCCAAGCTGCCAAAGCCAAGCGTTGGGAAGAACTGAAAACCGAAATGGTTGCCCACCTTCGCCGTTTGTTGGCCGGCAAGTTCAAAACCTTGGATCGCGAAGCAGGCAAAGCGTCGGCAAGTCTGCAAACCGCCACTGCTGCACTTACGGAACTGGTTGCCGATGTTCAGGTGAAAGAAAAGGAACAGGGCTCGCTGCAGGAAGAGTTCTACAAACTGGAACAGCAGCTAACCGAGAAGCGCAAACTGCTTTCTGAATACCGTGTTGAGACGGAACGCACCAGTGGCCGCATTCAAACGCAAGCCCAGCAGATTGGTGCCATTGAACAGCGGCTTGGGCAGGGTGAGGCGGAATCGCAATCGGTGGAAATGCGATTGTCCCGGTTGGCGGAAGAAGCATTACAGAATGAACAGAGCTTGCGGCAACTGGAAACGGAAACCGAATCGGCACGCCAGCGCCTTGGGCTGAAGAACGAAGAGCGTGCTCGGTTGGAGCAGGATTTGCGCGGCAGGGAAGGCGCTATTGAAACGGCTCGCCGCGAAGTGCTGCGGCTGCTGGGTGAATCGTCCACCTTGCGCAATCAACTGGCGCAGGTGGATGAGTATCTGGCATCTACGGAGCGCGATCGTACCCGGGCTCAGAAAGAAGAAGAACTTTGCAGCGGCGAATTGCAGCGCATTGATGGCGCGCGCAAAGATATGAACGACCGCGTTGCGTCACGCCAAATGGAGTTGGAATCGTTGGGGGATCGGCGCAAGGGTGTGGAATCGGCATTGGGCGAACGGAAGCAGTTGATGCTGGAATCGCGCCGCCAGTTGGATCAATTCCGCAACGAAGTTTCCCGCTTGAAGGCTCGCAAGGATTCGTTGGCGGAGATTCTTTCGCACCGCGCCTACACCACCGAATCGGTGAAGCGCTTATTCACGGCAGTGGAGCGTGGGCAGGCGCAGGAACTGAAGCCCGCCGGTGTGCTGGCCGACTTCGTGGAAGTGGACCCCCAGTACGAAAAGGCTGCTGAAGAGTTTCTACATGAAGAACTGGAATACGTTGTAGTTCATCATTGGAACGAAGCGGAAAAAGGGATTGACCTGATGCGTGGCGATCTGGATGGCCGCGCAACATTTCTTGTCCATCCTGAACCCGGCAGCGAGTTCGCATCGGCTCCTACACGGGAACCAGCCATTGGTCCGGAAACGGGTTTGCAGTGTCGACTAAGCGAAGTGTTGAAGATGACCAACGGGCTGACCAAGGCTCCCGCTGAACTGTTGCCGCGCCTTTCGCGCTGTTATTTGGCCACTGATCGCGCAGCAGCACAGCGCCTGGCTCTTCAATATCCTGATTTGTATTTCCTGCTACCCGATGGCATCTGTTATCACGGCCATGCTGTTAGCGGCGGACGCAAAACAGGCAGCGGACCTTTGGGCCTGAAGCGCGAACTTCGCGAAGTGTCCGGCTTGTGGGCCAGCCGCAACCGCCAAATGGAAGGCACAGCGGCGCAGATTGAGGAGCTTGAAGTTGAGATCCACCGCCTGAGTGAGGATCTGGAAGCAGTTCGTCAAACACAGCAGAAGGAAGAAAAGGAGGCGCTGGCGCTGGATCATGAGACTCGTAAGTTAAGCGAGGAACTGGCGCGCACCAATCAACGGCTTTCAGTAGCCCGCCTGGAGTTGGAACGTTTAGCCCGCGAATCGGAACGCGCCTTGACGCAGCGTGAATCAAACCACGCAGCGATTACTCAGCGCGAACAAGGTCGTCAGGCGCAGGAACTGGCATTGGAAGCGGCTCGTGCGCTGCTTTCGGAATTGCAAAGTGGAGTTTCCCGCGTTGTGGAAGAGCATTCGGTGCTGCGTGTGGAATTGGCTTCGCTGGACGAGCGCCGCCGCTCTGAAACACAAGTGCGCGATCGGGTGGAAGGGCAACAGCGTGATGCGAATCGCCGCAAGCAGGAGCTCAGCCAGGAAATGGAACGCCTGGGCGTAAACCGTGCCCGCCTGTTGGCCGACAACATTGAAATGGATGCACTGGCGCAGCGACTGGCAGAACAAGTTACGCAGACGCAAACCGAAGTGACCACCCTAGCCACTGAGGACGAGAAAATGCGCGCCAGTCTGGCGGCATTGGATGAAGCGTTGAAGCAGCGGCGGTCTGGTTTGGAACAGGCGCATGAAAATAAGTCGCGCATTGAATTGGAGTTGGTGCGGTTGCAATCGGACCTGAAGCATTTGGAAGAAACGGGTCGCAAGGAACTGAACTGTTCGCCTCAGGAGTTGATGGAGGCGGAGCCAAACGAGTTGGACGAAGACGCATTGACTGCAGCCGAGACGCAGTATATGGAAGTGCGTGGGCGCATTGAAGCCTTGGGTGCGGTGAATCCACAGGCGCTGGAAGAGTACAACGAAGCGCAGCAGCGTTACGACTTTTTGAACACGCAGCGGCAGGATTTGCTGGATTCCATTCGCGATACGGAAAAGGCGATTCAGGAAATCGATGTGGAATCACGGAAACGTTTCCAGGAAGCGTTCGAGCACATCAACATCAACTTCCGCGAAATGTTCAAGACGTTG
>JAYTTF010000297.1:0-11683 GCA_043745195.1 Bryobacterales bacterium | reverse complement strand
CGCGATGGTCCTGCACTCCCCATTTTCCAGTTTGCCCGGTGCCCCAAAGCAGTAAGTCAACTGTGCCTTTTTTGGTGTCGAAGGCATGAATGGAATGGCCGCCGAAACTATAGATATGCAGGTTGGCAGTATCGGCTCGCCGCGCTGCCACTGGGCGATTGTCCGTCTTCAACACTGCACGCCAATCCTGATAGTACATGGCGAAAACACGCGTATCCGCTGAATGGTTTCCCTTCCCCCATGGCTTGGTGTAGGCTGCATAACCTAGGCCTGTTGCTGTTTGCCCCCAACCATCGGTTTGGAAAACTCCACGCGTTGGAATGCCGCCTACAAAAGTGAAATTGCCGTTTTTGGGTGAATTGTAAATGTAGTGCATGCCATCAAAACTACGGCCCACATGTGCCCAGCCGAAATGGCCGATCAGGCGCATGCTAATACGGTCTCGCTTTACGGCAATCAATGTTGCATTCTTTGGTGCCACTTCCGCACCATCCACAAATTCAAAACGGCCTAAGCGAACGGACTGCTTGGAATCACCAAACAAATTCTTGAACCGGACGAAGGCCTGCTTGGGGAAAATATTGGCGGCGTTTTGCGACCGGCTGTTACTTGCAAAGTAAGTGGCACCCAAGCCCAGTTGGCCCTGCGTAGCGTTAGTAGCTACAGCATTATCCGGCAGACCCAATAATACTGGGGCAGCCATTTCCACTTGCCAATCGTAGCTTTCTTTGGATTGCGAAAAGCTGATGCGGAAAATGTTCCCGCTGAAAGCGTAAGTGCCATCGCCGGTATCAGCCTGGAACCAATCCCAGGCCTCCAAGCGAGTTCGAATGCTTCCAGTTACAACAACTTTTCCAATTTTATATGGCTTTGGCGCAACTGCGTTTTGACCGTAGCATAACGCTGCGCAAGCAAATAAGAGTACTTTCCGGGACATGTTTGTCCTACCTTTTTGTTTGAATGGACGGACGCACTGGGACCGTACGTGTTTGTCGCATACGAAGCTTAGTGGGCGAGCACGGCCCGATGAATAGAGAAAGTGAATCTGAAACTAAGCAGCTTCCTGCTGCATGAACTGCTTGGAATGATGCTCTAGAAAATCGATGACTTCCTTCCGAAGCTGATAGTACTGCTGGTTGTCCGCTAACTCCCGCCTGTCTCGCGGCCGTGGCAGAGGAATCGGCAATTCCAAACCAACTTTCGATTCCGGACCATCCGTCATGAGGATGATGCGATCGGAAAGATACAACGCCTCATCAATATCGTGCGTCACCAGGATACAAGTTTTGCGGTCCTTTTCCCAAAGCTCCAGAACGAGATCCTGCAATTCGAACCGGGTCATGGAATCCAGCATTCCGAAGGGTTCATCCAGCAGTAAAAAGCGGGGTTCGAGCGAAAGTGCACGCGCAATGGCGACTCTTTGTTGCGTGCCTTGCGACAAATCAGCGGGCGAGCTGTTTTCAAATTCCGCAACACCTGCCAAGTTCAGATATTTGCGTGCCAGCTCTTTCTGTTCATGAGCAGTCAGCTTGGGATGGGCCGCAGCAGCCGCCAACATTACGTTTTCCCGTGCGTTGCACCACGGCAAAAGACAGGGCGATTGAAATACCAGCGCCCGTTCCAGCCCGGGCCCGTCAATTTCGCGGCCATCTACAATTACGCCCCCAAACGTCGCGTCCTGCAATCCTGCAACGATGGAAAGAACCGTCGACTTACCGCAGCCTGAATGCCCTAATAGAGAAACAAATTCGCCGGGTTGAATGGTAGCGTTAAAATCCTTTACGGCAATATGCTTGCCTGAAGGTGTATCAAATACCTTTGTCAAGGAGGTAATGATCAATGGATGAACCATAGTTTAAGCCTCCACCGGAATGTCTTTCGCCACAGCCGATGCATCTGGGCGGGGTTTGGAACGGTTGCGGTCAGAACCGGCGGATAGAAACTCCGCCAGCCGATTGCGAACGCGCACCGCTTGCTCATCGCGCAGCAAGAAATTGGAAGCGCGCGGTCGTGGTAGATTCACAGGCACTGCGGGACTTAACGTTGCCCCAGGACCTCGACTCAATGCCAGAATTCGATCGGAAAGTAGAATCGCTTCATCCACATTATTAGTGATCATCAGCGCTGTAACAGGTCGTCCAGCGGCTCTGCACAAGGTGGTCAGTTCCTGCTGCAAAGTTGCACGAGTTAGTGCGTCCAGCGCACCAAAAGGTTCGTCCAAAAACATTACGCGAGGCTCGGTGGCAAAGGCTCTGGCAATCGCAACCCGTTGCCGCATTCCTCCAGAAAGTTGATTAGGGCGCTTCAGCATCGCCGCACCCAATCCCACCATCTGCAAATACTTTTCTGACTGTTCTTTGTGCTTCTGCTTCGGCCAATCTGTGAAAGTAGCTTCAACCGCTAGCCGCACATTTTCATATGCGGAAAGCCATGGCAATAAGGAGTAATTTTGAAAGATGAAGGAGGCTTGCAGCGAAAAATCGGTAACCTTTTCACCACCCATCATCACGCTCCCTTTGTCGGGCAAAATCAAACCCGCCGCAGCTTTCAGTAATGTGGTCTTGCCGGAAGCCGACGCTCCGACAATGGAAACGAATTCCCCTTCTTCAAGAGTCAGGTTGACGCCGCTAAGGACATTGCGAGGTCCATAGCTTTTGCCCACGTCTTTGAGTTCAATGAAGGCCACTACATTCTCCCTTAGACAGAGCGCAACTTGCTTTCTGCAAAACCCATCATGCGGTCTAACGTGAATCCAACCACTCCAATGGTTAGAATGCTCAATAGAATATGCGAGTAAATCAGGCTGTTATATTCCTGCCATAGGAAACCACCCACTCCCGGAGTTCCGGTGAGCATTTCAGCCGCCACAATCACTAACCAGGCTATCCCCAAGCTGAGGCGATACCCTGTAAACATGTACGGTAAAGTTGCAGGCAACCAAACCTTTGTGAACTTTTTCCAAGGTGACAAACGCAACACTCGCGCCACGTTTAGATAATCCTGTGGAATCGCGCGGACCCCCTGCATTGTATTGATCACCGTTGGCCACATCGAACAAAGAGCGATAGTGAACAGCGCCGCCGGCTCCGATTGCCGGAAGAGAATCAACCCCAAAGGTAACCATGCTAACGGAGAGATTGGCCTCAGGAGTTGGATCGTAGGGTCGAACATTTTGAAGAACAAGGGCGACGATCCCAGCAAGAATCCCAATGGCGTTCCAATAGCGATAGCAAGGAAGAAACCTTTCCCCACTCGAAACAAACTGTAAGCAGTCATCAACCCGATGCCCTGATCCATCTCTCCTCGCTTTTCCCAAGGGCTTAAAATATACAGCTTGCTCTCCTGCCATGTTTTCAAGGGGGAGGGAAGATCGGGTGCCACGTTCAGGCTGAGGAAAGTCCACAGACCTCCAACAACCACCAGTCCAACCATCGAAAGCGCGAAATTGTTCAGAGCGTTTTTCATGTTGCGGTTCCTTATCTATCTTCGGACTTCGGACTTTCGAACTAGCCGGCGAGACTATGAACGGGAAAAGACTTTGCGTACTTCTCAGGATCGTTGGGGTTAAAAGTGCCATCCGCTAATTTAACTGGCTGCATATCGGTTCCAGTGGTTTTTACACCCAGTTCCTTCATCGCTTCCATGTAGTAATCAGGCCGAATTACCTTGTCCACAATCTGCTTGTAATTCTGTGGCCCTTTCACCATGCCCCAACGTCGGAATTGGCTAAGCCACCAGTAACCATAAGTCTTCATCGGTGCGTTGCAATTGCGGTTGGAGAAGATCATGTAATTGGGATCCTGCTCTTTCACGCCGTTGCCGTAATCGTAAACACCCTTCAAACGGTCCAGAATAATTTCCTTCTGGCAGTTGATATAGGATGCCTTGGAAATGGTTTCAGCCACGGCTGGACGGTTGCCCATATTGTCAATATGCTGGCTGGAAAGGTGCAGGGCCTTCAATACGGCCTTCACAGTTTTTGGGTTCTTATTGGCAAATTCTTCAGTGAATGCGCAAACTTTTTCCGGATGATCCACCCACATTTTCTGAGTTGTGGTGACGGTGTACCCAATGCCATCGGAAATCGCACGCAAGTTCCAAGGCTCGCCAACGCAGAATCCATCCATTTTGTTGATCTTCATATTCGCCACCATTTGTGGAGGCGGAATTGTAATCAGGCTGATGTCCTTATCGGGATGAATGCCGCCCGATGCCAACCAATAGCGCAACCACATGGCGTGGGTGCCAGGAGGAAAAGTCATGGCAAAAGTCATGGTTTCGTTTGAAGCTTTGGCTTTGTCCACAATCGGCTTCAGATCTTTTGCCGTCTTCACGCCTTTCAACTTGTTTGATAGGGTAATGGCTTGACCATTGCGGTTCAAAAGCCAAGGAATCACCATTGGCTTCACTGGAGAACCAAGTAGTCCCATGGATGAGGCAAACGGCATGCCGAACAACATGTGCGTTGCATGGTTTTCACCAAGCGTTAACTTATCGCGGATGACGGCCCAGGAAGCCTCTTTAGAGATCACGGAATTGATTCCGAATTTTTTGAAGAACCCCAACTCATGGGCCATCACGATGGATGCGCAATCGGTAAGCGCAATAATGCCAAAACGGACATCCGAAGTTTCTGGGGCATCACTGGCATAGGCTGTTCCAGCCCAACCAATTGGCAGGCCGGCAGCAAGTCGGCCTAGTGGCGTAAGCGCCATGGTTTTTAATGCGTTTCTACGGTTCATTGGGTACAAGGATTCCTTTTTCTATAGTGGTGGCCCGTGCGGTCCACCAAGTCAATTTAGTACTGGAAGTTTTAGGAATCTCTACGGTGAGAGTCACTTAAGAGGAGGGAACAGGGCTCCGTCAGTTGCAGCTAAGTTGAGTATGAAGAATTAAACTCCAAGTGTAAAGAGTATATCGATTCAATAATTTCTATGAGGTGGATAAGTCAAACGCAAGATAGATACACCTAACATCTGAAGTTAAACAAATATATAATCTTGTTCAACACCGCAAAAGGAACTTGCCATGTCAGAAAACTCGGAATTGAACTTTGCCGGACTGATCCATGAAGAGATCAAGACGGTCCCTCCCCAAGCAACCCGCGAACAAGCCTTTCACGCGCTGTATCAGGAAAACCTATTCGGCCTGGCTATCTCAGGGGGCGGGATCCGCAGTGCAACATTCGCCCTGGGGATTATCCA
The DNA here is from genome assembly GCA_043745195.1 of Bryobacterales bacterium. Lineage (GTDB taxonomy): Bacteria > Acidobacteriota > Terriglobia > Bryobacterales > Bryobacteraceae > JANXSF01. Next base: position 6,479 of record JAYTTF010000297.1, on the reverse strand, counting down.
ATTTCTTGCCCAGATTGGGCTTTTATCGAAGCTGAAGTACCTATCCACGGTATCTGGAGGCGGCTATATCGGTTCCTGGCTCAGTGCTTGGATTAACCGGACATCCATGGGTCACGTAGAGGCTGCGCTTGTTCCGCCTGCGAAAATACCACCAAAGCCGTGCGAGGACAAAACCATTACTTGGCTGAGGCAGTACGGCAAGTACTTGGCTCCGGAAACTTCGCTGTTCAGTGCGGATACCTGGTTACTTGCCTCAGTCTGGAGCCGTAACACTTTCCTGAATTTCATCCTCTTAATGCTTTACCTTTCGGCGAGCCTGTTTCTACCTTGGACTCTTTTGGAGCTCTATCAAAGTTCCAAGGGCATCAGCCCGCTTTGGGCTCTGGGCGCAGGTGGCATCGGAACGCTATTCGCCATCCTTGGAATTAACCGCTTCTCTGGCAAGGAGGAGATACTTGGAAAGCTTGCTGGGTTTTCAATCTCTATTGCGGCCGCCTTTCATATTTTTGCAGCTCGTTCAACTCCAGGTTTGTGGGAAATAGGATTCGGGGCTGCACTTGGGCTGGCAATCGGCCTTGTGATGGTGAAGGATCTTCCTCCAAGCTATGGCAAGCCGATTCGTGTGATCCTTTCTGGAGTTGTTGGAGCAGTTGGCATCTATGAAGTGCAATGTTTGGTGTACATCGCATCCAACGCAGTGACCAATAGCGGGAATCAATTTCTATTACCAATTTTTGGACCTCAGCTTATAACATTGCTTTACTGCTTACTAGTTACTTTGTTAATTGGGATTGCTGGAAGACGGCAGCCGGATGAGCATCGAGAATGGTGGAGCCGCGCCGGTGCATGGGTACACATCTTTGGTCTTGGCGGCTTGTTGCTTGCCGGAATTGCAGTCGTGGGTCCAGCGGTGTTTTTCTTCGTTTACGCCCAAGGGTCTCTGCTGGCCGCAACGGGAAGCATTTGGGCGCTAGCCACTGCTGGCGGCGTTTTGCTCGCTCGCAGTTCTTCCACTGCCGGCAATGAAACAACTAAACGGCCAATGCTGGATTTGATTCTTCCGCTAATTCCACCCATCTTCTTGACAGGCTTCCTTATCTTAGTTGCCACCGGCGTCTTCTATATCCTGCACCCGGCTGCGCCACCAACGTTAACCTATGAATCCTGCACTACTAACTGTGCAAAAGTCTTCATCGTGCCTAGCTTCGCTGAGAACTGGCAGACCATTTGGAAGCACTATGCGCAACTGGTTTTGCTCTCTAATCCTCCGTCAATGCCTTTGGCTGGATTTGGCCTGGCCGCATTTCTTTTTTACATACTAAGCAGACTATTCGACATCAACGAATTCTCGCTCCATCAGCTGTACCGTAACCGCCTTGTTCGTGCTTATCAGGGAGCGTCAAATACGAACCGTAAAGATCAGGTTGATCAATTCACGAATCTTGACCCCGAAGACGATCTTCGACTAAGCGAGTTGCGCAAAAATTCACTTATTCACTTAGTAAATTGCGCTGTAAATCTGAACCTGGCTCAAACTGGGCTGGACGAACGCCGGGCTGCTTCGTTTGTATTTACTCCCTATGGCTGTGGTTACACCAGCCCTTCGCATCAGGGAGAGTATTATCGTAAGTTTCTTGAGAAAGATGAGGATTTACGACTTGGAACGCCGATCACCATTTCAGGTGCCGCAGCCTCGCCAAACATGGGTTTTCACACTTCGTCAACACTCGCATTTTTGATGACTCTTTTCAATGTCCGGCTTGGGTATTGGTTTTACAATACAAAGCCTGGTGTTACTCGTCTATCTGACTTTATCCGCAATCTGCCGCTACCGAAATTCCTGAGCAAACTTCCGGAAGATTGGCGACCAACTGGTCCGCGAATCGGTACACTTTACTATCTGGCCGAGCTGCTTGCAATCGCCAATGGAAACCGGAAATACGTCTATCTTTCCGATGGTGGTCATTTTGAAAATCTCGCCGTATATGAACTGCTCCGTCGTCGTTGTAAGTATATTATTTGCATTGATGGTGAAGAAGACCCAGGCATGAAGTTTTCCGGCCTGGGCGGCTTGATCCTCAAAGCCCGGTCCGATATGGGAATAGAAATCACTATCGACATAGCTAACATTGAAGAGCGCGATGCCGATGGTTGGAGCCATCGCCACTGCGCCGTTGCTAAGATTCAATATCCCGAAAGCAAGGAAGCCACGGCCACGCTGTTATATCTGAAGCTCTCCGTAACTGGGGACGAATCAATTGACGTGCTGCATTATCGCAAGCTCAATGCGGTCTTCCCTCATCAGTCAACGGCGGACCAATTTTTCTCGGAATCACAATTTGAAAGTTACCGCGAATTGGGCTACCACGTTGCGGAAACCACATTCCGTCCAATTGAAGACGCAAATACAAAAACGGTGGACGTCATTTTTGGACAGCTCGAAGATTTCTGGACAGGCATTCCTCGCAGCCTGGCGGCGAAATTCAACACTTACAGAGAACAGTTAATGGCACTGCTGAAACAACTTCGCGATGACGAAGAGCTTTGGTTCCTCAATTCTCAGTTCGATAAGAGTTGGAACATTCCCGCGAAGGCTGGCGCGGCTGACATTCCCACCAGCGACCCGCAGTACACTAACGCTTTTTATTTTTGCCAGCAATTGCTTCAACTGATGAAGAATGCCTATGTGGATCTGGATTTGGAAGCAAACTACAACCACCCGATTTGTAAAGGGTACATGGAACAGTTCCGCCGTTGGGGAGGGTCGCCAATGCTGGATCATACATACGAGAAGACAAGGGACACTTTTGGTCCGCTGTTTCGTAATTTTTATGAACGCCGGATACGGAGGTAATCGTTAAACATTTGTGATATCGTATTTCGCATGCTACTACGCATCGCTTCGCTCACAACGTTGTTGGCTGTCGTCTTGCTTGCCCAAGATTTTAGGTCAACCTTGCAAGGAACCATCACTGACCCATCCCAGGCATCTGTAGCTGGGGCCACTGTCACTTTGAGGAATATTGACACCGCTGCGGAACGCGTCACCAATGCCGACAATGATGGCTTCTACATTTTTCAGCTTCTAGCTCCTGGCAATTACCAACTCTCCGTAAAGGCCTCTGGATTCCGCACGGCCGTCCAAAAAGGACTCACGTTGGCCCTGACCCAGACCTTGCGCGAGGACGTGAAACTGCAACTGGGCGATACCGCTGAAACTGTCAGTGTGGTAGCGAATGTAGGAGTGGTTGAGACCGATTCGGCTTCGCTTGGCACAGCCATCCGGCAAGAGATACGTGACAACCTGCCGCTGAAAGGAAGAAGCTCGTTGTTCATGTTTACTTTGACCCCAGGCGTTGTGAATAACCGCTACGGCGAAGATACTCGCCCCAATGACACCATTACGAATATCTTCTTCTCAGCCAATGGAGCGCCTGTCGCAGCAACCGATGTGTTCGTGGATGGTGCGGCGAATACGGTGAATGTGAACCGTGGCGTAAACATATCGCAGTGGGTACCTTCGGTGGATTCCATCGCTGAATTCAAGCTTGAAATGGGGACCCTTTCTGCTGAGTATGGCCGCAGTGGCGGAAGCTTCACCAACATAGTGATCAAGAGTGGAACCAACGCATTGCACGGTACGGCATACGAATTTTTGCGTAACTCCGCCCTGGACGCGAATCTGTATTTCGCCCGTGGACAAGGCAGACCTCTTGCTGCATTCGGTGCCAACACCTTCGGATTTTCATTGGGGGGGCCAGTGTGGATACCTAAACTATTTGATGGCCGTAATCGGACTTTTTGGTTCACCAGTTACGAAGGGGCGCGTGAAGGCAATGGCATTGATAATATTCTTAGCGTGCCAACAGCCAAGATGCGAACCGGCGATTTTTCAGAAGTAGCTCAAGCAATTTACGATCCCTTCTCCACCAGTCTGGTGAACGGAAACCCAACACGGACGCCTTTCGCCGGTAATCAGATTCCTCAAACTAGGCAGGATCCAGTTGCACAGAAAATCATGCCCTACTGGCCACAAGCAAATCGTAGCGCACCTAACGCTACCCAGCCATGGGTACAGAACTACGGGTTCTCCGGGAAGTGGCCACGGAACTATGACATGACCGTAGTGAAGGTGGACCAGCGCTTTTCCGATGCCTGGACAACCTTCTTCCGCTTGAACCAAGGCAAGGGATTATTGAAATTCCCGTTCGACTTTAACGGTATTGCCTCCCAGGGCCACAACATCGTCAACCGTCCCCACGTGGGGTTCTCGTGGGGCAACACTATTTTGTTGAATCCGCGTACGACACTGGACGTGCGTATGGGTTACGCCTACGGCAAGGAAGACAACGCCCCTTGGTCCGGTGGATTTGACCTTGCCTCATTAGGATTCAGTTCACAATATACGAACCTTCTTCAAGCCAAGGCCTTTCCCACAATTGGCATCACCGGCTTTACTGGCTTGGCCAATAGTCCTTTGATTAGCGATGTAGGGCACACGTATTTTCTCCAATCCAACGTTTCGCATCAACGGGGCAAACACGTTTTGAAAGTTGGCATTGATTTGCGATTCCTCTACGGCAATTTTTTCCGCATCAACAATCCTAGCGGGAATTTTTCGTTCTCAAACGCCTGGTCTAACGGTCCATCCGCTTTGACGCCTACGGCAAATACTGGATTCCCAATGGCTTCGTTCCTAATGGGGCTGGGTGGCGGGTCGCTGGACAACAATACTGGTGTGTCAATCATCAACAAGTATCAGGGCTTCTTCTTCCAGGATGATTTCCGTGTTTCTTCGAAACTTACTATCAACCTGGGCCTTCGCTATGAGTTTGAAACACCACGAACGGAACGCTATGATCGCGCCACTCGTGGATTCAATCGCACAGTTGCCAGCCCCATTAAAGCGGCTGGATTGAACCTGGTGGGCGGACTGCAGTACGTCAATCAGGGCGGATTGGACCGCGGTATCTACGATTCAGATCGCAACAACTTCGCACCGCGATTCGGCTTTGCCTATACGTTGGCACCCAAAACCGTAGTTCGCGGCGGCTATGCCTTGCACTATATTCCCGTAGTGGGTTCCGTGGATCCGGTAGGATTTTCAACCTCCACCATCGTTGTTACTTCGCAGGATGGTTTCACTCCAAAAGACCGCCTCAGCAACCCTTTTCCTAGCGGATTGGCCGCAACTACAGGGAACAAGCTTGGACTTGCAACCTTGGTTGGACAGAATATTTCCTTCGTTGAACCAGGTGACCGAACTCCTATGCTTCACACCTGGAACATTAATCTTCAACGGGAAGTGTTTTCCAAATCTCTGCTGCAGGTTGGGTACGTTGGCAGTCGCGGAATCAACATTACAACCGACCCACAAACCGGCATTTCCGAAAACATCAATCAGGTACCCACCCAATTCCTTTCTCTTGGCCGCTCTCTGTTGGACGCAGTTCCTAACCCTTTCCAGGGAGTAATCGCCGTTGGGGCATTGGCTGGGGCCACCGTGCAGCGTCAACAGTTGCTGCGCCCCTATCCTCAATTTCTGAATATCACGCGCAACTTACCCACCTTCGGCAGCACAGTTTACCATTCGCTGCAAACCAAATTTGAGCAGCGCCTATGGCATGGCTTAAGCACCATCGTGTCCCATACGTTCGCCAAGAATATCGGCGATCTGGGTCCTTTTCAGAACAATTACAATAGGCGCGTGGAGCGATCAGTTACATCCTTCGACGTGCCCCAGCGCCTTACGATTACCACTTCGTATGATGTACCCGTTGGCAAGGGCCGCAAGTTTTTAGGCAATGTTTCCAAGCCCGTCGATCTTCTATTTGGCCAATGGAATATGGCAACTTTCAGCACTTTCCAATCGGGATTTCCACTTAGCTTCGGAGTGAATCAGAACACTCTGTTCCTTACAGGAGCAGGCGGCCAGCGTCCCAATGTTACTGGGGATCCTAACGCCGGTATCAGCGGCAGAATTACAGACCGATTGGGGGCTTACTTCAACACAGCCGCATTCAGCCAACCAGCTGATTTCACCTTTGGCAATATTGGCCAGCGCGTGCCATGGTTGCGCAGCCCTGGCATGAACAACATTAATCTCACCATCACCAAGCAGTTCGTACTTTCTGAAAAATTCAAAGTGAACCTGCGTGCTTCGTCCTTCAATCTGGCAAATCATCCAGTGTTTGCAGGACCGAATACTACGTTCGGCGCACTGGGTCAGTTTGGAAGAATTTCCGGTCAGGCCAACTTGAGCAGACAAACAGAGGTGGTGCTCAGAATTATTTTCTAGTCTTTATTCGTGATAGTTTTTTAGCACAGAGCCGTCTGACCCAGGATTATTGTGCCTACACTTTACTATTTCGATTTATTTTGAGATGGGTATCCGCTTGACTCAGGTAGCCCCTACAGGTTGTGGTTTGACCTTTTTCGCGGCATTCGGCCGCTGAACGATTTGATCATAGGAAATTGGA
>JAYTTF010000296.1:0-39534 GCA_043745195.1 Bryobacterales bacterium | reverse complement strand
TGGCGAAACTCAAACTCCGGCGGGATGACTTCCACGGCGAATGGAACTATGACATCTCGCCTCGATTTGGAAATGTTATTTCCTAACAGATCCTTAGTCCCAAGCCGAGCCCCACGATTGAACTAAATTCAATCGTGGGGCTTGGCTTGGGACTAGGGTGCGGAGGGCTGCGAAATCCGGGATGGGGCTGCAATTCAAGGAAGATGTTCTGCTTACGGAAGACTTGCAAGAGAATTGCACCCCCGTCCCGGATTTCACGAATTGGACAAATAGGGTGCCGGTTACGGCTTTCGACTGCCGTTTCTAGGCTGAATGGCATTTACCATTGACTGCGATGCAAAAACAAGCGCTGGAATCGATTCGCAGCGAACGATTTGTGTTGGGGTTGGGATACAAATTTGTGGAGCTTGTTTGTTTCTTCAACCTGGAAACGGCAGTTGAGTTGGTGACAGTACAACAAAATGGCTTAAAACAATTGGACTTGCCGTCATAGGATCAGCGCGATAGCATAACCCAAAGGGTAAATGAAGTGCGTAAAAAAGGTCGCCAAAGGGGACACAGTACCCAGGCCGCTACGCCTAGAGCCCTAAAGAATTCATTCGGAATTCTGGCGCTTCAGGCCAGGGAACCATGTCCCCGTTTGGCTCGCGATACCCTGATCTTCGAGACAGTCAACGGATCAACGCTTTTTACCAAGACGCAATAGCATAGCGGGGAATAAAACCACGTCACAGAACAAGCCTGTAATTGCGGTCATTGCAATCAGTAAGCCAAAATACATGGTGGGGCGAAAGGGAGCAAATGCGAATACGCCAAAGCCCGCACCGAAAGCGATACTGGTCATCACGGCTGGGCTGCCAATTTCAAAAAGGGCGCGGGTCACGGCATCTTTGGAACTAGAGCCTGCGCGCTGCTGCTGTATCCAATTGTGCATGATGTGAATGGTGTCATCCACAACCAGACCGAGCGCAATTCCAGCGACAGTAACTGTGGCGGTATTGAGTGGAATGTTAGCGAAGCCCATCAGTCCAAGAGTTACACCAATAGGAATCAGGTTGGGTGGCAGAGCAAGAAGCGCGAATGGCAGAGAACGGAAGGCGATCAGGATGACCAGAGCAATCGCGGCGAAGGCGGCTGCAAACGACCAGATTTGCGTTTCAAGCAAAAGCACTTGGCCTTCGATCAAAAGGGTTGTGCTACCGGTAACTCGGGCGATGACACTGGAAGGCACTGCCTGAGCAATGCGTTCCCGCATGCGCTGCACCAGCGCGTGCGCGGCGCTGGAAGAATCGGTGGCAGTAAGTAGAGTGGTGCGAAGAAAGTAGCGGCCACCTTCGACGTGCAAAAACGCGCCGGCCCCAGCAGGCACTCCTTCTTCGGCAAGCGCTTTTCGCAATTCGGCGGGAGGCACACTGAACTCAAGGATGCGTGTGCGTGTGGGTTCAAGCAAAATGGAGACGACCTGCTTCACCAGCGGCTCTTCGCGCAGTGTGGTTTGAAGCAGGTCGCGATATGCTTCCAGCGTCTTATCAGTGAGCAAGATGCTGGGGTCGCCTTCCACTACAAGCTCAATCGGCGTCAATCCAAGTAGTTTCTGTTCGATGGTGTGATAGTTGACTGGCACGCGGTGCGAGGGGGAAAAGAATTCAAGGATGAACGATTCTACTCGTAGTTGTCGCATTCCGGCTAGCGCAAGAATAGATACAGCAATGGAAACCACGATAATTGCTGGTCCACGACGAGTCAGCCAATCGGTGTAGGCAACGGCTCGCGCCATAGTCCACCAGGGATGCGCCTCGGCACCGCGGGGTAGGACACGGGAGCTTGCAGCCAGTAGAGCGGGTACAAGGGAGTAACTGAGTGCGAATGAGAACATGACTCCGGCGGCGGCCAGCAATCCCAGTTCGCGTAGAGGAGGAATTCGGGATGTACCTAATGAAGCAAACCCGGCTGCGGTAGTTACGGCGCAGAGTAAGTTGGGGCGGAAAGTTGCATGCAGAGCATCGCGCCACCAAGTTACTCGGGTAGAGTGATCGGTTGGCCCGTTGGGGGCTGGCATTTGGTGGAAACGCGCCAGAATATGCATGATCTGGGTCATTGTAACCACGGCCAGGATAGCAGGAAGAGTAACAACGACTAAATTCAAAGGACGTCCAGCGTAAGCTTGGAGCCCAAGACACCAAATACTTATTAGGACGATCGAAACCACGCTAACAACCACGGCCAGCCATTCGCGTGATGCGATGTAAAGGACCAGGCACATCATAGCGAGGACCATTGGAGAAAAGCCTAGTAGCGAGCGTCTGGAGCCCGCATCCAGATCGTGAGTGATGACGTCGGCACCAGCGAGATGGAAAGTACCAAGGCTTGTATTTCCTGCAAAAAACGCTTCCAGACGATCCACCATTCCGTTCCGTTCTGTGACGGGAAGCCCGGTGTTTTGAACAATGATCAAGCCTGCATACTTGCCATCCTGACTTGTAAGATAGTGACGAAGCGGCATCGGTGGACCGTCAGATTCCTGATCCACAAATGACGGGGCGAACACTGCGGCGACGCCTGGAACAGCGGATAGTCTGGTGATGAGTTGCTGCCACTCCGCTTCGCGCGTCGCTAAGTTATCGCCAGAGACGTAGGCCAAAAGATAGGAATCTTCGCCGAAGCGGTTGCGAAATTCTTTAAGGTCGCGGAGGCCTGCAGATTCGGTGGGCAACCAGAGTTCGGGTGTGTTGTCCACGCGCAGTGAGGGCAATTTCCAACCGAAGAGAACCGTCAACAAAATTGCGGCAAACAGAACTAACCACGGACGCCCCACCTAAGGACGCCTCTTTACCGGATCACTACCGAGGTTGGGAGCTGACGAACTGGTCATATGTGAAGTTTACTGCACCGGAATAGTTTTAAGCTAAAGACAGTGAGAAACAAACTGAGAGCTTTTTTCATCTTGGCCAGTCTGTTGGTCTTTTCAATTTCTGCGGCAGAGCAAGAGGCCAGTGAAAGTTGCCCTGTAACATTGGTAGCTCAAGGAGTGCAGGGCACCAAGGGTGTGATTGGCTTTGTGGTTTTCGCGTCAAAAAATGGATGGCCGGAAAAACATGCTTTGGCTTTCCGGCAGCAAGCGACGGCGGCTAAACCTGGAGATGTTTCTGTGGTGATTCCAGATATGAAGCCCGGCCGTTACGCAATAGCAATGATCCATGACGAGAACGAAAACAAGCGCATAGATAAGAAGCCCAGCGGCAGGCCGCGCGAAGGTTGGGGAGTGTCGAACAATTTAAAGGCGACATTGAAGCCACCTGGTTTTGAAGCTGCAACGGTGGAGATAAAGTGCGGGATGCGAGTAGCGATCAAGGTGCAATATCCAAGTGCGGCGAAAGAATAGTTATCTGCGCAAGACCAACTGGTCCATGGATTGGCGCTTTTCCCAACCGGCACGTTCCAGCAATGGATCCTGACTTATTTCCGCGGGCCAGCCTAAACAAAGATAGGCCATAAAGGTCCAAGAAGTGGGCACATCAAGACAGGTTTGTGCAGCGGCCGGATCAAGAATAGACACCCAACCCAGACCTAATCCTTCCACTTGTGCCGCCAACCAAAGCGTGTGAATTGCCATGACGACGGACCAGGCAAGGGTCTGCGGCATGGTTTGTCGGCCAAGGCCAGAACCGGTTGGAGTGGCGGGATCGGCGAAAACGGCAAGGTGCACAGGAGCTTCCCGTAAGCCGGCGAGCTTTAACCGGCCATATTCCGCAGCTTGCTCACCTTGATAATTTTGGAGCGCACTGGCATTGGCCGCAGTGAAGTTTTCCAGGATTGCCGCGCGGCGGGCGGGGTGGTCAACCAATACCCATCGCCATGGTTGAGAGAATCCAACGGAAGGGGAAAGCATAGCTTGACGCAGAAGGTTTTCCACCAAAACAGGATCGACAGGAGTTGGAAGAAAGTGACGGACATCACGACGCCACCGGAGAAGCTGCTGGAAATCTTCGCGGAATGTGGGCAAAAAATTTGGTACTGTCACAACATCAAATAGCTTCGCACACGACCGAATTATCTGCTATTCTCTTATTTCCACGGTACGCCCTTCTTGAAAAAGGGTGTTGAAAAGGGAATCCGGTTAGAATCCGGGACTGTCTCGCAGCGGTGTTAGGGAACGAAAATTGCAGATTACACTGGTTTAGCTGAAAAGCGGCTGGGAAGTAGCAATGAGTAGGTAAATCGCCCTTAAGTCCGAAGACCTGCCTGGAACAGCCTATTGGCTGAACTAACTTTGCTCTCGAGAGGAGGGGCGGGGACTATGACCCAGCTTTCTACATTTTCTATATTCGCGGGAATTACTTTATCCTGCGCGATTTTGACGGCCCAGACGCCATTACAAGGTACCGTGCAGGACCCACAAGGGGAACGTGTGGATGGTGCCGAATTGGTACTTTACCGTGCAGGTGGGGCAGCCCCGCTGGCGCGCACAAGGAGTGATAAAGGCACGTTTAGGTTTCCTTCTATTTCCGTTGGAAATTACCTATTAGAAGTTTCCGCAGATGGATTCCGAAGGGCCTCCATGACAGTGGAGACAGGCAAGCCGATTGATGTTCGTCTGAAAATTGCCGGCGTGGATCAGCGTGTCTTAGTGACGGCTGAAGGGGCGGTTCAAACTATTGATCAGGTCTCAAAAGCCACAACTATTATTGATGCGGAAGAGATTGAACAACGCAATGAATACAGCCTGAGTGAAGTGTTGCGGGATACGCCTGGATTGCTGGTTCGGAATCTGGGTGGGCCAGGGCAAGCTACTTCGATTCGCATTCGCGGACTGCGCGCAGATGCCACGGCATTGCTGATTGATGGCCTGCGATTTCGCGATGTGGCCACAATTCAAGGGGATTCCAGTTCGTTTCTTTCTACTTTCAATGTTGTGAATTTTGATCGCGTGGAAGTGTTACGCGGCTCCGGTTCTTCGCTTTATGGAAGCAACGCTGTTGGCGGTACAGTGAATGTGGTTACCGATCAGGGTGGCGGTGCATTGCACGGAGGGCTGCAAATGGAAGGCGGCATGCTTGGGTTGATCCGCGGACGTGCGACAGCCAGTGGTGGACTGAAGGATAATCGTCTAACGTTCAGTGGTGGACTGCTGCATTTGAATGTGCTTAGCGGCGTGGATGGCGACGATCGTGCGCGCAGCAGCGGATTGCAAACATTCACACGCTACACGTTTACACCGTCGATTTCACTATCTGGAAGAGTCTTTGTATCGGACGATTTTGTGCAGCCGAACATCAGCCCTACGGCTTCTGGGATTCCTGCGGGGAACATTCCGAACCAAACCATTATTCGGGCGATCCCATTGGCATCGGATCAGGTAACGCGATCCGCATTGGGACTGCCCATCACAGTTGGCAACGCGACGTTTATTCCTAACCGGAACGATCCTGACAATCGCCGTGCTTCGCGCTTTTGGAGTGGTGCGCTGGTGTATCGGCAGCATGTTAGCGGTTCAACAGATTGGCAGGCTAGCTATCAGCGCGTGCATACAAATCGAATTTTCCGAAATGGTCCGGCGGGGGCGGGGTTCCAGCCAACGGTTTCCAACTTGAGCCAATTCCAAGGGGACATTGACACGGCGGATACCAAAATCATGTGGCGTCCACGGCAATGGTATTCCTTCACGGCTGGATACGAGTTTGAGCGCGAGGGCTATTTGAATGCCGATGACAACAAGCTTCCTGCGCCGAGCACTGTTTCGACAAGAACGCAAGCAGCGCAGCGTTCAAGTGCGGCTTACTTTGCCAATCAAATCACGTTGGCTCAGCAGCGTCTGCAGATTTCTTTGTCGGGCCGGTTGCAGCAGTTTGCGCTAAAGCAACCCAGCTTTATTTATACGGGAACGCTGAACAACTACAGCAGAGTTCCATTAGTGAACCCGCCACAGGCACTAACTGGTGATGTTGCTATTTCGTATTTCCTGCCCAGTTCAGGAACGAAATTACGAGCGCATGGGGGCAACTCGTATAGAGCACCTGGATTGTATGAACGGTATGGGTCAGGCTTCTTTTATGATTCCGTATCTAACGCAGTGGCATTCAGTGCTTATGGAGATCCGCGGCTTGCTCCTGATCGTTATAACTCAGTGGATGCAGGCGTTGATCAATACTTACTGCATGATAAGTTACGTTTAAGCGGCACCTGGTTCTATACGCGAATTGTGCAGATCACGCAATTTGATTCAGCCGCATCAGTGGTTCGCGCAGCTACGGATCCGTTTGGACGAAGCTCCGGTTACTTCAACGGAGCCGGCGGCACATCGCGCGGCGTGGAGATGGCTGGGGAATTGCGTCCTTTGCGATCCACGTTATTCCGCGCATCCTATTCTTACGTCAATGCGGACACAAACCAGGACACGGCAGTGCGTGGATTCTTCGGGGCACTGAGTGTTCCGGCCCATTCGATAACGGCGATGGTGCATCAACAACTCGGCAAAAAGACGGACGTCACAATTGATCTTTATAAATCTTCTAACTACTACAACGCGCTATTTGCGGCTGGTAGAGCGCGTGCTTACTTGTATTCGGGAGTTACTAAAGTTGATGTCGTGGTTAGTCGGCAACTTTGGAACGGTGATAAGCACACGCTGAAGGGATATGCCAAGGTTGATAACCTGTTCAATCAGCAGTTTTACGAAAACGGATTCCGCGGCCCGGGCGGCACTTTTCTAACTGGATTGCAGATACTTTTCAAGTAGGAGAATTTCAATGTCAATTGCCACAATGCGTGGAGATAGCGGCCAAACAGGGCTTTCCGGTGGCATTCGTGTTTCAAAGTCCTCTCCAAGAGTGGAAGCTTTTGGAACATTGGATGAACTGATTTCAAGCATGGGATTCGCGCGGTCTATCTGCCAGAACGAAGAACTTTGCGCAGCAACGAAGCGGATTCAGAAAGAGCTGTTCAAAGTGGCCTCCGCTATCTCAACGCCGCCGGAAAGTCCGAAGGGAATTCCCCAAGTTGACGATGCAATGGTTGATGCGCTGACAGCACACGTTCATCAAATTGAGGCAATTCCAGGAATGTTGAATGACTGGTCACTGCCAGGGGAAGATCCTGTATCGGCGGCGTTCGACATTGCGCGAACTGTGTGCCGACGCTCCGAGCGGCTGGTTGTGGGTCTAGGTGAAAATGGCTTGCCGCTTCAGCCGAATGTGTTGCGGTATTTGAACCGGCTTTCTGATCTGCTGTGGTTGTTTGGCCGTCAAGTAGAGAAAGAACTGGGCAAGGATGCGCGGCTGCGTGATGAGAATACGCCTGGTCCGAAATGGTCGAGGGCTTGGTAGAAAAGCCCTACCGCCTGGAGACGAGGGATCGTTGGCTGCTGGCCACGTTCGCCGAACCTTGGGCGGTGTTTAGCTGGGCAATTGTAAATGGCGGTTGGCAGCGAGTTACTCAAGTAGTTTGGCTATACTTACAGCCCAATGAAATCGCCGGTGTTATGGATCCGTTGGAATGGATGCAGGCACAGATGCATGCAGAAGGATTAGCTGGAGCGGCAGGGTTCATGACCAGTAGGCGAGCCCATTCCTGGGCGGAAGGAACTGGGAGCGATGGAGTAACTAGTGCATGGGCAGTGGGCACTGTAGGGATGAGTAATGCGTTACGCGCAGGCGATCCCACTGGGTCTTTAAGAATGCCAGGGACCATCAACATGCTTGTATGTTGCTCAACTCCAGTAACGGTTGAAGGCGCGACTGAGCTGTTGTGTTTAGCATCGGAAGCCAAGGCGTTGGCAACCATGGAGAGCGGGTTGAAAAGTGTTCAATCGGGCTTACCAGCAACGGGTACGGGCACGGATTATTTAGCGTTGGCGTGGCCGTTAACGGGTGATAGAACGCAGTATGGCGGAAAGCACACAGCGATTGGCTCCGCTGTTGGACAAGCTATTTACAATGCCGTTTCACAAGGGATTGTGGATTGGCGGAAGGAATGGAACGTTCCGGCATAGTATGGCAAAAGCTCTATTCATCGGCGGCACGGCTTCCCATGTGGGCAAGAGTTGGTTCACTGCTGCGTTCTGCCGCTTGCTTGCGCGTCGTGGCGTGAGAGTGGCACCTTTTAAGGCGCAGAACATGTCGAACAATTCCTACCCGTGCGTAGAGGGTGGCGAGATTGGACGTGCTCAAGCGATGCAGGCTGAAGCATGCGGATTGCCCGCGATGGCCGATATGAACCCGGTGCTGCTGAAACCGAACTCAGCAACCGGCTCGCAAGTAGTGGTGCATGGCCGCGTGTGGGCCAACGTTGAGGCCAAGGAATATTACAATCACTCAGACAAACTGTTGGGACTAGCTTGGGAAAGTTATCTGCGGTTGGCGACGCAGTTCGATTATATTGTGGCGGAGGGTGCGGGTAGCGTAGCTGAAGTGAATTTACGGGAACGCGATATTACGAACCTCCGAATGGCAGCAATGATGAAAGCGCGCACTTTGCTGGTTGCCGATATTGAACGTGGCGGCGTGTTTGCATCGTTGGTGGGCACCATGGATCTGCTGCCTCCGGAACATCGGGGAATGGTGAAGGCTTTCGCGGTGAATCGGTTTCGCGGAGATCGGAGTTTGTTTGATGAGGGCGTTCGCTTTTTAGAAGCCCGTATGGGAATTCCGTGCCTTGGAGTGTTTCCGCTGGACCCTGCCATCGTGTTGGATGAGGAAGACAGTTTAGGTATTGATGAAACAGGATCGCTTGATGGCGATGTTGCTGTAATTAGATTGCCGCACATTTCTAACTTCACTGACTTCCGCACGCTGGGCAACATGGCTTGGATTCAAAAGCCTGCGGAGAAACAATACCGTCTGGTTTTTCTGCCAGGAACAAAAAACACGATTGAGGATTTAAATTGGTTAAAGCAGCAGGGGCTTGACGCTTGGGTACGGAAGCAACATCAGGGTGGGGCACAGATTGTTGGCATCTGCGGCGGCTATCAAATGCTGGGCCAACGCGTGGAAGATCCTGGCGGCTTGGAATCCTCCATTGCTGCCATGGATGGTTTAGGGTTGTTACCTGTAAGTACGGTGCTTCGGTCTCCTAAAATTACTCGCGCGGTGAGTGCACGTACTCCTGGAGGCGTTGCGTTCACGGGGTATGAAATTCACATGGGGGAGACGGCTCGCCCAGATAGTGTGGAACCGTTTGCTTATCTGGCTGATGGTTCGCCGGAAGGTTGCCGCATACCGGGAGTGATGGGCACCTATCTTCACGGAGCCTTTGAGGATGCAGAAGTTGTGAATGAGTTGCTGCACTTGAAAATCGCGATAACCAGTAAGTCGGTCATGTATGACCGTTTGGCTGATTGGTTGGTGACTTACTCGCGTCCGGATGTTTTGGAGGCACTGCTGGCATGATGGTTACATCATGGCAACTGGGCTGCGGCGTAGCGGTGGATCTGGCGTTGGGTGATCCGCAGTGGCTACCTCATCCAATAGTAGCCGTGGGCAACCTGGCAGCATACGCGGAGCGGTTCTGGAGGGCGACAAAACTCCCGCTGCGAGCGGCAGGCATTGGTGCTTGGGGATCTGTTGTTGGTGTAACATGTTGCGCGGTGTATCTGACATTACAATGGCTGCCGGAACCTTACATTCAGATTTATTGGATCTGGATGTTCCTGGCCGTTCGAAGTTTGGATGACCATGCAATGGCTGTAGTACGTCCGTTGCAAGCCGGGGATCTAGCCAACGCGCGCCTTGCAGTAGCGAGGATTGTGGGACGCGATACCGCAAACTTGGATGAGCGCGAAGTAACGCGGGCGACGGTGGAAACGGTCGCCGAAAATTTGAGCGATGGCGTGATTGCGCCTTTGTTCTGGCTGGTGCTGGGAGGTCCGGTGGGCATGGCGGGGTACAAAGCTGTGAACACTATGGACAGCATGTTCGGATACAAAAACGCCCGCTTTCTGGAATTCGGCTGGTGTGCCGCACGGATGGATGATTTGGCGAACTGGATTCCAGCGAGGCTTACTGCCGGCCTGGTGTGGCTGATTGCATTGTTGTGGCCCGGTATGAATTTTCGACAGAGCATCCGTTCCACGTGGCGCGATGCGCATCGTCAACCGAGCCCCAACTCCGGATATCCTGAGTCCGCAGCAGCGGGAGCGTTGGGAGTGCAGTTAGGCGGCACAAGTTACTATCATGGCGTGCGCAGTGAAAAGGCATTGCTGGGTGACGACTTACAAAAACTTGATTGGCGAACTTACAACGGCATGCGGATTCTGTTGTATGGAGCAACGCTGCTTTTTGTGGTCGGAGCTATGGCGGGTGCACGATGGCTGTGATGCATGGGGGAAACATTTTCCGCTTCGCTGAACAGCAGGGATTGCCATGGCAACAGGTGCTGGATTTCAGTGCCGGCATCAATCCTCTTGGCCCATCGCCAGCTGCACGGGAGGCGATTCTTGCGGCTATGGATCGTATTGCACACTACCCGGAACGCACTGGAGGGCGCCTTTGCAGGCGACTGGCTGCTGACTGGTCCGTAGGCGCGAATCAGGTCCTGGTTGGCAATGGCGCAACTGAACTGTTGTTTGATTGGTGCCGTTTTTATGGAACAGGAACGATAGCCGCGCCAGCGTTTGGCGAGTTTCATCGCGCTTGGCCTGATGCGAAATTGTGCCAGCTCGCCGATACTTCAACTTGGCCGAGCGATGGTCCGGTGGTTTTTACTCGTCCGGCGAATCCCTCGGGGACAATGATCGCTGCGGACGAGGTTGTGCGGTATGCAAGCCAGCGTAGCGATGCAGTGTTGGTGGACGAATCCTTTATTGACTTCTGTCCAGATACTGCCAGCGTAACTCAGTTTGCCAAAGGCAACTTATTCGTTCTCCGCTCGTTGACTAAATTCTGGGCGCTGCCCGGGTTGCGAATTGGAGCTTTGGTAGGCGATGTTGAAGCGCAGCAAAGCATTCGCCCCCCCTGGCCAGTGAATGCTTTAGCGGAAGCGGCTGCCTTGGCGTCAATTGAAGATTGCGATCATGCAACTCGTACGCGGGCATTTGTGCAGAGCGAGGCACGATGGTTGGCTGTGGAATTCGGCAAATTGCCTTGTGTGACAGTTTGGCCAGTTATAGCAAATTACCTTTATATCGAATTACCGCAAGCAACACAGTTAACTGAATTCGCCGCAGCTCGGAACGTGTTACTGCGCGATTGTTCCGATTGGCCCGGATTTGCCCGTCCTTCTATCCGCGTGGCCGTTCGCCGACGTTGGGAAAACGAACTACTACTTACTATTTGCCGGGAGTTTCTATGCGCCTAATATGTTTCCTGTTTGCAGCCCTCGCCGCACTTGGGGCACCGCCACAACGGATTATCTCCACCGCTCCCGGGTTCACAGAAACACTATTCGCGCTGGGTGCAGGGGATCGGGTGATTGCTGTTTCCACTTACTGCCACTACCCAACCACTGTTGACAAACTTCCTCGCATTGGAAGTTACTTACAACCAAACATAGAAGTAATTGCCAAGATGAAACCGGATTTAGTTCTTGTTCATGCTGAGCAAAAACAGGCACTGCAGCAATTGAACGGCTTAGGGGTTCGCACGCTCGCTCTGCGGAATACCAGCTTGGAAGATACGCTGCGAACGGTGCGCGAGGTGGGTTCTGCGGTGGGTTTGGCCGCGGAGGGAGTGTCGTTGGAAGCCCGCATCCGCGCAGAACTTGCAGCAATTGAAAAACGAACAGCCAGCCAACCCAGGCGCACGTTGCTGTTTGTTGTGGGACGCACTCCTGGGCGTTTGGATGGAATGGTGGCGGTGGGAAAGGGATCGTTCCTGAATGAACTCATTCGTATTGCTGGCGGACAAAATGTGTTGTTTGATTCGCCGGTTACTTATCCGAAGATTTCCATTGAAGGTGTAATGCGACTTGCTCCTGACGTAATCGTGGACATGGGTGACATGGCGGTTACAACCGGAGTAACTGAGGCACATATCCAGTCAGTAGTGAAGTTATGGGAAGCCAAACAAGGAATTGACGCGGCGAAGAACAAGAAAGTATTCGCAGTGGCAGCGGATATTTTCGTAGTGCCTGGGCCTCGGGTGGCTGAGGCGGCAGAGGCATTCGCAAAAATGCTGCATGGAAAGGGATATCGATGAGCTTGCTCTCAGTACAGGGACTTAGCTTCCGATATCCTTGTGGTCCTGCAGTTCTGGATAGGATTTCGGCTGAGGTCGCTGGCCCTGCTGTGATTGCGATCATCGGACCGAATGGCGCAGGGAAATCAACGTTGCTTGATTTGATTGCTGGACAGAAAACTCCCCTGGCTGGAAGCGTTCAAGTCCAAGGACGTGACACGGCCGCTATACGACGCCAGGAAGTTTGCAAGCTGGTGGCGCACGTGCCGCAGCAGATCCCCCATGACGTGCCGTTCACGGTGGAAGACGTTGTGTTAACGGGTCGCATTCCATATGGCCGTGGTCTTTACGAAAATGAGGAAGATCGCGCGGCGCTGGAAGTGGCGTTGAGCCGAACCAGGCTTGCAGCATTTCGCCATCGCCCTTTTGCCGGTTTGAGTGGCGGCGAAAAGCAGCGTGTGTTAACTGCTGCGGCGCTGTGCCAACAAACTCCGATTCTGCTTTTAGATGAGCCCAGTGCTCACTTGGATCCTGAGAATGAAGCTCAATTGTGGGAGCTGTTTCAAGAGCTGCGGGATTGTGGGCATTTGATTCTGGTTGTTACTCATCACCTGGCATTGGCTGCGCAAAATAGTGATCGAATATGGATGTTGGATCGGGGCCACCTATTAGTAGACGCGCCGCCCCGCGAGGCTTTGCGGCCTGACCGGTTGGAAGAAGTTTTCCACGTGCCATTCCATTGGAATGAAAATTCACAAGGGCGGGTGTTCCTAACCTATGGCCGGTGATTTGCAATCACAAGCGCGAAAGGTGATGGGCTTCTCGCTACTAGCCGTGATATTGACGGCGGTGGTGTGCCCATTCCTTGGTGGATCGGGCTTGGATTACGCAAAGCTGTGGCGGCAGGAATCGCCCGATTGGAACATTTTCGTCAATCTACGTTTACCCCGGACGGGGCTTGCATTGTTGACGGGTGCCGCACTTTCAGGGGCTGGAGCGCTGTTTCAAGCGCTGCTACGGAACGCCTTGGCCACTCCATCGAGCATGGGTGTTGAAGCTGCTGCTGCGCTGGGGGCGGTAACGGCTTTATCGTTGTTCACCGGTGACGAAACACGCTTCCCCATTGTGTGGATGGCCGCGCTGGCCGGTGCGGGGGCGGTGATTCTGCTGGTTGCAAGCGTAGGGCAGGCACGCCGATTTTCATCGTTCACATTACTGCTCACCGGCATTGCCATCAACTCCATTTGCACAGCGGTGGTATTGCTTCTTCACAGCTTGGCAGGCATCACAAAAAGCTTCCAAATAACGCATTGGCTGATGGGCGGCATTGAAGCAGTGGAATATCCGGTGCTGTTGGGGATGGCGGCAATCATCGTGCCGGTCTGTATTTGGATGTTGCGTCTGGCGCGAGTTTTGAACGTTATTTCATTCGGGGAAACGTGGGCGGTGGGCCGTGGAGTGGACTGCCAACGCATTACTTGGCAAGGCTTCACTGCTGGTGCTTTATTGGTGGGGACAACAACTGCGGTGACGGGGCCAATCGCTTTTGTGGGGTTGATTGTGCCTCATCTGATGCGGCGAATCGTTGGGCCAGACTACCGGCTTTTGATGCCCGCTTCCATACTGGGCGGGGCTGCTTTCCTGGTGATTTGCGATATGGTATCCCGCACGATCCTTGCTCCCATTGAATTTCCGGTGGGTGTTACAACGGCGTTGTTAGGAGGGCCATTTTTTGTCTGGTTACTCTGGTCGCGCTGAAGCTATCGGGCATGCGGGCGAAGTGCTGCAAGGGGCCGTGAGGCTCGGAGATGCGGTGGAGCCATTTCTGGTAACATTGCCTGCACCGCTGTTTCGAAGTGCGGCTACTGTACGTGCGGCAAGTGATTGGAGCGTTCATCCGGATTGGAAGACGAAGGCACTTCGGGCTGCGCAGTTGGCTTGTGAGAGCTGGGGCCAGCGAAGTCCTCTTCATATTTCGATTCATTCCGAAATTCCAGTTGGGCGTGGTTGCGGTTCGTCCACGGCAGATTGCGTAGCAGTGATTCGCGCTGTTGCAGACATGTTAGGCAAGCCCATGACAAATGACTTATCCCATGAAATTGCCACGTTGACCCGTCTAGCTGAAGCGGCTTGCGATTCCACCATGTTTGATTGTGAGCCGTTGGCATTTCTGCCGCGACGCGGCGAGGTGTTGCGGCGCTTCCATTTCGATTGGCCCGCAATGCACGTGACCGTAGTTGATCTTGGCGGACCTGCAGTGGACACGATCAATTGCCCCATGCCGGATTACTCCGAAGATGAGCTGAACGAATTCGCATGGCTGCTGGATGAACTTAGCCGTGGCCATGCAGCCGAATGCATTGGACGAGTTGCCACCCGCAGTGCGGCGATTCATCAACGGCATCGAGCGCACCCGGCTTTTGATCAACTACATAAAACGGCGATGAAGAGTGGAGCATTTGGCGTGGCGTTGGCACACAGCGGAACAGTGGCGGCAGTCCTTTCCGCAAATCCTATTTCGATTCAAGGTGCCGTTAAATACAGACTGGAAGGAGTGCAGCATGCCGATCTTGCTGGTAGGCGGAGGTAGCCGAAGCGGCAAGAGCCGCCATGCGTTGGAACTGGCGCGCCGCTATGGTCCTCGTCGAGGGTTTCTTGCCACGGCGCAAGCCTTTGACGATGAAATGCGCGAACGTATTTTGAAGCATCAACAGGAGCGCGCGGATGAGTTCACAACAGTTGAAGAGCCTTTCGATTTAGCTGATGCAGTGCGGCGTTCCGAAGATAGTCTGGACGTGTTGGTGGTGGATTGTCTAACGCTTTGGGTAAGCAACATCATGCTGGCGGAAAAGCCTTTGACCATGGAGGCAACGCTCGATGCAATTGCTGCTTCGTCCCTGCCCTGCATCCTGGTGACCAACGAAGTAGGCTGCGGCATTGTTCCGGAAAATGCGCTGGCTCGCCGCTTCCGTGATTTGGCTGGCATAGTGAATCAACAAGCTGCTGCACGGGCGATTGAAGCCTATTACATGATGTTCGGTGTGGCGGTTCGAATTAAATAATCATGCGGCAGGCGATACAGTTTTTAACGGTGATCCCAATCCCCGCATCACCAGGTGCACCTGGAAACTCGGCCTGGGCATATCCAATTGTTGGCGCGCTTCTTGGCTTGGGTGCGGCTGTCTTGCTGCCATTGAAATTCGGCCCGCTGTTGATTGTCATCGCCATGGCTCTGGTAACAGGTGGCCTGCATGAAGACGGCTTAGCCGATGTGTTTGACGCTATTCGCGCGCATCGTCCGCAGGAAAAAATGCTGCTGATTTTGAAGGACAGCCGCATTGGCGCCCATGGTGCACTGGCGCTCGTAGCATCGTTCACATTTCGATGGCAGGCACTTGCCATGATGCAAGGGGATGCCTGGTTCCGGCTGCCTGCCGCCTACGGTATTTCACGTTCCGCAATGGTGTTGCTGGCCGCAAGTGCACCACCAGCGGGCGAAGGTTTGGGGCGCATGTTTATTGAATCGCTCCCGCGCTCTGCAGCGCTTGTGGTGGCGCTTCAAGTATTGGTCTTGTGCGCACTCACTGGTTGGCCCACTGCCCTGTGGCTGCTCTGCGCGAATGCAGTTGCACTTTGTGTACTGCGGCATTGGTTCATCACTCGACTGGGCGGAGTTACCGGGGATTGCCTGGGTGCAATGTGCCAGGTTTCTGAAGCCGTATCGTTGGCGGTTTTAGCATGCCGATGATCTACCTGATCCGCCACGCTAAGCCAACGCTAGCCGGAGTGCTGTTGGGCAGCACGGATTCTCCATTGGCGGTAGGGCACATTGCGGAATCAACATTGCAAGTGGAGACAGTAATATCCAGCCCTCTGCTGCGTGCCCGTAGCACCGCTGAACTGCTTTTTCCTCACCATGCTATTCAGGTGACCCCAGAACTAGCGGAACGATGCATGGGCCACTGGGAGGCCAAGCGCTGGGCTGAAGTTGAAGACGAATGGCCGGAGCTTGCGGCCAAGGCTGCGGCTGATTGGTTTGGCACCACTCCACCGGGAGGAGAGCCTTGGCATAACTTTAAAGTGCGCGTCACCAACGCATGGATTAAGATTCCGAAAAGCCTCGCAACGGCGATAGTTGCCCATGTTGGTGTGAATGCTGTTCTGTGGCATTTGGCAACTGGCGGTGACATTGCGCAATTCAAACAAGAGTATGAAGAGGTAATCCCCATTGAACTTCCCGATTGAGATTCCATGCATTCAAGACGCCGCGTTGGCTGCCCAAGTTGAGCGGCGTTGGAATTCATTGACCAAGCCTCCGGGGAGCTTGGGGCATTTGGAAACCTTGGTGACGCAATTGGCAATGATGAGCGGCACCGCTCAGCCCACTGTGACACGCAAGGCAATGGTGATTTTCTGCGCCGATCATGGCGTGACGGCAGAAGGCGTTAGCAAATATCCGAAAGAAGTCACCGGGCAGATGCTGCACAATTTCCTGGGCGGCGGTGCGGCTATCACGGTTCTATGCAAGCAATTCGGAATTACTCCGATGATTGTGGACGCAGGCGTGGATGCTGAGCCGGTGCGTGGTGCCATTGATCTAAGATTGGGTCCTGGTACCGCTAACTTCTGCCAAGGTGCTGCCATGACAGAAGCGCAGGTGCAACAGGCTCTTCGAAACGGGGTGGCACTGGCGGCGGAGGTGCGAGGAAACGCTGACATCGCCGGAGTTGGGGAGATGGGTATTGGCAACACCACTTCTGCCAGTGCCCTGCTTTGTGCGTTTACAGGAATGGACCCGCGTGAAGCGGTGGGTCCTGGAACAGGGGTGGACGCGGCAGGAATATATAAGAAAGTGGAAGTGGTAAAGCAGGCGCTGGCGTTGCATTCGGGCGTGATTTTGGAAGGGAACGCAATGGCGGTTCTTGCGGCACTGGGTGGGTTTGAAATCGCCACAATGACTGGCTTCCTGCTGGGCGCAGCCGCGTGCCGTTTGCCAGTAGTTGTGGATGGATTCATTTCCTCATCCGCAGCGCTGGCTGCGCGCGCCATTGCACCGCGTGTGATGGACTATTTGTTCTTCTCGCATGTATCGGCGGAAACGGGCCACAAGCGAATGTTAGAAGCGTTGGGAGCGCGCGCCATTCTAAATCTGGACATGCGATTGGGTGAGGGGTCCGGTGCAGCGATGGCCATGCCGGTGCTGGATGGGGCCGTTGCGTTGTACTCCAACATGGCCACATTCCCCGAAGCTGGAGTCAGTGAAAAGTAAATTTCAAAGAGTTACTTTTGGCGAGCCGCGAATACTGCGCCAATGAAGATTGCAAAATAACCAGCAAGGCCCTGCACCGCAAGTTTGAAGGGATCCTGGCCATCGAAAGTCCAGCCGGGGACCCAAATTGCGCGTGCCCACATCACTATAATGAAAGCGCTCCAAACCAGCAGCAGCCAGCGCAGAATGCCGAACATGGAAAGCCCAACAATGATTAAGCCGACGATTCCCAATCCGATCAACCATGCAGTAAGTTCATGGCCTGTCCAGGGGAGCATTTCCAATTTCAGGTCTAAGGAACTGAATTTTGCAACCAACCCCAAGGCCAACATGGCGGCGGCGATTACAAGGTTAAGACCGTAACTCAAGTAGCGAAAAATGGCAGCGATCATAGCTTGGCGTTCACATTTCCTTTGGAAGAACCCTTATTCTAGCAAGGCTCAGGAACGTTTTGCAGTTCTCGGCGTATTCTAAAGCATGGCCACATTTGTTCTCCCCTTCCTTTGTATGGCCGCCGCCGTTGATCCTGGATGGCCGCAGTTTCGCGGACCCGACGCCAATCCCGTCAGCGTCAACCCAAAGTTGGCCGACCACTGGTCCAAGACGGAAAACATTGAATGGTCCGTGGCCATCCCTGGACGTGGCTGGTCCTCACCGATTGTTACTGGCGATAAGGTTTTTATCACAACTGCGGTTACAGAAGGGGAATCGAAGAAGCCGCAAACTGGAACCGATTACAGCAATCAGTACAATGCCGAATTACTGAAGCAAGGCTTGAGCGAAAAAGATGCAATTGCCAAAGTAATGGCCCGCGATTTCGAATTGCCCACTGAAGTAATGCTTCACTACTTTCTGTACAGCCTGGACCTTAAAACAGGGGCAGTGGCGTGGAAGAAGGAATTCTACGCGGGGCGGCCCCCAGGTGGACGGCATCGCAAGAATAGCTTCACCTCAGAAACTCCCATCACTGACGGTAAATTCATTTATGTTTACGTGGCAAACCTTGGACTCTACGCCTTCGATTTGAAGGGCAAGCAAGTTTGGAAAACTCCGCTTGAGGTGAATCCAATTTACCTTGAATTCGGAACTGGCGGCTCTCCGGTGCTGCAAGGCAATCAGCTTCTGATTGTCAGTGATAATCAGAAACAACAGTATGCAGCATCGTTCGACAAGCGCACAGGCAAACAGTTGTGGAGAACCAATCGGGATATCACGGATAAAGATTCGGAACGGGCGTCGAAGCGATCTGGCTGGACAACTCCATTCATCTGGACGAATTCCCTGCGTACTGAAATGGTCACGGTTGGACCCGGAACTGTGATCAGCTACGACCTTGAAGGAAAGGAACTGTGGCGTTTGTCAGGAATATCGGATACGCCGGTGCCAAGCCCATTTTCTTATGACGGGCTGTTATATGTGGACGGTGGCAGAGGGCAACCCTTGTATGCAATTCGATCCGGTGCGGCGGGTGATATTTCATTGGCTAAAGGTGAAAAATCGAATGCTTCCGTTGTGTGGTCAGAAATGAAAGGCGGCACCTATCTACCCACCCCGGTGGCCTATCAGGGGGCACTTTACGCGCTTTCGGAAACTGGCATACTTGCCCGGCTTGACGCAAAAGATGGCACCATTATTTACCGTTCGCGGCTTGATACCGATGCTGGCTCATTTACATCGTCACCGTGGGCTTATAACGGAAAGATATTCTGCCTGAATGAAGAAGGCAAGACGTTTGTGGTTGCCGCTGGTGAAAAGTTTGAGTTGCTGCGTGTGAACTTGCTGGATGAGATGGCGCAGGCTACTCCGGCAATCGTAGGGGACCGGTTGCTTTTAAGGACGGAGAGCCGCCTTTATTCCATTCGGCAAGCAGCAAAGTAAGCAATGTAAACATAAAGAATCCGCTCTTTCCAGACGATAGGAAGAAAGGGATACTGGGTTGTACAGTACCTCTACCGTCTAAGGAAAATCATGAAAAAACTTTTGCCTTTCGCCCTATGCATGGCCTCGGTTATTCCGCTACTTGCCCAGATGACTCCAAGCCAAAGGATGTTGGACATTCAGGTGTTGGCTAGCATTTACGCTAAGCAATATGCACCGTACGAATGGAAACGCGATGTGTTTCAATTCGACATGCTGAATCTGGCCCCTTGGGTGGAACGCGCTCGCACAGCCAAGGACGATTTGGAGTTTTACCAAATCATGGCGGAATACGTGGCCAGCTTGAACGATGCTCATAGCACCTACTTCAACCAATCGGATTTCGCGGCGGAACTGCCGATTAACGTGGATATCTATGACGGCAAGGTATTGATCGACGTTCTTGTGCGATCCTTGTTGCCCGTTAGAGACTATCCCTTCGATGTTGGCGACGAAGTGATTTCGATTGACGGAAAACCAGTGGCTGACATGATTACTGAATTTGCGAAAATCGACTCCTTCGCCAATCCGCTTTCCACCCGCCGATGGGCGACGGACAAATTAACCTACCGCTTCCAAGGGCAGGTGCCGCGGGCCATTGAATTGTCCGACGCTGCCCAAGTGGTGATCAAGCTGAAGAACGGAACGCTGGGTACCTACAACATTAAATGGATTAAGTCTGGCTATCCGCTAAAGAAGATTGGCCCTGTACCCAGTCCACGACTTACCAGCGTTGGGCCGAAGAGCCAGAAGGCTTCAATACTGGAACAATCTTTGAATGACGCACCACCCTATTTGAAGACAATCACGAAACTGCAATATTGGAAGGCACGTTCGAAACGTGTGGTTCCTCATCAGGATCAAATGGAAGAGCCAGAAGCCATTCCCACTGAAGTGGACCCCGCCAACATAACAGCCAAAGCAGAACCATCCAGCCAATTGGTGTTGGGCTTTGCTGAATTGCGCCCTGTTTTTGATAATCCAACCGGGTTTGTACAGCGCCTTGGACGGGGCCGCAGCGACTATTTTTACTCTGGGACTTATGCAGCACAAGGCAAGAGAATCGGATATATTCGAATCGCTGATTTTGAGCCTTTACCATTTTCATTGCTCTCCTTAGCCACTCGACAATTTGATACAGAGATGGCATTTTTTAACGCCAACACAGACGGAATGGTGGTGGACGTAATGCGCAACCCAGGTGGATTTGGTTGCTATGCGGATCAGCTATTCCGGCGCGTTACAACCAAGCCTTTCCGGACTATTGGGCAGGAGATTCGTCCCACAGTAGATTTGGTGGTGGCGTTGAAACAGTCGCTAGCCGACGCTCAGGATTTCGGAGCCACGGCAAATGAACTGACTTGGTTGACCGGCATCACAAGCGATGTGGAAACTGCGTATAACGAAAATCGTGGCCGCACAGGGGCACTTCCGCTTTTGGAATGTGGGCTGATTTTGGATGTGCTGCCAGCTTCCAGTGCCAGTGGCGTTCCAACGGGCTATACCAAACCCGCCATTCTGCTTACTGATGAGTTCACCACATCGGCTGGCGATGCTTTTGCGGCCATCTTCCAGGACAACAAACGCGGTCCACTAGTTGGGATGCGCACTGCTGGCGCAGGAGGCTCAGTAATTGGAGGACTTGCTGCGGGCTATTATTCCGAAGGCTTCACCAGCGTTACTGCCTCAATGCTGGTTCGTCCCAGTTCCATTGCCATTCCTGGATATCCAGTTACTAACTACATTGAAAATGTAGGCGTACACCCCGACGTTCAAGTTGACTACATGACCGCTGATAATTTAACCAAGAAGGGGGCTCCCTTTGTAGCCGCTTTCACCGACGCGATTGTTGCGGAAATCAATCGGCCCAAATAGTTTGAGTACTGAAATAGTAAACTAGTACCAGAGGGCAGTTGCATTAGGGCTGTCCCTTTCCTTACAATCTGTAAACGGTTTTATTTTTGACGCAGTCACCACAGCATGCGCGCAACAGGGCAATCCTTCACTCGATAGTGGAGGCTTACATCGCCTCGGGTGAGCCTGTAGCCTCGCGCACAGTGTCGCGTTTACGAGGCAGCGAACTGAGTGCAGCAAGCATTCGTAACGTCATGGCGGATCTGGTGGAAGAAGGCTTCCTCGCCCAACCGCACACTTCGGCTGGCCGTGTGCCCACCGCAAAAGCATTTCAAAGTTATGTACAGGTTCTCTCAGGAAAGCGATTGCCGTCCGCTGACATGAACCGTGTCCGGAACGAACTTCGAATGGCCGATACCGTTGAAGCAAAGGTGGAATGTTCCTCCCACTTGCTTACCGAGCTTACCCGCAACGTTGGCATTGCCGCAGTGGTCCCGTTGCCTAGCCAGACTTTGTTGCATGTGGAATTAGTGGCGCTGTCTGACAATCGAGTTTTGATGGTTGTCGAAACCAGCGATCGTATGGTGCGCAATCGTCTGGTGGAACTTCACCACGCCGTTAGCCAAGATCAGTTGAATTCCATCCGCAACTACGTCAATGAAAACTTCAGTGGCTGGAAGTTGATCGATATCCGTCGTGAATTGAAAAGTCGCACGGAACAGGAAAGCGCCGCCTACGACGCCATTCTACGGAACCTTGAACTGCTATATCAAAAAGGCCTTCTTGACATGGGGCTGGTCCCGGAAATTCACCTGGAAGGCACAGCCAACCTGATGACCGGAGACTTCCCTTTCACGAGGGAAAAAATGCGCGACCTGTTCCGCACTCTAGAAGAGAAGCGTCGGCTAATGGAGTTGCTCGACCGTTTTCTGGAATCTGGCTCGGGAGAAATCAGCGTCCAGGTCGGACTGAAAGAAATCCACGCCAGCTTTGACGATCTTTCCCTGATCGGCTTTTCCGTTAACTTGCCATCAGGGCTGTCAGCGAAAATTGCGGTGTTGGGGCCGTTGCGCATGGATTACGCACAAGTGGTTTCAGCTGTAATGCATGTGGGCGAAACGCTCGAATCCCTAACCTGAGAATGCTCAGGTCGGCAAACCGGGGACTGCCTGCGAATTTCCGCGCACCGGAATTTGCTAAATGAAAACAAGGTTCCCAGCGCGGAATTTCGTTGGCTGTCCCCGATTTGCCGGCACTCAACTTAAGGCAGCCAAGCGCAAACAGCTTCGCCCTTGTCCTCGCACAAAAACACTCGAAATCCCTTCGGCTTATTGTTGATGGCCCAGCGGCGTCCCAGAATATAAAAAGGCTTGGCCCAAATTTCACTGTCTATCGAGCGGGGAGTAACCACAGAAACAGAAAACATCCCCTGCGACGGGAAGCCCGTGCGTGGGTCCATAATGTGGCTGTAAGTGCGTCGGCCAACACGAAAGAACTTTTCGTAGTTCCCGGATGTAGACATCGATTCATTTTTCAAAGCAACCTTGACTACAGTAATTTTGGGATCTTTGGGATGCCGAATCACCACCTCCCAACCTGGCTTTCCTGGTGGCGTGCCCAGCGCATAAATGCTGGACCCACCTGCAGTGATTAGCGCTGAATCAATGCCCTGCTCCTTCAGAATTTCCACCATCCGGTCCACTGCATAACCTTTGCCAACACCCCCAGGATCCATCTCCACACCTGGCTTGCCGAACCTTACTGTGCGTTTGGACGCATCCAAAACTATATTCTGGTAGCCAACACGCGCCAGCGCAGTCCGAACTTCCGCACGATGCGGAAGACGGCCAGTGCCTTTATAGAAACCCCATACACGCATCAATGGGCCGACAGTGATATCGAAACTTCCCTGGCTCTTCTTGCTGTACTCCAAGCAAGCAGCTAGAAGGTCGAATAATTCCTGCCCAACCTGAACTTCCCTTTCAGCTGCGAATCGATTGATTTTGCTCCATTCACTTTCGTTGCGGTAATTGGAAAGCAATCGGTCCAACCGCTGCGCTTCTTCAAGAGAAGCCTCCACAGCAGCCTGCAATTGATCTTTTTCCTTATGATAAGCAGCAATAGTGAACGTGGTGCCCATCGCGTCGATGCTTGATTCGTAGCGGTAGGGTTCTTCTGCCGCCAGCAGAAAAGGTACAAGCAGCAAACTTGCAAAAGACTTCATGGTTGGGTAATTCTAAGCTTGAAGATCGCGCGGGCGGCCTTTCTTAATACGCTTCAGCAAACTAGGCACTTTCGAGGCATCCACTTCTTTGTCCGATTCAAAACTCAGATCTGGCGTGTTACGAAGTTGCAGGTTCAAGGCCAGTTGCTTTCGCAGGTATCCCTTGGCACCCATCAACGCTTCAATGGCACCTTCTTCCATCGCCGGATTCAGGACGTTCACACGCACACGAGCCTTACGCAGATCAGGGCTAACCAGAACTTCGGTTACGTCAAGA
This sequence comes from Bryobacterales bacterium, assembly GCA_043745195.1. Classification (GTDB taxonomy): domain Bacteria; phylum Acidobacteriota; class Terriglobia; order Bryobacterales; family Bryobacteraceae; genus JANXSF01. The sequence continues at coordinate 15,886 of JAYTTF010000296.1, read as the reverse complement.
TCGGCAACCCGAGGGTCGGTCATTTCATAGCTGATCAGCTCGGAGATTTCCTCCCGGATGGCTTCAGCTACGCGGTGGAATCGAATTTCATCCATGAGAAGTTGGCTGATTTAAGGATAGCATTGGTGCCCGGCGGCGGATACCCTGAAAACAGGTGGTTGACTCTCTGGGAAAAGGGTCCTTACAATATAAATAGAACTAGGAGGCCACATGGGTTCATTTGGCATGCAAGAGCTGGTCATCATTCTGGTGATTGTTGTCTTTTTATTTGGCAGCAAGAAACTTCCAGACTTGGCAAAGGGCTTGGGTGAAGGTATCAAGAACTTTAAGTCCGCCTTGAAGGATGACGAGACAAAAGCCGCCGAAGAAAAGAAGCAGGGATAGGCTTCCAGAACCGCTCGCAATTTGCGCGGATCTCAAAATCGGAATTATCAACAAAGAAAACCCCGCTTAAGCCAAACCGGCGAAGCGGGGTTTTAATTTATATGCGCAGATCTTGAGATGCGGGAATCCAAAGTTGCACATTCCTCGGGGGAGGTGGTGAACTTTATTTTTTTACTTTGGGTGGAACAATGGCGTCTTTGACGGCCTTGGCGATACGAAACTTCACAACCTTCTTGGCTGGGATCTTGATCGATGCACCGGTTGCTGGGTTACGGCCAACGCGCGCCTTCCGGTCAACACGGACAAGACGTCCGATGCCAGGAACGACGAACACACCGTTCTTCTTTGTTTCGCGAACCGCGATGTCGGAAATCGTTTCCAGAATCTGCTTCGCGACTTTGTTGGCGATACCAGCCGAAGTGGCGATTTCCTTAATCAATTGGGTCTGGGTCATGCGTACTGCTGCTGCCATGGGTTAACTCCTTGTCATCCGTTACGTATTTCCTGCAAATTAGGGCAGGGGTTTGCCTACGACCTAAAAAACATTTTGGAGGCAGAATGTTCTTTAAGCCGCAAGCACCCTAATCATAAGCCAACTTGCCGCGCGCTGTAAAGAGGGAATCAGGAAAAAAGGCGTTTTTTCGGCCTTTTTTTCAATAAAACATCTTGGAAGGGCTTCAAATGGCCATTTTGAGTACTTTTTAGGTGTCAAAAACGCGCGACTAGGCTCTTGTTTTAAATAATTTCAGATAACTTTGTTCTTGATTTGTCCTGTTCGCCGCCGCCAGGCCATCACCAGAATGGCCGCAAAACCAACCAGCGGCGGTATCAGAAGGATTAAGATTCCTTGGTTGAGCACTGCTGCGCGCTCCAGGTTTTGAGCTGCCGCCGTGCGCGCGCACATCACACATTGAGCAAGCAGAAATGTCATCCCGGCATCCCCAAAGTGATAGCTACGGGAATGGAGCGTATCATCCCTTCACCGACGCTAAGTAAACCAATGGGAAAATAAAGATCCAAACAAGATCTACAAATTGCCAGTATAAGCAGCAAGTTTCTACCTCTTCAGCAGAATACTTCCCACGCCAAACAGCAACTGTCATCACAAAAAGATATAGTACGCCGCACGCCACATGCAGCATGTGCAGGCCGGTAAGCGCGTAAAAGCTGGCGCCGAACAGCGGAACATTCCATGGATTACTGGCAAGCGTCACTTTTTCAACCATCCAAAAATGACGCCATTCCAGCAAATGTAGAATCAGGAAGCCCACTCCGCAGAACATAGTCGCGGCCAGCCATCGAACAGTGGAACCACGATTCTCTTGCTTCATGGAAGCGACGGCAAATGCTACAGTCATACTGCTTGATAGAAGAATCACCGTCATCAGCGCTGGTTTAACAAGGCTGGAAAGTGCAAACGGAGTTGGCCAATTGGGATTCGCCAACCGCAAGTAAGCGTAGCTTATCAGCAACGTGGCAAAGGTAAGGGCATCCGAAATTAGAAAGAGCCACATGCCCAGCTTGTTCGATCCCATATGGAATGGCCGGATTTCTGTGTTCATTACTCCATCCATCGGAATAACACTATCAAATATGTCCAGAGGATCGACATGCCATGCCAATACCAAATTGCGGCCACGGCTCGAGTAAGCAAAAGCGCAGCCAATCCTCCAAGCACATGAACTCCATGCAAGGCAGAAATCAGGTAAAAGAAACTACTGGAAGGGTTGGCGGTAACGGAGAATCCGGCAAGCGATAGGTCGCGCCAAACAACCAATTGCAACCCTACAAATACTGCCCCCAATGCAAAAGCAATCAGGCGGAGTTGCTGCAAGTTGCGGCGTTGGGCAACTTCAAGAGTGACGCTGGATACAGCAAGAATAATCAGGTTGAACAAGCTGAGAGACGTCAACGGCAGCGCCTTCCAATCGCCACCTAATCCGCAGCGTACAACCATGGCGGATGTGAGAGCGGCAAATATCATGCCCACTGCTATCAAGAGCAAAATCACCGCCGTCTTTGATCGCTGCATCATTTGTCCGTCTGCATTACAAAATCCGAATCTTCGCCGGGCAACGAGTAAACGTCAGGAGCGTGGTTCACTTGCGGATGCACAGAAGTCTCCGACCATTCCAAAGTAGTGGCCTGCCATGGGTTGAGAGGTGCCACAGCCCCTCGCCACTGCGAGTAAAGGTAGTTTGCAAAGAACAGCAATTGTGCAGTGGCAGTGAAATAGGCAGCATGAGTAGTTGCCCTTTGAAGAATTCCTGAAGTGGCCAGAAACTCCAACTCCTTGAAATCGGAATAGCGCCGAGGGGCGCCAAGAATACCCAGAAAATGCATTGGAATGAAAATTGCGTAAACGCCAATGAAAGTGAGATAGAAATGAACGTGCCCCAATTTGTCGTTCATCATCCGGCCATACATTTTCGGGAACCAATAATACATGGCGCTGAACATGGCAAAGATAGCGGCAACACCCATGATCATATGGAAGTGACCCACCACGAAATAGGTGTCGTGAAAGTACAAGTCAATTGCAGGCTGTCCAAGAAACAATCCAGTGAGCCCGCCACTGACAAATACAGAAACGAAGCCAAGGGAAAACAACATGGCAGTGGTGAATTGTATTTTTCCGCCCCAGATTGTTCCCAACCAGTTGAACGTCTTAATTGCAGAGGGAACACCTACTGCAAGAGTTACCAGGCTGAAGGTGATGGATGAATAGGGGCTCATCCCGCTGATGAACATGTGGTGTCCCCATACGAAAAAACCCAGAAATGCAATGGCGCACATTGCATAAACCATGGCTCGATATCCAAATACCGGTTTGCGCGAAAACACGGAGAGCACAGTGGATACGATTCCCATTCCTGGAAGAATGGCGATATAAACTTCCGGGTGGCCGAAAAACCAGAATAGATGCTGCCACAGAATCGGCGAGCCTCCTGAACGGTTTTGCAGTTGATCGCTAACCACAAGCCCAGCTGGAATAAAAAAGCTGGTACCCAAGTTCCGATCCATCAGCAGGAGCATCCCTGCCGCCAGCAGCACACCGAATGCAAGCAAGCTGATGATTGCAGTTACGAACCAGCCCCAGCAGGTGAGCGGCATGCGCATCAGGCTCATTCCTTGTGTGCGCATATCCAGCACCGTAGTGATGAAGTTAATAGATCCCATCAGCGATGCGATAGAAAACAGCGCAATGGATACAATCCAACAATCCATTCCTAATCCCTGTCCTGGCCCGGCGATTTGTCCTAATGCGGAGAGCGGAGGATAGGCCGTCCACCCGCCCAACGGCGCGCCGCCTTCCACGAAGAAGGCCAGCAGCAAAACCATCAAAGCCAGGAAGGTGGTCCAGAACGAAAGCATGTTAAGAACGGGGAAGGCCATATCCTCCGCGCCAATTTGAAGCGGCAAAAAGTAGTTCCCGAATCCGCCCTGCGGAGCAGTGGTGAGAACGAAGAACACCATCAAGGTTCCGTGGATTGTCATCAGTGATAGATAAAGCTCGGGCGTCATGATGCCGCCTGATGCTCCTGTGGGCCACAACATTGCGAACCATTGTATTTTCGCGTCTGGCCGAATCAAGTGGAAGCGCATGATCAGGCTAAGCGCAATGCCAAGCACAACTGAAAAAAAGGCCAACGAAATATACTGTTTCCCAATTACTTTGTGATCGGTGGAAAAAAGTTTCATCGCGGCTTCCTTGCCTCATCGTCAAGCCAGCGCCTGTATTCTTCCTGCTCCATCACTATTAAAGTTGTGCGCATTTGATGATGCCCCAATCCGCACAATTCAGAACAAGGCACTTCATAAGTCCCGCTTTTGTCCGCTTGGAAACGCAAAGGAATGGCCATGCCCGGAACAAGATCCTGCTTCAATCGAAGTTCACGGACATAGAAGTTATGGATCACATCGCGGGAACGCAAGGTCAGTTCCACCAAGCTGCCGCGCGGAACTCGAACAGCACTGGAGACAACATCGTCCACCCCAGCAGGGTCCTTTGGATCAATGCCGAATGGGTTGCCAGCCGAATCACTGATGAACTTCACGTCGGTTCGCCCCAGCTTTCCATCTGGACCCGGGTACCGAAAATTCCAGGAAAACTGCTTTGCCAAAACTTCAATATTTATGGGAGCAACCGCAGCTTTATCCAAATGAACACTAGCCCAAATTCCATTGCCGATCAGCGCGAAGCCGATGAAGATAACAGCCGTTGCACCGGTCCAAACAATTTCCAACTTGGTGTTGCCTTCACTATGTGTCGCGCGCTGGCCAGTGTCACGGAATCGTAAAATGGCAAAGCCAAGCAACCCCTGCGCAAGAATAAAGATTGCACCGGACACCCACAGCAACAAAGAAAAATGAGAATCAAAATTTAAGCCATGCTGCGAAATTGCAGATGGAAACCACCAGCGGTGGCTGGCGCAAAGATAGATCACAAACACAGTAAGGATCCAAACCAGAAACGCCAGGGCCATAAGTGAATTATCCGCGAAGATGGTTCAGGATATCGTAAAACTCGCGAAAAGATACAGACGCCGCTTCCGCTTCTTTCACGGTTGTATTTCCAGTTGCCGCAAGTGCTGCAACGGCAAACGCCATGGCAATGCGATGATCTCCAAACGATTCCACTTCAGCACCTTTGAATTGCTGTTTCCCAGGCACGTGAAAACCATCCTCGTAAGTGGAAATTTCAATCCCCATACGCCGCATGTTTTCGGCAACAGTGGCGATGCGGTCAGTCTCTTTCACCCTCAACTCCGCCGCATCGCGAACAGTCAATCCGTTCTCACTAGTAGCTCCCAGCACGGCAAGCACCGGCAGTTCATCAATCAGTGCTGCAGCCAAATCACGATCCACAAAACCACCTTGAAATTTCGAATTTTGCACCAGAAGGTCGCCCGCGATCTCGCCACCGTCGGACCGGATATCTTGAATCTTGATATTCGCCCCATTTCCAACCAGAAAATCGAGCAGCGCGGAGCGCGTCGGATTCAATCCAACCCCTGTGATCAAAACACGCGCCTGCTTGGCCATAGTAGCCGCCACAAGGAAAAACGCAGCAGAGGAAAGATCGCCGGGAATTGTGAGTTCACGCCCTGTAAGCTGCTTACCACCGGTTATGGAAACGTCCTTGCCGATCACTTTAATTTCTGCACCAAAGCCTTCCAGCGCAATTTCACTATGATCGCGAGTCTTAATGGATTCACGAACAGTGGTCACTCCGTCAGCATACAGCCCAGCAAACAGAATGCAGCTCTTCACTTGCGCGCTGGCAACAGGAGAGGTGTAATCCACAGCGTTCAGTTTGCCGCCCTGAATCACCAAAGGTGTGTAGCTTCCATCGCGAGCTGAAATTGTCGCACCCATTTGTGCCAGCGGTTTCATGATTCGAGCCATCGGCCGCCGTGCCAGCGATTCATCGCCCTCAATGCGCGAAGTGAAATGCTGCCCAGCAAGAATGCCGCTCAGCATACGGATGGTTGACCCGGAATTGCCAGCGTCCAAGGTGCCCGCGTACTCCTTCAATCCATGAAGTCCCTTACCGTGGACTGTAATTTCGGTTCCATCTCTTTCAATAACAATTCCCAAACTCTCCATACAATTCAACGTGGAATGGCAATCAGCACCAGTAGAATAATTGTGCAGTTTAGAGGTACCTTCAGCAATGGCGGAAAGCATGCCGTAACGATGGGAAATCGATTTGTCGCCAGGCAGGCGCACAGCGCCGTTGAGGGCGGAAGCAGGGGAAAGAGAAACGTCCATGGGGAACTTCCTATTCTAATTCATAGCGTTGTGGCACCGCTCAAAGTTAGGATTGTGTTTAGGAATGCTTTCAGTTCTGGACATTGCGAAGCCGCAACGTTCAGATCGTTGCCAGCAAGTATCCGGTTAGCGTCACGAGGCTTAGAATAAGACCTCTTAGTCCCAATCTCGAAAATTTCGCGAATGTGATAGGAAGGCGGCTTGTTGTGATTTACCGATTCAGGTACACCCGCAGGTGACCTACGATTGTGCCCAGCTATCTTTTGAATATCGCTCCAGTACGGCAACAACCAAGCCTCGAAATCATATTGTGCGGCATGGGGATAAAACCGATCATTCTTGCCTACCCAATCGCGCATTTGCTTTTTCGCATCCGCCGCATCCTTGAAATCTCCGGTTCCAGTGTATACATCGGTGAGAGCGATAACCGCGTCAGCTGGTTGCTTCCCATTTCGCAGCAGGGCTTCCACCGTCCTTCGTAACTTCTCCCCCTTGTCAATTCTTCCATCTCTGGGGAAGAAATCGAGCTTTGGCATTTTCTGCTCCAGCTTTGTTTTCAAGAAAGCAATAAGGTGAGGTTTGAAGGCCGTCTCTGTCTTTCCTTCCACCAAAATTGCAATTTTCAAACTCGCGCTCCCAAACGACCGTTGCGCCAAAGCTCACCCAACGAGTAGTCCTTCAACCAGTCTTCCAAATCCAACTCGTCTGCCCGCGTAAGTGTGGTCATACCCTCTTCGGTGGAATCCAGAACAACAACTTCCGATGGCTCAAGAAAGCGAAGTAGCGTATCTGAATGAGTAGCCACCACTATTTGAGTGCGGTGCGAGGCCTCTCTTAATTGGTCCGCAAGCAAGCTGAGCAGTTCAGGGTGAAGACTCACCTCCGGTTCGTCAAGCAACGTCAGGGCGGTCAATCCTGGGCTTTGTAACAATGTAGTCAACCAAAGAAAACGCAACGTGCCCTCTGAAAGTTGATGCATGTATAAAGGTTTACTAAGTCCATGTTCACGCCATGCTAAGGCAAGAGTACCTGCCGCTACAGGTGGAAAATCCAATCTTTCAAAACGGGGGAACGCAACGCGAAGTGAATCTTCTACTGCTTCGAAGCGTTGCCGATCAGTCTCACGAAGATAGAAAAGACAGGAAACCAAATCTTCTCCATTTTTGCCCGGTAAAGTAGCTGGGCCCATGGATTGCGGCAACCTCACGGGTGATCTGGGATCAACATTCAACACATGATAAAAGGTGGAGGAGGCCAAGCGACTGCGAAAATCCTCTGGCTCTTTGAACATTTTCGGTACCTGCGAAAGAGAGGTTTCCAATCGGTTGTGGGCCCAAGTGGGTGCCATCAATCTCTTTTTGTCAGGGTCGAAATATTGAATGCGCTGCTCCTGCGCTGTGATGTGCCAGAAAGGTGTCCTTCTCGCGAATTGAGTTTGGGTGAGCGATTCTTCCCTGATTTCGTGGGAGAGTCCGTTGGGACGAAGGCTAAGTGCATAGTCGAGCGGTGCATGCCCGGTTACGTTCATCGAGATCTTGAAACTCAGTTCTTCGTCCGAACCTTGCGTTATTACGCTGACCAAACCTGAAAGTTCAGAAAGGGAAGCTGTCAGTTTCCCATCTGCTGACGAAGCCAACAACGACAATACATCCAGCACCGACGTCTTTCCCGTTCCATTGGCTCCAATCATGACGGAAAGCGGACGCAAAGCAAGCTTGACATCACGCAGACGTCGAAATCCTTGGATTGAAAGATTACTAAAAGGTGTTGAAAAAGTATCCATTATTTCCCGCGAAGACTCGAAAAAGCGGAACCCATGCCGTCCTTGATTCTACCCCATACAAAGCGCAAGGCGTTCTATTTGTGTTCTACTGACAATCATGCGTTTTTTAAAATTGTTGCCAGCCTTGATCCTTGCTCTTGCCCCACTTTCTGCACAAGTTGAGTTCAAATCAGGAAGCGACCGGATTGAAGTAAAGATCGACGGAAAGCCCTTCACCACCTTGTTCTATGGGGGCGACGCTACCAAGCCGTACCTGCATCCACTGCGCTCCGCCACCGGGAAAATCGTCACGCGTGGCTATCCAATGGACATGATTGACGGCGAGGCGAAGGACCACGTGCACCATCGCGGACTTTGGTTCACCCATGGCGATGTGAATGGAATTGATTTCTGGGCAAACGAAAAATCCCAACGCCCCGTCGCCGGATCCACCAGGAAGAAAGGCTCGGAGCCTGCGGAAAAAGGGGTAGTTCTCATCCGAAAAGTGACGGAAGTGAAAGGGGGCAAAAAGTCGGGCACGTTGAGCCTGCTGTTCGATTGGCAGGACCTTACCGGCAAAACCTTGCTGAAGGAAAATCGCGTTATGACCTTTTACCCAGGTGCCACAGATCGAGTAATGGATTTCGATGTGACTCTGACAGCCGCCGAAAAAGTAACTTTTAATGACACCAAGGAAGGCACCTTCGCCATCCGTCTCGCTACCGAACTGGAAGAAAAGCATTCCGGCAAAATGCGAAACGCCGAAGGGGCAATCGGAGAAAAGAATGTTTGGGGCAAGCGATCCCCGTGGGTGGATTACGCCGGAAGTTTAAGCGGTGAACAGTTGGGCATCGCTATTTTCGATCATCCAACCAATCCACGCCACCCCACATATTGGCACTCTCGTTCATACGGTTTGTTTGCCGCCAACATTTTCGGACTTCATGATTTCGAAAACGATAAGTCAAAGGACGGCAAGCTGGAGTTGGAACCAGGCAAGTCGTTGCGCTTCCGCTATCGAGTTGTGATTCATCCCGGCGATGCTGACTCGGCGGGCTTGGCTGCGCAGTTTAAGAAGTTTTCAGCCATGAAATAGCCGGTTCAGTTATTCTTAAATGGAATGACCAAGGTTCAACGAACATACTCTCTGACGAAGCCGCTGAATGATGAGCTGATGAAAAGCATCTCCGATGCACACGGCATTTACGGCTTCCAAAAAATTCAATTAACCCCCGCCTTGAATGCGATCAAGGTGGAATGGGACGCCAGCCGGTTATCTGTTGAAAAAATGGAACGGGCGCTACAGGCCTCAGGCATTCCTATTGAAACACGCTGATTTCCAGCGTGACCAGTTTCCCTTTCTGCCTCAATTTTTCCCACGAAGTGTCCGCCGTCAAACGGCTCCAAACTGCTTCACGCTCTTCCAATGTGCTGAATGCCAATTGAAAGTTCAACCCATCGCGGCGCACTTCTGCTCCATGAATTTCCAGCAGACGCTGCAATTCTTCCGCTACTTCCAAATCGCCACCATAGCGTCGAACTTCAATAGTTCCCGCAACCCAGTCCGATTCCAAGCTGGCCGGCATACGCTCGGCAGCAATCGCATTATAAATTTTTTTGTTACTTCCGCGAAAAGTAATCGGAGTGAGTGCTCCTAACAGGTGGCGCCGTTGCATAATAAACAGATTACCTTCATGCGGACCCGGTTCATAGTGTGGCTTGCCATCGCAGGTTTCGTCCTTGCTCCTTTGATGGCTCAAAATTGGCGGCCCCCGGCTGGAAATCGCCCGGCATTACGTAGGCCTGGGGCGGAATCCATTCTGCCAGGTGGAAGGATCGTCGCACCTTTGGGTCGTCAGTTCTCCACCGGGCCAGGGCCTTGGGGTTTGGCCATCAGCCCCAACGGCAAAACGCTGGTTAGCTCTGATGGCGGTCCCAACAAATATTCTCTTTCCGTATTGCTCAATGAAAAAGAAGGTTGGCGCGGAATCACGCACACCGCCATTCGCAAAGGAGACAAGGAAAAGGAAACGGATGATGATTTCTACAGCGTCTTCATGGGCCTTGCCTTTGAAGATGAAAAAGATATTTTCGCCAGTGAAGGCAATTCCGGCAATGTTCGTTTGATCAATGCGCAGACAGGCCGCACCAAACACATTTTCCGGTTGAACTACGGCACCTACCGCGATTCCTATTCCGGTGATCTTGTCTATGATCGTTCGCTAGGAATTCTCTACGTCGTAGACCAAGCCAACTTTCGAGTGGTGGCCATTGACGTAAAGAAGCGCCGCATCCTATCGAGTACCCGCGTCGGCCGCTTGCCCTTTGCCATTGCTCTTTCCCCGGATAGGAAACAGGTTTGGGTCACCAACATCGGCATGTTCGAATACCTTCCCATCCCTGGCGCAGGCAAGCAGACCGCTAGAGAAACTGGCCTTGAATTTCCTGCCTTCGGATTTCCCAGCAAGGAAGCAATGGGCGGAGTCCGTCGCCCAAACGCCAATGGAGAAATGGTTGAAGTACCAGGCTTGGGCGATCCCAATGTGCAGGAAGCCAACTCCGTCACCGTGATCAACGTGGAGCAGCCCGATTCCCCTAAAGTGGAGGCCTTCATCCCAACAGGGCTCCCCTTCGGGAACGGCACGCACGGCGGGTCCAGCCCATCTGGTGTTGCGTTAACCGCCGACAAAGCCTACGTGGCCAACGGTCATAACGATTCCATCACCGTCATTGATATCCGCACTCTGAAGGTTGAATCGCAGATCGACATCCGTATCCCCGGGCTCGAATCCTTGCGCGGAATTCTGCCTACCAGCATGACCATCTATGGTGATTGGATTCTGGTGGCTGAATCTGGAATCAATGCCATTGGTGTTGTGGATCGTAAGAAGGCAAAAGTGATTGGCCATTTGCCCGTTGGATGGTTCCCCACACGCATTGCGATTCACGAAGGCATGGCGTTCGTTTCCAATGCCAAGGGCCACGGCTCTGGACCCAATGCCAATATGCAACGCGCGCTGCCGGTGAGTTTCCAAGGCCTCTTACGACGTGGCAGCATCTCCATGTTCGCGCTGCCATCACCCTCCGAACTGGCCGCTCACACCGCGCGGGTGATGGCCGCCAACGGCTTCACACCCTCAAAGGAAAAAGTCCTTCCACTTCCAGAAGCGATTCAGTATGTGGTGCTGATCGTGAAAGAAAACCGCACCTTCGATGAAGTGTTTGGAGATATCGAAAAAGCCTCCAACGGCCCTGTAGAAGGTTCTTATGACTTGGCACGCTTTGGCACCCGCGGCATTGTGTTTGCCGATAAGAAGGAACTCCGCCAACGCTTCAGCATGCGCAACGTCAACATCACGCCCAACCATCATGAGATTGTGCAGCGCTGGGCCATGAGCGATAATTTTTACGCCGATTCGGAAGTGAGTGTAGATGGCCACCATTGGCTAGTTGGCTCCTATCCAAACGCCTGGACAGAATCCACATTGATGGCTGCCTACGGTGGGCAGAAGGATTTCCGATTCCCCTCCAGCGCCCCAGGTCGCTATCTTTTCACGGGCAGTAATTCCTCCGTCCACCCCGAAGAACAATTGGAAGCCGGAGCAATCTGGCATCACTTTGTTCGGCACAACATTCCCTTCCGCAACTATGGCGAAGGTTTTGAACTGGCTGGCGCTGATGAGGGGGAAGGGTTGAAACCCACCGGTGCTCGCTACCTTACCAATGTCCCAATGCCCGACCCGCTGTATCAAAACACCTCGCGCGATTACCCCAACTACAACACCAACATTCCCGATCAATTCCGCGCCACACAATTCATTCAGGAAGTGGAGCGGCTTTATTTGCGCCAAGGTAAAGACCTGCCCCGCTTCGTGTTCATCCATTTGCCGAATGATCACACTGCTAAACCGCGCCCAGAGGATGGCTACCCGTTTCAGGCATCCTACGTGGCTGACAACGATTATGCGCTTGGCCGCATCATGGAATTTTTATCCAGCACCCCCTGGTGGAAACAGATGGCCGTGTTTGTCACCGAAGACGACGCGCAAGGCGGCGTCGATCACATTGATTCCCATCGCACTGTGATGATGGTGGCCAGCCCCTATGCCAAAAAGAATTACGTTTCCCATGTGAACTCCAGTTTCCCTGGATTGCTGAAAACCATATTCCGTTTGTTGAAAATTCCTCCGCTCAATTTGTACGATGCCACAGGTGCCGACTTGGCGGACCTCTTTACTGCAACACCCGATTTTGCACCTTACCAACGGCAACCAATCGCTTCAGAATTGTTTGATCCGGCGAAGGCAAAGGAACCCCGTGACGGCGAAAAAGCCGGTCCACGCATGGACGATCCTCGATTCTTGAAAGAGCAACATGAACGCGAACGCCGCTAGAAACCTCTCTCTTCTATTTCTAACTTTGATTTTCCACGCCGCGGTCAGTTCTGCCGCTGAACCCGTAGGCGATGGAGCGCGAAACCGCCCAGAGGACGTCGCTCTCGTGCAAGCTATGCTTCGCCTAACTCCGAATCGCGTTGGGCGACCGTACGTTTCATTCGGCCCTGACGGAGAGCACGGACCAGGCACCCGCGCGGGCATTGCAGCATTTCAAAGCGATCATCAGATCCGCGAAAATCCCGTGCTCCCCGATGGCCCCACCATCCGCGCCTTGCGCCAAGCCTTACCTACAGAGCATGCCGGAGTTCGAGTTTGGCCAGGCACTCGTATCGTCTACTTCCAGGAACCCGCAGCGGAAGCAGCAAAGACTCAGGCTGAAGTAGAAAATTATGCCGACTTCCACCCTGACTTCAAACGCAAGATCTTCGAAGTGTTGCGGCGCATGTACAGCTCTTATGGCGTGGTCCTGTGGGTAGCCGCCGATGGTTGGCGCAGGAGCTTCGATGCTCAGTCGAAGATTTCGCGACGGGCATCAGCCGCAGGTCCAGGGGAAAGTTCCCACCATTATGGAAGCGCCTGCGATCTTGGATTTCGCAACTTCCGTTTTCTGGACGCAAGCGGTGCCGTGCGAACCGACGACGATTGGATACAACTGCTGAACCGTCAGTTTCGCAAAGAGACAGATAAGCTGTGGGCGGATCGCGATGCCATTGCATTCTCCCTGGGCCTGCATGGAATCGCCTGGGAAAAAGTTCACCTGCAATTGCACGTTGACGAGGCGACAAACAACCCGCGTTCGCTGGTGCGCTTGTTGAACCTCACCGGACCCATGCGTTGGGAAGTGGATACCAAGGGTATGGAATCGCACTATCTAAGTGATCTGGGACGCAAGGGCGGTCTATTCCAAGTGGGGACAGCAAGGGAAATTTGGCAAGCTCAGGCCGCAGTCAATAAAACGTTGGGTGACATTCCTACCTTACGCCGCGATTTGAAAGCCGCCTTCTCCGCAGCCGAGCAGAATTGGCGCAAATGGGAGCCGGTCCCCTGATCCGCAAACCAAGATCTGCATACGAAGTCCCCGAGTTGCCTATCTGTTGTCCCTACGAGTGTTTAGGTGTTGACTGACAAGCGCAACACGGCATCGCGAACAGACGAACGTTTAAATTTTTTCAACTGGCGTTCTTCCTTTCACCTTCTGGGCTGCCAACCACGAACAGCCTGCTTTGTAGGGCTCGCATTCACGTTTCTCAGTCGTGTTTGCGATTCAGATTCCATTTAGAACGCCAGAGGATTTTATTGCCTCGAGGACTCAATATTTTGGGAAGTTGCTGGCCAGCAATTTGTCTTCCTGAATCAAGAGTCTCATAGGTGTTGAAAGCGTGGACTGCTGCTTTTTTGCAAGCGGATGAAAAGAGGGCAGATTGAGTTGAGGATGTGTTGGTGATGGCCACTCTCCGAGATTGCAAAAATGCCCAAATTGGGTTTGTTCTGCAACTTTCGGGCCGCCCCTACGGTTTACGAATGGACCTAATTATTCTTGGGCAGGGATGGCACAATGATCGTGTCCATTAGCGGGGTGAGCTTTTTATGGACTTCAAGTTTTGCAGCTTCGAAGTTGGACCAGTGCAAAGTCATCAGCTTCTTCTCATTGGTGTTAAAGTCGTTGAAGCGCACTTGTACAACCTTGGTTTCCGAGTTCACTTCCATATCAGTAAAAGCACCAAGCCCGTTAGCTTCACGAGGTGCAATACGGTGGATGAGGGTCTTAGTCCCTGTTGGATTTAGGATAACTAAAATAATGGCCGACGAATCTTGCAGTCTATCACCAAAAACAACAGCCGTGCTATCATTCGACCAAAAGAAACCAGAGAGACAACCATGTCTCTGCTCATCAGGTAGGCCAATATTGTGGAACGGTGTTCCATCGGCTACCACTGGGTAAATAACTTTTCCCCTCATGCTCTCAGTAAACCAGCTAGGCTTCGGCATTGTATTTTCAGCGGCATTTTTACTTAAATCGTAGAGGAGATATTCATCTGAAGGGTCACTCCCTCGCGGATAAAAAGCTTGGTACACCATCCAGTGCTGATCCGGCGAAACGACTGGATTATAAGTGCGAAACCTATCCATTACCGCACCCGTCTTCCCGTTCAGGATAATGATTTCGTAAGACCCCCCCGATGGGGCCTGAACGAAAACAAGATACCGGCCTGATTGGATTGGGCAAACTTGTTCAATTGTTCCGAAGAAGTTTGTCTTTACTACCGTTGACGAGTTGGGAGGCGAAACAATCAAGGCCTCTTGTGTAACTAACACATTACTTGGAGTGGGAACAAACTCGCGCTTTCCGCACAATTCTGGCCGCTGCTGGCCAATTTGGCCATAGAGCGCAGCATTTCCAAGTAGCACGCTTAGCGTAAGTATTTGGCGAACCAGCTTATTACACATAAGTCTCAACCTTATAGAGAAAATTTCCAGTATCTGTCAAGCTGCATGCTCCTGAACTGAAGAACTGTAGGCGTCAATGTGCCCCCCCTGTCCGCCCAAAGCACTAGCGAGACCGCAAGCAAAACAGGCATCTTGGACGATTGCGTTGTGTTGGGATCCACTAACAAAACATTATCTCCACAATTCCACTTGTCCATTCCCAGATGATCTGATGGGATTGACTAGGGTGTCAGGAAAAGTTTCTAAGATTTTCTTATTTTTTACTTAGCTCCAAAGTTTTCTCATCCATGTGCCGATGGAATTGGCAAGGTGAATATATGGATGCCATAGTTTGGATGTTTCTCCCCGCTTTCGTTGCAGCCGGTTCGGCGCTTCTTTGTTACTACATTATGGAAGCACGAATGGAACTTGCGATTTCCAAAGAACAGGAAACCATAACCCAAGTTCGAACGATGCTCACGAGCCAGCAGCAGTTGATGGAAGAAAAGATAAAGACGGCAGAGGAGTCCTCCAAGCGCAAAGCGATGGATGACTTTCTGGGTGACATTCGCGTGGAAGAACGCCACTACGTGAAGGAAAGCAAGTCTTTATTTATGAACAAGAAGGCTATGGTGTTACAGGAGCGGTTGTATTTCCGGAACCTGCCGCTTTCCAACTGGGTGGAGCACGAAATGGTGGTGGAAGAAGGTAACGATGTGGGTAATATGCTGAAAAACGCTAGTGTATTCAGCTCTGGCGGCGGAATCACGGCAGCCGATAGTATGGACAAAGGACGTATGCTGAGCATGTCGGCTAAGTGAAGCTGCATGCCTCGATAATCTGTGGATACCGCAAGCCAGTGGGGACACGGGTGGCTGGCACAAGCTACAAACTTCCCATGAAACCAACGCATTGCCCTATGCGAGCTGCCAGTCGCCCGTGTCCCCACTGGCGACCTTTTTCAAATCCTCAGTCTCACCCTGCGGGTGACCAATACGAAAAAGGGTCAGCCCGAAGACTGACCCTTTCTTTATTACCGAACTTGACTAGTGCTTAACTGCGTAAGTTAACTATTGTATTTCGAAGCTGGCTACCCTTGACCTCCCGCTTCCTCCACTTGAAGGGTTTGGCATGTTCATTG
>JAYTTF010000295.1:0-11747 GCA_043745195.1 Bryobacterales bacterium | reverse complement strand
GAAGCAGGGTCTCAATGTTACAAGGAAAACGAAGAACCGTGCTAATAACATTTCCCTTGACAGCGACAGCCGTCTCATGGAAGCCCGCGTGTTTCCCTATTTACCGGCCTTCCCTACTAGCCAAACGCCCGTCCGATTCCGACCAACCCTCATGGACCGTTACGAAGTGGAGCGCAAACGGCGGAGGCATGTGCATCATCTACCTCGCCCGCACCCCCCTGAATGTCTCCGTGCCTGACCAGCCCCAAGACGCATGCAATGCGATATTTGAAGGCGCTAGGCTTGGCCACCCAGTACCGCTACTCATCCGCCAGCGATTTCGGCGAAGCCGTCGCCAATGCGTTCGCCGACAATGGATCGCCACCACCCTTGGATCAAACAACGAAGCGGTAATTGGTCATCTCCTGTTAACCGATCTGTAGTGCTGGAACAAATCATTAAAAGTTCTGCTGGCTGCAAAAATGCTCAAACCGGGCGCATAGGTGTAACTTCTCTCGGGCAGAATCTTCCATTCAATTTGCCGGTAAGCCATTCATGGATACACCTACCCGTCTAATAGTCGTCACCATGGCGTCGTAATCGCCAATATAACTTTTCGCGGAGGCATCGCGAGTGACCATGCCTCGAATCACATCCAAACAGTGTTCAGCGTTAAGCCGGGCATCGGCAGGATCCCCTCGCTTTTCGGCGATCTGCGTTAATAAATGATACTGTGCAGCGCGAACTTCGAGAAGAGTTGCATCGTTCGGATCGAGCATCAATCCTTTTTCGAAAGATTCATTTGCCGATAACAATAGCTGCCGAGCGGGTTCGTACCGCTTTTGTTCGAATATCAGGTCAGCGTGATCCAATTGATTCTTCGCAAACAAATAATAGTGCCGCCGATTCCTTGGATTTAGCGCAATCAGTTCTCGGCTTGCCTGCCCTGCTTCGATGTACATTGGAGCCGCCTGGTTGTAGTCCCCCTGCTGTATCAAGGCGTGCGCCAATCGATGGCATTGGGCTATGAAATCATCTTTGCCCATCGCGTTCTTCGGATCATCCTGAGCGATTGAACGAGCGGCATCGTGAGCCCGGCGAAGAAAATCAATAGCGATCTGCACTTGTGCGGGGTCCTTATCGGCAAGTGCCCGGTGGGCAATGCCAACAGAGCTTAACGCCAGTTGATGAGTTCGCCGCCATTTCTGATCCGCCGGGTTTAGCTTACGTAATTCCTCCATTCGCGACAATGCGCTTTCCGCATACTTTATTGCCAACTCTTTCTCTTTCAAATTCAAAAGCATGTTGGAGTAGCTGTATTCCACCACAGCCAGATCGTAATCCGTATGGTGATCGGACGATCCAATCTTGGTGGCTCGTTCCCCGAATTGAATGGCGCGTTGGCCGGCCAGTTCCAACCGCTGCCCTGAATTGCGCAACACCGTGCGAGCGGTTTCGATCGCATCCAAACTGCCGGGTTCGACATCAGCCCAGCGCCTAGCCAATGTGGTCGCCTCTTGATCCCACTTCATCGCCTCCGTTGAATTCTTCGATAGGCTATAACCGGATGCAAGCGCCGTAGTCAATTCGATGAAGCGTTTCCGGTAGATGGGGTTGCTCGATCTGCCGTCACCTAGCTTGCGGCGGATCTCATATGCGCGAAGTCTGCTTTCGTTTGCGTCCTGCCCTGCACTCTGCAAACTATGCTGGATCACACCAAGCTTTTCGTATGCTTCCGCAATTTCCCGTTGAAGCCCAGCATCACCTCCCGCCTCCGCCGACAACTGTTCCAGATAATGCCGCGATGTTGTCACTACCAGTTTGCGAGCCTCAAGGCTGCCGGGCAGGTTTTCAATCGACTTTCAAAGTCGAACAAAAACACGTTAGCCAGTTGCCGCACTTGTTGAAAACGGCGCTCTGCAAGGCGAGCCTGCATTAGAGAGAATGCCGACCCAACCACAAGGAACAACACCGCAAGTGCGCTAACTGCGGTGACTAACTTGTGACGGCCCAACAAATCGGCGCAAGCGATAAACAGAACTATCCGGAGCCGCCAGTACCGCATAACCGCCAAGGTAGCGGCGAATGTCTTTGGCAAGTTCTTCTGCCGAACGATAACGGCGGGTTCCAACTTTATGCAATGCCTTGGCGAGAATCGCGTCAACATCGGGAGCAAGGCCTGCGGCCGGAGCTTCACTTTCGGAGACGGCCTGTACTGCATCCGCCGGGGCCATCGTGCTGGTCAGGTGAGGCGGACGGCCCGTCAACAGTTTGTAGAGTACGCCCCAAGCGAGTAGACATCTCTGGCGGTTGTAACCGGATCTCCACGAATTTGTTCCGGACTTGCGTATTCGGGTGTTAGCAATTGGGTAGATGCGCTTGCCTTAGCATCGGCTTGCGCCTCCTTCTGAAAGTGTCGGGGATTTGTTGCTCCGGTTTGCCACAGTCTGATCGGCATATCAAATGTTACAGTTCTGTTAATTTATACCTATTGATCATGAAAACTTCCTCGATTGTATGTTGATCACAATCTGAGAGTTCACCAATATCTTGTTTTAGCGCTAAGTGCTCCGCCATCAATATTAGATCCAAGGGCTAGAATAAGGATGGCGCAAATTGAGTATCCAGCAGCACGGACTTGGCACCAAACTTAAGTCATTCAAAATTTGCTTCGAATTACAATTGGTGCTCAAGTCTATTCTGGAGAATTCTTAACATAAATATGATCTATTGTTATTACCGACTCAGTTTACAAGTTGGTACTCTAGTATTAGTGAACCGGATATCAAAAGGCGCCCTTCGATTGGTTCAAGCTGCTTGTGCGATGGTGTGCTTTGCCGCAGCTGGCTTAGATGCACAGCCCAACGTTCTTACTGCCAACTACGATAACAATCGCACCAACGCCAATTTGTCTGAAACCATTCTTCGCCCCGGTGCCGTAAATGATCAGGAATTTGGGAAAGTCGGTGCATTCCCAGTAGATGGGCACATTTTCGCCCAGCCGTTATATGTGCGTGACGTTGCCATTAACGGTGAACGGAAAAATGTGTTGTATGTGGCCACCATGCATAACACCCTTTATGCGTTTGATGCCGATGCCCCGCAAAACGTTGAACCCCTCTGGCAAGTGAATCTGGGGCCATCTTTGCCCACCAGCTACTATAGGCGCTTTTCAGACATTGAAAAAGAGATTGGGATACTTAGCACTCCTGTAATTGACCTCAGCCGCAAAACCATTTACGTCGTGAGTTGCACGTTCCCCAACGATAAACCCATTTTCACATTGAGTGCCTTGGATCTGACGGATGGCCTGGATAAGCCTGGGAGTCCAGTTGAAATCAAGATGAACGTCGCGGGCACCGGAGATGGTAGCAATGGAACAACCATCCGCTTCGACCCCATCCAGCACATGCAACGCCCGGGGCTGCTGCTGGCAAATAACAAAGTCTATATCGCCTTCGGATCGCACAACGATCAATATCCGTATCACGGTTGGATTGCCGCTTATGACGCATCCGACGTTCGTAATCAAATGGCTGCCTTCATCACTACATCTACTGCCGGCTACGGTGCCATTTGGCACTCGGGCCGGGGCTTGGCGGCTGACAATGCTGGAAATGTTTTCGCCACAACGGGCAATGGCGATTTCGATGGGCTGTCAAATTTCAGCCAATCGTTTCTGAAATTGTCACCAAACTTGAACCTGCTCGATTGGTTCGCTCCAGGAAATTGGGCAAGCCTTAGCGAAGACGATTCTGATCTAAGTTCCATGGGGCCCATACTTATCCCGGGAACGGATCACCTTATTGGCGGCGATAAAGCTGGCAATCTTTACTTGCTGAATCAAAAGAATATGGGCCATTTGGGTCCAATGGATGCTGCGCCACCACTCGTTTCCCGGCCAGTTGAATATGGTGGGATTTTCAATATGGCGATTTGGAAAAGAGAAGCTGATGCCATAGTTTTCATTTCCACAGAAGGTTCAAGCACCAGTGCTTATCGCCTTGCTGATGCCTCAGTCAGCATGACTCCCTTATCCACCGCCCCAGTTGCAGACGAAGCAGCATATCAGGGGATGGCCGTGTCTGCTGATGGAGACACAGCGGGCTCCGCTGTTTTCTGGATGAGTTACGGCGACTATTCCCGCCAAGGTGTGCCTGCTGTCCTTTGCGCCTTCGACGCCGAAGATCTTTCCCAAGCATTATGGTGCAGTACCTTCAACGAAGATCGCGACGGACCAGGCAGGTTTGCCAAATTCGTTTCACCCACTGTTGTGAATGGACGCGTGTATCTGCCGACGTTTTCCTACGAAGTTGCAATCTACGGCCTGCTACCCAAACTGGAAGCAGCGCAGAGTTCCAGCAAATCTCCTCGAAAACGGTAGTAATATCAGATTAGCTTTCATGCGTTCGATTTTTTCTACGGCAGTTGTGCTGCCACTTTTCCTAGCTACTTCCGGTTGCAGTAGCGCTCCCCCACAGGTGTTTACCTTTGAGGTTGTCAATACCTACCCTCACGATCCCACCGCCTTTACAGAGGGCCTTGAATATCGCGATGGATTTCTCTACGAAAGTACTGGTCTTAATGGCCGCTCTTCCTTACGCAAAGTAAAACTCGAAACTGGTGAGGTTGTGCAACGCTTCGATCTCATGCCCGATTATTTCGGCGAAGGGATCACTTTAACAGGCAGCAAGATTATTCAGCTTACCTATCAAACTCAACTTGGCTTTGTGTACAACCGTTCTGATTTTCAATTGGAAAAAACGTTCTCTTATAAAGGAGAAGGTTGGGGGCTCGCTTCTGATAGCAAGCAGATTTACATGAGCGACGGCACTTCTGAAATCCGCATTTGGGATGCGCAAACTCTGGCTGAAAAAATCAGGTTCACAGTTCATGATGGTGACAATCAAATCTCCAAGGTGAATGAATTGGAGTTGGTGGAAGGCGAGATCTATGCCAATATCTGGCAGACAGAACGCATTGCCCGTATCTCACCGAAAGATGGAAAAATCCTTGGGTGGATTGACCTCTACGGACTGTACCCCAATCGCCCACCGGGAGCAGATGTCTTGAATGGAATCGCATATGACACTGTCGGGAAAAGGTTGTTCGTAACCGGCAAGAATTGGCCAAAGTTGTTTGAGATCAAACTGGTCACAAAAAACTGATCACTCGCAAAGTAGCCTTGATCGTGCGATTTCCACCCATCCGTCCTGGTTCACCAGGCGATCCCCAAAGCCCTTGCTTATCCAGCAATGATCAGGTGCAGGGTACTTGGGTTGGCACTGCTTCCATCCGCAACGCCGCCTGCGATTTGGAAGGCTTCCATGCAGTATGGTGTGTCCCAGCCAGCCATTACGAAAACATGGCTGGCGCTCTTGATGCAAGAAACGGCAGTTGACTGTCTCGAAGATCAGGGTATCGCGAGCCAAACGGGGACATGGTTCCCTGGCCTGAAGCCACAGAACTCCGAATGAAATTCTATAGAGCACTAGGGGTAGCGGCCTGGGTACCGTGTCCCCTTTGGCGACCTTTTTTACGCAATTCAGTCTCACCATTTGCGTGATGCTATTGCCCTGATCCTATGACGGCAAGTCCAATTGTTTTTAGCCAATTCGTTGTACTGTCACCTATTCAACTGTCCATAGATCAACTCCCGTACCAACCGACAGCCATCTTTCACCTAAATGGTGAGCGCTCTTTAGATTCTAAATTCAATCGTGGGACTCGGCGTGGCACCAAGGTGCGGAGAGCTGCGAAATCCGGGACGGGGCTGCAATTCAATGAAGATGTTCTGCTTACGGAAGACTTGGATAAGAATTGCACCCCCCCGTCCCGGATTTCACGACTTGGACAGACAGGGTGCCGGTTACGGCTTGCAACTGCCGTTTCTAGATTCAATGGGCACGAATCAATAACATTCTCTTTTTCAGAACATGCGGAGGATTCCAA
This sequence comes from Bryobacterales bacterium, assembly GCA_043745195.1. Classification (GTDB taxonomy): domain Bacteria; phylum Acidobacteriota; class Terriglobia; order Bryobacterales; family Bryobacteraceae; genus JANXSF01. The sequence continues at coordinate 5,816 of JAYTTF010000295.1, read as the reverse complement.
CATGGCGTCATCGAATATGCGCGCAATGTTCTGCACTGGAACGAAGTCGGCCATGCCATTGATTCCACCGCTGGCTTGTTCGATGGTAGAAAAAACTGATGTGATTCGGCTGGTTCCAGGCAGCCTCCGATTGAGTTGAGCGGCCATCCCTTCTTTGTCGCGACGCTTTTTCAACCAGAATGGCGGGCCCTCAAAGGTGAGGTCCCGCCATTGGTGTAAGCTTTTTGCGCCGACATGGGCGTTTAGCAGCGTTGGGATTAGGACTATGAGATTACCCAAAAGGATGGTGCCGATGGATTGCCACCAATTCATGCCGCCGGCAATCAACCCGGAGGCGAGCATGTAGGTGGGGATGCAAATCGACATTGCAACCCAGAGCGAAGTGTAGTTATATAAGCCCCAGGTGCGTTTTTCATTGGGGACAGGGGCGAGGCGTTCGTTGTAGAGTGCGCAATTTGACGGCTGTTCCGATCTGGATCAACTTCATTTGGGTCCTAAGCTTTTTCGGCGTGGGACAAAGAAGAAAAGTCCCAGCATTCCCAAAGTGAGAACACCTAAGAATCCAGGCTCGGGCGTTACTTGAACAAGGAAGGTCTGACGCCCGGGGGTGAGTGGGTCCATCGTGTTTCCATCCAAGGACCACGACACGATCGCCCAGTGGGTTAAATCCACAGTATTGTAGTTATTGATCGCCTGATCAATCCAGTATCCGTTTGTTGTTGAGTCTCCAATTGGGCTGATGACGCTATATCCTCCGGTCAAACTACTATTGTTGGTGATTGCCCAAATCGCTTTTTGGATTGCGCTAGCGACTTGGAACCTGTTGACATTATTCTGCAGCGGGGGGTATTGCGATACCAGATAAGCCGACATCTCGAATCGCTGCTGTGCTGTGTATGTTCCACCCAGAGTATTCGTCCAATAATTGGGATCTCCAAGATCGCCGATCGTGGCGAAACGGACGTACGCTTTATTAGCTTCCACGTTTTTCAGCAACGTTACATTGGCGTACCCTTGATCGCCAAAACCGAACGATTCTTGATCATCAATGCACCAGAAGGATGTGCTCCACGGGCTGGACTGGTTCTGATAGGCAACGGTTCCGGCAAATTGACCACCGCCCTCTGCGGCAGGGGCGATATAGCTGTTCAACTGGATGAAACGATTATTACCCGTATAGCTGAGGTTGGGTAGCGGGGCCGGGTTTGCCAGCGCGCTAAGCGAACTCAAAACAAATGTGAATAATAATATGTGTTTCACTGCAGAACTACCTGAAGCCTTATTTTCCTAATTGATTTCATCAGATACTGCACCAGTATAGAGACGGGCTTTGGGATAAGCAATATCAGTTGGGACTGAAATCTGAGTTTAAAGTACTAGGGAAATGGGGAGTACAATAACCATGATTTCTGATCACTTCTACATTAGACAGACACTATTTAATTAGTGACGAACTCCAGAACCAGACTTGAGTGACACGTGTCGACAGGTTAGACAAGGCTCGAACTAGATGCAATCAAATCAGGAAAGCCAGGACCCTTTTTCAATTCAAATCGCCGCTGCCTAATTGGTGGCTTTTTGTGTAATTGGTGCTAGTTCGGATTAGCTGAAGCTTGTCTGCACAAGAACTGCCGGGGCAAATCGTTTGCAGCGTGCCGGTTGGTGCTTTGATCATGCCCCGATGACGAATCCTATTAACTAGCTCCTCCACATTCACTCGTTACTCAGCGGAATTGTTATAATTAATTCGTAAATCGTATCCCTAAACCCGTCAACGATTCTCATGCCCAAATTTCAGGAGGATCTCACAAATTGCGATCAATCGCGACAAAGTTCGGCTTTGTGATGGCGCTTTCTGTCTTGGCGTGTAGGGGTTCGAAATATTACTTGGAACTTATCGCATCGGCGCAGTCTGACAACGCCGCGATCAACTTCCGCAGAGCGATCCGAAAAGACCCGAAATCAGGTGAGGGCTATCTTCCACTATCGCTAGCCGATGAAAAGCGAAAAGATGGCGCGCCTCAGATTTTCTACTCGGCGCGCTCTCAGGCAGTGGAATATATGCCGGAGAATGAAGAGGCTTTGGTGAAATTGGCTGTTCTGAGCTTTGCGCCTTGTCTTGCAGCTCCAGCAAAACCAAAACAGCATTCCGGCAATACAACGAAATCTATTGAGTATCTACGGAAAGCCTTCCTGATTCAGCCGATGGATAGTAATGTGGCGATGACCCTGACTTGGCTGCTAGCTGGCCCTGGGGACTTGCGTGCCACTATGGTTAGCTGAAGTCACATAAACGTTCGGCTGGGTGCTATTGAAGAAAGGCGAAGAGTATCCGGAAACGCTTCAGTACAGATAGTAAGTGAATTGCCCAAAAGGATTGATTTGAAATGAACTGTTTCTTTAAATTGGCACCATTGCTGATACTCGCACTTGTTGGGACAGGGTGCCGCACAAGCCCACAAGCTTACTTTGAAAAGGGCAATCAATTTGCCGACGCGGGTAAGCTCGATGATGCAGCTATCCAATACCGCAAGGCGCTGCAAAAAGATCCCAAATTAGGAGAAGCCCATTATCGGCTGGGGTTGCTGGATCTGAAGAAAGGCATGCTGCCGCAAGCCTACCAATCCATGTACCAGGCAGCCCAAATTATGCCGGCGAATGATGAGGTGCAAGGAAAGCTTGGAGAGTTGTGCATTGGGATTTTTAGCAACGACCCGCGGCACCCCAAACGCTATTATGACGAGGCGGCGAAAATCGCCGAGCTACTCATAGCCAGGAAACCTGATGGGTTTGAGGGCAACCAATTGAAGGGCGCCCTTTCGCTGGTGGATCGCAAGCCCGGACAAGCCATTGAATTTTTACGCAAGGCGGAAAAGGCCAAACCAGGCGACAGGGATACGAACCTGGGCTTGGCGCAAGCACTCGTGGGCGATGGCCGCGTTGAGGAGGGTTTGGATCTGGCTCGTGCGATGATTGCCAAGGACAAAACCACCGGCGCCGCTTATGACTTTCTGTTCCGGCAGTATGTGATGGCAAAAAAACTGGAGGAGGCCGAAGCCATCCTGAAATTGAAAGTCACCAACAATCCTAAACAAGCCGATCCACTGATGGAGTTGGCCCGCTACTACGCATTTTCCGCGAAGCCCACCGAAATGACCGCCACTCTTCAAAAGCTACTAGGAGCGCCGACCGATTTCCCCGATAGCCGAATCCGCGTTGGAGATTTCTACACCGCCTTTGGCAAGCGCGACGAAGCGTTGAAGTTATTCCGGGAAGGTTTGGCCGCCGATGCCGCAAACAGGTTGGGATATCAGAAAAGAATTGCGCACTTGCTTGCCGCACAAAGTAAATTTCCGGAAGCAATCGCGCAGTTGGACGAAATTTTGAAAGAGAAGGCCGGCGATCAGGATACAAGGCAGGCACGCGCCCTGATGTTGCTGGATGGGGGGAAGCCGGAAAATGTGGATCCAGCTATCGCCGAACTGAACGCTTTGATTCTGCTGAAGCCATCGGATTTGACTCTTCACCATCAATTGGGCCTGGCCCTATCGCGCAAGGGCGATACCGATGGAGCTCGCAAGGAGTGGACGGCAGCAGCCCGCGGAAATCGCAGCTACTTGCCTCCGCGGTTAGCGCTGGCATCCATGGAACTGTCACAAGGAAAGCCGCAGGCGGCTCTAAAAGTGGCGGAGGAGATTATAGCCGTTGCCCCAGACAATCCGGAAGCGCAATTGCTGAATGCCAATTGCCTGATCCGTGTGGGGCGCGTACCGGAAGCAAGGGCGATTTTGAACCGGTTGAATACAAGTGCTCCTCAAAACCTGGCGGTTCGCTACCAGCTTGGGGTACTTGCCATCGCCGAACGGAAATTCAAACAGGCGGAGGATATATTCCATCAGTTGCAGGACGCGAAGCCCGGGGAGATACAGGTGATTGGTGGATTAATCGACGCCTATGGAGGGCAGAATCAGCCGGGCAAGGCGAAGCAGTTGGTGGAGGAGGAACTCAAGCGCGCTCCAAATTCCCAAGCCTTGCAAGGTATGTTGGCGCAGTTGAGCGTCGCCACAGGAGATGTGGGTTCGGCCATTGAGCAATACAAGAAAATGTGGGCAGCCAATCCGAAATCTGTCGAGTTGCAAATGCGCTTAGCGGAGGCCTACCTTATGAAGAGCGATCCCGGAAACGCGATTTCGGTTCTGGAAAAGACGACCCAGACCGATCCTAAATCGATTCCCGCCGCTATGCTGCTGGCGCAATCTTTCGAGCTGGTGGGAAAGAACGCGGAAGCGAAAACCGCTTACCGTCGCGCACAGGCCCTTCAACCGGATGAACCGAGAACTTTGAACAACCTGGCGTATCTGATGCTGGAAACCGGCGACAGCCCTGATGAGGCGCTAACGCTGGCGCAGCGCGGGTTGCAGGTTGTGCGCGACCCAGGGCTGAAGGCTTCCTTAACGGATACGGTTGGATGGGCCTACTTGAAGCAGAAAAAGTACGATGAGGCTGTGCGGACGCTGCAGAGTCTGGTTCGAGTACATGCCAAGGAACCCACGTTCCACTACCATCTTGGAGCGGCGCTTTACGAAAAAGGAGACAAGCAACTAGCCCGGACTGCGCTTGAAGCAGCGCTGGCCGCGAAGCCGCAATCGGCTGAGGAGCGCAAGATTCGGGAGCTATTGGCTCGCCTTTGAGGAATCGACTAAGAGTCTTAAGTAATTTTGATTTTAGTTATAGTACTTTGGCGATAAAGGTATATAATTTAGGAGCAAGGGTTGAAAGAGTCCTGAGGAAGTGTGTATGACGAAGAAACTGACTTTTCTATTGTTGGTGGGCTGTGCGATCGGCGTTCCCTCAACGGTCTGGGCGAACGGAAATATATTGTTTACCAGTTTTGGACCCGGGTTCAGTTACAACACTGGCAATGATACAATGAATACGACCTTTTCGAATCATGTGGGTGATTACATTTTTGGCACGGCCCGTTTAGTGCAATTAATGCCGTTTACGGCGAGTTTCACTGGCAATGTAGAGAGCGTGAATTTCGCCGCATACAGTTTTCAAACTACTGAGTCGATAACCCTTAACCTTAGGATTGTATCCGCATTAGGCACGAACCCCAGCAACGCCCCTGTGGTAGATACTTTGGGTTCGGTCATTGTGGACAGTCAAACTCCTTCAGTTTACACAGTCAACTCAACTACGCGCAATCTGCTGACGGTTGGGCAGCAATACTATTTGTTGATGGAAGTGGTCGAAAGTGGCAGAGATTTGGCATGGAGCTTTAATAATCAGGGGACTGTCGGCAATAATATTCCCTGGTCTTCGGTCTCGGGTGTATACAACACCGCCTCCGACGCACCGCTGAGTGCGTTCGATGTTCTGGCGACGCCTGAGCCTGGCTTCTATGGTGTGCTGGGTGTAGCCATGGGCGGACTGTTCGTAGCCGTCCGGCGGAAGCGAACCGTTTAGATTTGAGTCGTTTGGTATTACTTAGCCGCCTACCTCGGTAGGCAGCTTAATGTTTTTAAAGCGATATATTGCTGTACGCCGCTGGTTTTGGTGCATTGATATGATGTCCTTGGCATCAGTCTAAGTCCTGGATGTAGAGTGAAGGTTGTTGCCATATCACGGATTGTGGAGTGATGGATCGTAGCGCCCGCCGGACGTGTTCTAAAAGCGGGCAAATCATCAGAAGGCGCGCTTGGCGTATAATCCTGGAAACGGCAGTTGCAAGCCGTAACCGGCACCCTATCTGTCCAATTCGTGAAATCCGGGACGGGGGTGCAATTCTTTTGCAAGTCTTCCGTAAGCAGAAC
>JAYTTF010000294.1:0-39837 GCA_043745195.1 Bryobacterales bacterium | reverse complement strand
TTGGCTTCCCCAATGTCGTAGATGGTAACTATGTTGGGGTGATTGAGCGAGGAAGCCGCCCTGGCTTCCTGCATGAATCGACGACGGGATTGTTCATCATCCAGTTGGCCTGGGGTGAGAAGCTTCAACGCAACCGGACGCAGGAGGCGATTGTCGACGGCATGATAGACAACACCTGTGCCACCTTCCCCTAATCTTCCCTTGACGGTGTAATGGGAAATAATCGATCCAGTTGTCAATTCTTTCATGAATGCTGCCGGAAGGTTTCAGCTTATCGTTTTGGCGAAGCCGCGCGCAAGTGAACTAACTCTTTTCGCGCAGTTCTAACTTATCGGCGGATGCTGATACAACTTCGTATTTTGCCTTGGCCTGTTTTTTGCGGGACAAACTGAGCATCGATCCAGCTTCCAGCTTCCATGTTCCAGCCGAGTCTTCTGGCCTATCTGTTGCACCAGGACCAGTCTCCAGCAGAGTACCATCCTTTTTCAAATGCATCGAGGACCGTCCTCGCGACAATGGAAAAGCAAAAGACGGGGGACGGTAAACCGTCACCCCGTTGCTATCTTCTTCATGGGAGTGAACCCATTGCTTGGTTAGATAGGCAGTCTTGTCCGGCATATCTCTTAAGTGTAGCTAGACCCCAAGCGCACTACGAGGACCATCCAAAGTAGCCTGCATGCGCGCCACCTGACCAGCGGAAAACATCACCATTGCCTTGTCGTCAACATAGTCCATGTAGTTCACAAACATATCGCCATTTGGCCCGTTGCCGCAGGAAATGTGAGGGAAAGTCGGAGTGCCGAAATTTGGATGCAGCGCATTGGGCGTATCAGCTACAAAGTCAGTACCGCTGCAATCTGCGGTGTCACCCCAGATATGGCGCAAATTCAAATAGTGTCCAATTTCGTGGGTTGCACTGCGTCCCAGATTAAAGGGCGCTGCGGCTGTGCCTACTGTTCCGAAGGCCCTATTGAGAATCACAACACCATCTGTTGCTGCAGGGCCACCGGGGAACTGCGCATATCCAAGCAGACTGCCAGACAATGTGCAGACCCAGATGTTTAAATATTTGTTAGTAGGCCATGCGGCCACGCCACCCGTTGCTACCTTCTTAACGGAGTCGTCGGCACCGAAGCTGGCTTTGGTTGTAGTCTTGCGGTTGATCCCTGTTGTGGGTTGGCCATTGGGGTTCTTGGTTGCCAGGACAAATTGAATCCGGGTATCAGTAACAAGGCCTTTCCAAACCGTTGGGGTTTTACTTTTATCGGGGTTTGTAGCGCGAAAATCCTTATTCAGAACAGCGATTTGGCTTTTGATTTGCGCATCGGAAATATTCTCCGCTGCCGTTTTTGAAACCACATGAACTACAACTGGAATTGTGGTTATTCCTACGCGCCCAACGGCACCAGTCATCAACATGCTTCTGGTTGCATTTTCAAGTGTGGCTTGGCGGAAGCGAAATTGGGGAAATTCTTCAAGCAGACGGTTATGGACTTCCATACAACCGCATGAGCGAATCGGTGTGGGCTGTTTCTTAGTAGATGTTTTTTTGGTGGCGGACTTCATTGGTTGGTGATCTCCTATTGGTATAGTGATGACCGACATCAATCCGTTTCAGGAGTGTAAGAGATTAATTTAAAGCCAGGGTGAAGGCTTGCTAAGATAGGCACAAATGACTAAATCACTGGCAACTCTTGTCACACTTGCAATCAGCCTAACTCCGGCTTGGTCTCAGGCTCAAAAAAAGCAGCCACTCAGTCCGCCGGCTGCAACCTCCATCACTGTCAACGGAAGTGTTGTTTCTATTAAATATGGTGCCCCTTCTCTGCGTGGCCGCAAAATGTTCGGGGAAGGCGGACGCGTTACACAGGACCCCAACTATCCGGTGTGGCGTGCCGGTGCAAACTCAGCCACTGCGCTCCACACTGAAGCGGATTTAGATATCAACGGATTAATGGTGCCCAAAGGCGACTACACTTTGTTCGCGCTGGTGAATGAAGATACCTGGGAGTTGATTGTGAGCAAGGAAACCGGGCAATGGGGATTGGCCTATAAAAAAGATAACGACCTGGGACGCGTGAAAATGACCATGTCCAAACCAACTGCGCCTGTTGAAACCTATGTAATGACCCTATCTTCCGCTGGCGGCAAAAAAGCCAAGCTTCAACTGGAATGGGAAAATGTGATTGCTTCGGTGAATATTACGGTGAAGTAATATTGTAATTCAGGGTGCTCTTTGCAAAAGAAATCGCCGCTTTATCCAGCACCGCCGGCAGGGGCCTATGTGAAGCTGGAAAATCTGGTTAGCACCAAGCCCCGTAACATCGCACCCGGTGTGGATTTCTACGACCGCAACTCGTCGAGCACCCGCCGGAAGCAGCGCCCAATATGGATGCCATCCGCTCCATGACCAAAGTCAGGCAGCGCGCCGCAGATGCTGAGCTGTTAGAATCACAACGCACGGGCATTCAGGAAAAGCCGAGACACTTTGTTCGCGCCGTGCGGTAATTAAGAAATATTGGGTCACCTAAAGAGTCCGTAAGCCCTCAACGAATTTGAGGCAGAACTCGTCATATTAGTGAAATGCTTCCCTTGATTGCATTGCTTGCCATTGCCCTTCGTCTTGAAGCCGGTGTTATTCAAGGCGTTGTAATAGAGCAGGCATCGGGCCGTCCAATTTCAAGAACCATTGTCCGTTTGGAAGCTGTGCCAGGTGGCGCAACTATAGCAGTTGTCCCGATGGCTGTGAGGACAGGGCGCAGTGGGCAGTTTACTTTTCCAGCGGTGGCACCGGGGTTGTACCTTCTTAAGGTTCTGAGGCAAGGTTACTTTCCAGCAGCCTACGGGCAACGCCTTCCTATTGGCAGGGGCACTCCCATTGAAGTGAACACTGATTCCAAGCTATTTGCTGAAATCCGAGTTCGTCGTAAGGGCGCCTTAACTGGCGTGGTGCAAGATGAAAACGGAATTGCAGCTCCCGGAGTTCAAGTGGTTGCTTACCGAGCCAGAATGCCATTGCGATCAGCGGGGTTGGCCATTTCAGATGATCGTGGTGTGTATCGCATTCATGGCCTTGATCCAGGAAAGTATTGGGTTCGTTCTGCAGCACATACTTTGGAGGACGGCACAGGCTGGCTGCCCACTTACAGTCCGCAAGGCAGGGAAACTCGCGACGCACGGATTCACCGAGTTACTGTTGATGCGGAAACGGCCTACGCCGATGTTACTCCAGATTCCGGGATTTTGTTACGGCTGGGTGGTGCCGTAATCTGCGACAGAGGTGGTCCAGTGACAGTAATCGCTTCTTCTGAGACCGGGCGGCGATCGACACAAACAGGTTGCGGTGGTATGTATCGTTTTGAAGGCTTGGCACCAGCAAATTATGAAGTGTTCGCTACGCTTCAGGATGGGACCTTGGCCTCGTTTGTGGAGCTTCATTTGAGTGGAAACATGGATGGGCTGAACATTTCGTTACAGCCGGTTCCTGCGGTTGAGTTCGAAGTGCGCCGATCCGGCTCCAATGCCGTTACGAACATCCCATATAAATTGGTTGGACGCCGCCAGGATATGGCGGAGACTGAATCCGAACAAGAGATTAAAGGATCTCGCGTTTTGCTTGCGCCTGGTCACTGGGAGTTCCGGGCGGCCCAGGTTCCCGCAGGGCAGTATGTTGAGTCGATCGGCAACCCATTTTCAGGAGGGGGACGACGAGCAAGGTTAGAAGGTGCTTCGGATTGGTTTGATGTATTGATTGACCCGCGAGGAACACAAAGGATCCGTGTTCTGATTTCAGATCGTGCTGGAAGGATCAGCGGCAAAGTGATGCAGGATGGTAAAGGAGTTCCGGGTGCTCCAGTGTTTCTTTGGCCGGTGGCAGATTCTGCCCGGCGTTGCATTGGGGGCCGCTATTTGCTGCTGCTATCTGATGTGGATGGCCGCTTCAATTTCGATAGCTTGCCACCAGGGGAATATCGAATGCTAGCGAGTTTTGATGTGGATGAGTTGGATGAAGACTTGATTGAGTTAAGCAAGCCTTTAGTAGTGAAGACGGAAGCAGGGCAGACCGCTTCTGTAGATCTTTCGGTTTGGGTCGCGCCTTAATTTCAATTCTGCCAGCCAGCAACTTTGCAACAAGCGGGTATGATAATAACAGTATTATGCTTCGCCTGTTCCTAGTCTTGACGTTTTCCGCCTGCATGGCGCAGAGCCCGGACTTCTTTGAGACCAGCATTCGGCCAGTACTTGCTCGTAATTGTTATGCGTGCCATTCCGCTGAAAAACAATTTGCCAGTCTTCGTGTTGATTCGCGAGAAGCTCTTCTGCTTGGGGGACAGCGTGGACCGGCCATTGTTCCCGGTAAGCCTGAGGACAGTTTGCTCTTCAACGCGATTCAGCATCGGGATTTGAAAATGCCTGTGGGTGGCAAGTTAAAAGATGGCGACATCACGGCCATTGGTGAATGGATTCGGCAGGGTGCTGCCTGGCCTAAGAGCATTGCGTCCTTGCCTGTACCTGATAAGTACGCACAGCAAGTGAAGCAACATTGGGCATTTCAACAGCCCGTAGCGAATTCCCAGCGTCGATCCATTGATCAGTTTATCCGCGCGGAGTTACAACGCAAGAGTCTATTGGCTTCGCCGCCAGCCAATCGCCGCACGTTGCTGCGCCGTTTGAGTTATGTACTTACTGGATTGCCTCCTACTGCGGAAGAAGTGGAGCGATTTGAAAACGCTGCAGTGGGGCAGTATGAAAAAGAAGTGGATCGTCTGCTGGCCTCGCCTCGATTCGGTGAACACTGGGCTCGGTATTGGTTGGATATCGTCCGCTATGCTGAGACGCGCGGCTACGAATGGAACTATGAAATTTCAGGTGCATGGCGATACCGCGATTACGTGATTCGCGCCTTCAATGCGGATGTGCCTTATGACCAGTTGATTCACGAGCATGTCGCCGGCGACTTGCTCAAGCAGCCTCGAATCAATGAAGCAGAACAGATCAATGAATCCGTCATTGGAACGGCGTTCTTCCGCTTAGGAGAAGCTGGGCACGACGATTGCATTCAATTCCGAGAGCTAGCTACCGACGTGGTTGATAACCAGATTGACACTCTGACTAAGACCTTCCAAGGCATGACCGTTTCCTGTGCTCGCTGCCATGATCACAAGTTGGATCCGATTCCGACTCTTGATTATTACGGCCTCTACGGCATCCTGAATAGCAGCAGGCAGGTATCGCAAACCATTGACGCACCAACTACGAACTCAAGCGCTGTTGCCAGGCTTCGTGGGATCAAGGCCAGGATTCGTCAGGAGCTGGGCCAGTTATGGAAGAGTGAACTGCCATCGGTTTCCGCTAAGTTGGCAACTTTGCCCAAAGCGGAAGGCATAGAGGACCCTGGCTACCTGCTTCAGCAGGTGCAATGTGAAACGGTTGGCCTGGACGAATATTTCCCGGCAGCGTTTCAAAAACTCGGCGAAAGCTATCGAAAACAGGCAGCACTTCGTGCAGAGTTCAACCGGACGAATTTTCAGCCGCTTGATGGTTGGACTGCCTCCGGGATGGGGTTGCGCGATGGAGTTAGTAATCCTGGCGACTTTGCGATTGCCAGCGAAACAGATCTGGCGATTCGTGGAATCTACTCCGCTGGTTATTATTCGTTTCTCGATTCAAATCGCTTGAATGGCGCTCTTCGATCCATCGCTCTTCCTAAGAATAAGAAGTTTGTAAGTATCAAGAGTTTGGGCGGTAGATTGGGTGCTCGGCGAACGGTGATTGACAACTGTGCCATTGGAGAAAATTACAAACTGCTGGAAAATGACCGGCCAGAATGGATGAAACTGGAAACGTTTTCAAAGCAGGAAACTCTGCCTGTGTTTCTTGAGTTAGTAACTCGGTTTGACAATCCTCGATTACCCGATCGTCCCGGTATGGTGAAAGCGGATCAATTGAAGTGGCTGGAAGAACCGGCGTCCTATTTTGGATTTCAAAAAGCTGTGTTGCATGATGTGGATGAATCCCCGAAAGAGGAATTAGATCACATGCTGCCGCTGTTTGTGGGCGCACCGCCAGTGAATCAAAAGCAACTGGCAGAACGGTATATTTCTTATCTTCAGTCTGTTATTGAGCGTTGGGCGTTGAATAATTCAACCGATCAGGATGTGGTGTGGATGGATTGGATGCTGCGGGCAAAGATGGTCTCAAATGAGTTGAACGCAGCACCTGCCTTGACGAAACTCATTGAGGAGTATCGCCGGGTGGAGGCAACCTTAAAAGAGCCCCGCGTTGTAGATGGCATGGCTGATGCCGGCCCTGGACATGATACTCCAGTGTTCCGCAGCGGCGATCCCAAATCGTTTGGCCCCGTTGCGCCTCGTCGATTATTGAGCCGCATTCTTGGGGAACAACCTTTTTCCTCGCAAGGCAGCGGCAGGTTGGAATTGGCTGAGCGGATTGCCAGCACATCGAATCCGCTAACAGCACGGTTGATGGTGAACCGAATATGGCATCAGGTTTTCGGCCGGGGAATTGTTTCCACCGTTGATAATTTCGGCACGCTCGGCGAAAAACCTTCGCATCCTGAATTGCTGGATTCTTTGGCAATGGAGTTTATGCAACAAGGTTGGTCGATGAAGAAGCTTATCAGGACTATGGTTCTTTCAGAGACTTTCCAGCAATCAGGGGAGACGCAACCTGGGGCACTGGAAGTGGATCCTCAGAATACGCTGCTTCACCATTACCCTCTGCGCCGTCTGGCTGCGGAATCCCTCCGCGACAGCATGCTTGCGGCATCCGGTGAATTGCGGGAACAACTTTACGGCAAAAGTATTGACCCACCGCGGGAGGAGGCCAAAGACTATCGACGTCTGTTCGCAGGGCCGTTGAACGGGAATGGCCGCCGATCCATTTACACGAAAATTACGCGGATGGAAGGAGCTAAGTTTTTAGAGACATTTGACGCTCCTACTCCGATGGTGACTCGGGGTGCTCGTGATGTAACTAACGTCCCAAATCAGGCACTTACTCTTCTGAATGACCCGTTTGTGATCTTACAAGCTGAGGCATTGGCGCGGCGCGTGCTCGCCGTTCCCGATCAGGAACGCTGTGACGCGCTCTTCCGCTTCGCATTGGGCCGCAGGCCGACGAATGCTGAAACCATGCGGTTCAATGCACTTCGGCAAAAATTGATAGGAATGGGTCCGGGCGGTGAGGATGGCTTGTCTGTTTGGAAACATTTGGCACATACTCTTCTAAACTCAAAGGAGTTCTTGTACTTCCAATGACACATTGCCCCGGTTCGAAAACTGCAATCACGCGCCGCCAGGCGTTGCAAATGGCTTCCAGCGGATTCGGCTACACTGCGCTTTCTGCACTGCTTTCGTCTGAAGCCGGCGCGGGTACCCACTTCAAACCAAAAGCGAAGAAAGTAGTGTTCCTTTTCATGCCGGGCGGGGTTTCGCACATGGAAAGTTTCGATCCTAAACCTAAGCTCACCGAAATGGACGGTAAACCGGCGAAGTTGGATAACTATGTTGCCGGACCCAATCGTCGCTGGTTGGGGCCCTTGTGGAATTTTAAGCAATACGGACAATGTGGTGCCCCAGTAAGTGAACTGTTCCCGCACATTGCAGGCTCGGTGGATGACCTGGCAATAATTCGTTCCATGAAGTCTGAATTTCCATTGCATGCGCGCGGCAACATTTTCCTGCACACTGGGCGTAACATTGGCGGCTTTCCCAGTCTGGGTTCGTGGATCAACTATGGCCTTGGTTCGTTGAATAACAATCTTCCAGGTTATGTACTGTTGCGTGACGCTTCCATTCCTCCAGGTGGGATTGAGAATTATTCCAATGGATTTCTTCCCGCCACTCATCAAGCCACCATGATTCGCGATGAAGGTGCGCCGGTTGAAAACATTGCCCCTGCCGATAGCAATGCGGTGCAGCGCGCAAAGTTGGATGCGCTGCTGGAACAGGACCGAAGCTTTCTGGGCCAGACTGGTGACGGTGCCATTGAAGCGTCCATCAGCAACTATGAAATGGCGTACCGAATGCAATCCCTGGTTCCTGATGTGTTGGAACTTTCAAAGGAAAGCGAAGCTACGAAAAAGTTGTATGGCCTGGATTCCCAAGACAAGCCAAAACGTTTATATGGGCTGCAATGCCTGCGGGCAAGGCGGTTACTGGAAGCCGGAGTTCGTTTTGTGGAAGTAACTTGTCCAAATTTATTTGGGATGAACGGAACATGGGACCAGCATTCCAATTTACGCAAGGAGCACGAGCGGAATGCGTTTGTTACCGACCAAGCCGTAACGGCTTTGGTGAAGGATTTGAAGCAGCGTGGTCTATTGGATGAAACGTTAATCGTGTGGGCCAGCGAATTCGGACGCACACCCGATTCCGGCCCAAAGGGTGACGGCCGGGATCATCATCCGGATTGCTTCACCATTTGGATGGCTGGCGCCGGGGTGAAAGGCGGAGTGACATATGGCGAGACGGATGATTTGGGAAACAAAATTGTGAAAGACGCTGTTACAATTCATGATTTTCACGCAACCATTCTGCATCTTTTGGGGCTGGACCACGAAAAGCTGACTTACCGAACTGGTGGCCGGGAGCAGCGGTTAACTGACGTGCACGGCCAAATTGTGAAGGGGATTTTGTCGTAATTTTGGAACTTCCAAATTCTTCCGTCCACCTCGCACTACGCACTACTGATAGAATGAAGGTTCTTGAAATGGCCGTTTTACCTCAACTCTCTAAATTGAAACTGGATCAGTTTGCGCGTCGGTTTCGGAGCGAGAGCATTCCCCTTGGAACCTCTTTTTCCTACTTCTGCGCAGCTATGCCTTTGGGCGAAGACGATCTAAAGGAATATTTAGAGGAACCGATTGCAGCCCTTCCTCCTGGAATTTCCAGCCGCCTGCCTCGTATTCTAATTTGCCTGGTTCCATACCTTGAAATGGCAGCGGTGAAGTCCAAAAAGAAGAATGCCGGCGATCAGTTGGTAAGTATGGAAAAGCCAGCCGCCAATAAACAGGTTGCAGTTGCCCGCATGGCTGATGGTGGGCAAATGATTTTGGCATTTGGAATTAAAGATCAGGAGCTGGCCGATTACCACTATCATTTCTACCGCTCCATTGCCACGCTAGTAGCCGATAAATTGGAACCCGCCGAATGGCAATCGTATTTAGATGTGATCGCAACGGAATTCACCGCTGAAGCTCATGGCGAAGTGGATGAATCCAGTTGGGCATTGAAAGAAGAACTGACCAGCCAGGACGTTAAGTTTTCCAAGACCTCGAAACCTTGCCTGGATTATTCCAAGCAGAGCCTGATCGATACTCTGACGCTATACCTGCACGGCATTTGCTGCGATATTGATGTGGAGCCTGGCCCCAGGCAGTTGCGCACCAGTTTCCTGCGCAAACGCCTGAAGTTGTTTAAGCGTTTATTTGTGCCAGGGGAAGGTTTCGCCGTGTTCCCTGAAGACGAAAAAAACTAAGTTCGTTCCATCGGTAACAGTACCAGCGCGGTGCACCAAAGCGCCGAACCCATGTTATTCTGAGCTCTCTTTGATATTGAAGGAAGACTCGGATGTTTCGATCCTGGTTCGCTCTGCCGGCTATTATCGCTTGCTCTTTCTCCAGTTGGGCTGCTGAGAAACCCAACCTGAAACTTCGCGCCCCCAGCCCGATAATTTCAGTAGGAGAGCACACACCGCACCTTACCGTGAATGTTCCGTTTGTACTTGTGCCCGTTCACGTTACCACCATGCTTGGGCGGCCAGTGACGGAGCTGGAATTGAAAGATTTTCGTCTTTTTGACGAAAACATTGAGCATTCCATCAAGACTCTCACCAAAGAGGATTCCCCAATTTCAGTCGGCGTACTATTCGATAGCAGTGGAAGCATGCGCTTGAAAATGAAACAGGCAGTGGCTGCAACCAATGCGTTTTTGAAAACCGCATCTGCTGCTGATGAGCACTTCTTGATTGAGTTTGGCGATCGCGCGAAACTGTCCGTTCCTTTTTCTGATGATTTTGCTGATCTCTCCACGCGCATCGCACGAGTGCGGCCATTTGGCAGAACCTCCCTGTACGATGCTATTCAATTAGCAATAGCTCAGATGAAATCCGCGAAGCATAAGCGCCGGGCCATTGTCATTTTCTCTGACGGTGCTGATAACCATAGCCGCAGAAATTTGCAGGAGATTCGCCATTTACTGATGGAAGCGGATGTGCAGGTTTATGCGATTGGTATTTTCGACGATACAGACATTGACGGACCTCGGGTTCTGGATGAACTTTCGGAAATTACTGGCGGCACTCATTTGCGGGCGGAGTTTTCTGACTTAACGGCGATTAGCGAACGGATCGGCAATGAAATTCGCAATGAATACGTAATTGGATATTCACCAACAACGGAAGTAAGGAACGGCAAATATCACCGGGTTAAGGTTATCGTTGCGCCTAAGCAATCAATGCCCGATTTACACATCTCGCATCGCCAAGGCTACTACGGTTCTTCCAACTAAGCCAAAATGCAGTAGGCTGGATGGGATGCCTACTATGAACCGGCGAGACTGCCTAAAACTACTGCTGGCCGCCACTCCTTTGGCTAATGCCGCAACACTAAAAGCGCGACGCCCCAACATCATCCTGATTCTCACCGACGATCAAGGTTATGCCGACCTCGGCTGTCACGGTAACCCGCACATCAAGACGCCGAACATGGACCGCATCCATCACGAGGCCACGCGGTTGACTGATCATCACGTTAGTCCCACTTGTTCGCCTACTCGTACGGCCCTGATGACTGGCCGCCACGAGTTCCGTAGTGGCATTACTCACACTATTCTTGAGCGCGAACGCATGAGTCTGAAATCTGTAACCATTGCTCAAGTCTTGAAGCAGGCCGGTTACACAACGGGCGTTTTCGGCAAATGGCATATGGGTGACGCCGCTCCTTACCAGCCCGGAAATCGTGGATTCGATGAAGTGTTCATCCATGGCTGCGGCGGAATTGGTCAGAGTTATCCAGGAACGTGCAGTGATGCTCCTGGCAACAAGTACTTCAACCCAACCATTCTCCACAACAACGTATTTGAGAAAACCGAAGGCTACTGCACCGATGTGTTTTTCGGCCAAAGTCTGAAGTGGATGGATAAAATGCGGCAATCGAAAACTCCGTTCTTCACTTACATCACGCCGAATGCTCCACACGCACCGCTGGATTGTCCTGAAAATTATGTAGCAATGTACAAAGACAAGGGTCTGCCGGAAAACGTCCAGAAATTCTATGGCATGATCACGAACATTGATGACAACATTGGCCGGTTACTGGAGAGTTTGAAGACTTGGGGAATTGAACGCGAAACGCTGCTGATTTTCATGAACGACAATGGATCAGCAACCGGCTCCAAAGTCTATAACGCCGGCATGCGCGGCCAGAAAGGTGGGCCCTATGAAGGAGGCATCCGTGCGGCTGGCTTCTTGCGCTGGCCGGGGACCCTGGCTGTCCAGGATGTGAATCATCTGACTGCCCACATAGACTTTTTTCCAACACTAACCGAAATTGCAGGAGCGAAGTTGCCGGCTGGGGTAAAGCTGGATGGCCGGAGCTTACTTCCGATTCTTGAAAATCCAAAAGCAGCCTGGGCCGATCGCTATTTGTTCTCGCATGTGGGCCGATGGACAAAGGGTGGCGCAGCCGATGCAAAGTATTCTAAGTGCCGGGTGCGCAGCACTCAATATTCTTTGGTGAATCAAGGGGAAGGCGAGGCTGCCTGGGAGCTTTACGATATGAAGGCCGATCCTGGGGAAACGAAGAATTTATCGGCGCAGCTACCAGCCACGGTGAAGAAGATGAGCGCAGTCTACGATAAGTGGTGGAACGAGGTGCTGCCAGCGCTTGAGAACGAAAATGCCGAGCCTCCGAAGGTTGCACCCTATTTAGAGCTCTATCAAAAGCAGTTTGGAAAATAACAAAAGGGCAGGCCAGGAGAATTTCCCAGACTGCCCCAAAGTTTAAAGCCAACTTCTTCGGAACCGAGTTAGTTAGTTCCGCTGAGTCCACCAACGCGGCAAGAACGGCAGATGCCGAACGTGCTGCCGTTACCAATGATGTTGGTGCAGCGGTTGGTGATGCTGGCCAGTTCAGCTGCGCTGAGCGTGCCGCGGCTGAACGGTGTTTCCGTTGTTGCGAACGTTCCAGCCACAGAAGCTGCATGGACAGTTGTACCGAAGGCCAACATGCCGTTAGCCAGTGGGAATGCGGCGGAACCAGCCAATGCTGCGCTGTTGGTGCAGTTGCCGCCAGCAAAATTAGCGCCAGCGCCCGTGTTGACAAGTTTCACGACTATTGAGTTAGGACGAACACCGGTAAGCGTGTTGCTGATCAGGTCGCTGTTCACTGAAAGCGAGGCCAATCCGTTAGGAGTGATCAGGCAGGAGCAGCAGGACACCAACTGTTCATCAGGTGAGAACGCATATACGTTCACGCAGATGTTACCAGCAGCGCCGCCGAATCCAGGACCGTTCAACGATGCACCGTTGGCGCCAGTGTTTGTCAGGTTGATCACGGAATCGCCGGAGGTTAGGTTAGAAGCGTAGCGGATCTGGAAGTAGCTGATTTCCACAGCGGAGATGTCGTCTAGCAGATCAAAACTGGGGTCATTCCGGATTTCAAAGCGAATTTCAGTGGAAGCGGTAGCGGCAACCGCTGTAAAGGTCCGGAGCACGTAACCATGAACGGCATTTGTCTCCAAAAAGACCGAATTTCCGCCGAAGAAAGCCTGAAAACTGTTCACCACTGTGGATCCTGGGAAGTTATCTGCACGCTGGTAAAAACTGAAGGTATAGCTAGACCCTGGAATGGTAGTGAGAGTCTGTGTTAGGACACTAACAGAGCCAATGGCACCACTGCTATATGCAAAATTTCCTGAGTTTGCAACAGTAGTAACGCCTGTGAATCCAGTGTTGCCGGACAGAGTCCAGCTAGAGAGGGTACCGGTTTCGAACCCGCAGTTCTTGACAATGTTCCCAGTTACTGCGTCGCAAATGCTTTGCGAAAATAACTGAGTGGAAAATAAAGCGACCGCCAAGGCGGCCTTGGTGAAACTCCGAGTTGAGGAGGTGAAGTGGCGATTCATATACAAAATCCTAATTTGAAATAAACTTCTGATTAGCGAATCATTCGCCACAGACCTTTCATCTTCGAAAACCCACTTTCAATGCAATCCAAGATGGATTGAAGTCTGCGGTGAGGTTGGTCTTAGCAAGAATACGTAATATAAGTAAATAAAGATACTACCCAGAAGCAGTAACCCAAGCGATTAGTACGAAGTCATGTGCTTGAATTTTATAAATTAAGCGCCGATTATTGCCGAGGATGGGGAGATCAAAGATGAGTGAGTTACCGGTGTTACCGCTAATTCAATAGATATCTGGTGTGGTTCATACGACTCTGCAAGTACAAGTATTTACGCTACTCTTCCGAATGCCGGCAGCAGAGATCCACCACCACAACCGTTGCAAGAATGGATACATCGTCTTCGCCATCGACGATGTCCACTCCGTAGCTATCTGTGATGGACCAGAACTTTCTGGACACCTCCGCCACCACTTTTCCACCGCGATGGAACTGGTACTCGTAGTCCAAAAAGCTACCCTTGATCACGTAATCATTCGGCCCAGGAACATCCAGCGTGAACTTATCTTTGAAGAAAGTGAATTCTTTGGTTATTGTGGCGAAGTGCTTGTCCCCAAGATAGACCTCGTACTTGGGAAAGATAGTTATCAGCCGTTGCTTGATTTGAGCCAACTGAGTGCCATCGGCGGATTCAAAGGACAGATTGTGGCCAATGGCGAAGAACTTACCCACCACTTGATAGGCCAAGTTTCCGGCTTCGTCTTTGATCTTGAAGCTGTTCGTTATGGCGAGAAGTTTTTCATTCAATTGATAGCGCAAAGTTCACCTTCTTTCAAACAAGAAATACTCGCCACAACACTACTGTAAGAGTATGCGTAACCATGGCCGCACGGACGCTCTGGCTTGCCGCAAACGCGCGCCCGTAGAACCAACCCGCTGCCGTTGCCATGATAACGAAACGCCAGTTTGGAAACTTGTGAGCAAACCCCAGATGTGTAAGCCCGAACAACACTGATGTGACAGCCATACCCAGCATTGGCGAGCGGAACCAGCGCTGCAACGTAGGTTGCAGCAGGCCTCGTACCATTAGTTCTTCCCGCAGCGAGACCAGGATATGAATGCCAATTGCCACCCCGATTGCTTTCACGGCCGTTTCCCCTGGTGCGCCCGCCGGCCGTACCTTGGCGAACCCGGTGAGGTAACTAAGTATTGCGGCCACTGGCAGCAAATAAATAAACTCGCGGAAGCCAATGTGCAGGTCGTCCTTGCTTGGCAGGAAACCATAAGCAACACCTGGCATGCCTCGAATACAGAATACGGCGATGCCTACTACACGGGCCAGCATCAAATCGCCTAGAATTTTCTCGGCCAACCTGGGTGTGACCTGAATGTAGATGAGTGGAAATCGATCAGTAAGTAGCACGGCTGCAAACAACAGAGTTAGTAAGACGTCAGCCCAGCCGGTAGGTGGCATCCAAACATAGTAGAAGCTGAAAATGCCGGCGATGATCACTAACCAGATGAGCGATAACCAATTGAGTGTGCCGGAGCAGAGGGAATAAACCAAGTAAGGCAACAAGGCGCTGCAGAACAATCCGGTGGCGATAGTTCGTTTTGGTAACCGGCGGATCTGTTCCCGGACTTCGGCGGACCCATGTGCCAGAAACATGGCCAATTCCAGCAGAAGTGCAGGCAATAAAGCCGTTAGGAAAATGGAACCCGTTAATAAAACCTGCTGATAGCGCATGCTGGCTTGTTACAAGCGGACACTGGTGCGTCGGGGAGAGGTTTCTCCGCGCAGCCAAACATAGAGAGGCGCATGAGGCGAAGGTGCCGGCCATGGCAGAGCTACTTTCAAGGACTGCTTGCCCGTTGCATCCGGTGTGGGCAATTGCGATACAGGCACACCACCATCAGGCACACCTCCATTTTGTTCCCAACCAGTTCGTTCAATCCGTTCCAATTCGGTGCCCCATAGCGTGCCGGCGAACAAAGAATCCGTGGTCTTCTCTTCAGTAAGTTCAAACCGGTCCACCACAGGAAGACTTACTAACCTGCCTAAGTCAACCGATGCGGAACGCCCTGCATTGCCGTCAACCACTGTTGCTTGTAACATACAGCCTGCATTGCCGAGGAGTTTTGGCTCGGCAGTGATAAACCATTCGTTGGCAGAAAGCAGGCTGAAGCGCAGTCCAGGAAATTTTGTATCGCCGGGCTTAACCAGCTTTTCAGGACTAGGCTCGCAACGCATTTCAAGGCTGGGGTCGTTCCCCACTCCTTTCACTGGAAGCACTAAGCTAAAGGGCCCTTGCATGGCGATTTCCCCTTCCCGCAATTCAAGCGCAAGTCCACCAGCCGTAGAAAACCGCGGGATCCCGATGCCTGGCTTCGGGCCCGGATCAAGCACAGCAAATGGAACCATGGCCATGATTCCGCCCGGTTGTATCAGGTCAAATGCGTAATTGCCAGCGGCTAACGATTGCGTATCCACGGTGACTTTAAGCTTGCCGCGTTTCTGTTGAAAGGCCAAGTCAATGGGCGGCAACAGCGGGTCCACACTATTGCGCACACGGATTTTTTCAATAAAGCGGAAGTCCGCACCCTCCATTTCAACAGGCACTGCGCCTTTGCCTGCTACTAAGGTAACTGCCGTTGGGGAACTCACCCGCGCATTCTTCAAGGAGGGAAGATCGTGCAGAACCAACTCGCCGGGAATTTTCAAAGTTTGCCAATCGAACGAACCTGTAAGTCGATAGGTACCAGCAGCCATCTTCGCAGGGGGCAGCTTCAAGCGCAGATCCTTACCATCCGTTCCAGAAGAAACAGCAACGGGAAACCTGGCTCCTGCTGCTGAAGTAAGCCACCATTGCCGCACGCCACGAATTTGATTTGCATTCGCGGGGTCGCCTCCAAGCGGTACTGCAATTTCCTTCATCAACAAATGATGCGAGGGCTGCATAATGCTTAATGCCGGAGCATTTTCGTTATCCACGCGGCTCATCCACAGATAGGCAAGTTTAGTGCGCTGCTTCTGAAAATCTTTTTTGCCGCAGAGCGTATAGCCCTTCAGCTTATCCATCTGCGCAAAGGCAGAACGGAATTCGGTATCGGGAAATGCCATGCTGCGTAGATTCAAGACCAGATTCGCACCACCTGCACCCAAGCCGAATGTTGACCCAAAAAACATAGACCCAATGGAAGCTGCAAGCGAAGTGGATTGCCGAATTCTGGCTTCTGTATTGGTGGACAGCGGATCATAGGAACCTAGCGAAGGGTTCAGCGTCATGAACAGTGCGGCTGTTTGTTGATCAAGCGGTGCCGACTTATTCCACGCCGCACCGCCTTGCCGGCTGGCCAAGCCTTGCAACGTTGCGGCAAAGGCATCAGCACTGCCTGGGCCATTTCGGACGTCAGCCAGCAGCCTTTCTGTTAAGGTAGTTTTTTCCGCGTAACTGGCAAGTTGTGCCAGCATCTCCGGTTCCCGGGCGACAAAGGATTTCACCTTCGCCTCATCAAATCCGCGAGCCCCATAAACCAGGCCTATCAATTCCGCATCAACCGGAAGGGTCCAAACGGCATGGCGATTATCGGGCTTGCCTTCAAGAACCATCAGTTCAGTCTGCCCGGGTGGAACCACAAGCAGTGCAACTTCACCTTTTGACTTTTGATCCAGACCAGGATGATAGTGCAGCTTCGACCCTCTGGGAATTTTATGCACCTGGGTGATGGGAAGTTTTTCTCCGCCCTCTGCGGGCTCCACATCCAGTTGGAATTCGGTAACCTGGCCGCCTGATGGGCACGGCACTCCGCCCCATGCGGAAATGCCGCCCAGCGCCAGCAAGCTCACAAGGATTGAAAGGCGAATAGGCATCACCTTTACTTTATAACGTTCCTGCTCCTCCTGATACACTGTCGAGTAAGGTTATCAACAGCAGTGCTTACGTTTGAACAGTTCCTGGTGGAAACAGCGAATCGCGGTGAGGCCGTCAACACTTTGTTTGAAGAACGCCTATTCGATCTGGTTGGGATTCTGCACAAGATCACAGATATTTTGATTAGCGCAAAGATTGACCACGAACTAATCGGCGGGCTTGCTGTTTTGATTCATGTGGAAGAAGCGAATCCGGAGCATGCCACATTAACCAGAGACGTGGATCTGATGGTGCGCCGGGTGGATCTTGAGCGGATCAAAACTGCCGCCGCTGCTAACGGATTCCATTTTCGACACGCTGCGGGAGTGGATATGTTGCTGTATGGCGATACAAGCTCAACCAAGAACGCAGTTCATCTTGTCTTCAGCGGGGAAAAAGTTAGGCCTAGCTATTCGGATGCCACTCCGCCGATTGAGCCGGAACGGAAGCAAATTCACGGGAAAGAAGTGATGGTGATTCCAGTTGTGGATTTAGTAAGAATGAAGCTAACTTCGTTCCGGGACAAGGATCGGGTTCACGTTCGGAGCATGGAGGCGGCTGGCCTAATTACTCCCACGGTGGAAAACGCACTCTCCTCCGAATTGGCCGAGCGCCTGAAGCACGTCAGAGAAACGGAGTAGATTGAAAATTCTAGTATCAGCCGGAGAGGCTTCCGGGGACCTCTACTGCTCCCGCCTCATCCATCATCTGCGCACACTCTCCCCTCAGCCTCTCGATTTCTTCGGTTGCGCCGGACCACGTATGCGCGCTGAAGGTGTCCGCCCCATCGTCGAATCTGAATCACTCAGCGTCGTCGGCCTATTTGAAGTGATTCGCCATATCCCCGGCATTTATGGCGAATTTCGCAAACTGATCCGCGCCGCCAGGGAAGAAAAGCCGAAACTTGCCATCCTCACGGATAGCCCCGATTTCCACCTCCGCCTAGCCAAAAAATTGAAACGCATGGGAATCCCGGTAGTCTACCTGGTGGCCCCCCAAGCCTGGGCTTGGCGCAAATGGCGAGGTCACCAAATGGCTCGCGACTTGGCCCAGCTTTATTGCATTTTCCCCTTTGAAGAAGCCTTTTTCCAAAGCTATGGCGTCCCGGTGCAATATATAGGACACCCTTTGGCTAGCTTGATTCAGCCGCGCTTCACGCCCGCAGAGTTCCGCACGCGCCACGGTTTAGATCCTCAAAAGCCCATCGTCACTCTTTTGCCCGGCAGCAGATTGGGCGAAACTGCAAGGCATCTGGACGTGTTAATAGAAGCCTCAGCTCTGATTTCGAAAGAAAGAAGTGTGAACTTTTTGTGGGCCACTGCTGCCGGCTTCATGGATAGGGCCGATTTGGCACACATGGGGGCAAGATTTCGGGAACGGATTTCTGCGGCATCCATCCAAGTAGTTGAAGGCGAAACCTGGGAAGCCATGGCCGCATCCCGAATCGTACTGGCCGCAAGTGGCACAGTCACCATGGAAGCGGCACTGCTGGGGATCCCCATGGTCACCTTTTATAAGGTGTCGCCGGTGAGTTGGAACTTGGGCCGATGGTTGGTGGATGCCCCCCACCTCACCATGGTGAATTTGATCGCAGGTCGGCGACTGGTTCCTGAATTGATGCAAAATGAATGTACGGCATCGAATTTGGCCGCCGAAGCATTGCGGATTTTCGACGACGGCATTGCAAGGAATGAAATGATAGAAGGTTTAAGCGCGGTTTCGGCCAAACTTGCAACAGCGAACGATCCGCTGGGAGCGGCAGCTGGTCACATTAGGGAGCGGTTTTTATGAGTCGGTTATTTATGAAATGGAATGGCCATTTTGCCTTCTTTTTGGCAATAGCAGGTGGAGTAGCAGCATTAGCGCAGGAAAAGGCTACTCGGCAACGCGTCGACGTGTTGAACTACTCAATTGCTGCGGAAATTATGCCTGCCACGCAAACCATCTCCGCTTCGGCCAGGATTGAGTTCACGGCGATAGACCCAGGCATTTCCACGCTCACTTTAGATCTTTCCAACGCTCTGAATGTTTCCCAAGTAACCGATGCCACTGGAAAGCAACTTCCCGCTTCTCAAACGAAGAACGAAAATGCGCTGCGCATTACGTTTGCTGAGCCGCTGACGAAAGGAAGCACTTCCACAATTGTGGTGAAGTATGATGGCAAGCTGACGGGCAATGAAGAATCCTCAGTCCCCGGTATCAAGTTCGCGGCTATTCAGCCTACTTATTCTTACCTGATGTATCCGGCGCGCTGGTTTCCGGTGAATGACTATGCTGCGGACCGCTTCACCATGAACTTGGCTGTTACCGTGCCCTCTAACTTGAAAGTAGTTGCCAGCGGCTTTTCGACAACTGACAAGAGCGGCGGAAAGACAACTTATAATTATAAGTACAGTAACTCATCGTTCCCAGGCAGCATTGCTGTGGTGGAAGACTCGGTTGAACGAGTAAGTGCCGCCGGAGTCACCACCGAAGTGTACTTCCGGGGCGAGCACAAAGCTTTAGCCAAAACCTATGGCGAGGAAACCGCGAAGGCAGTGAATGATATGACGGAATTCTTTGGCTTGGCACCTTCAAAATCGCTCACACTTGTTGAGACTGAAGATGGCACACCCAATGGTTATGCTGCTCCAAACATCATTTTCCTTTCCTCGCGTTCCATTGGAAGCCAAGTGAACCAAAGATTGTTGGTGAACCAAGTGGCTCGGCAATGGTACGGCATGCTTACTTCGCCGGTATCGCGCAACCACTTGTGGATTGCCAATGGTGTTCCGCGCTACGCGGAGATGATGTCTATTGAGCAGGCATCGGGGCCTGCCGCGCTGGAAGCGGAAGCGAAGGACATTTACATTGAAGCCTTAACCGTGGATAATCCTCCGCTAATTCAGTCAGCGCGTCTGGAAGATTATTCTCCTGAGTATTGGGCGGCAACGGCAGGCAAAGGTGGCGCCGTGCTGCACATGCTTCGTTACGTCATCGGCGATGAAAAATTCAAGAAGGGACTGAAGTTGATTCCCGAACGTTTTGCCTGGAAATCACTTTCCACGGAAGACTTCAAGAAAGTGATGGAAGAAGTGTCCGGCGAAAACCTGGATTACTTCTTTTTGGAATGGATTGAATCCACCGGCGCACCGGAATTCAAAATGGAATACACCGTTTATCGCACTGCCAAAGGCTTTCGCGTGATGGGCAAAGTTGCGCAGGATCTGGATACGTTCCGCATGCCGGTGGAATTGCAGATTGAAACAGAAGGCAATCCCGAATCGAAGAAAGTGGAAGTGGTTGGGACATCTTCCGAGTTTGTGGTGGAAACGTTCGGTAGACCCCGCAAAGTAGAAATTGACCCATCCAACAGAGTGCTTCGCTTTAATAACCAGATGCGCGTGGCCGTGGCCATTCGCAAAGGCGAACAGTTCGCTGAAATTGGCGAATATCCTGATGCGCTGAAGGAATATCAAAAGGCTCTAGAAGTTACTCGTAACAGCTCCCTGGCGCACTATCGTGTGGGTGAAGTGTTCTTCCTTCAGAACAATTTTCAATCCGCAGCCAACGAATTTCGCGAATCGCTCAGCGGTGATTTGGAACCCAAGTGGACCGAAGTGTGGGGCCACATCAACCTGGGCAAAATTTTCGATATCACCGGACAGCGTGAGCGTGCGGTGAATGAATACAACTTGGGAATCCGCACGAAGGACAACACTCAGGGCGCACAGGAAGAAGCCGCGAAGTATTTGAAAGAGCCATACAAGCGACCCAAGCGCGAAGTGAACTAACGCCTTCGCGATGTTGAAGAGCCGCTGGACTCCTAAGAAACAAGCGCAAAACGGACTCGCTTCGGCGAATCAACTCCTTTTGTTTCTTAGCTGCATTTCGCCGCGCCGAAACGGCCTTTGCGCTTACTACATATTCTTTCTGGCGTGTCTGCTGCCATTGGTTTATCTTGCTGGGCAATGGAATCAAATCCGCATCAATCGGATTGAGTATGTAGCACGCTACACCGGCGATTGGACCATTCGATTTTTAATTGCCAGCCTTCTAATCACACCGCTCCGCCGCATTCCAGGACTCAATGGGTTGATCGCCTTCCGTCGTTCTCTTGGGCTGTTCGCCTTCTTTTACGGCTTCCTTCACGGCCTGCACTATTACCAAATTGATGTGCAATGGAATTGGCAGATCATCCAGGAAGATCTCACTATCCGTCGTTTTTTCATCGCCGGCATGGCCGCACTGCTGTTGATGCTGCCTCTAGCCCTGACGTCAACCAATTGGGCAATTCGAAAGATGGGCGGCAAACGTTGGCAGCAACTCCATCGGCTGGCTTATCTATCGGCGATTGCCGGTGTAGCGCACTACTTATGGCAAGGCAAGGCCGCCACAATGTACCCGTTGATTTACGCGGCAATACTCACAGCTCTTTTAGTAGTACGGGTACTATTTTTCGTTCAAAAGTTGCGTCAATCCTAAGGGACCCGAAAATCCAACCGAAACAGTGACTTGCAGAACGTCTTCCAAGTGTGGAATAATCTTTTCTAGTTCAAAACAAGAAATAGGGAGATCTAGGCATAGACGCTTAGACTAACCCGTCATAGTACTTTCGGAGGATTCAGTGAAATTAGCATTCAATCGGGCAACTTCGCCCGCTCTCACCCTTTTTTTATCGTGCGCATTGCAGGGCGCGGTAGTTTATGACAACGGCGCTCCGAATCAAGTTTCGGGCACCAACATGACCGAATTCCAGGTTGCCGACAATTTTTCCCTCGCTGCGGCTTCCGATGTTACTAACATCCGTTTTTGGAGTATTCAACAAACCCCTTCCGACTATACAGGCAGCGTATACTGGGCCATCTACAGCAACGTTGCAACAGCTCCAGGCGTCCTTTTGCAGGGCGGAGTAACTACGGCGGTTTCAGCCGTTGCTACAGGTAATTCAACTGGCTTCGGCTACCTTGAGTATTCTTTCGACATTCCTGTTTCCTTCACATTAGGTAGTGGCAATTATTGGCTGGGACTGCATAACGGCCCACTGGCCACCACTACTCCGCGCGAAATGTTGTGGGCAACTACTACAGTTCCTGTTGGATCTGAGGGGCTTTATTTTGACGGAACATGGTTGGGCACCGGGAATGAGCATGCTTTCCGTTTGGACGGCACGTCCGGCGTGCCGGAACCTGGTAGTTTTGCGCTGATTGCCAGCGGCTTAGTTGCTGTTGCCTATCTGCGCCGCAAATCATAATAAGTATTCCTAAGACAACAAACAAGGACTAAATATGAGAAGATTTTTATCTATTCTTTTAGTTGGCTCGGCTGCGGCATTTGCCCAAGTCTCGGGTCCAATCGTAACCACACCAGAAGCAATGGGAATATCGCTCTCTCTCGAGCAGATTGCACTTGCCGGCCAAACCAACACTTTTCCGGTCCAGGAATTCCGGTTGCGCCATAGCCATATGCGCACGAAGAATGTCATTCCTCAAAATGGCTTCGTTCCACCTCCAAATGTAAGCGTCCCCGCGAACGCTCCTTACACCCAAACGGCCACTTATCAAGCGCTAGGAGCACCAATCGGGGTTAACTTCGAGGCCCTCGGCGTTGGTACTCCCGGCTATACTATTTCTGGCGCTCCGCCTGATACAACCTTAGGTGTTAGCGATACGCAGATCGTGCAGTGGGTAAATACAGAATTAGCCGTTTATAACAAAACCGGTACGCCCCTTCTGCCCGCCCCCGGCTTTATCCCCGGAAATCAGGTTTGGTCTGGACTGCCCGTTGGAAGCCTTTGCAGGGATACCAACAGAGGCGACCCGCTTGTTCAATACGATAGAATTGCCGACCGCTGGATTCTTTCTCAATTCGCATTCAACGTAGCCGGGACTTTGAATGCCCAATGCATTGCAGTCTCCACCACCAGCAACGCGTTGGGAACCTATAACCTGTATCAATACGGTTTCGGCGCTGAGCTTCCCGATTACGGCAAGCTGGGAGTCTGGCCCGATGCTTACTATCTGACCTACAATATGTTTCCCGCAGCTGGAGGTTTCAGCGGTGGTCGTGCCTGTGCTTATGATCGGGCAGCGATGATTGCCGGTGCAGCAGCTGTCTCGGTTTGTTTTAACAGCTTAAACTTTTTCAGCTTTCTGCCTTCTGATCTGGATGGCGATACGCTTCCCCCGGTGGGAACGCCAAACTTCCATATATCGTGGGATTGGTATAACACCGCCCCTCCATACACTATGAACATGACGAAGTTCGTGCCCAACTTTGTCACACCTGCTCTATCCACTTTTAACGATGGTTTCGGCGGTGCAGTCTTCTCGTCCGTGGCATTTCCTTTGGGCACCAATACCTTCGCCCCTTGCAACGATGCTGCAACTAGCTTCCAGTGCGTCCCGCAATTAGGCACCGCACAAACATTGGATACGCTCGGTGACCGGCATATGTATCGTTTGGTATATCGGAACTTTGGTTCCTACGACGCGCTATTGTTCACGCAAGCGGTCGATAACGTCTCGGGTATCAGTGCCCAACTGCGTTGGTGGGAAATTCGTAGCCCTAATGCAAACCCGCCGGTTGTTTATCAGAACAGCACATTCGCCCCTGATTCCACCTTTCGATGGATGAGTTCCGCCGCCTTCGACAAACTCGGAAACATCGGTATTGGGTATTCCGCATCTTCCTCCACCATAAACCCCGGCATCCGCATTGCTGGACGCCGCCGCACTGACCCGAAAAACCTCCTGCGTACAGAGGCTGTTGTACAGAATGGCACCGGTAGCCAGACGACCAGTCTGGAACGCTGGGGCGACTATTCCACAATGCAAATCGATCCGGCCAACGATTGCACATTCTGGTACACCACCCAATATATTGGAACCAATGGAACATTCAATTGGCGCACGCGAATTGCTTCGTTCAAGTTCCCGAACTGTAACTAGACCGCAAGTTGTAAGCATTGGAAAATGGTCGGCGACCTTTGGTTTCCGGCCATTCATTTTGTCGCTCTTGGAGAATTCATGATTTATCGAATCGTAGTTGTTGCCAGCTTGCTAGGATGCTTTGCTCTGCAGGGTCAAGTAAATGAGTCCACTGCTGTAATTGAAGCCGGTGGATTGTCACTTACCAAGGCGGAGTTTGAACAACTTTTGAAGGGTGATGTAAGGTATAAACTTGCATTCACGGAGCCTGCAACCAAACGGGCGTTTGGTGCCGAGTTCGGAAAGGCCTTCGCCTCGGAAGCAGAAGCCCGCAAGCGTAAAATTGATCAATCGCCTGCTGTTCAATTGAAAATCAAAAACTATACGCAGCAGTTGCTGGCGCATGAACTGTTAGTGAATTTGCGGGAGGGCTTTTTGATTGACCAAGCCGCCCTCACCAGCCACTATGAAAAGAGGAAACAGTTTTTTTCGCAGCCGCACG
Source organism: Bryobacterales bacterium (assembly GCA_043745195.1). GTDB lineage: Bacteria > Acidobacteriota > Terriglobia > Bryobacterales > Bryobacteraceae > JANXSF01. The sequence goes on along the minus strand of JAYTTF010000294.1, from coordinate 15,369 downwards.
TTCGGCAAATCATGGTGCGATCCAGCCGCGCCGGAAAGGAGCGCCCAATGGAGGAAGCTCGTGCACTGGCCAATTCATGGCGTACAAAGTTGGCCTCTGGTGCTGACTTTTCCACCCTTGCAAAGGCAGTGTCCGAAGACCCCGGTTCCCGTGAAAAAGGGGGTGACTTGGGCTTCATTGCTCGTGGTACCACCGCCGCTAAATTTGAAGACGTTGCCTACTCACTACCAGTGGGCAAGTTGAGCGAAGTGGTTCAAACCGAATATGGATTTCATCTCCTGCTGGTTGAAGATCGCCGCCCCATGCCCTTGGAATCAGTAAAGGCCGCCATTGCCAACGAGCTTGCTCACCAGGAAATGGATACTTTGCTTCTGAATTCCTACAAGCTAAACGAAACCTATTTCGGCAAATAATAGCGAGGCGTTTTAGTTCACGTTCATCTAGCGCACCCCCACCCCCGCGCGTTACACTTTAATTCGATGTCGAACACAGCCATGATACGTGAAGCTCTTGCCGCCGGCGAGGGCATTGTACGCCTTGCCCCATGTTGGGTGCCGCGCTCTTTTTTGATGCCCGGGGGCCGTTTGAAATTGGATACCCGCGACCTTTACGCCTACGGCGCGCATCGCGGTGGAATCGACGAGCGCTGGTTTTCGTCCACAACAAATGCGGCCAACGGCCCCGGCACTCCCGCCGACGAAGGTCTCAGCTATATTGATTTCAATGGCAAGCGTGCGCTGCTCAAAGAGGCGGTAGAAACCGTCGGCGACAAATTTCTTGGTGCCGATGTAATGGCTCGCGAAGGCGGTTGGAACGTGCTCTGCAAGTTCTTCGACAATGCCGGCCCAATTCCGCACCACATGCACCAGAACGAAAAGTTCGCCAAGCGCGTGGGTCAAAAAGGCAAGCCGGAAGCTTACTACTTCCCCCCTCAATATAATTTCAAAGGGAACAATTTTCCATACACCTTCATGGGTCTGGAACCTGGCACTACCCGCGAAGATGTCCGCAAATGTTTGGAGCGCTGGAATGAAGGTGACAACGGCATTCTGTATCACTCGAAAGCCTACAAGCTGAAGCCTGGAACCGGCTGGCAAATCGACGCCGGTATTCTCCACGCACCAGGATCGCTGGTTACATACGAACCCCAAGTGAATTCCGATGTGTTCGGCATGTTCCAATCCATGGTGGAAGGTCGCGCTGTACCGTGGGACCTTCTTGTCAAAGACGTTCCGCCGGAGCATCATCAGGATCTGGATTACATTTTGGACATGCTGGATTGGGAAGCTAACGTGGACCCCGAATTCGCCAAGCACCGCTTGTTTGAACCATTGCGCGCTCGCAGCGATAAACGGTTTCATGAAAACTGGGTGGTGTATTCAACGCCTCACTATACAGCCAAGGAACTCACCATTTATCCAAAGCAGACAGTGAAGATCAAGGATGCAGCTGCCTATGGTTTGATTCTTACCTCCGGCTGGGGCCAGTTGGGTGTGCATGAAGTTGAGACGCCTTCGCTAATCCGCTTTGGCCAAATGACACGTGACGAACTGTTTGTTACAGCCGCTGCCGCCAAGCGCGGAGTTGCCATCACGAATAAGAGCGAGACGGAAAATCTGGTGATCCTGAAGCATTTCGGCCCAGGGAATACTGATGCAGAGGGGTTGAAAAAATGAAAATCGGCGTAAATGCATTCTTATGGACCGCAGGATTTCAAAAGGAGCACTGCGCACTCTTTCCTAAAATCAAGGAAGGGGGCCTGGATGGAATCGAATTGGTTGGATTCGATTTTGCTAACTTCCCGGCCACCCACATCCGCAAGGAATTAGAAGCGACAGGCATCGGCGCAACGTTCTGCACCGCACTAACCGGGCAGATGCACATGGGTTCTGAGGACGCTTCAGTGCGCGCATCTACGCGCCAATTTCTAGCCGATGGCATTCGTGTATGCGCCGAAAGCGGAGCTGAAGTTTTAGCCGGACCATTCTTTTCAGCCGTAGGATATTTACCCGGCCGCCGCCGCACTGCCGATGAATGGAAATGGGCCGTGGAGAATTTGCAGTCGTTGGGTGAAGTGTGTGACGAATACAAGATGGACTTGGCCATTGAACCATTGAACAGATTTGAATGCTTCACTCTGAACACAGCCGATGATGCAGTGAAGTTGTGCGACGACATCAACCATCCGCGCATTGGTCTGTTGTTCGATACTTTTCACGCCAATATTGAGGAAAAGAACCTGCCCGCAGCTTTCACTAAAGTGGCGCGGCACCTGAAGCACGTGCACACTTGCGAGAACGATCGGGGAACCCCAGGAACTGGTCATGTGGATTGGGACGGCGTGCTGAAAGCTATCGTTGCAAGTGGGTATGACAAGTGGTTGACCATTGAGAGCTTCGGCCCAGCAGTGAAAGAAATCGCCACCGCCGCCTGCGTGTGGCGCGATTTTGCCCCTTCGGCTGAAGACATCGCTTTCAATGGCGGCAGCTTTTTGCGGCGCAAGTTAAAGGAAATTTCGTGATGCAGAACGAGATGTCTACTTCCAACCAACCTAAACCCGTGCCGTCGTTGGCGGATTGCAAGGAACTAATCGGCAGTCTAAAAGGCGAGGTTCAGATTCACGGAAATATTCTTTCCACAGGAGTGAAGTGGGATGCCGAAGATGTTGTCGATTAACTGGCGATAGAAACTTGTCCGAGGAGACTGCTAATGATGTTCTTTGTCTTGGGTGAGGATAGAACGTCTTGAAGTACTTCGTTTAGCTCTTCTTCGGAGGCTACATCTATTTCGACATCATTAGCCAAATACTCGACATGCACAGGGTATAACTCAACGTCATGGCTGAGGCTAAACAACAAATAGCGATAGTCATCAAGTGAAGGCACCACCAATGTAAGCTCATGTACGAAATCCTTTTTCCTGGATTTGAATGAACGATCGCGAGCACTAGTGTTAACCTCTGCGACTACCAAATTTCTGGTCTTTGGCCCCAGCGCCGCAGCCTGCTCTCTTAGGATCTGCACAGGCGTCCTTATAGCTTCGACTTGAAAATCGCCCCACATATCCTTGGCTGCCATCGTGTGCTCCTCAATCAAAAGTCTACCTCAAAGTAAAGCGGCAGGTGGTCTGAACCAACTTTGGAATCAGGCCTGCCTTTCCCGTCTACCAAGCTTTGTTTCCCGATCATAGTTAGAAACCTAAACCCATCATTCCGAGTTTTATTCACCAACTCAGGACGAATAAGAACTTGATCGAACATCCACCAATAGTGCTCAACATGCCCCGCTGATTCATAGAAGTAACTACCCGGAGGTCCTTGGCTTAGGTCGCCCATCATGCTCCACATTGGATTGTAAAAGAATGGGTATTCCCGCTCTTGCACAATACGGGATCCGCGGTTTGCAACCTGTCTGGACATCACTCCATGAAGCCCCTTTGCGCCTGTCATTCCGTCTTCAAACGGCTGCATGTTGAAGTCCCCAACCAATACCGTTCTGCGGTGTTTCCTCTTTACTTCTGCTGAGCGTATATCGTCAGCCAGGCTTATCACTTCTTGCTTCTGGCTTTCATCCCTCCAATGAAGTTTGCTTGGTAAATGAGCTGCAACCAACAATATCTCTTCGCGAAGTGGCAATTGGATTCGCCTCATAGTAAATCGCGCTCCCTCGCTCACTGGGCGTATAAACTTTCGTGGGAACGCCGCGTAAATCCCAATCGATTCACAAACACCGAAAGCGTAATGAAAGCGTGTGATGTCCTGATTGAGTCCACTCAGAATCTCTTCTGGCCGGCTCATACACTCCGCCAGAATAATAATGTCAACATCGTTCTCACGGACCGCCCGGTTTATCAAAGAGCGGAGATCTTTCTTGCCAAGGTTCCAGAATAGAAATCTGCTGGTTTGCCGCGCAAGACTTTCACCAGGCAACGATATCTGATCCTGTTTCACTCTCCAAGCCTAACGCACCCCACTTCAAAAACGCGCAATAATAGTTACAAAGATCACACGATGGCATGTTACAAATCCGACCAACCGCTCAGCGAAAATAATCATCTCCTTCGCTGGGTGGAAAAAATGGCTAAGCTCACAAAGCCCGCCGCAATCCACTGGGTAGATGGTTCCCAACAAGAATACGATTCGCTCTGTGAACTGCTGGTTGAAAACGGTACCTTCACCAAGCTCAACCAGGACCTTTGGCCGGGCTGCTATTATTCTCGTTCCGATGCTAACGATGTTGCTCGTGTCGAGGACCGCACCTTCATCTGCTCTCTTTCAAAAGATAGCGCCGGCCCCACCAACAACTGGGTTGCTCCCTTCACGATGCGGCGCAAATTGAAAGAGCTCTTCGATGGCTGCATGCAGGGTCGCACAATGTACGTGCTTCCCTACAGCATGGGACCCATCGATTCCCCCATGGCACAGATCGGCGTTCAGTTAACCGATTCTCCATACGTAGTTGTGAATATGCGCATCATGGCGCGCGTTTGTAAAGCCGTTTACACCGAAATCGACAAGGCCGAAAAGCGCGTTGTTCCCTGCATGCACTCCGTCGGCATGCCATTGCCTCCCGGCACCAAAGACGTCATGTGGCCTTGCAACAAAGAAAAGTACATTGTCCACTTTCCTGAGACTCGCGAAATCTGGTCTTACGGTTCCGGTTACGGCGGCAACGCACTGTTGGGTAAAAAATGCTTCGCGCTGCGCATAGCCTCAAACATTGCCCGCGACGAAGGTTGGATGGCCGAGCACATGTTGATCCTGGGCGTGGAAGATCCGAAGGGCGAAAAGACCTATGTTGCCGCCGCCTTCCCCAGCGCCTGTGGCAAGACAAATTTCGCCATGTTAGTTCCGCCCGAAGGCTTTGAAGGCTGGAAAGTCTGGACCGTTGGCGATGACATTGCCTGGATCAAGCCCGATAAGAACGGCCGTCTTCGGGCCATCAATCCCGAAGCAGGATTCTTCGGCGTTGCCCCTGGCACCTCCGTTCAAACCAATCCTAATGCCATGGCCACGCTTGCGTCCAATACCATTTTCACTAACGTTGCACTAACTCCAGAAGGCGGCATCTGGTGGGAAGGCATGACTGAGCAGCCGCCCGCAGAATGTCTGGATTGGCAGGGAAATAAGTGGACCCCCGCCATCGCCAAGGAAACCGGCGCCAAAGCCGCACATCCCAACGCGCGCTTCACGGCACCTGCAAAACAGTGCCCCACAATTGATCCAGCATGGGAAGCGCCGGAAGGTGTGCCGCTCAGCGCCATCATATTTGGTGGACGCCGCGCTGCCACCATGCCTCTTGTTTATCAGGCATTCAATTGGAGCTCCGGAGTCTACATGGGCGCAACCGTCGGTTCTGAAATGACCGCCGCCGCCACCGGAACCATCGGCAAAGTTCGGCGCGATCCCATGGCGATGCTGCCTTTCTGCGGCTATCACATGGGTGATTATTTCCGGCACTGGCTGAAGATGCAGCGTTCCTTAAGCGAAACTCCCCGCGTGTTCCATGTGAACTGGTTCCGCAAGGGCGCTGATGGAAAGTTCCTGTGGCCCGGCTTCCGCGAAAACATGCGCGTATTGAAGTGGATTGTCGATCGTGCTCACGGACGTACCTCCGGTCAGGAAACACCTATCGGTTGGACCCCTCGCTATGAAGACATTCAATGGACCGGGCTCGATTTCCCACGCGAAAAGTTTGAAGAGCTGCAGCAGTTTGACCGCGCTGCGTGGCGTGCAGAAGTGATCCAGCACGAGGAGTTGTTCATCGAACTGCACGATCATTTGCCACCTGAAATGATCTACGAACGCGAACTGCTGATCTGCCGTCTATGACAAAGGAATTGACACTGCGGGTCGTTTTAGCAAAGCCACCCGCAGGTGTCGATTTCGGGATTCAGAAAGGCCGCGGCACTACTTACCAGACGATCCAAAAGCAGCGCTCAAACGGCGGCGATTTGGCTTTCGAATATACAGTAGGGCTCAAAGAAAGCAAGGATGTGACTATGCCGGATTTTACCGGCCCACTGGTTCATGGTCCCGTAGGCGCAAGATTCCTCTACATCAACATCGGTACCTCCGCCGGCCAAATCGACAGCTGTTGGAATCGCCGTTTGAAAATCCCGCTCCGTGACATAACTTGGAAAATGGCCGCTCAGCCGCTTCAAACCCAAGTCTCCGGCACCGCGAAAGATGGCGGACCAAACTGCGCAACTGTCAAACCATTCGAGGGATGGAAATAGTGAAGAGCCTGTGTTCCATACTGGTGTTGATGAGCTTGCCACTTTTGCAAAGCCAAAGTCTGGATCCCGCAACTGCTGAAAAGTTTGCCAAGCTTGCGCTGCAATGCGTGCATCGCGAGTATCCCAACAAGATCGCCCATGTGATGAATTCCGATCAGGACGCCCGTCCTCCACGTGAATTAACCCCGGCCTTTTACGGATGTTTCGACTGGCATTCCTCCGTCCACGGCCATTGGATGCTTGCCCGAGTCGCGCGCACGTTTCCCAAGCAGCAGTTCGCCCAGCAAGCCATGGCTGCATTGGCAAAAAGTCTTACGCAGGAAAATTTAAAGCGCGAAGCAGTTTATGTCGGCGCCTCTGACCGGGCCTCGTTTGAGCGGCCTTACGGCTTGGCTTGGCTGTTACAACTTACGGCAGAACTGCGCCCTTGGGATGATCCGCAAGCCCGCCAGTGGGCCGCAAACCTGGCCCCGCTTGAAATCGCTGTAGTGAAGCGCATTGAAAACTGGATAGCCAAATTGCCCCGTCCCGTCCGCTCAGGCGAACATTCCAACACTGCCTTCGCTCTTGGACTGATGCTCGATTATGCTCGCGACGCAAAGAACGAATCGTTTCGCAAGTTACTCGAAAAACGCTCGCGCGATTTCTATCTTGCAGACCGCGCTTGTCCTTTCAATTACGAACCATCCGGGGAAGATTTCCTGTCGCCTTGCCTAGCCGAAGCTGATGTCATGCGTCGCGTCCTCGCACCCCCAGAATTCGCCACCTGGGCCAAAGCATTTTTCCCCGCCAACTTCACTCTTGCCCCCGCCGTTTCCCCTGACCCAACCGATGGTAAGCTTGCCCATCTCGACGGCCTGAATCTCAGCCGCGCCTGGATGATGAAAAGCATCGCCGCAAGCTTGCCCCGCACCTCTGCGTTAAGCAGCGCGCTCGCCACCGGCAGTAGCGCGCACGCTTTGGATGGGCTCAAAGCAGTTACCGGCCAACACTACGAAGGTGGCCATTGGCTCGGTAGTTTCGCAGTCTATTTACTACGCTAACTACGCTAGCTCGGTGTCGGCAAACTTTCATATACTAAGTACTATGCGCCTCCCCTGGTACTTCACATCCATATTTCTAGTTACTGCTATTCCATCGTCTGCTGGAATCCTAATCAGTTCGCCTGGTGGAAGTGCCGCCACAATGAACTTCACAACATTCGCAACCGGGCTTTCCTTCGCCATAGGAATGACCTCTCTTCCCAGCGGCAATGTCATCGTTGGCACCACAACTCGCCCCGCCTCGGTTTCTGCATCGTTTGAAAACTTTTTCTACGGCAGCGGCAAGGTGCTGAAGTTTGCAGACGCCAACAATGACGGTGTTGCCGATGGACCCGCTCAAGTAATTTACTCCGCTACAGGAGCCATTAATGGAGTTGCCTCAGCCGGCGACTTCCTGGTTGTTAGCACCACAGGTGGAGGCTCGGCGGCTGCGGCGAACCGTCAGGACCTGCTTATTCTTGCTCCTTCCGGCGGTGGAAATTTCACCAGCCTCGGCAGTCTTCGTCTGGACATGCCGAATCCCTACAACAATATGACCGTGGCTTCCGCTGCTGCAGGCGGAGGAAGCTATTACGTTTACTTTCACGTTGCCTCCGGTACTCACGAAGGAGCAGCCGGCCCCGATGTTAGCGTTACCGGCTTGCTCAACGGTACCGTTCAAGGCGGATCCATTTACCGCATTACAGTTGACCCTTCCAACGCTACGGCTCCCGTTTCCGGTCTTACTCAAATTGCACGAGGGATTCGAAATCTGGGTGGAATGAATGTGGCTGCCAATGGTGATCTCTTTTTCACCGACAATGGTTGGGATATCAACCTTGCCGCCGTCAGCGCCGACGAACTGAATCGAGTGCCGGCAGCTTCACTTGGCGGATCTGTTATTGATTTTGGATACGCCTCCAACTACATTGATTACAACACCGGCCTGGCAACTGGCATCAATGGATTGGCTCCGGTAGTTGCCTTTATCCCCTCTGGTGGAAAACAACGGATTGGAATTGCAGGTTCTGCTGAAGCTCCCGGCTCTTTCCCTTTGGAAATGCAGGACGGTGAGTTTGTCAGTTTTCACGGGGATTTTTATAAGTCTGGCGTGGACAATGTGTTGAACCCGGTTGTTTTTTACAATCGCGCCACCAACACTTATTTTGACTTGGTGGCTGCTGGGCAAGCCGGCTTGGGGAACATTGATTCCTTAATGTCCACAAACAATGCACTGTTTCTGGCTGATTTTACTTCAGGTGCTGCCTTCCAACCAGACACCGGCATCATCTACCGTCTGGCTCCCGCTTCCATCCCTGAACCCTCCACTGCGGTTCTAGTATTCGTCGCCTTGGCGGCAATTTCTAGAAGGGTCAAGCGCCGCAATCATTCCGCGTTTTGAGCGGAACTCGCGCAAAATAGCAATCAGCACAATACCGGCAATCACTAGCAGATTTGTTGATGGTTCCGGAATGCTCGCACCGCTGAGGACAGGAGTGAGGAGGAACGAATTTGAGGTTACCGACCCGAAGATATTTGTCGAGCCGACTACAATCTGCCCCTTCGCGTTAATGTCTTTTGCACGGGTTAATACCTGCCCTGCCGGGATTCCCGTTACTAAACTCGACAGATCATACATTTGGCCGTTATCGTACAAAAACGCTCTTTCCAAGCCACTAGCAGAAAGCGTTCCGACGATTTGCCCCGCATCATTGATTGCGCGTGGAATAACAGAGGTATAACTAGTGCCGCCCAACACAGTTGGTAAATACGAAAGGGCACCATTCGAGTACGAAAAGCCGACGAGGTTACCATTCACTTGGGCATATCCGACCCCAACGCCACTGTTGTTGATATCAACCAAATAACTCTGGGTCACTCCGCTTGGCAGGCCAAGAACTGTCGTCACCCCCTGCTTCCATGTTGCTGCCACGTTGGCGCCCCCGATGGTAACGAAACCAGCGACCAAACTGGAATCGTTAAGGGAGTATCCGGTGATGCCGATACCAATGACTGTTGCTGAGGCAGAATCATAAATCGATGTTCCGCCAGCTCTCATCGCCTGGCCCTGAGAATTGAGCGATCCGAAGTCGATTGTCTGTAGGGACGGCACGTTGGTGTAAACCCCGTTTGAGTAGAAAAAACCGCTGCCTCCTGACGGCGAGTTAGTGCTGCCGCTGATCTGACCCGCATTGTTAATGGCGTAACCGACCGCGACAGTTCCAAATGAAGGCAAAGGTAGTATTGTTGTTCCCGTACCAACTGAGAAGACTCCAACGCTATTGCCTCCCGGTCCGACCACTTGACCCAAATCGTTCAGCTTTTCGCCGAACATTCCGGGGATGCTGGTGCTTGTAAAAGAAGGAGCCGCCAAGCTGAGGCAGGTGGCAGAGAGGGCAATTAGGAGTCTTATTACGAGGGTCATAATATTGTTTCTACAATATCACAATTAATTACGTAAAGTTCGCCGCAATTAAAAAACGTACTATACGCGTGGATATTAATTGGGGAGTACTCACCGTACTGATTGTGTGAACTGACCAGCGTAGTAATTTCTGGATTAACTGCTTATTCTTCTTGCATGCAAAGTTTTTCACGAGCCTGCGTTCTTCTTGCAATTTTTTCCTCGCCCTCTTTTTCAAGCACCGTTTATTCCATAACCGACCTTGGACTCCTTCCGGGTGGTGCCTTCAGCGAGGCCACCTGGATTAACAATTTAGGAGAGGTTACCGGATACGCCTATGTAAACGCCACCGATTATCACGCCATCTACTGGTCCGCTTCCACAGGGCTCAAGGATCTTGGAGGTTTAGGGGGTACGGCGGCGATTGGGATGAAAATCAACGATTCCGGGAAAATTGCCGGATTCGCAACCAATTCCTCAGGCACCTATCGAGCAGTTCGAGGCGCGAATCCTGGCGGACTGACAGATTTGGGAACTTGGGGTGGTCCGCAGTCAATTGCACGAGGCATAAACAGTAAAGGTGATGTGGCAGGATACGCCCAGAGTCCCGCAGGTTACAATCTGGCAGCAGTTTGGGTTAACGGCGTCCCTCAATTTTTGGGCCGCCTTTCGGGTGGATTCCAAAGTTATGCCTACGATGTAAACAACGCCGGTCATGCGGTGGGAACTAGCGAGTCTTCTATCGGAAGTCGTACTTTCTATTTCGACGGTACCACTATGATTGACCTTGGATTTGCTGGTTTAGCTTACAAGATTAATGACAATGAGCAAATTATTGGGTATGTGGATACTTCCAGTGGCGCTCCTAATGCCGTTCTGGGAACACCAACCGGCCCCTTTCAAAATCTTGGAACGTTGGGTGGAACGCAAAGCCGCGCAATTGGGATCAATGACATTGGCACTTTGGTCGTGGGTGATTCCACTCCCGTTAGCGGGGAACAACGCGGCTTCGTTTGGGATTTCGTCAACGGCATGCGCGACCTCAACAGTCTGCTGGATGGCACTGGCGCAGGTTGGACAATTAAGAATGCTCTTTCTGTGAACAACCAAGGTCAAATAGTGGGATTTGGAGAATTCGGCGGGCAGACACGTGGATTTGTGCTCAATCCTGTGGCTTCTATCCCTGAACCATCTACTGCGGCGGGTGTATTCATTGCCTTAGCTGCGATTTTAACCACGGTAAAGCGGCGCATCTAACAACATCAGTTATTAACAGCAACTGTTTCTACGCTTACAACTTTGCCATCAGCAAGGTAAATGATTCCAACGTCGCGCCCGTCATTTTTATACTTCACCCGTTGCAGCAACGTGCCATCATTGCCTGGCATCATGATTCGCGAAGCGGGGACGCCCAACGCCAATAAGTCCTCGGTGTTTGCGCCCGGCTTCACAGCCGCCAACATTTCCACCGTAACCGGATCTGCAGCTTGTCCCACAGGTTGCCAACGACTTAAAGCATATGCGGTTTCCGTTCTTTGTGGAATGGCTCGTTCTGAAACTGAACTTGGTCCTGCAGAACTTACTTGCCTTCGAGTTCGTCTGGCAGCCCTTACTGTGGTTCTTTCACCCACCGGTTGAGCTTCCGAAGGCATAGGCAGCTTGGGAGCTGTATAACTCTTTTCCAAAGCTATGGCGGGTACTATCGACATCGCCCCACCCAGTTTGCCAGTATTGGCCGCTTGGCCAGTCTGCGCGACAACTTTGCCCAAAATGGAATCAATTCCATCACTTACTTTCTTCCCTGCTATGGTCCCAGCAACACTCCCGCCAGCCATCGCTACCGAGTGACCAATCAGTGCTTGACCAAATACAGGCACTGCAATCGCCGCCCCAAAAGAAAGAATGCGGGGGAGTTGTTTTAGTAAGTTAGTCATAAAGGGCTCCAATGCTCCAGCCCTTACATCGGCGGAGGAATGATATAGGAAAGGTAGAGGAAACTCTTCATCTTCTCTACAATGGAATCGGCTTCTGAAAGAGTGGCCCACCGAAGTGCGGAAAGTTCGCCTTTGTCATTAAAGAACCCAACCCCGCCGGCCCGTATTTTGTCGTTATTCCAAACGTCCACCACACGCCCGTCAATTGAGGTCACAAACTGCTGGCCCTTCACTTTCACATCCACCCGGAAGAATTCCGAAGCCTTAAGCGATAGCGGCAAGGGGAAGGTTTGTTTCGGTCCTGATCGACCGTTCAACACCGTATAGCGCACAATTTCCGGTTTGTTCCCTTTGCCCGCCAGATTGATCTTTGTCGCGTAGTAGTTATCCAGATTCGGAGCCCGGAATGCCCAGCTCATACCGCGCCGGTCAATCTTGCCTTCAAACTGGAACTTATAGTTGCTTAAGTCGACGCTGCGGCTCCACAAACGTAAGTCGCCGGGACGAATCAATCCTGCATCAAAGCTCCAACCAGACGCTCCGCGCGAAGCACCTTCCCAATTCTTCCAGCCTGTGCTGAAAGTTTCGGTCATGGCGATTCTTGGCGCGCTTGCCGGAAGGCTGCTCCACATCCTATCTACCAATCCTGGTTTGTTCCCACCCAGCTTGGGACCAATAGTTGGCGAAAACGATCCACCACCATGCCCTCCGCCTACTACGGCAATCATCGCAATGCCCACCAAACATGCCATTGCAACCGCAGCACCAGGGACCGTTGTGTGTTTGACAATTTCCGGTTGCTCGCTACGCTTCTTCAGCTTTTCAACGTAACGTTCGTTCCAACATTCTTCCATTGAATACAACTCATAGCCGGCATCTCGCAAAGCCCTGGAGGACCGGGCAAGCATTTGCTTTCGGTGTTCGCTTGTACAGAACTCTTTGTCCTGAAGGCTGCGAACGAACCCAATCGGATGCTGACAGAATTGGCAGTTCAACGTAATCTATTCCCACGCTCATTCTGCACCACTTCTTTCCTAAAAAGAACACTTTAAGGTTGTTTCTATTCATAAATAGGGTAGGGTATCCAAAAGTTCATACAAACCAATCACTTATGACTTATCCCGGACCCTAGGAAACTTACTAGCCTCAAGGTAGAATATAGGTGAGCTACCCCGTCCACGGAAAGCCCTATCCCCTAAGGTATGCAAACCGTCTACTCTAACTGGATGACAAAATGGGAACAGCGTCTCTGTTTCGCTGCAACCAACCGCGTGGTTCGTCCCTTTGACTGGGGACTCGATTTCGCCCGCAATTGGCCCGTCACCTCCACCCAACAATCCGAAAGTTCCTCCGAACTTCAATATTTGATTGAGCTTAACCGCGCTGCCATCGCCTCCAGCGACGAATTCTTCGGTTACGATACCACCCCTGAATTTCATCTCAGCGACGGCATTCTGCGTTTCCGTTCTCGCGTACACACTCCATACGCTGCCAACAACATCGTCCACGCCCAATATTTCCCCGCAAAAGGCAAATCCAAGCGCGCCGTTATCGTGCTCCCCCACTGGAATGCCGGCAAAACCCAGCACTCCGCTTTGGCCAAAGGTTTGGCCCATCTCGGCCTCTCCGCTTTAAGATTGAGCCTGCCCTATCACGACTTCCGTCTACCAGCCGAAACCAAGCGCGCCGATTACGCCGTTTCCAGCAACATCGCCCGTACCATCGATTCCACCCGTCAAGCCATTATCGATGTCCGCTGCTCAATCGACTGGCTGGAATCCCGTGGCTATGAACGAATCGGCATCGTCGGTACCAGCCTCGGATCCTGCTACGCCTACCTTGCCGCTGCCCACGATCCACGCCTCAAAGTGAACGTCTTCAATCACTGCTCCAACTATTTTGCCGACGTAGTTTGGACTGGCCTTTCCACCCTACATATAAAGGAGGCGCTGGAAGGCAATATCTCCGTCGAAAAACTCCGCCAGGTTTGGGAATGCATCAGCCCCGGTAACTATATAGATAAGTACGCCTCCTCTCCGCGGAAGGCCCTGTTCATCTACACCAAGTACGACACTACGTTTCTACCGGAATTTTCCCGTTCCATCATCGACCAAATCGGCAAGACCGGCGTTGACCATCGCGTAGTTGAACTTCCCTGTGGTCACTACACTATGGGCGAAACGCCATTTAAGTTCATTGATGGCTATCATATTGTCTCCCACTTAAAGAGGAACCTTTGACCGCTGAAGCAGTTCTCCATCTGCTCGACAGCTTTCAACCTGGCACCGATGGAGAAGCCCAAAAGAGTCGCGAACTCATCCAAATGCTTCTGCGCAACACTCGAGCACCTTTCTCGAGGGATCAATTTGAACCAGGGCACATAACCGCAACCGCCTGTGTACTCCACCCAAAGCTGGAGTCAGTACTGCTGATCCACCACAAGCGGCTCGATCGTTGGTTGCTGCCCGGTGGGCATGTTGAGATGGAAGATTCCTCGCCTCAGCAAACCGCCTCGCGCGAAGCAGAGGAAGAAACCGGAGTTAGGCTCAGTTCTCAACCGCCGGTATTAGTCGGTATTGATGTACATGGCATTCCCGGAAAAAGGAAGGAGCCGTATCATCTGCATCATGATTTGATATTCCGCTTCCAGGCACTTTCCGAAGAGGTCCAAGTGACCGAAGAGACCCAAGCAGTGGCATGGTGCCCATTTTCCAATTTCGACACCTACAAACTGGCAGGGAGCATTCAAAGAGCCTGCCGCTTTTCGGCCAAGTTCTGAGATGCACCTATGCATTGCTAAGGGCTCAAGCTGGCCCAGAATCGACTCACGATTTCGAATGCGAGTTGGCATTCAATTTCGAGTTCGCACTCGTCGGCCATCACGCGGAACGGTCGCCCCCATTCGGTTGACGGCGGGAGAAGTTCGGCTGGCACTTCGTGCGTGGCGCGTTGTTCGAACGTGCGGCGGAGGGCGTCGCGACAACGCGTTTCGTCAAGTGCGCCGAACGCGACCAGGAGATAGAGATCGACCAGATCCCGAACACGGCTGTTCGGGTTCGAGCGTGGCACGGAGTAGGCGTGAATCTTTTCGGCGAACTGCTGCTCTCTCGCAATCATTGGAACCAAGGGAGGAGCAACCTCGGCAAAGGCGAGCCAGTCCCGCGTGGTCATCGTGTCGAAAGGCTCCATGATCACGTCGCCGATGCCGACATCGACATGGAATCTGACGAACGTCCGGCCGTCGAGGCGTGCCTCAACCGGATGCCTTGCGCCGCCATAAGGTGCCGCGTCCAAATCGGCCATAGCCTCACCGACTCGAAACGTGAAGTAGTCTTCGAGGTCGAACAACGCGGCGCGTTGAAGTAAGAGAAGCGCCGAGTCGTTGTTCCCCGTGCGTAGGGTGAAGTCGACCCTTCAAAATCCAGTCCGGGTTTTCGAGGCGAGCCAATCTTGCGAGAAAACGATCAAAGACGACTTGACGGCAAAGGCGCTGGAAGTCAGTCCGCTCATCGCGCGAGATCGCTTTCAGTCGTTCTTCGAGGGCCTGCCGGAGGGCTCCCGCTGATCCGTACTTTCGGCTTTCTGCCATCAGCGGTTAGATCCTTTCAGTTTGCGCAGAAGGGCGAGGCGCGTAGGATCAGACTCGGCATCCACGATCTCCCTTCGAGTGATTTTGCCGGTGCGGGCGGATTCTCTGAATGCGGCGCGCAGATCCTCAATGGGCACGCCTTCCGTTGCGGCAACGTCCAGGAGAGTGCGCAGCGCTTTCGTG
>JAYTTF010000293.1:0-3179 GCA_043745195.1 Bryobacterales bacterium | reverse complement strand
CAGGAAATCGATGTGGAATCACGGAAACGTTTCCAGGAAGCGTTCGAGCACATCAACATCAACTTCCGCGAAATGTTCAAGACGTTGTTTGGTGGCGGCACCGGCGAAATGCGGCTGACTGACGAATCGAACGTTGGCGAAAGCGGCATTGAAATGGTGGCCTCACCTCCAGGCAAGCGGCTGCAGAATGTGTTGTTGCTATCGGGCGGTGAAAAATCGCTGACAGCAATGGCGCTGTTGATGGCCATCTTCAAGTATCAGCCCAGCCCGTTCTGCATTCTGGATGAAGTGGATGCGCCGCTGGATGAAGCCAACACAGCGCGCTTGGCCAAGCTGTTAAAAGAGATGGCTGGCGATACGCAATTTATTGTAATCACGCACGCCAAGCGCACCATGGAAGCGGCGCAGACGATGTATGGCGTGACGATGGAAGAGCCCGGGGTTTCAAAATTGGTGAGCGTGAAGTTCAATCCAGCACCAATCCCAGTGGCAGAGCCGAAGGCGACGATGGCCCACGCGAATTAGAGTTTTTGATTTATTGAGTTTGCGGGGGGATCAAGACGGATCCACTTCGCGCGAACCCCTCACGGTCCTCCCCTCCAGAGCACCGTGAGGTTTTTTTATTGGCGGGACAGGCGCTACCCATCCCGGCAACTAATGACAATAGGGGATCACTTACAGTAGATCGCTTAGTATCGTAGAAAACGAACGGCACGAATTCATAAGACGAAGGCACAAATAAGAGTATCTTTAGCAGTCCCGAAACGGGTCGTTTGCGCAATCGGCGATCTGACGTTTTCCACAGCACCGTTTGGGGAACGACTTTTGAAAATACCCACTGTCCTGCGGAGTGAAATCGGCCAGATGGATTGCATGCCAAATAAGTGGTCTAAGCGGGCCATTTCGGATCAAAAGAGAACCCCTTTTTGGTTTCCCAACCTATCGTGATTGGCATCGAGAGCCGACCACGGAGTGCATGAATGTAAAATCTATCATCCTTGGTTGGCTCCTCGTCGAGTACTATGAGCCACGTGTCGGTTGCTTTCCGAGTCGGGTAGTGATTGTACTCCAACAGCTGTCCTAGAGCTTCACGGATCGATTTTGTAGTGCCCACCCCAAAGCAGATCTTCAATTCAGCGAGTATCTTTTTTTCCTTCAACTCGAAGCAAATGTCCACACGGTTCTTCTCTTGAGTGGCTTTGGTTTTGTGCACGTTCCCAAGCCATCTACAGAAAGAGTTTGAGAGTCTATTGTGGTGCGGGACGATGAATTTCAATCTTGCGGGGGATTCACGGTAATATGCTTTCTCAATGAGTTCACGGCGTAAGTTGTCTAGAGTTTCGTCTCCATCTCGATGGTCGAGCGAAGGCACAACTGTTCCGCTTACACTAATTAACCTTTTTAACCTTTCAACTTCGGTAGGTAACAGAAGCTCAACTGCGAGCAGCTGGGACTTGCCAAGAAATATTTTTCTAGCTGTAAACTGCCGTGACCAATCAACAGAGACTTGATGAGCCCACGGCACGTGGTTGGTGTCAGACATTCGACGCTCAGAATCAAAACAGTACGGAGCTGTTACCACTCCGCGGTCGATGATCATCGGTCCGTCCTTGGCGAAGATTACATCGCCTTCGACCATTTTATACGCGACTCGGCGCAGGCTTGCCTTCTGAGTCGGCTCTAGTTGGTTCCAAAGAGATTTAGGTTCGTATCGAGCAAACTTAGACAAATCCGTCTCTGCCAGCGGCTCATAGGTAATAGCCGCGACGCCTAGTCTTAGGCAATCCGGCCACATTGAAGGACCGCCAGTGTATTCACGGAAGGACATTCTCCAATAGTTCATGATCTTTATGATAACTAAACTAATCAGTGGAGCGAAGGCAGCATTACCGGCAACCGCTTCGCGACCTAGTTGCCGAAATCCCGTTGTTTCTCTTCAAGTCTGGAAGTTTAATCGCCTATGGGTCAAATTGCGCAGTCCCGCTAGGGGTAAGTTTCGGGACTGCAAACAACCTCAATAAAAACAAGGCTTGAAGTGTCCCGTTTTGTTGTCCCTTAAACAAACTAAAGGCAGAGATGGTTTTGGGGTGGGGCTTACTGAATATATGATCGGTAACATGAACTACTTGCTGACGCCGCTTCATGTGCATCCCGATCTCGGGTTTGGCGCAACCGCTGACTCATACAAGGATGCCGCAGATTACCTTGAAGAGAACAGCCAGAGAAACCACTTCAATGGACACTTGCCGATCAACTTCTTGCGCCGCCATGCGGCTGAGTTGTATTTGAAGTCTGCAATCATAATATTTCACCGTGTCTTGCAGTTGCCCTTTGGACCGAGCCCTTGGGATGCTGACCCGATGGTGCTTGAAAGAAAAGGGTCGTTGGCGTCCAATGTACAAGACACACAGCATCCAAACTCTGCACGGCTACTTTGCCGAGTTGTTCAACAGCCATCGGGATTTTCTGGCTGCCAATACCCGGACGAACTGGGCTTTTCCATCGGAGATGGCAGGCCAGATTGACAATCGAATCATGCGATCCTGACGGCACGCATTCCAGGTATCCCGTGACCAGAAATTCCGGCCTTGATCGCGTGAAGTCATCCGTGACGGAGACTTCACCGGAGGATTTGATCGGCACCATGGAACCATCAAAGCTGGTCAAGGCGGTTTTGTTTCTCAATGAGAGTGACGAGGTTGTGAAGAGTTTTGCATTTAAATCCCAGCCTATGGAGGAACTGACTATTGCGCTCAAGGCTGTGGTTGAAGTTCTGCACGATTGCCACGCCGCGATGCGCGGGGAACTGACGGATACTTTCTAAATCGAAATCCTCTCGACCGTGTTGCGCGTGACCGCGTGGACGGCCGCCCCGGCAATTGAGCCAGCGAGGTCGGCGCAAAACTCCGTGTCGGGCCGATGTCAGCCAGCATCTGGGAGCGTCGGACGGAGAAAGGAACCTACTACGCGGTGACCGTCGACCGGCGCTACAGGCGCTGGAAGAGTACAACGAAGCGCAGCAGCGTTACGACTTTTTGAACACGCAGCGGCAGGATTTGCTGGATTCCATTCGCGATACAGAAAAGGCGATTCAGGAAATCGATGTGGAATCACGGAAACGTTTCCAGGAAGCGTTCGAGCACATCAACATCAACTTCCGCGAAATGTTCAAGACGTTG
>JAYTTF010000292.1:0-11914 GCA_043745195.1 Bryobacterales bacterium | reverse complement strand
AGTATGGATATGGCGAGCAGTTCATGGGCAATGAAGGCACCATTGAAGTGCTGAACCGGCAGCAATTGAAGTTCTATACGGAGAAGTTTGCAGGCAAGGCACCGGCTAATGTGGCGGCGCGCAAGGAAGAATCCATCGATCTGCCTGGCAACGATTTGAACGCGGTGCAAGCGCATGTTCGTAATTTTGTGGAGGCAATTCAGGGGAAGGCAAAGTTAGTGGCACCTATCGAAATGGGTCAGCAGGCGGCCATTGGCGGCCACATGGCGACACTTTCGTTGCGCAATAACAAGAAAGTGTTGTGGGATACGAAGACGCAGAAATATCGTTTTTCATAAAATGCAGTCATGTTGGACGAATTTGATCAGGTCGAGTGACGGGGATTGCGCCCCGCCACCCTCCCACACCACCGGACGTGCGGTTTTCCGCATCCGGCGGTTGAGACACGCGCTTTAACAATCCGCTAGATCCGATGGCAGGAGGAAGCCGTAAAGGCGAAGCTTTGCGTTGGACAACGCTGTCTGTAGGCTGCCGGTCCCGGCCAGATGCCAAGCCCCTCGACTGCTGTGAGCCACTTTAAGCATGCGCCCTCGCAATCCGAGTTTGCGCAGCTTGCGTTCCCTTCCCTTCGGCTCATGCCACCGCAGCCAGAAGCATTTCCGGATGTGCCGGCGAATCCATCCCTCCAGCCGCAAGATCGGTTGACGGTTCTCGGCCAGTTGGTAGTAGCCCCACCAGCCGCGCACATATTGGTTCCAGCCGTCCCGTAGTTGGTTACTACTAAGACTCTGGCAACTCCGCCACTTCTCCCGCACCTTCGCTTTAAATCGCTCCACACTCTCCGGGGCCGCTTCAATCTGTTGTTTGCGGTTCAGTCGAAACCCCAGGAACTTGCGTTCCCACGTCCTCCCTACTCCGCTTTTGGCAGCATTCACCTGCAACCGCAGATGCTGTTCAATCCAGCCCTGTACCGACTCCATTACCCGCTCAGCCGCCTTTTGACTGCTTACATAAATATTACAGTCATCGGCATACCGGCTGAATCGGAGACCTCGTCTTTCCAGTTCCCGATCCAATGCGTCCAGATAGATGTTCGCCAAAATTGGTGAAAGCGGACCGCCTTGCGGAGTCCCTTCCATGCTCTTGACTACCACCCCGTTGACCATCGCCCCCGCCCGCAGATATCTACCGATCAGCTTCAACACCCTTTTGTCCCGGATCACTTCTCCCAGCTTACTCATCAGGATGTCCCAATTGACATGATCGAAAAACTTGGGTAACATCCAAGTCGACCACCCAATCTTTGCCTTCTCGTACATATCCTTGTGCGGCTCGAACCGCATCTGCCGCTTTTCGCCCTTCCCTGAATCCGTAACTGTGCTCGCTGAATCGTGGCTCCCAGATCGGTGTCATTACCAACAACAACATCTGTTGGATGAACCTGTCCAGAACCGTCGGGATTCCTAGCATTCTTGTGCCGCCATTTGGCTTTGGTATCTCTACCCGCCTTACAGGGCTTGGAACGTAAGTCCCCGCCATCAGCTTCGCTTGGATCTTCGGAAAGTGCTTCAGAAGGTGTCCATTCAACTGCTCCGTCGTCATCCCGTCGATTCCCGGGGCTCCCTTGTTTGCGATTACCGCGCGCAAGGCTTTTCCGTAATTTTCCGGGCTGACTGCCTCTTCCATCAAGTTCTCGTACATCGCTGTCTTTCCAGAGTTACGCAAAGTTCCACCTTGGAATCGCCGACGCCAGGCTCACCACGGTTCCACCGCTTCTGCCCGTTGCACTCGCGAGGTAGCGACCGTAGTTGTCGCGCCTCTTGATCTCAGATCCCTTCGCAGCTTCCCTCCAGTTCTCCTTTAGCTCTGTCTTGTCTCTTCAGCCCTTCGCTCCACGGGCGTTACCCCGCTTCATCGCTACTGTGGCTTCTGCTGACTTCTCCTCCGCTCTCACAGAGAAGATCTCCCCGGGTAAGCAACAGATTCTTTCCCCTCGCGCCGCCTGGCTCTACATGATGCGTCTCGGATAACTTTTGGACTTCGCTGTTCCCAGCCAGCTTGTCGCCCGCACCCTGCCTCACTGCCAGTTCGTGTTCCTACGGTCGAGAGTTTGCTACGCGCTTCTTTCAGCTTCGCCTTGCGTTTCGCTACGGTTGTCGTTATCAACTCCGTCGAGCTCCTTTCATCTCGATAGGTTCTGCACATGCCGGGCACACGGGGGCAGGTGATTCCGCCTGCCCTCTCGCTTGCCCGTTTTTTCGTTCCGCAATGCAAATTCACTGAGGATATTTAAACTTAGAGCAATAATCAGTATTGGACCCTTCGCATGTACGCATACCCAACGCAAGAATACCGTAGGCGATAGTGGATCGTTGCCGGCTAAAGAAGATACTCATCCGTTTGCCTATCCAACCAGCCAACACTCATTCGTTGCACTTGACCGTCTGCTTGACAGGGATGCAACTGGGCCTCTTTAGCTTAAGCACTCAGCCATCGCCAATTTGGTAGCTGAAGCCCTTCTGCTAGCGGAGTTTCCACTTCGTACCGCAGGCCCATATTTATTGTCAGCTTCGGTGTAACTTTCCAATCGTCCTGAAAGAAAACTCCCCACGAACCCGATTGCTCCATGTAATCGGACTGCCTTGTAATGCTGCCCGAATCCGGCATACCGAGTAATAGCGCGGCCACTGATTAACCAATACTTCGCGATGCCGTCGCAGAGTTATCCAACGGCCCCCTGGTCCAAGCAGATCCGAATGTGAACTTGCCTGTCTGGTTGCTCTTCTGTTTCCTGATACACACGATACTCAAAATCGGCACGTAGCGAACGGACACCTGCCGATTTAGTCATCGTAGAGGCTACCGTGTGTTTCGCGGGCTGATCGGAACCGCTAATAAACCTGTTATAGCTGTAGCGCGAATTCACAACCATGGTTGGCGAATGGGTGGCAATGTGATCAAATGCTGCGGTCTTTAGACTGAAATAAAAGTAATTGTTTGAAAGTGCTATGCCGGTCGTAAGTGCTATGCCGGTCGTAAGTGCTATGCCGGTTTCCCATGGCAGCGTTGGTGACAACTCGGATGCGCCGACGATTACCGCGCCCCATCGATCTGTTACTCGGCCGGTGATGGTGTCGCGCGTCCTGGGACCACCTGGGACCACAAAGAGATGCGGCTAAAACGATCGCAAGCGAGAAAATGCGCATGGTCATACTGTGACTTCGCTTTTATCACCCTGATGTTCGGCGTGGCTTGCAATTCCCGGGGAGGGTGATAAACGCATGCCATTTCACTTTTGGTTACCATGCGTATCACACCTAGATTGATAAACTCTGGAGTCGGTACGCTGTTGCGAACCACTTATCTGAACCCATCCCTCAAAAGATTTTCCACCAACCCCCGCTGATTCGGTTACCATAATCACCAATGAGCGAAGTCAAATATAAGCCATTTGTCCCGCAGGACATGAAGATGAAAGAATTCACGTTGCGGGCCGTTTTAATAGGTCTTGTCTTAAGCGTGATCCTGGGAGCGGCCAATGCGTATCTCGGCCTTCGGGCCGGTATCACCATTGCCGCAACTTACCCGGCCGCCGTCATAGGCATGGCCCTATTGCGAATCTTCAAAGGCTCCATTCTTGAAGAAAACATCTGCCGAACGGCGGGATCCATTGGGGAATCCGTAGCTGCCGGCGCGATCTTCACTCTGCCTGCCTTTGTTATCGCCAAGAGCTGGGCGGTGTTCGATTTCGAAACAGCCTATTGGAAATCCACTGCAATGATGCTCACTGGCGGCGTGCTGGGAGTCCTGTTCGTCAGCCTTGTTCGGCGTGTAATGGTGGAGGACCCGGAACTTCCCTTCCCTGAATCCGTTGCAGCTGCGGAAATTCATAAGGCGGGCCAAGCCTCCAGCGGCGCCGCAAAATTTCTGTTCTACAACATGATTGTTGGCGGCTTTGTTTACCTTCTTGGCGTCTTTAAATTGTTCGCGCCAGATTATGATGTGATCGTCAGGATCGGCGAACTGGGGAAGTCAACCGTAAAACTTGGAGCCGCAGGAACCAACAGAGTCCTAGGCGTAGGCGGCGTCACCATGTCCGCCGCACCCACCGTAAGCCCGGCCTACATCGGCGTTGGATACATCATTGGCGTTCGCCTGGCAGCATTGCAATTTTCCGGTGGAGTACTTGCTTGGGGAGTACTCATTCCTGCTTTGATTTATTTCCTTGGTCCGCAACTGGCCAATTATTTACCCCCTGGAACAACCGAGCAAGGTTGGGAAGGTTTGGCCGCCGCTGTCTGGCGATTCATCGTCCGGCCAATCGCCGTCGGTGGCATGCTCGTCGGTGCTGCTTTTACATTATTCAAAATGAGGAAGAATCTCTCCATCGGCCTCAGCAAGGCGTTTTCTGATTTAGGCGGCAAAGCCCCCAATGATTCCAGCCTCAGCCGTACCGATCGCTACATGAGTTCCAAAACAGTATTCGGCCTCATCGGCCTTACCTTCCTCGCCATGTGCGCTCTTTACATCTATATGACCGGAAATGTGCTGATCGGCATTGTGGCTGCGGTGGTCATGCTGGTGGCAGGCTTTTTCTTTTGCACGGTTTCAGGAAGCCTTGTGGGCATGATAGGGTCATCCAATAATCCCGTCAGCGGGCTAACTCTTTCCACGTTAATCCTTGCAGCAATCCTCATGGTTTCCCTCGGTGCCACTGGTCCGCAGGGAGTTGTTGCTGTATTAGGCGTGGCCGCCGTGGTTTGCGTAGCCGCTGCCGTTGCCGGTGAATTATTGCAGGATTTCAAAGTCGGCTACATCCTCGGCGGCACTCCCCGCTCCATTCAAATTGTGGAATTGATCTCCGTTGTTGTTTCCAGTCTGGTGATGTTTTTCCCCCTGATGTTGCTCCATGAAGCCAACATCAAGCAGGGCGGCATCGGCTTCGGTGATAAGCAATTGCCGGCACCGCAAGCCGGACTCATGGCGCTGTTAGCGCAAGGAATTGTTGGCGGTGATATGCCGTGGCCTCTGGTCGGCATGGGCGTCTTCATGGGAATTGCCATGATCATGATGCAGGTAAAGAGCCCCATGCTGGTCTCCGTCGGAATGTACCTCCCCTTCGCCACCACTTTTGCAATTTTCGTCGGTGGTGTTGTCCGTGCAGCAACGGACTACTTAGCCGAACGCGCAAAGTACAACGTCGGACAGCGTGCACGCATTGAGAATTCCGGCATTCTAGTGGCTTCCGGATTCATCGCTGGAGAAGGCCTCATGGGTTTGGTTGTCGCAGGGATTGCACTATCTAATTTGAAAATTGACGACATGGCCATCTTCAAGGAACCCTCTTATTTGGCAGGCATCGCAGTAATGGTCTTGTTGGCCATCATCCTGATGAAAGTCCCTCTTGGCGCTGCCGGGCATCCCGATGAACCCGCGCCACCAACGGCGATGATGTAAGGGACCTAACGACATTGCAACGCGTTAACCTGGGCTCTGGAAATGAGCCCAAATCCGGTTTCCTGAATGTTGATCGCAGAAGCATCCCCGGCATTCAGTTGCGAGGCGATGTCACGCAGCTTCCCTTTGCCGATAACAGCTGTTCCGAGGTCTGGGCATCCTCGGTCCTGGAACACTTCGATGATCCATACTCCGTTCTTCGCGAAATTCACCGCATCGTTGCCGGTGACGGCTCAGTTCATTTGCGAATGCCAACACCATGGTCCATGGCCGGTCAATTAGACAAAACCCACGTTTTTCTTGCCGACCTGAAGCTATGGCGTCAAATCCTGGGAGGTTACTTCAATTGCGTCGAAGTAACAGGCGAAGGCGTTCGTTACCGCGACAATAAACTTTTGACCGCACTGCAATATGCGGCCATCCTCGGATTTGGGATGAAGGAACTGGCGCAAACCTGGAAATTTAGATGCACAGGTAAATTGTCCTCACCACACATCGCTTATGTGCCTTGGTGGTTAGAAGAAAAGTACCGCAAATGATCGAATTGCTCGTCTCCTTGGTAGGATAGATGTTTGTCCCGCATCTCCGCAACTCAGCATAATCAACAAACCTCTGCCCCCAGTTGGCAGCAGATTTATTTAGGTGTGGCTTTCACTACCATGGCCACACTCTTACTGGAACTCGCCATGACGCGCATCTTTTCGGTAGTCTTCTATTACCACTTCGCGTTTCTGGCAATCTCCATCGCCTTATTCGGATTGGGTGCAGGCGGAGTATTTTCTTACGTCGTTGCTGGGTGGAGAGGCAAGCTGTTCTCAAAACTTGGAGCGCTGTCCCTTGCCAACGCCCTCATCCCTGTAGCCTCGCTCTTATTCGTGCTAACCCGTAGTGGAGAATTTTCCAACTGGACGCTTGCCGGAGTCTACTTCTTCAGCGCACTTCCTTTCTTCGTTGCCGGAGCAATTGTTTCCTTAGCCATTTCAGAAACCATTGAACGTGTGCAGACAGTCTACTTCTTCGATCTGCTAGGCGCAGCCTGTGGCTGCCTTCTACTGCTTCCATTCCTAACATTGCTTGGTGGACCAAACACTGTAATTGCCGGCGGCGTGCTATTCGCCGTGGCTGCTTCGTTCTGGTACAATCTGGCTGGCTGGCGAGTGATGCGCGCCGGTGCCGTGCTGATCGCTCTTTGGCTAACCGCACTCATCGTCTACAACCTTAAGCGCCCGGTAATTGACGTAAAGTACGCCAAAGGCCAAGCCTTGAAAGGCGAGGAGTTCATTAAATGGAACGGCATCTCGCGCATCGCTGTCTTGAAAGAGCCCACCTCTGGCCAACCACAAATTGTGATTGATGCCGATGCTTCCACAGGCATCTTTGAATGGGACCTGGAAAACTTAACGCCTTCGCAGCGCAAGGATCTCACCGAACAAGGTTCAGGATTTCCGTACACCGTCAGACCCGGTGCTAAAACCTTGATCATCGGCCCCGGCGGTGGTTGGGACGTCGCACGTGCCATAGCATCCGGCAGCAAAGATATCACTGGCGTTGAGATCAACAACATAATTGCCACCGACGTAATGCGCGGAAAGTATGCCAAGCTCAGCCGAAATTTATACACTCGGCCCGGAGTCCGTATTGAAGTGGAGGATGGCCGCAGCTTCGTGCGCCGCAGCACAGAGAAGTATCAAGTGCTGCAAGCAACATTAGTGGACACATGGGCCTCCACCGCCGCAGGAGCTTTCGCTCTTTCCGAAAGTAATCTTTACACCTCCGACGCCTTCTACGACTATCTTTCGCACCTCACCGACGATGGCCTGATAGCCTTCACCCGCTGGGGCTTTGAGCCTCCGCGTGAGTCCCTAAGGTTGCTGATTCTTGCACGAACAGCTCTTACCAGGTTAGGAGAAACCAACTACGCAGAGCATGTGATGGTTGTGCGCGAAGGCTCATTAAAAGGCTGGGGGGCGCGGGATACAGTCATGATTTCCCGCAAACCATTTAGCGCAATGGACGTTGAAAAGGCCCGTAACAACGCCAAACAATTCGGGCTGGAAATTGTCTATATGCCCGGGGATGGCGCAAAGAATGTCTTTGGAAAAGTGCTGGTGGAATCCAATCTTGAACCCTTCCTGGCCAGCTATCCTTACAACATTTCTTCAGTCGATGATAACCGTCCATTTTTCTTCTACACAGTTCAAGCTCAAGATATCTACAACTTTGTCCGCACCACCTCTAGCGATAGCGCCGATTACAAAATCAATCGAGCC
This sequence comes from Bryobacterales bacterium, assembly GCA_043745195.1. Taxonomy (GTDB): domain Bacteria; phylum Acidobacteriota; class Terriglobia; order Bryobacterales; family Bryobacteraceae; genus JANXSF01. Next base: position 4,187 of record JAYTTF010000292.1, on the reverse strand, counting down.
GTCCCCATGCTGTTTGGCGTAATGGGCATCAGTTTATTTGCCACTCTGGTTACGTTGTTAATGCCGCCACTCATTTTAGGAACCAGCCTTCCTCGTGAACGTGGCGTAAAAACATTTCTCTTCTATTTTCTTTGTATCGGCGTGGGCTATATCCTGATTCAGGTTTCGCTCATCCAAAAATTCGTCCTCTTTCTAGGACACCCTACGCATGCGTTAACCGTCATCATATTTTCCATGCTCATCGCCAGCGGTTGCGGCAGTTTCGCCAGCAAGAAAATCATCGGGGAAAATAATCAGCGTTGGACGCAAGTTCTCATCGCCGTGGCAGCCATTGTCGCGCTGCTCGCTTTTACAGCAGGCCCAATCACAACTGCGCTGGCCGGCTTGCCATTACCTGTCAAAATGCTAATCACAGTGTTGATGATTTTCCCTGCGGGCTTTGTAATGGGAATGCCCTTCCCCACAGGGTTGGGTCGGCTGGAACATTTCCACAAACCCTCGGTTCGGTGGGCGTGGTCTCTAAATGCGGCGGCCAGTGTACTGGGCTCCGCCGGATCCATTTTCTGTGCAATCTATTTGGGGCTACGCGAGACTATGCTGCTAGGTGGAGCACTTTATTTAATTGCAATGGTGATCGTAAAAGTTGCCATGGCCAAGCGAACTAGCGAAGCTTAAGCGTTTGTGGCCCATCCACGTAACCAATAAATTGGGTCCCTTTAGCCGCAGCAACTTCCTTTGACTTGCTGTCCATCGCCCTGTAGGAATCCTCGTCTTTTTTCGTTTGAATTGTGGCTCGGAGCTTCAGTTTCGTGCCGTTGGCTGCAATTACGTTGGCCAATTGAAAGTTCAATTTGGTTCCACGCCCAACCACCATAAACTGCTTCTTCTTTTCCCGCGAATAGACGGTTCCGATTGCAGCACTGCCCTTTGTCACAACCACGGTTTCGCCAACCCTAGTATCGGAAACGGCCCTAAAGTGGATGGGCCGGCCTTCGTCCGCATCCAATGGAATATCTTCGGTAAGCACCAGGGCAATGGGAGTAGCTTCACTCACGACAATAGAATGTTCTATTGCTTCAGGCGACTTCAACGGCAAGGGTGCCTGCGCTGCAGCAGCCGCTTTTACATCGTTGCCAGCCGCCTTCGTTCCAGGGCGAACTAGAGGGGCTGCAACTGGAGTTGCTGGAGTTGCCGCAACAGGACCGGCCGACTTACTAGCGGGAAGAGCAGTTGTTCCAGTTGCCGCTGCGGGCTTAGCTCCACCAGGAGCAGTCGCAACGGCCACTGCCGGCTTAACACCACTAGGCACTACTGGAGGCGCTGCAACAGCCTTAGTTGGATCGCGCATCACTTCAATAATGGATTCGGGAACTCCCGATTGCACCAACCCGATCACTCCATCAGGAGAAAGATTGAACTTTGTTTCCGAAGACTTGATTTGACTAATGATCAGGCTGTTAGGAACTTTGCCCTTCACCATGCCGATTACAGAATCGTTAGTCACAAGGTTAATATTTACCGGCGGCGGAGGCGGAACTGCTATTGGAGCCTCCACTACCGCAGCAGCAATTGGTTCTGGCGGAACAACAGAAGTTTTCCTGCTGTTTAGATACCAGGCTCCACCTCCACCTGCTGCGACCAAGAATGCAACTCCCGCCGCGATCGGCCCCATCTTGCTTTTCGCTGCAGCAGCCGTAGCAGGTTTGGCGACTACCTTATCAGCAGCCTTTTCCACCACCTTCGGAGCCGCAGCTGCGGGTGGAATAGAGATACTGATTGGAGACCTTGGACCACCGGATGTTTGCCGGATCATCTCCAGAGTCTGATAAACCTCTTGCATGGTCTGGAACCGTTCGTCCAAATCCTTCCGCAAACATCGATGCACCACGTGCTCCAATTCTGGCGGAGTGTTCGGAGTAATTTCATGAAGCAACCGAGGTTCGTCGCGCAGAACGGAAGTAAGCATCGTAATACCACTATCGCCCGTAAATGCCCGCTGCCCAGTGGCCATTTCATACAGCACTGCACCAAAAGAAAAAATGTCGGAACGAGCATCGACTTTCTTACCCTGCGCCTGCTCAGGAGACATGTAGCAAAGCGTGCCCATAATCGACCCTTGCATCGTCATCGGTTCCACTTGGGTAGCATCAGGATCGTTACTCAGTTGCGGGGATTCCAACTTTGCCAAACCAAAGTCCAGAATTTTGATCCGGTCTTTGTCATTCACCATGATGTTCCCAGGCTTCAAATCCCGATGAATGATGCCCGCCACATGGGCAGCACACAGGGCGTCGGCAATCTGCAGTCCCAGATTCACAACTTGACTGACAGGCAACCCACCACCAGCAATCACATTGGATAGCGTGCGTCCAGCCACATATTCCATGATCATGATCTCCGAACCTTCTTCGGAAATAATGTCGTGAATGACAATAATATTGGGGTGATTCAGTGCTGACGCAGCCTGGGCTTCCTGCACGAATCGGCGCTGCTGGTCTGCATTCACACGCTGGTCAGGCTTAAGTATTTTCACCGCGACCATACGGTTCAGCTTTGTGTCGCGCGCTTGATAAACTTCGCCCATACCGCCAACCCCTAGTTTCTCTAAAAGTTGGTATTGGCCTCGAATAGTGGGGGGCACGGTTATGAGTATCTCATGATGAACGGGGCTGCTTCAACCTTAAGGCGCTACTTGAAAGGAGCAAGCCGTACTAAACCTCTGAGCCTATAGCCCCGATTATGCATCCTCATGATCAGCGAAAAAACGATCCATAGCCATTTTGTGTTTTTCCGCTAAGCCGCTGGAGAACTGTTTCATTTCTTTCTTCGGCATGGGCCGGAACGCCTTGGCGATGGTGACGTTCGTATCAATAAACTCGCGCTGCGGCATACCAATTACTGCTGAGGAAACCGGAAGCGACATTGAATACTGAACCAATTTTTCCAGCGGTGCTTTGTTTACCAATTTTTCCTGCCCGAACACCTTCATTGCAGTTACACCCATTTTCTTTTTCAAGGCGACTGGCAGCGCCACTGTCTCAAAGCTAAACTGCCTGTCGAAATCAACATCCATGCCGCCTGGAACGTTTTTCATGCCCACCAGTGCGCCATTCAAAGCCATCTGCGTGCAATCGAAATCATTCCGTTCCAGTGCCATTTTAAGAACTGCCGGATCGTGATGGCAGGTGATGCCAATGTTGGTCGCAACTTTCTGATCGCGTAACTGGTAGAGCCGCTTTAATACACCATCCGGGGCTTCAATCGCCTTCAGATCCGCTTCATCCATCAACGCGTGGACATGAAGCACATCCACATGATCTGTTTGGAGGCGCTTCATGCTGGCCTCAATAATCTTCATCGCCTCGTCGCCATTGCGTTTATTGATTTTGGTGGCAAGCCAAACCTGATTGCGGCGGGTTGCCATCACTTTGCCGACTCGCTCCTCACTAACTCCGTTCCCGTAGCTGAATGCTGTATCCATGTAAGTGATACCCAGGTCCAGTGCATGGTTCAAAGCTTCCAGGGCCTTGTCTTCTTCTTTGTACATCAGGAAACGGGATCCGCAACCAAATGCCAGAATGGACACTTTTTTCCCGGTGCGTCCCAGTGGGCGCATGGGCATACCAGTGGCGGCGTCAAGGGTGGTGGATGCAAAAGTGAGGGCGGCAGCGGCCTGGAAGAATTCGCGGCGTGTAGTGGACATGCAAATTATCATACCGCGCTGGCCAGGCCCATGGCATGACCGCCTTGGCCAACCGAAGCTTATATAACGGACCGGATTTATCGTGCTCCGATTAATGTCAAGCGGACCCATTCGTTTGTTACGTCCTTTCGGAAGGTAACCGCCGGCGCGCACAAGCTGCAAGCAAGGCATAAGGAATATCTTTCGGCATTCTTTACGACAGTAAAAAGGACTTGCCGAACCCACAGCGGCCCCTTCTGCGCCGCCGAAGGGAAGGCGGTAAAGGAGTGTCCGAGCGTTTCTTACGGCAGCATGAAAAACAAACACCCATTATTGAAAGTTCTTGCGGAGGCGCGGGCCTGCACGGTCTGCGCTTCCGTGCTTCCACTGGGGGCGAAGATTCTGATCATCCTAGAAACGGCAGTTGCAAGCCGTAACCGGCACCCTGTCTGTCCAATTCGTGAAATCCGGGACGGGGGTGCAATTCTTTTGCAAGTCTTCCGTA
>JAYTTF010000291.1:0-40170 GCA_043745195.1 Bryobacterales bacterium | reverse complement strand
ATTCATAATCGTTCAGCTCTTCTTCCTGGCGATAGTAGCCAATTTCTGGAAATAGTTTTGACTCTTCCAGCGAACGAATGCGGAACATGCCTTGGCGTTCGCCAATTGCGATGCGGGAACGATACAAGCCTCCGGCTGATTTTGTGATCACGATTGGCTGCCGGAAGTTATCTGGGCCGAACACGTATAAATCAGGAAGCTTGGTTGGTTCGGCTGCGGTGGCGCTGAGCTTGTAGGTGGCCACCAGCTCCGCTGAAACTGGATCCAGTTCAAGATTAGCTTCGGCGTCTTGCACGTGTGGCAAAAGATCGCGCGCTATGTTTTGCCAGAACTTATCGTAGCCGCTCCAGGACATCCATGATTCTGCCCAGCGGCTCTTCGCATCGGAGGTGAACACGGCCGAACGACCGAGGCCGTACTGCCAACGGACCAGGAGGGGATCCTTCTGATCGACTGCAAGAATCAGGTCAGCCGATTTCTTCGCTTCAAACTTTACATAGCCCTTCAATGCAGGCGCCGATTCCATGCCTACGCCTTCCAGGATCTCAACCTTTTTTTGGACAATGGCATTGAAGTTTTTTTCAACTGCGGTAGAGCCAGTGTGTTCCATAACGTCACGAAGCAGGATCTGTTCCAGACCCGCAGGATCGTTCAGGAAATAGGCCTTGCCTTTGGCGTTGGATGCAATTTTTTCGAGGTAGGCACGATTCACATCCTGCCCCAGGCCGACGGTTGAGATTGTGATTTTATTCAGTGCCGCTTCTTTGGCCAGTCCAATGCTATCGCCTTCTTCGGAGATACCGTCGGTTAATAAAACAATGTGTTTGAAAGTTGCTTTGAAGGGAACGGCACGTCGGTAGGCTTCGCTCAGGGCTGGCGCAATTTGTGTGCCGCCATCGGGTGTAACGCCGGCGATGAGACGCTTGATCAACGTTCGATCCTCAGCTTTGCGAATGGGAACAGCCCACTGAAAGGAGTTGTCGAAAATCAAGACGCCGACGTAATCAATTGGCCGTAGATTTTCCACCACTCCGATGGAAGCAAGCCGGGCCAGTTCCATTTTACGGCCTTCCATGGAGGAAGACTTGTCCATGATCAGGACAACGCAAGTACCTTCAGGAGAACGCGGCGGGGCTAGTTTGGCGGGCAACGCGCGTTCCAGAAGATCGACGTCTTTCTTATTTTCCAGATAAATATTGTGTTCCCCGCCGATTACCAGAATGCCGCCGCCACGCTTCACAAAAGCTTCCAGGGAAGCCTTTTTATCGTAGGACATTGTTTCAAGGTCCATGTTGTTGAACACCACTATCTGATAGTTGGGTAGTTTGCTTTCAGCCAATTCGGAAGCGCGATCAATGGTGAATTGGGAAGAGTTCCAAACGCCTAACAGATGCTTTTCCGATCCTTCCGGATCTTGCGAGATAAATAGCAGGCGGGGCTTGCTCAAGGAAATAGCGCGGGCGAAACGAACTTCACCCTGGCCGTCAGCACGGATCACACCGGTGAGGTCAACTGAACCTGACGTATTCAAACTGGCGTTCACCCGTACGTGATTCACGCCGGGTTCCAAATTGGCTTGCTTCGATCCAATGAGTTTTCCTTCGGCTGATACTTCGACAGTGACGGCTGATTTCTTTGGAGCATTTACCACCAGCTCAATGGGGAAGCGATCACCAGTGTATGCCTGCCCTGGAACAAGTACCGAATCTAAACGAAGCAGGGGTTTGGGTCGGCCGGCTAATTCGATGGTGTCGATGGGTACCCCCAGTTGCTGAGCCTGGTAGCTTGCGCGTGCAACGCTGCCTTTGTTTTCGTGTCCATCGGAGAGCAGAAGTAGTTTCGGGACCAACCCTTCGGGCATTGCGGCCATGCCTTCGCGGACTGCCGATTCCAAATTTGTACCGCGGCCCAGCTCTCCATCGCTGTGTTTGAAACTAAAACCCTTGGCTTGTTCGGCAGGCGTTTCCTTTCGCGAATTACGGGCGAATGGAATTACTTTGACCCAGTGGCGTCCACGCTGCTTCTGTACTTGGTTGGCAACAGCCGAGGCTCTTGCGAGCCCTTCGGCAGAAATACTTTGCGATGTATCGACCAAAACGGAAACTGCCATTTTTGTTTCCGTAGTTATGATGGACGGTTCGGCAAGCGCCAGCAGGATTGCACAGAAGCTCAGGGACTTTAATGTCCATGAAGTACGCTGTCGGCCTTTGCGCCATTCCCAGGCAAGCCAAAGCAAGGGGAGGATTGCTGCAAGAAGAAACCAGGGTCGTTCAAAGTTCATCCTTTCCTCCAAGATCCCATTTGGCTAGACCACCAGCGGCTGAAGTTCTGAACAGCGTCGGGGTTGGGGGTGGGGGAATGTAAGCGGATGCGGCCAAACCATAGCCAATCGAACAACAGGCAAAGGCCACCTGCGAAAGCCAGCCACTGCCACAAATCATAGGAACTTGCGCCACCGGAAAATGCACCTGGAAGGCCGCGACGGACTGCTTTAGGTGGATCCCATTGACGATCAGCCACTTCAGGAAGCGTTAATGAATAGACCTGTTCCCGGCCAGCGGTGATGACGCGAACCATCCCCTCGGTTCCGGAAAAAAATTGCAATTTGTTGCCAACCAAAGTGAAGGGCAGGGCAACGCCACCATCATTCAAAACCTTAATGCTATCCTGCTTCACATTGCTATCCACCACAACGCGCACTATGCCGATGCTTTCGCCATTCCATTCTTTCTGCCGGGCTACTTCAGGGGCAAGCCAATTTAGAATATTGGCGAACAGTAGCGGTGCGGCCAGTTCATATCGCAATTGCGATTTTGCCGGATGGAAGCCCAGTACAACGGCGCGATTGGGTTCGGCAACGGCAACGATTACTGGCTTGCCGTCTGCTTCTGCAATCGTGGAGGCGGGGGATGCGCCAGCGAAATAAACACCTCGATCAAGCCTTACGTCGCCAGTGCGAAGCCCTTCACCAATGGGATGTTCATTGCGCCAGGAAAGCTTCATTCCACCGTTGATAGGACTAGCCACGCCTGCCGGAGAATTCATGCCGGTTGGTTCAATATAGATGGCCCGGCCTTTCGGCGGCGAGGATGGCAGGAAGTGATCCAAAATCACAATGGCTGATTTCGTGTCCGCAGTGTAAGAACGGGTTGGCAGAAACTTGGGGCTGATCCAAGGATGTACGCCAAGGAACGGCCGCAGCAATTCCGGTTCATCGGAATACACGGTGACATCTAAAAGCCGTTGGGCGGGCAATTCAAACAAGGCGCTGTTATCGGCGGCGATGGCATCCTGCACGATTAAACGAATTTCCAATTCCCCGCCAGCTTTTGTACGGAATTCATAGCGGCCACTTTGGTCTGCGCCAGGGGCAAGTTCCAGGCGCCCCGAGGCAACCGGGGCATGGCCATATGCAAGCGCCACTGGAATTGTACGAGCTTTTGTTCCGAAGTTATGAGCCGTGACAAAGACTTCCCAAAGTTCACCATCAGAAGCTGAACGGCGGAGCGACACTTTGCGCAACCCGACATTTTCACCGCCCTTGCGGACCGAAAGAAGCCGAAAATTCTTTGGCAGATTGAGGGGCTCGTCTTTGTCGGCAACGCGGCCTGCACCGGTGTAGACAATCTCGCCTTCTCCTCGGCCATGGAGCCGTTGCATTTGCTGGGCGAAATCGATGGCTTGCGTCAATTGTAAGGCTGAAGAACCGGGCTTGGCGGATTTGATGGCAGCTTCCAGAACACTGCGGTTCGATTCAAAGACGGTTGCGGGCGTAGCAAGGGCGTCGGAAGATACGATCATTACGCGGTCGTTGGAAGGCAGGGCGCGGAGGTAGGCCAAAGCGTCAGCCTTTGATTGATCCATGATAGTGCGGCGGGCATTGCCTTTTGCTCCATCGGAGGCTTTCATCCAGGCGGACGTATCGAGCAGCAGAACGTGATCGCGCAGGGAGCGTTCCGGCGACCCCCACCGCAACTGGCCCAGCGCGGCCAATAGTAGTAGCAAGCCTAACATTTGAAGTAGCAAAGATAGCGGTTGCTGAATTTTCCTGCGTTGCTTGGCTTCGGGGGGCTTTTCAGCAGGGGTCCAAAAGCGGAGCGTGGCCACTTTAATCTTCTTGCGCGAACGGTCCAGCAAATAGAGAGCGACAACTACGCCGCCCAGGACGCTGAAGAGCGCCGTGAATTCCGCCATGCTGAGGTTGAGGAAGAACATGCTTTAGTAAATCCCTCGGGCTAACATCAGCGGGCCGAAGATTGCTTCCTCAACGGGAGTGGAGGTGGGAACGCCGACATACTTTCCGCCCTTGCGCAAAGCCATTTGACGCACTGCGGCAGCATAGGTATCGAAGGCAGTTGTGTAGGCTTCGCGGGCCTCGTCGTCGAAGTTCATTTTGACGCTCTGTCCGGTTTCGGCGTCCTCCACTTCCAACTCGCCAGTCCAAGGGGGACGGCGATCCTGTTCGGACCATAAATGAATCAGGAACACTTCATGGCCGAAATCGGAGAGATACTGAAGGGGCTTTTCCGCGTCACGGTCATCGAGAAAATCGGAAATTAAGATAAGCAATCCGCGCTGCGGGTATTCGGTAAGAAATTGACGGGACACTTGCAGGAAATCTGTCTTGCCGCCGGCTTCGGTTTTGGAAAGATATTCAGCAATGGGTTGAAAGCGATGACGCCCACCGCCCGCAGTGATGGGGTCGAGCAAAGTATCGCGAAACGGTTGAATGAGGATTGTTTCCAGCCGCACTAACCCAACGTAGCAAAGGGCGGCGGTAAGCTTGCGGGCGTAGTCAAACTTATCGGGGTCGCCAGTGGCCATGGAACTGGAAGCGTCCACTAAGAAGCGCACAGGAACACGCGGTTCCACTTGAAACATTTTTAGAATTAAACGTTCCAGACGCATGTAGGCGCGCCAATTGACGGCGCGCAGGTCGTCGCCTTGGTGAAAACTACGATGATCTAAAAATTCCTGACCCGATCCCGAAAAGCGCGACGCATTGTGCCCACCCACAAGGCCAGGAAATGATTTCTGCCAGTGAATAGTGAGCCGTTCCAGACGCTCGAGGAATTGCCGGTCGATCAGAGCTTCCGCCATCGATTACGCCGCCGCGGGCACTACGCTCTTGACGATCTCCTTAAGAATGGTATCGGGAGTTTCGCCATCGGCATGGGCGTCGAAGTTAAGAATAATGCGGTGACGCAGCACGGATTGAGCGATGGACTGAATATCTTCCGTACTTAAATGGAGGCGGCCCTTCATCAGGGCCAGGACGCGTCCGCATTCTACCAGCGACTGAGCGCCGCGCGGGGAACTTCCATAACGGATGTATTTCTTAGCGCTGGCATGGGCGTTGCTGCTATCTGGTTGCGTGGCCATTACAAGATCCACAGCAAAATCCATGACGTGTGGCGCCACCAATACTTTATGGCAAACAGAACGAATTTCCAAGATGGAAGCGCGGTCAAGGAGGGAATCGAGGTGAATGCTTTCGGATTTCAGGGTTCGATCTACAACCACTTTCAATTCCTCGCGCGTGGGGTATTCGACGATGATCTTCATCAGAAACCGATCAAGCTGCGCTTCAGGTAATGGATAGGTACCTTCCATTTCGATGGGATTTTGCGTGGCCATTACAAGAAACGGTGATTCCAGTTCGTGAGTGGTTGTGCCGCTGGTAATGGTTTGTTCCTGCATGGCCTCAAGCAGCGCTGATTGCGTTTTTGGCGTGGCGCGATTGATTTCGTCGGCCAATACCAAGTGGGCAAAGATTGGCCCCGGCTGGAAACGCAGACTCTTACCACCGCGATCGTCAGATTCCATCATCATGCTGCCCACAATGTCGGCCGGCATCAGATCGGGAGTGAACTGGATACGGGAATATTTCAAATGCAGAACGCGCGAAAGCGTCCGCAAAAGAGTTGTTTTGCCCAGGCCAGGAACGCCTTCCAGCAGCACATGGCCACCCGCAAGCAGGCAGATTAGAACGCCATCTACAACGTTCTGCTGTCCAACAATAATCTTGCCTATTTCCTGACGGACTTGGTTTAGCCGGGATACGGCGCTTTGCACTTCAGAATCGGTCTGCACCTTAATATTCTAGTAGAAAAGTGAGCGGAGGCCGCGAGCGTTGGGAATTTGGTGAAAATCTTTCCCTAATTCAAAACCTCTTCCAACGTATCCGCCAGAATGAAATTATCGAAGTAAATGGTATCTACCGACGGACGGTGTGGGCTGCGATGGATCCCTGGTTGGCAAAAGTAAATTGACTCAGCACCCTTGGTCTTCAACTTCTTATCCATCACCAGAACGCCGTCGAACCAAAGGCGCGTATTTCCTTTTTCCTTGTCTTCCGACCAGTGAATATGCATCGCCAAGCGGTGCCATTTGCCGATTGTGAAATCGGCCTCCCACTCCGTGCCATTGCGGCCAAGGTTCCCGGTGCCGTATTTGATCAGCGTTCCGCCGCCGTCTTTCGGCTGCAACCACCAAGTCATCACGTTGTTGTATTTCGGCGGCGGTGTTCCTTCCCAATAAAAGAAGTTATCGCGATCCTTCGGAGGCTCGGCCATATAAAGGTAGAAGGACATGTAGGTATCGGAGCCTTCTTCAACTGTCACTTTCGGACCGCCCAGTTGCACGCGCAATTGCTGGGCGTTGAACACATCGTCTTCATGAATGGTGAGTTTGGCGGCGTACTTTCCTTGCTGGACCCTTCCTGGTTCAACAAGATCATTCACAACTTGAACGTTCCTTTGTGTTGCATTCTGGCTGCGGGTGCCGGTGGTGGTCCACTGGCTAAGGTCACCTGTCTCGAAATCGGCTTTGAAAAGGATCTTTGCAGAGGCTGAGTCCATCATGCAAAACAGACTGGCCGACACAAGCATAGATGATCGCATGGGATTCTCCGCCTTCCAGTTTGCCACGCTTTCTTTGTTAACATAGGCGTGGCACGTTTCCGCCACGACCTTCGTCGGCCCCCCCCACTTAGATTACATTTCAGGAGGATACCTTGAAAGACATTCAGCGAAAGCTCATAATTGCCGGGTTGGTTACAACTGCCGGTTTGCTGGTTCACACAACAGCCACAACCAGTCAGGCACAGCCACAACCTGAAAATGCGGAATTGATTGCCAAGGCGAAGCTGATTCACAGCCGTGTTCTTAAATTGGATACGCACAACGATATTGATCCGTCTAACTTCACTGCCGATTGCAACTACACCAAGCGCCTTACGACGCAGGTGAATCTGCCGAAAATGGTAGAAGGCGGCATGGATGTTTCGTTCATGATCGCTTACGTTGGCCAGGGTCCGTTGACTCCCGAGGGGTTCGAAGACGCCTATCGGCAGGCTGTTTCGAAGTTCGAAGCTATCCACCGGCTAACTGAAAAGATAGCCCCCGACAGCATTGGCTTGGCGTTGACCCCTGCTGACGTTCTTGCGTTGCATAAGAAAAATCTTCGAATCGCAGTGATAGGCGTGGAGAATGGATATCCCATTGGGAACGATTTAAAGAAGGTGAAAGAGTTTTACGACAGGGGCGCGCGATATATCTCTTTAGCTCACAACGGAAACAGCCAACTCGCCGATTCCAATACTGGTGAAACCCAGGGCTACCTTTATAACAATGGCCTGTCGCCACTGGGTAAGGAAGTGATCGCAGAGATGAATCGACTAGGCATCATGGTGGATCTTTCTCATCCATCGAAAGGGGCAAATATGGAAGCCATGCGGATTTCCAAAGCTCCGGTAATTGCGTCGCACTCTGGAGTTCGGGCGCTGGCCAACGTGAGCAGGAACATGGATGATGAGCAACTGCTGGCTCTGAAGAAAACCGGTGGAGTGATTCAGGTGGTGGGCTTTGCATCGTATGTTAAAGCGGAGTCGAAGGAACGTACGTTAGCCCTTGCAAAGTTGCGTGATGATTTTGGAGCGGCTATGCAGGCGGGTGCGCGGGCACGTGGCGGGGCCGGACCGCGAGCTGATTCTGGAGCATGCCAAGTAGAGGACCCAAACAGCACTACCGTTCAGGGTGTCAGAGGCGGCGGGGCGGCCAGCCGTACTCGCGGATTTCTTGCGGCGCTACCTGCGGATAGGCGTGCAGAGTTCGAAAAGCGGACGGCAGAGATTGACGCAAAATTTCCAGCCGGAGCGCGGTCGAATGTGAAGGACTTTGTGAATCACATTGACTACGCGGTGAAGCTGATTGGAATTGATCACGTTGGAATTTCGTCGGACTTCGATGGTGGCGGCGGGATTGACGGTTGGAATTCTGCGGCGGAAGCATTCAACGTCACGCTGGAACTGGTTCGGCGTGGCTACAAAGAAGTTCAAATTGGCAAGATGTGGAGCGGTAACTTGCTTCGAGTTTGGGGCGAAGTGGAAAAGGTGGCTACAGAGCTTCAGAAAAAGGGATTTTGAGAGTTGCGCGGTCAAAGTAAATTTTATATGTACTTCAGCAAGTAGAAAATTTCAGGGGCGGTTGACAAAACCCTAACCATCGAAGAAGTGACCATGTTTAGTTTCACAAGAACAAATACGCGGATAGTCGCAGCCTGCACACACCTCGGAGTTTACGTAACCAGCATCCTTCAGAGCTGTTCCCGCAATTGCGGTTGTGGACTCAGGAATGCTCTGTGCAAAAACTAAACAAGCCAAAGCTCCAATAAAGCCCAACAAAAGTGCATTGCGTTTGGGGAGGGACATGAAGCGCCAATCGGAGTCTCATGATACCAAACGCCATTGCCGGGCCTCAAGATGAGCCAGACTCCGCCGGTATTAGAACTCGATCCTCATCACCAGTTGTCCAGTGCGTGGAGTGGGCAGGGAAGAGTTCACACTATTGGAGGCGATTGCATTGTAGTTCAAGAATCCGAATCCACCCGTCAACACTCCGTTCGAGCGAGTAGGAGGGGTCGCTGGACTTCCGGTGCTGGGAGGTGCAAGCGACAAATTCTGATTCAAAATATTGAAAAACTCTGCCCTGAGGCTTAGCGACACCCTTTCGCGAACGCGGAACTCCTTGCCAAGGCCGCCGGAAATAATGGGCCTACGCTGGGCACGGAAATCATTGTAGTAAGCAATGTTGCTTCCCGGTACACCTGCTGTCTGATCCTGCCAGGCGGCGGGATTCAGAATTGTTTCTTGCGTTGGATCAATGCAACCGCAATTAGGATCTTTCAGAAAAAGTGGAACGCCAGGAACACGCACCTGTCTGGTGTATCCGGTGGCTACGAATCCGCCGATCCCATTGTTCGATCCTGGTGATTGCAGCAGCGCGCCGCTCTGCCAGGTGCTGATGGTACCCAGCTTCCAGCCGCTGAGCGCCGCCTTTGCCAGCCGATTCTGCTTAACGAATCCATAGGCAGGAACCGTATAGTTTACGCTAAGGCTGGCGATGTGAGGAAGATAATTGGGAGAAAGTCCTTTGTAACTGGCCCTATCGTAGATACTTCCCGCATTCGTCGCGTTGTCCAAAGTCTTGGAGAATGCATAAGACAGAGTTGCTGTCAGGCCGTAGGAGAATCGCTTGGTGGCTTTCACCTGCAGTGCGTCATACCAGGATTTTCCGAGCGGAGCCCACAACTGTCCAACTCCGCTGAATTGTGGAAAAGGCCGCAGACTTTGGAGTACAGTACCGTTGGTTGGAAAATTAGCGTACGGCAGTTTGAAGCCTGCTGCCACTGCTGCTGCGGATGTGATTGTTGAATTCAAGAGCGTGCGGGTGGCTGCGTTGGTCAGATCACCCAGGCCAAAACGCTGCAGAGTGGCAGGAGAAACGGCGTTGTAATTCACCAGATTACCTACAGGATACTGGCCGTTGCCGCCGCCGCCGGCGTTCTGCCAAACAGTGCGGTTGCCTAGATAGGATGCTTCCACAACAATATCTTTCACCACTTCGCGCTGCACAGAAATATTCCACTGGTTGACGCGTGAAGGCCGGCCTCCGTTACGATCCACAAGGGTTGGCGCAGCTTGTACGGCCGCTCCGGGAATCACATTCAAACCTGCATCGTAGGCGGCACCGTAAAGCAGCCCTTGATCTAAAACTAATGGCCGGGAAATTGTTCCGGCGGCAACGCCATTTCCTGGTGATGGAATGTTGACCACGTTGAAACCCATGCTTGCCGTGGATGGCGCAACTGCGGTGGGAGACAACGGGCCATAAACCAAACCCCAACCAGCACGCAACACAGTTTTTTGATTCAACTGATAAGCTGCCCCAATGCGCGGCGCATAGGCTTTCTTATAAGCGGGGACCAATGTGCAGTTGCAGCGCCCTTGACCTTTGCCGGCATAGATTACAGCGCCCAGCAGTCCATTGGCGTTTGGATTGGGCGTCGTTGGACTGAATGTCGATTGACGATCCCACAGTTCGCCAAGCGGCCCTTGATAGTCCCAACGCACCCCGTAATCAAGCGTCAGTTTACGAGTCAATTTCCATGTGTCCTGAACATATAACGCCAATGATTTGCGGCGATTTTGTGGAGTGGACGCATTTCCCGCTGAGGCATTATCGTACAGCCCCAGCAGGAAGCTTGCCCAGGAGGAGCCGGTGCCCGTTCCGCTGGGGAGAACCTGTCCATAGAGCGGCTGCGACGTTTGTGAGCCGCTGAAATTAAACGTAGGCGTTAGATTGTTGTAAATCAACGGACTGGTGGTTTCCAGCTTCCAATCGCCGCCAAACTTGGACGTATGATTGCCGTGTGTCCAACTCAGGGAGGCAACTCCGGTGGCTTTCTGGTCAAACAAAAGCGTCCTGTTTCCGGTGCCGAATGGAAGTGCCATACCGCCAAGAACACTATCGCCAATCGGGCCCAGGCGGGGGAATCCGGTTCCGGGAGCGCCAGTGATTCCCAACTTGGTTAAGTCAAAATCGAAGCTGACAGGAGGCACTGTATCGGGATTTCTGTAGCGGATGAAGCCCGCGCCAAGATGCAGCAGCAACGTTGGAGTAAGCGTCTGATCATAGTTGACTCGCGTGGTCATGCTCCAAATGTTTTGGATCCGGACACGGGATAGGACGTCAGGAAGTCCATCCACACCGTTCGACTTATCCGTATTTTGTGATCCCCAATAACCGGACAGCTTGATTTTGTCGCTGAAGCTGTGGTCGATCTTAACTGAGGGGATCTGCTGAAGCTTAAAGAACGCTCCTGATTGCGTGAAGTTATTTACATAGGCATCGTTGCCGAGGTTTGGCTTGGGCAGAAAGGCCAGAATCTTCGCAGAGGTTGGATCAATGCGGCTTGGCGGGATAATGTTGCCGGGAAAGATGTTCAGGACCCGGCGGCCGGTGGAATCAATCGTCTGGGTAGATGGATCGTAGATTGCGTTCTGGATGATTGAGCGGCCAGCGAAGTCGGTGCCCAGATTCCTGTTGGCCGTCACTGCCAAATTGTTGCTTAAGTTACCGGCAAGGTAGGCACTGTTCGGTACCGTTGATGTGCCTGCATAAAGGCTTTCGCGGTCGCGGTACTTCTCCATATTGAAAAAGAAGAAAGTCTTGTTTCTACCGTTATAGATCTTCGGGATAAGCACGGGGCCGCCAAGCGATCCGCCGTAATCGGCCAAGTGCTTTACCACTTTAATATGTTTGCCCTTGCCATCATTGGTGAAAGGGATGCCAGCGTTAAGGAGGGTGTTCTCAAAATACATGTAAGCGCTGCCATGCAACTGGTTGGTGCCACTCTTGGAAGTGAAGTTATAAACGCCGCCATTGCCGACGCGCCCGAATTCTGCGGAAAAGTTGGAAGTCTGCAGGGTGAACTGTTCAATCGCTTCCACCGAAGGCTGCAACTCGTCAGAGACAAGAGTCTGGCGGGCACTATCGGATTCCTGGCCTTCGAACATAATTTTGAAATTGCCTGAACCACCGTTGATGGAAATGTTATTCCAGCCATTGAAAGTGGCACCTGGAGTCATTTGAACAAACGACAGTGGATTGCGGATCGCGCCTGCGCCAATACCGAAATTGATGGGCAACTCGGCGATCTGCTTACCGGTGATGGTTGTCGATTGTTCCGCGCTTTCAGTCTTCAACTGCGTTGAATCGGCGTTCACTTGAATAGATTCGGCTGCGGAACCAACGGTTAGAACCACCTCAACGCGCGTGGTGACGGCCACCTGCACCTGGATTTTGGGTTGTTCATATTGGTTGAACCCCGGGTGAGAAACTTTTAGCGAGTAGGTTCCAGCAGATAAGGATAGCACTGTGTAGTTGCCCGTTCCGGTGGTCACCGTATCGTAATTTGCTCCGGTGTTTGCATTGGTGAGGGCGATCCGGACACCGGGGATTAACGCCCCAGTAGAATCGGATACCGTGCCAGTGATAGCACCGCGATCGCTTTGGGCGAAGAGCGTAGTCATCAATAAAATTAAAGGAATGATTAACAAAAGCTTTTTCAAAGCGATGTCCCCTTATTGGTTAACTTCGGTTGGCTGGATTACTATATCACCTGCTCCAATTCGTGTCCACGGCCTTGTGGGTCTGGAACTTAATCACTGAAGATGGCGGCCGTTTTGACGTCTACTTGTTTGCAGCACAGCAAATTCCCATTCGGCTCGCAGTTCCCGCGCGGACTGCACCAGAATCCGGCGCATCAGAGTCGCCGAAACTCCGAAGAAATGGGCCGTTCACAAAGGCGCTGGGTTGTAGAATGTGTCCCTGCCGTTCCCCTGCCAGGTAGGCTTGGGCCGAATCGTGAAGGTCACCATATCGCCGCGGCGTCACCCTCGCCAAGCGGACAACATGCGGGTGATTTGTGAGGTCGCGGACCAATCCAACGCACCGAGGGTACTAAACGCTCCGAGGGTACTATTGGGACGCGAAACTATTTTTATTTCTATGAACACTTTTGTCCGGCGATCACCCCTGCTCTAATAGAACTTATGATACCTATTCTTTTCCGATTTTATTTCGCGAGTCTCCTGGCCCTAACCGGGCTTTGGGCTCAGAGCGATTACACCTTCTCCGACGGCGGTCGGAAGTCCGGTTACCTACTTTCGCAAGATGAAGTTTTTAGCGCCACGGCTTCTGTGAATTCCGCGCGCGGCGTTACATCCTGGGGCGGTGGCAAACTCTTCCAGCTTGAATCGCCCAAAGCAGTGAACAAGTTACGCGCTGCCCGTTCGAACCGGAACAGCATCATCCCGGTCTTTTACGATAAGGCCAACCTGCCCTCCGCAGAAATACTCGCCGCCTTGCCCGCCGCAGAACGGGCCAAGCGTAAGGACGGCGCCCGCCGCCTGATGACGGCCAAACTGCTGGTCCATATGGATGCAGCCCGCTACAGCGAACTCGCCGCCACGCAGCCCACTGCCGCCGAGGCGAGCATGGTTAAGGGCTGGATGCTGGTCGCTTATCCGGACGCTTTTTCGGCGCTGGATGCCGCTGATTGGATGGTGAAAAAAGGCGGTTGGGAGTTTACTCCCGTGTTCGCCCGCGAATGGTTCGTGCGCCAAGCTTTGAAACGGGAAGTGAGCGATCCGCTCTACCCGAAGCAATGGCATCTCGATGACAAATCCCCCTTCAACATCGGCATGAAGAACGCCTGGGATCAGGTTACGGGCAAGGGAATCAACATGGCGGTGATCGACGACGCCCTGGAAATCAAGCACGAAGATTTCACGAACGCCTATCCGCTGGAATCCGGATATCATCGCAATTTCAAGTCAGACGGCGCGCCCAACGACCCTTCGCCTATGAACGCGAAGGAAAATCATGGCACCTATTGTGGCGGGCTGGCCGCTGCGGCGGGATTCAACAATACTGGCGTTACAGGCGTGGCTCCGGAAGCGCGGGTGATGGGCCTGCGTTTTGTGGGCGGTGCGGTTTCTGAAGAAGCGGCAGGGCTCGCCCTGGCATGGCAGCCGGAAGGCATTATCACGCACGTCTCCAGCAACAGTTGGGGTCCGGCGGATGACGGCAAGGACGACGGCCGCGTGAGTGCCCTGCACTTGGCGGGCATTGAGAAAGGCGCAAGAACCAACCGCAACGGCTTAGGCACCGTTTACTCCATCTCTTGTGGCAACGGCCGCAGTGACGGCGACGATGCAAGCTACGATGCCGCCTCAGGAACCCGTTTCGGCATCGCAGTCGGCGCGGTGGGCCGCGATGGGAAACAGAGTTCTTATTCGGAGAGTGGCATGTCGGTACCCATCGCTGCGTTCGGTGGCGAGTTCCAGCCACCCACAGTTCTCTGGAGCGCCAACGTTTCTGGTGAGGAGGCGTTTAAGAACAAAGCAGAGAACTATCCCACCACCGAAGCGCCGGTCAACTACACCGACACGGCGAACGGCACGTCCTCCGCAGCACCTCAGGTGTCTGGCGCGGCGGCGCTGCTCCTTGAGAAGAATCCCAACCTCACTTATCGCGACGTCAAGGAAATCCTCATGAAATCCGCGAACCGCGAAGGTCTGGAAGGCACGGACAAATTCGTAACCAACAAGGGCGGCTTCACCTTTAGCAATGCCTTCGGAGCCGGCCTTCTCAACGTGGCTGCGGCCTTACAACTTGCCACTGATTGGAAGGTTGCTGGTCCGCTGGTGGATGCGGAAGCCACTGGTATTGGCGGGGCCATCCCCGACGACGGTAAATTGGCTGAAGTATCCCTCGACTTGGCGAATGCCAAGATCCGGGTGGAACACGTTGAAGTGACAGTTACTGTGAAGCATGCCAAGCGGGGAGATTTGTCCTTCGGGATTGTGTCTCCGGGTGGATATATTGTTGAGGCGGGCAGTCGGCCGAACGACGACAACGCCGACTTCACCGACTATACTTTTACCACTCCGCATTTTTGGGGTGAATCGGCGGCGGGAACGTGGAAAGTGGTTGCCGCCGACAACCGCGCCAATGGCACAGCGGGAACCTTGGGCGCCGTGAAGATCAAAGTCTACGGTACTGCTCAGTAGTAAGTAGCTCTTCCGGCCGCGACGCTTAATTCAAGGGTGGGCTACTTCGATGCTACGATTGCGGAATCGCAATCGATTGGCGGCTTGAATCATGCCCACCTTCTCCCGGCGCAAATTTGTTGCTCAATCGGGTGCGTCGCTAAATTCGCAGCCAAGATACTCCCCGCTAGACCCATGCCAGAATAGCTCAGGGTTTCCGAATGTTGCGGATTTGTACTTCCACCGGTTCATCAGGAATGCCCGCAGCTACAAGCCGACGATGACGCCTTTCAACACAAAACGGCAGTTGAGTTAGATGGGTAACCTAGGCGGCTGATCCTATCCAGAAGATGTTGCGCACGCGAAGTACTTCACCATAATGGTGACACTGCCAAGCGCCAGCCCCCGGTGAGACAATCGGGGATTCCCGACCGTATTCGTCAATCACTAATTTGTCGTAGGTCAGGGGTTAGTGAAAATAGGCGGCATATTGTTCGCAAATGACACCGTTGCTGTTGTCCAAAAGGATTGGGGATCCGCCGCTAAAGAGCACTGTTCTTGTCTTCTATCAACCAAAACTCTTTTTCGTCCTCATTCCAAAATTTCTTCACCTGATATTGATGGATTCGAAGTGCCTTGAGTGCAGCTTCCTTTTTGATCCCGAGGCTCATAGGTACTGTTCCAATTGACAACAAGCCCTCGTCTTTTGAACCTTCTTGAGCGTGAACTATGCCGATGGGTGCCGTCCACCTTCCCATCATAAGGCCAGTAAAAAGACCAGCGAAAACGCAGAGAGATCCAAAGTTAAATCGCATCATTTAAACATTCGGAGAAATTGGCTGGAATCTTTAACAGTTCCGACGAAACCTTCGGAAGGGTTCGGTATGTTGGGGCGCTATTCGAGAGGAAGGGGCGTGAAGGCAATTTCCAGAAATACTCACTTCGTAGAACGTCGAAAGTAGAAGCGCTAACATGACCGATGAACCCCGAAGGTTGCTTGTGAAAATCAGTAAAAACTAGCGCTATAATTCAGTCATGAGCGTCACGATCACATTACCCGAGGACCTGGAACACCGCGTGATTGAAGATGCGGCGCGTCAAGGCTTACCAGTTGAGGAATTAGTAAACCGGGAATTGCGAAACCTCTGGCCTCCTCAAGAGCTTTCAGAAAGCAAACTGCTGATGGAAATCAATGATGGTTTTCCTTCCGCGTTTTGGGAACGCTACAAGACCTTACGAGCGCTTTTAGACGAACACACTTTAACCGGTTCGGATCATGATGAGTTCCTCAAGATGGTTAATCTGGTCGAACAAAAACAGGCTACGCGGCTTGAGGCTCTTGCTCAGCTTGCGAAACTACGAGGCGTTACCTTATCCACGATCATCCGTACCCTTGGACTTGAACCAGCCTGATGGCTTGGTCCCGCCGCGATGAAGTGAAAGCTAGGGCGCAAGGATTGTGCGCATATTGCGCGTATCCTGACGCTATTAGCCCTGGACCATTTGCCGTCGAGCATATTATTCCGAGGAGCGTCAAAGGTTCTGACTCGCTTGAAAATCTTGCTTGGGCTTGTGATGGCTGCAATGGTCACAAAGCAGCGGCTACCTGTGCAATTGACCGCTCAACCGGCGAGTTTGCGCCATTGTTCAACCCAAGAGCGCAACGATGGGTTGACCATTTCGAATGGAGCAGTGATCAATTGGAGATTTTGGGAATATCTCCCACGGGCAGAGCAACTGTGGAGCGCCTCAGGTTGAATAGGGATTCACTTGTTAGAGTGAGGCGAGTCGTTAGAACATCACCATTGGTTAGCGGTGCCTGAAACCACATCACCAATGGCTTGTGGGTATCCTGAAAATTCGTACCAGCCGTGGCCGATGTTTGATGACGGCAACCGCAGCACTGGTACAAAGTGGATCGAACCATCACCGCCTTCACGCCTTGGCAGTGCGGGCAGCGGAAACCATCCGGCAACCGAATGCTTGCCAAATAGCTGCGGCAGTCCTCTTCGGTAGAAAATCGATCTTCAAATTCTTGGATTGTCCGGGGATAGTCTTCCACACTCAAAATCTACAGGTTGGGGTCGGCTGAGTCAAGGGGATACCCAGTTTCAGCGATTTCCGAGATTCAATACGCAGATTCCGGCAAGAATCAGCCCTAAACCCATGAACTTACCTTTGGTAAGCGGCTCTTTGAAGAAGATACGAGACCACAGAAGTGTCCAAACGTAGCCCAATGACACCATTGGATAGAGAACCGTCAGTTCTCCATTGCGGATTCCAGCAGTGTAAACAACAAATGATGAAAGGTAGGTTGCAACGCCGGCAAACAGCCGCCAATTTGTCAAAAGTGATTTGAAATTTCTCTCCAACCGGTCGGCGCCTCCCTTAAGAAAAGTGGCACCGAAGGAGCCGATAAAGGATGCTGCTAAGACAAGAAGAATAGAGCTAAGCGGAGTCTTCATCTTTTCTGACTCCTGCCCAGCACACAAACTCCGCCCACAATAAGAACCAGGCCGACTGCTTTGTAAATGTTTACCGATTCATGAAAAAAGAAGAGCGATAGCATAGCCACCCAAACGTAGGTAAGTGCGATAACCGGATAAAGCATCGAGAGTTCGCCATACCGCAACGCGAGTACAAGCAGTACAGTGCTCCCACCATATAGCGATAGGCCTAACATCAACTGCCAATTGGTCAAGCCAGCCAAAATCAATTCAAACAGGCCAACATGTTGAGGAAGAAATTTCAGACCCGTCTTGATCAGAATCTGCGCGGCCGCACCTAGGATGGTGCAACCAAATACCATAAAGAGCGACTTACGAAGATTGCGTTTGGAATTCTCCACCAAGGGTACGGCCTCAACTGGGGCCGTGTTCAAAATCGGTATCTCCAGGCACTCCACTATAGTACCTCAGCTACCCAGACAGAGTCTTTCATTAGGCCCCTATCGTCAGGGCTTCAACAAAACTTTAATACTCCTGCTTCTTCTTTGACGATGGAGGGGTGCGGGGTTGAATTTGAAAAGTCCCTTGTGCTCTGTCTTTTTCTTCTTCGGTAGGCTCTGTTGGCGGTGCCAGCGTCCTCTCTGCCACTTTGCACTCTCCAGCTTCAATAGAGAATATTGCTACCGCGTCCCACTTGCCTGCGGTGCGCCGTTCCACACGATAGATCTTTGTCTTTGCAACTGGTATCAGCCGCCATTCTGCATTGCCGGTTGTGGCTGATTTTTTAAAATCTGGCTTACGCTGGGTAACCTGCTTCAGTTCCCAGGAATCGCCGGCAGTGCGCGTTTCATAAAGTGCCCACCGTCCGCCTGAATCGCCACTTTGTTGACGATCCAACAGCATGGTGCCATCGGTTTTATTCTCGAAATGGTATTTATCGACAGCGCCGGAACGGCTTTCGCTAAAAATAGGAATATTCCGCCAACTCCTGCCGCCATCCCGAGTCACAAGGAAAAAGGGGTCCTTTGGAAAGGACTGCACCAGTTGTCCGTTGATCCAGCCGTGCTCGAAATCCAGAAACTGCATGGCATCCAACGTGGCTGTCTTTATCCGATCAATAGGCTCTTTCCATGTTTTGCCGTTATCCTCGCTAGTAAGCAGAATCGATGAAAGGGTGACGTCGGAGGTATGAAGATTACCCGCCACAATTAAGCGGTTGCCGATCGATTCCAGGGACGTGAGTTCCAAATAGATTTTGCAGGGTTCTTCGGTGGAACAGCTCATGCCGTAGCTTTGCATGTCGTCTTCGGTGCAGACGGTGGCTACTTTCACGGGCTCCAGTGTTTGAGCCCATACGGAAGCAACGGTGAACACTAGTTGCAATATGCGGAATATCATTGGCTTACTCATTCAACTTGATTATCCACCTTGAGCAACGGGTACGGGTGACCGGGTTCCCAAAGATAAAGCGGCAGGGTCAGAACACCCTCAAAACTGGGCAAATATCCTGCAATGCGTTTGCGCGCCTTGACCAGTTGCTTTTCGAAGCCTTCACGGTTGCTGTTCTCTAAATGATGGAATGCCACCGCGAAGTGGATCAGTCCCTGCAGAAAATAGCGGTAACGGCGTGGGGCATGGGTCCAGGCGTGTTCCAGAGTTTCATGCGCATCGAAGAAGCGATGCTGGTTGAAACATTCCGCGCCGATTATGAGGGCCGCTTGCATGTTAGACTTGCTCCATTCGATGCTTGGTTGGTTCAAAAAGAAATCCTCAACAAACGAAAAGGGGCCGCTCGAAGGTGCCCCTGCTGTTCGGCGGCAGAAAACGTATCAGAGTCAGAACGGCTACGTTTATCAATACTATTTCGCAGGATCCCGGCGTGCGGAAAGTGAGTTGGGACCAAGTTACGAGTATATCTTTCCTGTAAGTGCCGATCGTAAGACTGAAATGCTGGTAGCAGTGGAAATAAGCGATGCCGGAGTGGACGCGTGGGAGCGGGACCATGGACGCGAATTACTGAGCAAGGAACGATATGCAGCAGCCAAGATGGCCCTGTTTGCCGCTTTTGATGAACGCGAAAATCCCGATGCTCTTCGGCTTCCCATTTTGGCCGGAGAGGCAGAGTTAAAGAGATATCTAGAGCAACTGGGGCGGGATTAGTTTCACATTGACCAAGGCGCGTGCGACGAGTAAGTTCGCGCGCCACTGTCACACAGGCATTAGTCGAAGTCATCCTTTGCCCTGCGGGCCCCTGTCGGACAGCTACAAGATTACGGATCACCGCTCAAACAAAAACTAAGAAACCCGGAGGTGACACTGAAGTTCTGAAAAATTGCCGCCAAAGGTGACACGGTGAGACTGGGCCGTTCGCATCGGGCAATACCTCGCATGGGGCAAACCAGGGTTTTATCCCAAAACGACAGTTGATGCACCGTCCAATAGATCATCTTCCGTACCCACCGACAGTTGCGTTGAAACCATCTGTCACCTGAATGGTGAGCGCTCTTTCGATTCTAAATTCAATCGTGGGGCTCGGCTTGGGACTAAGGTGCGGAGGGCTCACGAATTGGACAGACAGGGTGCCGGTTACAGCTTGCAACTGCCGTTTCTAGTCATGGGAAGTTCAGTAGCTTGTGACGGCCACTCATGCCCCAACTGGTTTGTGGTGTCCAGTCACTGCGCCAACAAGAACTTTCTTATTTTCAATTTGGGACGATGTTCTGTCGCACTAAGGCCAGAATTCAGTTTTCTTTCCTAACCGAGATCGTCCAACTCCGAGCCGACGGAGGCTCGATTGAGTTTGACAAGAGTGTAGAGTGTAAGGAACGCATCAGCGAATACGAATTACGCAGCAAAATGAAGTGTTCGACACCACACCGACGCAGTGGTCCAAACCGCCGGAAATGACCGCATAAGAACAGCTGATGTTTGACAAGGGCTTACATCTGTATTTGTCCGAAAATCACCACACAACCACTAGCACTGTGAGGTTCGATCCATACCATCCCTCGATCTCGGAAGACCCCTATCCCTGATCTACCTCATGGGATCTTCACCCGCAGTCGAGAATCGGTATGCCCATTGCCCACTTAAAAGGTATGATCGATCTCAAAGAAAAATCCAAAGCCTTGACCATCACCCTAGGTCAAATCGAGAAGAACTTCGGCAAAGGTTCAGTAATCCGGCTTGGTTCACGCGACTCCCTCATTCCAGTGGCCGTCATCCCCACTGGTTCCATCTCCCTGGACGTTGCTCTGGGCGTTGGCGGATTGCCTCGCGGTCGAATTATTGAGATCTTTGGACCTGAATCCTCCGGGAAAACTACTGTCGCACTAACGGTGATTGCCCAAGCGCAAAAGCGCGGTGGGACAGCTGCTTTTATTGATGTGGAACATGCTTTGGACCCGATCTATGCCGGCCGATTAGGCGTGGACACTGACAACTTGCTGGTCGCCCAACCGGACCATGCTGAACAGGCCTTGGAAATCTCACATAACCTGATCGCCTCCGGTGCGATTGACGTTCTGGTGGTGGATTCTGTTGCGGCGCTGGTTCCGAAATCGGAACTGGAAGGAGAAATGGGTGACGCCTCAATTGGGGTACAAGCGAGGCTGATGTCACAGGCGATGCGCAAGCTGACCGGCGTTTGTTCCAGAACGAACACCTGCCTGATATTCATCAACCAGATTCGCGAAAAAATTGGTGTGATGTTTGGAAGTCCAGAGACCACTTCCGGTGGGCGTGCGTTGAAGTTTTTTTCCAGTGTCAGATTGGACATCCGGCGGTTGGCGGCCATCAAGGAAGGAGAAATGGTGATTGGCAACCGGACGAAAATCAAAGTAGTCAAAAACAAGGTTGCGCCGCCATTTCGCGAAGTGGAAGTGGACATTCTTTATGGCTTGGGGATTTCCCGGGAAGGGGATCTGCTGGATCTTGGTGTGGCACAAGGGTTGGTCGAAAAAAGCGGTTCCTGGTATAGCTATCGCGGGGAACGGATTGGTCAAGGCCGGGAGAATGCTCGTCAATTTTTGCGCGACAATGAAGCGCATGTTCTTCGGCTGGATACAGATTTACGAGCAGCAATGAGTTTGCCGCAACCGGTTGCCGAAATGGAGTTCGCTCTGGCGGCCAACAGTTAAACCAGACTATTATCGTGCCGCTCGCATGATGGCTTCACATAAGAATTTCCGGACGTGCGGGCGGCCAAGGTCAATGGTTGACGAGATGCGAATATTGCGGATCCGTTTGCCGTCACCTTGAAGAAGTTTCTTGGGATCGGGCAGTTCCGTCCCACAGTAGAAGCCAAGGTTCACGTGCTTCGTATAAATCACGATATGAACGCAGGCACTCTTCATGCGTCCGGTGAAGGTGTAGTTAGCTATGTGCCAAAATCTGATAAGGTTTATCTTAAGCCTACGCTGTTGTTGAACGGAGCCCACTTCCTCACCCCAAGTACGAACGATGGCCTCAGCCGAATTGGAAACACTTCCGAGATGGACGAAATACGTTGTAACTCAACTCGGCGGCAGAGATCCGCTCGGTCTCTCTCGTGTCTCGTTCGCCATCACGGACTATCTACTGAAAGGCATCATCACGACCACCAGTCGTGCGCGCTATTACTCGTTCTACGCGTGGGCGCTCTGGAATGCTGAAGAGTCTGAGGAGCCAAAGCGCTACGCCGACTTTATAGCAGCTTTACGGCGACGCGAGGCGTTTATTGCGCTCGCAACACTACTGCACAACCCTGATTCTGTCTCCGTCGTTGGGGCGGACGCAGTCCGGCTTCGACTAGGAAAGTATGCGGAAACCCAAGAGGTTGATACGAATTTTGCCGTTCTGCCCTCGAATGGAATGGGTGGCTACGGCCAGTATTACGCAGGGTCCCTTTACGCGCTCGGCCTGACCCACCGGACAGAAGATGGAATTCATCGGATCGCAGCAGGGCGAGGTGAATCGCTGGCTAGATCATTCGCCCACAGCGTGGCTCAGACGCCATATTCTAAGAACAATCTTTTCCATGAAAAGGTTATCCAACTGGATGTACTAAAGAAATCCGCCGAACAATTTTCGCTTGATTCTTTAGACCAGGAACTTGCGACAGAAGAGCGAGAACTGCTTCGGAATCTGTTCTTTTCGTGGGACCGCGCTGAAATCGGGGACACTGATCTGCTGCGACGACAGACTCTCGGCCTGATCCTTCATACCGTTTCCGAATACGCGAAGGCTGGTTTCAAGCCCACGTCAGACAACGTCGATCACTATCTAGTCTACCCACCTTACTACTACGGCCTGCTGTGGCGCGATGACGAGTCCCCCGTACCCTATCAACCGCCACCATCTCTTGCCGGTTGTTACTGCTTTTGGCAGCAATTCTGCGCGCATGAGTACCTCACCCATGCGCTAGAGAATTTGCTGTACTGCGTGATCGAGACGCTGAAACTTCAGCCATCTGGCATGACCCTCGACGAAGTGACCGCGAGTCTCACGGGGCTGAGCTTCCGATCAACATTGGCAGATCTGTTCGGAGCGGGTGCAACGCCCGCCGACCTTATGTTGGCGCTTAAGATGGGGTCCATTCCATCTGAAGATCAGTGCCTCAAGGCGCTGAACGATATTGGCGCGACCAGTGACATGAGTGAGTGGGCCCTTGTAGATCGCGACGGAAAACCAGAGGAGGTCGCTGCAGTTGCCGTGGGCCTTCTCGTAGTCCTCTATTCGAAATGGCGGAGTGCACATAACGAATTCATCAGGTATATCGGCACAAAGGCGGAATCCAATCTTTGGAATGGCACCGTCCTTCCAGCTTTGGACAAATGGTTCCAGCCCGATCTGCACTGGAACACTGCACTAGCGAAGCTGATGGAGCCGTTCGTGCTGGACCAGCATGACCGAGTGATGTATGAGAAGGGCCGACTCGAAAGCTGCTGGCTTCATCGTTTGGACGGCAAGTTACACAAGGACCAGGACTATCAACCTGTGTTCCGATCTTCTCGGCACTGGAACAGCGTTCGAATTCTTCGGGATATCGGTCTGCTCGAATTTGGACCTGTTGGCGAGATATTGATTACGGCAGATGGGCAACTGCAACTGGGGCGAATTCTGGATAGCGATGGCACGCCCAAATAGAATCTCAAGGCTTGACCTGCACGAAGCATTGTCGAAACACGCTTACCACAACGCGGTCCTGTGTACGTATACCTTTGACCCATTGTTTTTTGAAACCTACTGTTTGGAACGTTTCAGTTCCTTGAGTGGCAACAACAATATCTCCGTATGCACTGACCACATGACCTATCAGAAGATCGCCCACGCTCCAGAATCGCAACGACCGAAGCAGGTAAACCTTAGGTATCTCCTGAATTCCATTGAGACCAAGGGACGCTTTCATCCCAAGCTGTTCTTGTTCACGACGAAGACCTCTGGCCGCTTGATAATCGGGAGTGCCAATTTCACCCGGGCTGGGCTGACATCGAACGCAGAACTTGTCGACGTGTTCGATTTTGAGTTGGACGAGCACGAGGGGGCACTTGCTGTGTTCCAGGATGCTTTTTCCTTTGTCTCAGCGCTCAGCGAACGTTGGCCTGGGAAATCGCTGGCCTCAAACGTCCAAGAGCTTAGGCGCACTAGCGCTTGGTTGGACAAGACGCCAGAGCCCGGTACTAGATCGGTTCGGATGCTGCATAATCTGGAGCGCTCGCTTTGGGACCAAATTGCAGTGATGGTACCGCGTCCTGTAGAGCGAATATACGTGGTTTCTCGATTCTTTGATAATTCGCCGGGACTAATCGACAAGATTATGAGTGAGTTTGGGCCCGACCGGCTCTTCCTGTACACCCAAAATGGCGTGACTACGATGACTTCTGAATGGTTGGGCCACTCCTGCGTTCAGTCTGAACGGGCTGAAATATTGTTGTGTGCGTACGAAGACAACGGCCATCAGCAGCCACTCCACGCAAAAGCCATGATTTTCGAGTCTGGCCAGAGCACCCTTCTGGTCTACGGTAGCGCCAATTTCACGACTCCTGCGCTACTTGCCCATGGAAAAGCTGGCAACATTGAAACCGTTGTCGTTGTGTCTGACATTGCAGCCAAGACGTTTAATCCGGGGCGGTTTTGTGACCCGTCGGGCTCAGGCTATCATCTTCAGTCGCCAGACCAGTTGCAGTCAGCGGCTCGCGAAGAGGAGGAGCATTTTCCTGCGATGCCAGTGCGGCTTATGGAGGCGTTACTCGATGATGATAGAGTGATGATTCGGGCTCACGTCCCGTTCGATATCGGAATAGAAAAGATCGTGGCTAGGCTTCATTTCCAAGGCTCGCGCGGGCAGATCCTGTCGGTAACTAGAATCTCCGATGAGCGTTTTTCATCTACAGTTCCCGAGCGGAGTGTATCGAGGCTTCATGAATTATCCACACTGGTCAGCATCGAAACAGCAGATGGAAACAAACAGCTTAGCAATCTGGTTTTCTTGACCAACCTCCTGGACATTAAGACGCAGAATAGCGTCCGGCGGGAGCGACACATCCGAGAGGCGACGCAGAGCGCAGGACAATTCTTTTCCGTCCTAAACGACTTGCTGCGAGCTGGGGACAACGCTGCGCTCCTCACGTTTCTGAATTTCTGTGACATCCCTCTCGTAAACGCACTGCGGCCACCGGCGCTTAGGAATCGGCCAGTCTGGGAGGGCCAAGATGAAATGCGTCATCTGGGCGAGAGAAATCTCCAAATCTGCAAAACGCTCCATGAGGCGACTTTGAAGTTTTTTGAACGCCACTTCAAGAAATTGAAGCGCCACACCGAATCGCTGACTATCGATGGCGTTTCCAACTTCCTTCAGATTTTCCTCTCGATGGGCAGCCTGCTCCGCATACAAATCGAACGTGTGGTAATCGCACTCGAGGCGCGGCCAAATGATGTGCCTCCGCAGCAGTGGGGAGAGTGCCGCGAACTATGGGATGTGTATTTCCTGAAATTCAGAGAGTTGATGGAATGTTTCTGGGACGACTACCTGCAGCCGCTCAGATCGCACTGCACCCGCAATGAACTCCATCAGGAGGTGGGCCTGGATCTCGAAGCAATTCACGAACTCTGCGATGCGTTGATTCTATGTCGGGAGCGGATTGAGAAGATGCGTAACGCCAAGTGCGTCCGCCGCGATTCACTCGGCCAGCAGACCCCGTTTTCGTATTTCCGATCAGTTCTGGAGCCGGCGACATGGCAACGCTATGCAAGTTTCGTGCATCAACGGCAACACAAAGTAGATAGCGCCGTGCTCGGCTACATTAAGCACCAAGTTCCGTTCGTTCGTGTCAATTACTAAGCACAAGTTCCTGAGGTCTTCTTCTGATGATTCATTCCTCGTCGTCTTGTAGCCTCTAGCAGTTAGCCAGACTGTTTAGCGTGCCGCTCGCTTGATTGCTTCACAGAGGAATTTCCGAACATGCGGGCGGCCTAGGTCAATGCTTGACGAGATACGAATATGACGGATGCGTTTGCCGTCGCCTTGGAGGAGCTTCGTGGGATCGTGAAGTTCCGCGCCCATGTAAAAACCAAGGTTCACGTGCTTCGTATAAATCACGATATGAGCGAAGGCACCCTTCATGCGTCCGGTGAAGGTGTAGTTAAGAGCAATGGCATATTTAACGTCATGAATAAGCTCCATGGCCTCTGGCGCTTCCTCAATGACTAAGTCTCGCAGAGCTAGGCTCAACTGCACTAAACCGGGATCGCGAATTGCGAGGAGTTCGAGGAGTTTGGCTGGTACAGGAATCATCTTATTTAGCCTATATCACTGAAACATCGCCATGATTGACCGAGCTCGGAATGAGGTCGGCGGCATCATACGGGCGCTAGGGGGCAACTTCATTGATTTCGAAGATCCGGATAGGAACGCAATCTATCTTTGAGAAGTCAGTTAGGGGGTACCAACACTTTGGACCACTACCGCAAGGCTGTATCCATCAGGCGCTAAAAGTTATTCTATTCAATGATGTTCTGTTGTGTCCCGAAACCTTCCCTTTTCGGGACAAGTGATGCCGTTGCAACGAAATCTCATTCTATGAAGTTGGAACAGAATCCCATCTTCCAACATTGCGCAACCGCAAAAAATCCTGTATCATAAAAGTTCGAGATGCCCGATTGGGTGTCCGCGCAAGGGTGTGTGCCTTCCTGTTGTTTCTGAAGTAGCCTCCCATTCTTCAATCTAAGGTTCAAAAGATTATGTACGCAGTCATTGAAACGGGTGGAAAGCAGTATCGCGTCGCTCCAGGCCAGAAAGTGAAAGTAGAAACGCTCGTCGGCGTTGTTGGATCCAGCGTGGAATTCAGCCGGGTGCTTGCTTTGGTTGACGATGCGGGCAACATCACCACTGGCGCTGCCACTGCGGCGGCGAAAGTCACTGGAAAGATTAAGGCTCAAGGCCGTGGCGAAAAGACGATTGTCTTTAAGTTCAAGCGCAAAAAGCAGTACAAGCGCACCATCGGCCATCGCCAGAACTTCACTGAAGTGGAGGTTGGCGCCATTTCGGCGTAAAATTTTATGGCACATAAAAAAGGTTTAGGCTCCTCAAAAAACGGTCGCGATTCAAATGCGCAGCGACTGGGTATTAAAGTTTTCGGCGGTCAGTTGGTTCCCGGCGGTTCCATCATTGTTCGCCAACGCGGCACTCGCTATAAAGCCGGTGAAAATGTCGGTATTGGTAAGGACGACACCTTATTTGCCTGTGTCACTGGTACGGTTCGCTTCCGCGACCGTGGCCGTCTGGGTAAATTCGTAGTCGTTGACGCCGCATTGCCAGTTCAGTAGCGCCACCCTCTCTAAGGTGGTGTAATCTTTTGATCAATGGAGCCGCCTGAATCATCAGGCGGCTTTCTTATTTTGAAGTTGGAGTTTCCGTGCTCATTGATGAAGTAAAAATCCAGGTGAAAGCCGGCGACGGCGGTAACGGTTGCATGGCCTTCCGACGGGAGAAATTTGTTCCCCGTGGTGGTCCGTCTGGTGGCGATGGTGGCCATGGCGGTGATGTGGAAATAGTTAGCTCCGTTCACAATAATACCCTTTTGCATCTTCGCTTTAACCCCGAACATAAAGCCGAACGAGGGCGTCACGGGGAAGGTTCCAAGTGCACCGGTCACGACGGCAAATCCATTGAAGTGCTTGTGCCTGTTGGAACCGTTGTTTACGACTTTGAAACCTCGGAACTACTGTATGATTTCACCAAAGCCAACGACCGCTTCACCGTGGTCCGAGGTGGACGCGGCGGCCGCGGCAATGCGCGCTTCGTCAATTCCCGTCACCAGGCCCCTACCGAACATGAGGAAGGATTCCCCGGCGAGGAACGACGGCTCCGCCTTGAACTAAAATTGCTGGCCGACGCCGGCTTAGTGGGATTTCCCAATGCCGGCAAATCCACTCTGATTTCCCGAATCTCCGCCGCCCGCCCGAAAATCGCCGACTACCCCTTCACTACGCTTGAACCCAACCTGGGAGTGGTGCCGCTTGAACACAACCGCAGCTTTGTTGTGGCCGATATCCCCGGGCTCATTGAAGGTGCCAGCGAAGGTCACGGCCTGGGCGTGCAGTTCCTCAAGCATATTGAACGCACCAAGTTGCTGGTACACTTGGTGGACGTTTCCGAAGCCACCGGTCGCGACCCGGTGAACGATTTCAAAATCATTCTGAAAGAACTGGAAAGCTTCAACGAAGACCTGGCCGCCAAACCAATGATTGTGGTTGCTACCAAAATGGATGCGGCCCAGGATCCTAAGCGGTTAAAAGCTCTGAAAGCCGCCGCAACACGGCGAAAGTTCCCGTTCTTTCAGATCTCAGCCGTCACCGGCGAAGGCTTGGATGAACTCAAGCACGCCATGGCTATCCGAATTCTGCCGCCTGAATAGCATTGGTCGAATAATCCAGGCTCATCCGGCGAAGCTACTGCGCCCCGCGCTCCATGGAAGTCCCATCGCCCCATCGGCGTTTGCGGTTCAGCCAAACAACTCTGGCCAGGAGCACTTCCAGTAATCCGCGCCCCAGTAACTCAATGGATTCGCCTGTCTCGGTATCAGCCCCGTTTTTCAGCAGAAGCTTTCCACCATCTTCAGCAACCTTACGCACCAGACCGCCCCGCTCCGTTAACACTATATATAGACTCTGCGGTTCCAGCATGGTTCGGCCCATTTCGGATTGGTCCAGCAGGACAATTTCACCACCGGCAAATGTCTCCCGCATTTCAGGATCGAAGGCCAATCGCGCTGCCACGGCATCGGTCACGTTCTTCAATTGGGATTGCGGGATGGTGTAACTTTCCCCATCGGGAATAGCTTTCGGCAAAGGCAGACCGGGACCTAAATCTCCCTGCAGCAACCCGACGCGGCAATAGCGTTGATCCTGGTGAGGCAAGTGACGGGATAGATGAGCAATCAGATCTCTCGGATCAAATAGGTCGAGCGTAGTGAGGTTCATTTTTCGGAGAATGGAATCTGCAATTTCCGGGGAAAAGTTCCGTGCGCCCTTCAGAACGTTGTGAATGTGAGGTTGGGAAATGCCCGTCAACTTGGCCAAACCACGCTCTGTGAGGTGGCCACCTTGGACTTTGCCGCGTAGCAGAAGAAGGAGCCGTTCTTGCAATTGTTCAAAGAACACTTTGTTACCCCTAAAAACGAATCCCTATTTCCAGTAGAAATAGGTCGAGCACATTCGACTAAAAGCATATCAAATAAATTTCCAGTAGCAAAGGCTAATCTAAGCGTAGTCTCAAATATATACGTTTTTTATCAAACACTTAAGAGCGGCACAGGCTTACAGTGCCAATTTCCCATATCATCCTGAAAGATATAAGGTTGACGATTAATCATTAATGAATATTCTATGACTGGAACTTGAGAGTGCCCGTAACCGGGCGAACAGGAGAAAACAAAAACAAAATGGATTGGACAAGATCAGAAACATTGACGCTGGCGATGCAGGGATGCTCGTCGTGCCGTGGATTGGGGCTCAATATTGGCAAACGCGGAGGAGCGAATCCGTGTGGCTGCGTACTTCGTAACATTTTTCGTGCCTGCTTTAACCGATTCCGCTATTGTTCGGAAAAGGAAAAGCATTTGAGCAGGGCGACCATGGAGTATGTCCCTGGAAAGGACCGTAGAATGTCCTGGGGCCGCAAAGATGAAGAGTATTGCGCGGACTTCCTATTGATCAGCAAACGGACCTTAACACAGGAAGAGCACAAAGTTTTCACCTTTCATTATCTTATGGGAGCCGATTGGAAGTTGTGCTGTGCGCGTTTGAATATTGATCGGGGACAGTTTTTCCACTGCCTGTATCGTATTGAACAGCGTCTGGGGAAGACGTTCCGAGAATTGACGCCCTATGCACTATATCCTTTGTCTGAATATTTCCACAGCACCAAGATCAACTCCAGTGTTGAAGTAAGTGAAATGTACCAGGATTTGGTGATTCCAATTCGGCCACCTTTGAAGAAGAGCAAGCGGAATGAAGAAGTGGAAACCAAACGTCCGCTGCGGGAAAAGGAGGATGCTCGGTTACCGTTGGCTGCATAGCTTCGAAAAAACAATGCCCGCCATGGATTTCAGTTCCGCGGCGGGCACTTCCAAGAAACAAGCGCAAAACGGACTCGCTTCGGCGAAGCCACTGCTTGTTTCTTCAATTGCATTGCGCCGCGCCGAAGCGGCCTTTGCGCTTCCAATGGAGCAGCTATTTACTCCTTAATGCGAATGTTCTTGATCTCAATCTTCATCGGTGGCCCCACGTGACATTGAATTCCAAGCAGGCCTTCCAGTTTGCGGCCCACTGTGTCGTCATCCACCACCATGCTCATCACGTGACCATTGAGAATCTGAATCAGCGTGTTGCCTCGGGCAATCAGGTGCAGGGAGTTCCAATCGTCGGCTTTGATCAGTGCCTTCAACTCTGCATTGTCACCAAGTGACGCCACCCTTGCCGATTTCTTACCCTCGCCAATATAGCTGAACTGTCCACGTAAAGCGAGAAAGCCCCGGCCGCGTTCTTCGTAAAACTGACCCGTATAAACCTGGGCGCCGTCCATATCGGCCTGATAGCCTTTCATAGCGTATTTCAAATCGGGCAACTCTTCGGAACGAATTTGAATGCCGCTGTTATTGCCGGTCAACTTATAGTCCATCTTCAATTCAAAGTTACCAGGACGTCCGCCGCGCCAAATTAGAAAGGTGTTCTGCTTGGGCTGTTTGTCGGTTTGGGTTTGGCCGATTATGGTGCCGTCTTCCACGCGAAAGAAGTTGGGGTCGCCATCCCAGCCCTTCAGCGTCTTTCCATCGAACATGGACTTGAATCCGCTCTCTTCCAGCGGAGGAACAATTTGAGAAATGTCGCGCTTGCCTTTCTTTTCAGACCCGGTTTTAGTAGCCCCAGGCTGTGGTTGTGCGAATGCAGCCATGGAAAGGCAAATGCCGATGGTGATCAGACGTTGATTCAGTTTCATATGATTAACCACTATACACAGTATAGGGTTTAGGCTTGAACTCTGCTATAAAATAAATATAGTATCAAGATGGATTAAACGCGTTTCAACCTAGGTCGAAACGGCAGTTGACTGTCTCAAAGATCAGGGTATCGCGAGCCAAACGGGACATGGTTCCCTGGCCTGAAGCAACAGAACTGTAAATGAAATCCTATAAAGCTCTAAGCGTAGCGGCCTGGGTACCGTGTCCCCTTTGGCGACCCTTTTTACCCACTTCAGTCTCACCATTTGATGATGGCTGTTGCGCTGATCCTAAAACGGCAAGTCCAATTGTTTTAAGCCCTTTCGTTGTACATGTCCTGGCGTTGACGGAGAAGCAGCTCGCAGAGCTGGTGAAGAGAGGGGATTTTACGGAGGTCAAAGCGAATGAGCAAAAAGTATCGAAGTGATGCAATGGCGGCCATCCATGAAACGATGGAGGCCTTGCACGATGTTGGGGCCATCGGCAAACAGACGATGCGGCG
The DNA here is from genome assembly GCA_043745195.1 of Bryobacterales bacterium. Lineage (GTDB taxonomy): Bacteria > Acidobacteriota > Terriglobia > Bryobacterales > Bryobacteraceae > JANXSF01. Next base: position 8,847 of record JAYTTF010000291.1, on the reverse strand, counting down.
TTTCGACGATGCCTGCCTTACACCGATCCGGCCCTTGAAGCCCAAAGAGATCAAGGCTCTCCGGGAAAAGGAACATGTCAGCCAAACCGTTTTCGCCAACTACCTGAACGTGACAACCGGTTTGGTGAGCAAGTGGGAGCGCGGCGAAAAAAAGCCCTCCGGTGCCTCGCTCAAGCTGCTATCGCTGGTCGAAAAGAATGGTCTTGCCGCCGTTGCGTGATCGAGAAATCTCGGGCCTCCGGTCGGCGACATGATCCTAGGCGCGCTCGTCCTTTACCTTAGAAACGGCAGTTGACTGTGTCGAAAATCGGGGAATCGCGAGCCAAACGGGGACATGGTTCCCTGGCCTGAAGCAACAGAACTCCGAATGAATCCTATAGAGCTCTAGGCGTAGCGGCCTGGGTACCGTGTCCCCTTTGGCGACCCTTTTTACCCACTTCAGTCTCACCATTTGGGTGATGCTATTGCGCTGATCCTATGACAGCAAGTCCAATTGTTTTAAGCCATTTCGTAGTACTGTTGCCAACCCAACTGCCGTTTTTTTACATCGTGCATCTGAACCAATCAGGGGCGCGACCGTGGCACCCTTCAGTCTATAATGATTTTGAGAGACCATGGAGCTAATTACCATCGAATCCATTCCGATTGTTGTGGGGCGTGAGGATGACGGTCGCTGGTGGGCAGACATCGAGTCGATGCCAGGTGTTATGGCATACGGCGCGACTCGCGACTCTGCAATTGGCGCGGTCCGCGCACTGGCGTTACGGGTTGTCGCCGACTGTATTGATCATGGAGAAGATGTCCCTGCTCCCTTCGCCAAGGTTTTCTCGGTCGCATGAGCCGGTGGCGGGCGGTAAAAGCGAAACAACTTTTAGCCGCGCTGCTTCGAATCGGGTGGTTGGTAGCCAAGAGGCAATACGCTGGCGTCCCTTGCTGCCAGTAGAACCAAAGAAGCCGCGAACGTAAAACAAGCCGGTGGTTTCTTTGGGAAACTCACCGGCCATTCGACTTACTTACCGCATCCTCAAATGCTTACTAACGGCCGTTCTAATCCTTATGGATCACGATGCTGCCGCCACCCAAATTCGTCGTCGGATCGCCATTGTCGTCCGCACCCATTTGGTTGTCATACACGGCGCCACTCGCGTTCCAGATCTTGATCCGGAAGCGGTCCGCGCCTCCTCCGCCAGGGAGATCCCCATCGATTGCGGTTAGCAGGAAGTTATAGCTGCCCGCGCCGTTGATCGTTCCCGCGCCTTTGTACTGCGCGCGAGCCCCGGCAATCACCAGCCATTCGTAAGCCGTACTCTTGAAATTCAGATTCCCTACTTTGAACTGGAACTCCGTATTCCCGGACGGCAGGGTGGCCCCCTTTGCGTACTTGGCCACAAAACCAAACGTAGCCTTTCCGGTTATCGAAGGATTCGGAACGTACGCCCCGGCTGGGGATTGAATCCATCCACCACCGGTGACGAACCCGCCGGCTGGGTTGTAGACCGGAAGGAAGATGCACTCGTCAACGCCGACGTTACCTGCTTTGTCCAACGCGTGGACGCAGACGTAGTAGACAGCGGACGTTGAGAGGCCGGGCACCACGCCTAACACTGTGGCCGCAGGTCCGCTGGAAGTGCCGAGGGCTGTTGGAGCACCACCGTTAATGCTGTACTCAGCCGAGGCCAGGTTGCTGCCGCCGGTGTCGCTGAGATTGGCCGAGAGCGTGAACGCCGTATTGAGGGCCACCGGGTTCGGGCTGGCCGCAACGTTGGCAGCCGCAGGTTTTGTCTTGTCGATGTTGATAGCGCCAACGGTGGCAGTGGCTTGATTGCCTGCGTTGTCGGAGCAGATGCCGGTGACCGATTGGTTGGCTCCTTCCGTTGTGAAGAGGGTGGTGACCGGCGAAAGCGAGGCCACGCCCGAGGTTCCGTCGGTGCAGATGAAGCTCGCTGTGACATCGGTGTTATTCCAACCGGCCGCGTTGGGCGCGGGGAGCCGCGAGCCGGAGATTGACGGCGAGGTTTTGTCGATTTTGATGGTTATGGGGACTGAAGTGACAAGGCCCGAGCCGTTTGTGGCCGAGCAGGTCAGAGGGGTTCCCGGGGTGTCGGTCAAAGTCACGCTACTCGCGTTGCTGCACCCAGACGCTGCGGTGAGTCCGGAATCAAGATCAAACACACTCCAAGTAATGGTCACATTGCTTCTGTAGAAGCCGTTGGCGCCCAACGTGCCGGTGATGGTAGGAACAATCACCGGAGGCGTCGAGTCGATTTTGATCGTGAGCGGTACTGAGGCTGTAAGCCCAGCGCCGTTAGTGGCCGAGCAGGTGAGCGTGGTCCCTTGCGTGTTCGACGTAAGCGTCTGCGTGCCGCATCCTGTGGAGGAGGCAATGCCGGATTCGGGGTCGGTTGTGGTCCAGCTTACCGTTACGGGGCCGATGTAGTAACCGTTAGCACCAAGCGTGCCGTTCGCGGTAGGCACGATCACCGGAGGTGCCTGGTCGATTTTGATATTGACGAGGCCGGAGGTGGAAAGGCCCGCGCCGTTGGTGGCTGAGCAAGTCAGTGTCGTGCCGGGGGTGTTAGCGGTGAATGTTTGGGTGACGCAACCGGTGGAGGTGGCGATGCCGGATTCGGTATCAGTGACGCTCCAACTCAAGTTGACGGGGCCGGTGTACCAACCGTTTGCGCCGATGGGCCCGTTGATAGTGGGGGTGATGACTGGCGCTGTTTTGTTGATCTTGATAGTAACCGGTGCCGATCCCGAAAGCCCAGCGCCGTTCGTTGCCGAGCAAGTCAGTGTGGTTCCCGGTGTGTTCGCCGTCAGATTCACAGTGCCGCAACCAGTCGATGTTGCAATGCCGGATTCCGAATCGGTGACGCTCCAAGTCACCGTCACGTCGCTGGTGTAAAAGCCGTTAGCGCCGAGTGTGCCAGTAACAGTAGGCACGATCACCGGAGGCGTCTGGTCGATCTTGACCGTGACGGACACCGAGGCTACACGGCCGGTTCCGTTGGTCGCCGAGCACGTGAGCCTGGTTCCTGGCGTGTTGGACGTTAGCGTCTGCGTGCCGCAACCGGTGGAGGAGGCGATGCCCGACTCCGCATCCGTTTCGCTCCAAGAGACTGTCACACTGCTCGTATACCAACCATTCATACCCGCGGTCCCAACCACTGTGGGCGCGATAACAGGCGGAGTACTGTCGCTGTTGATCACAGCCAGACTGTGGAAGTCTCCGGCGGCAATGGCCGCGACGTTTGTCAGACCTGAAACTTGAGCAGGAACAAACCGGTTGATGGTTGTACCGTCACCCACTTGGCCGTTGATGTTGTACCCCCAGGACCAGACCGTACCGTTGCTCATCAACGCCAGGTTGTGATACTGACCGGCTTTGATCGCCGCCACTCCGGATAGATTGCTTACTTGAATGGGGATGTAGCTGCTAAAGTCTGTTCCGTTTCCCAATTCGCCCTCGTCGCCTCTCCCCCAGGCCCAAACGGTACCGTCATTCTTCAGAGCTAACATGTGCGTGTAGCCGCCTGCAACCGCCTTCACGCCGGCCAAGCCTGTCACCTGCACCGGTGTGTTCCTGTCAGTATTAAAGCCTCCGGTTCCGTTGCCCAATTGACCCCAACGACCGTAACCCCAGGACCAGACGGTGCCGTCACTCTTCAGCGCCAGGTTTGTGTAGACGAGGGTGGCGATGGCAACCACATTTGTCAGTCCACTTACTTGAACGGGGGAGGTACGGTCCACGTTGGCTCCGTCGCCCAATTGGCCCTCGTCGCCTCTCCCCCAGGCCCAAACGGTGCCATCCGTCTTCAGCGCCAAGCTGTGGTAATAGCCACCAGCTATCTTAGCTACCCCGGTGATGTTGACTTGCAGGGGGATGCTGCTATTGGCGCAACAACTGCCAACGCCCAACTGACCCTCGCTATTATAGCCCCAACTCCATAAGGTGCCGTCGTCCTTCAAGGCCAAAGCGAAACCGTAACCAGCGGCGATGTCGGCCACCCCGCTGATGTTCGCTTGTACAGGCGTGACAATGTTTTGTTCCGTTCCTCCGTTGCCGGCTTCGCCAACACTACCATTACCCCAAGTCCAGATTGTGCCGTCCGGTTTCAGAGCAACCGTCCGCCTGCCTGCTCCGGCCAGAACTTTTACTCCACCCGACCAAACGGACGCCGTCACTGGGGTGGGGCTATCGGCGTTAGGAGGCCCGTGGCCCAACTGATAGTGGCTGTCGCTGCCCCATGCCGATATTGTGGCCTGGGACATGCCCGGCTGCGCGAAAAGAACCAAGCCCAGCATACCTGCAAGGAGCCGCGTGTTGAAGAAGGATTGACAGGGTCTCATGTCCAGACATGCGGGAAGCGCGGGAAAAGGGGACCAATTATTTTGAAAATGATTAATTTGAGTATTTCGCTAACAATCGGATTGACAACTATTAGGCTAGAGGAGGCAGTACAAGTGTATGAATATACGGGACTTCGTTCATGGGAGACTCAAAACGCTCTATCTGCAAGACAACCCGAATGGGCGGGCCGCCCACGGACTACGAGTCGGCTTTACTTTTATTTTGACCCACTTTCCCCGTCGTTTCCGCATGTAATATTGGCTGTGTCCGACATCACTCAACTTCTGCACGACGCGCGCCGGGGCGACTCCAAGGCTGAAGAGTTGCTGCTCAACCAGATTTACAGTGAGTTGCACCACCTCGCTGTGCGCTTTCTATCTTCCGAACGGCCTGATCACACGTTGCAGCCGTCCGCTCTGGTCAACGAAACCTATCTGAAGTTGTTCGGCAAGAAAAACACCGATTGGGAGAACCGGTCGCACTTTTACGTTTCGGCGGCGCGGGTCATGCGGCGCATCCTTGTAGACTATGCGCGTAGTGAATCGGCACTCAAACGGCCCAACCGCCATCAGCGGGTGGAAATGTCGAATGTGTTGGAAATGGTGCGGGAGAGGTCACGGGAATTCGTCGCGCTGGATCAGGCGCTAGAGCGGCTGGCCGTTATGGATGCGCGGCAGGCGCAGATTGTTGAACTGCGCTACTACGGCGGCCTTACGGTTGAGGAAACGGCGGCCGGGTTGGGAATTTCCTCAACCACCGTTAAACGGGAATGGAGTTCTGCACGGGCGTGGCTGCAGTCGCAAGTTCAAAGCGTGATATCGTAACAGCGGATGCGAGTTTGGATGCGGGACATTCCGAGGTTCTGGGTTCTAACGACTTGCCTGTCGCTGCCCTCTGCAGGGGCCTGTAAGGGGGCACCGCACGTCATCGTCGGGGGAATGGAGGATAACTTCCATACGCCAATCAAACCCGTTGCGCCAAGCGGGCGGCTGCTGGCGACCCGGATGGCCAAATCCTACCCGGCTGGCCGCCTTCGCCGTTTCGATGAAGACGGTGAAGACTTGCTATTCATGACTTCTCTTTTGTTGCCCGCCCGCAAGATTTGCAACGCGGAGTTTGAAATTCGCGTACGCCGCAAAGCGCAGGGAGGGCTTTCCTGGGAATTTAACGACTTTCTGCTGATCGGTTTTGCTCCTTTTGGTTCCACCGGCGACCACCGGTCGTTATTTCGCGCCGCCATTTGGGCTGGGGATCCGCCAGAACTAGCGGCAAAAACCGCGCGCATTCCACTTCCCGCTGCTGAGTTGAACCGATTTGTGCTGCTGACGCCGGGGCCGCATTATTTCGATATTATGTTGCACGACGACACTAGTGTGGATTACGTGAAGCTTATTCTGAGGTTCGAATGAACGCCGAACGTTGGGCCAGCATCAAAACGTTGTTCGACGCGGCGATGGAACAGCCTCAGCTTGACCGTGAATCGTTCGTCCGCACATCATCAGCTGGTGACGCGGAGCTGTGCGACGAAGTGATGCTTATGTTGCGCACCGAAGACCAATCGAACGGTCTGCTGGACATGAGCCTGTTGTGCCGCAAGTTGATTTCCTCTTCGGTATTGGCGCGGATGCTTCAGCCCGGTGAGATTCTGGCGGGCCGGTATCGCATCGTGCGGCCTGTCGGCGCCGGGGGCATGGGCGAAGTATACGAGGCTGAGGATCTGGAACTTGGGGCCAGGGTGGCCGTAAAGACCATGCGGGTGAGTGATGAAGACGCACTGACGCGATTCAAGCGCGAGATCCAACTTGCCCGCACGGTGACGCATACGAACGTGTGCCGCATTTTCGATCTGCATCGCCATCACGAACCGCGAACGGAGCGCGTGATCACCTTCCTCACCATGGAGTTTGTAGAGGGGGAGACGCTGGCGGTATCGCTCAGACGGAGTGGTGCGCTGAAGCCGCGGGAAGCGTTGCCCATTGTGCGGCAGATCGGCGCAGCCCTTGCCGCCGCGCATGAGAAGAATGTGGTACACCGTGACTTGAAGGCTGCCAACGTCATTCTCGCCGAGCAGGGAGCGAAAGCCGTTGTGACGGATTTCGGGTTGGCTTATCCGCTGGCTCAGGTAACCGAATCCACAGTGACGATTGTGGGGACGCCCGCCTACATGGCTCCGGAACAGCTTGAGGGAAAACCGGTCACCGGGGCGGTGGATATTTACGCGTTCGGAGTGCTGCTGTATGAGATGGTTGTGGGGCGGCGTCCGTTCCTTGGTGATTCGCCAATAGCCCTGGCGATTGAGAAGATTGGGAAGCATCCGCCACAGGCTAGTGACGCCGTGCCGTCTTTGCCTCCCGCTTGGAACAGAGTGATCAGCCGGTGTTTGGCTCCGCAGCCGGAGCACAGATTTGCCAGTATGAATGAGGCGCTAAGCCAACTGGAAGGTAGCGTGGAAAAGGCCCCGCTGATCCGGCTGAAGCGCAGCCAGAAAAGGGCGATGGCCGGTGTGGCTTTACTCGGGTGCGCCCTTGTTCTTGTAGGATGGCGCTATAAGCAGTCCACTTACTCGCCGACCCGGGAAGCGTTGCGGCTTTACAAGCTTGGCATTCATGCGCAGCAGATTCGTTTGCCGTGGAAGGCTTCTCAGTTTTTTGAACAAGCCTTGGAAGTGGATCCGCGGTTTGTTGGGGCTCGTGCGTATTTGGCTGAAGCTTGGATGGAATTGGATCAGCCGGTGCGCGCCAAGGCGGAACTGCAACGTGCGGCGGAATTGCGGCCGCGTTGGCAGCGCTTTGCGCCGCATGAGGTTCTGCTGGAGCAGGCGGCTGGCGCTGAGTTGCGTGGCGATCTGGCCGAGTCGGTGCGGTTGCATGAGGGCGCGACGGCTGCGGCTCCGGAAATCGAGAAGGCCGAAGTGCGGTTTAGCGAAGCCGCCGCGAAGGTTCGGGCCGGAGCCGTGGCTGAGGCCATGGCAACGTATAGATCCATGGGGAAGGCGGACCCGGGTAATTGCGCGGCTTTGTTTGCCTATGCAGTGTTGCTTGTAGCTCCTCTGCGGGCGGGTGGTTTTGCAGAAGCGGGAAAGTGTTTCCGTTCCGCTGGCGATCTTGAGGGTGATAACATGCGGCAATTTGAATATTCGCGCGGGGTCGACATGGAGCCGAACTCCAATGTCACGCGGGGACTGCTAGCAAATGCCGCGATCGCTAAAACGAACGGATCAATCGAACAACAGATTCTACTGGAAGGATTTCTAAGCGAAATGCTTATGGAAGGGGGGGATAATGAGGACTCCTACAATCACTTTACACAGGCTATGCAACTTGCTGAACGGCATGGGCTGCGCTTCCTGTCTGTCCGGCTGCTTAATGACCGAGCGAGCTATTTCTTCGGCAAGGAGGATTTTTTGCAATTCGACCATTTCGCCGCGACAGCGTTGGCAATGAGCAATTTTGAGAATATGCCTCGGACCTATGCGCGGCTTTGCTTCACTAAGGCCAAACTTTTCCTCCGAATGCACCTTCCCGACTTGGCGCTCGGCGTTTTGACTGCAGCCAACGAGAAGCTGCTGCAATTCCCCAATGCGGTCCTGTCGGCGGAGATTGCGAAGTTGACCGAGCAGGCCAAACGCACCGTCGGGCGGCCTGAAGCGGGCAATGCGCCCAAATAGAAGGAGTCCCTCAGCGCCGGAGAATTATTCGGCGGCCCTTGCCTCGTCACCTCCTTCGCTCGCCATCGTTGCGGAAGTGCCGATACAGATAGGCTGCTTGTTGCGGCACAAACGATCTTTTACTCGCCGAACCAGCATCGCCACATCCGCGCCTTGGCGACCCCGATAAGTGTGGAGCTCATCTAAAACCAGGAAATCCAAGTCAACTGCGTTGGCAATAACAGTTTGGTCTCGTTCATTCTGTCGCGTCATGAGCAGTTCTAGCATCATGAAGTTTGTAAGCAGAATGTCCGGCTTCGATCGTTTGATTGCTTCCCGCTCGTCCGTGCTCTCCTGTCCGGTGTAGCGAGCGAATGTGGGGGTCAACTCTTTGGGAAGACCTGCTTGGTCAATGAAAGTTCCTATCTCCTCCTTTTGGCTGTTTGCAAGTGCATTCATTGGATAAACAATGATTGCTCGAGTTTTAGGCTGATTTCCGTTGGCGCGTGCCCGTACGGCGGCGTCGATGATTGGGATAAAAAAACAGAGGGACTTACCGGATCCGGTGCCAGTAGTCACTACAAAACTGCTGCCGTTAGCGGCTTTCGCAACCGCCTGAGCCTGATGGCGGTACAACCGCAGTGCCTGTCCGTTCGCTTGAAAAATTCGAGCAGTGTTTGGGTGGAGGAGGTTTTCCTTTACCAGATCGGTTACTGTGACGTCGAGCTCATAGTGAGGGTTGATGCTTACCCACTGGCGTCCGGCTATAAGTCTATAAGATTCAGTTGATTAGAATTATCACTATATTTTTCTTGGGAGGTGGAGTCTCCGAAGGCCTGTAAAAGCGGCA
>JAYTTF010000290.1:0-3214 GCA_043745195.1 Bryobacterales bacterium | reverse complement strand
TCGCAGCAAAGTAGAAATGTCCTATTTTTGACAAGTAGTGATGTTTGGGAGGAAGCCCCCTTTCCCACTGAGTCGATTGTGCAGAACAGTGCTCGCCGACAAGGGTTCGCATTCGCCGCGCAATAGACGCGCGCCCTTGACGTCTCCGCGCTGTTCTGAAGGGCAACCTGAGATCAGGGAAAGGGGGCATGCGCAAATCGGCCATTGTAGGACATTTCTACTTTGCTGGATTAGGACATTTCTACTTTGCCGCGACAGTGCCCGATGCAGCTCTGACTCGATCGTCTAAAAAGGATATACTATCTGAAGGTTGAACTGGCTTCAATTTTGAATGTTCGCCTTTTTACACGAATGAGATCCCTTCAAGTCTGCTCAAAAATGTTCTACGGCTATCTTCGGATAGTTATGATGGTTTTGATTGCAGCAAGCGCCGTTGAGATTGACGATACCGAGTCGGAATTCGGTCTCTCAAAGGCCCCAGCAAGCCGCTCAACGGATCGTTACCGGAGTACCCGAGTTCACCGTAACGCTATGGTGTCGGGTCACTTTTTCAGTTCTTTCGGTGGTTTCCAATCGCCAATTTACTGCTTAAGTGTTGAGGCCGGTAAAATTCAGCAGGGATTGGTTCCCCTAAAACTTTTCGGGTTTTTGTCGATTGTTACTCCCGCAGATCCTCCATCCTGGTTCCTAAGGATTAGGGGAACTCGTGGTCCTCCGCCCACTTTCGTTTAATCCATCCTCAATTCAAAAGCAAATAAGCAATTGACCACCATTGTATTGGTTGCCTAGCTTGTGCCCGGCTTTTGCGCCCCGTGTAGCAGGGCAATCGTTGCCTTTTTACGAATTAAAACCACATCTTTGGAGATTTTATGCAACCGAAATTTACTGGCGATATTTTACCATCTATCATTGTCTTTTTAGTGGCTCTGCCACTTTGCATGGGAATTGCGATCGCATCCGGAATGCCACCGGCTTCGGGTCTGATCACCGGAATCATCGGAGGGATTATTGTTGGCGCCATCGCCGGCTCGCCTTTACAAGTTAGCGGACCGGCGGCTGGCCTGGCGGTGCTGGTTGCGCAGATTGTTCAAGAGCATGGTGTGAACGCTTTGGGCCCCATTATTTTGGTGGCAGGAGTAATCCAGTTGGCCGCAGGATTCCTCAAAGCAGGACAGTGGTTCCGAGCCATTTCACCCGCGGTGATTTATGGAATGCTGAGTGGCATCGGCATTCTTATTTTTGCCAGCCAGTTCCATGTCATGTTGGACGATAAACCGCAAAGTAGCGGGATCAAGAACCTGATTACGATTCCCAATGCAATCTACAAGGACTTTTTCAGCCCTGAAGGTCCCGGCCAACATATTCCCGCACTGCTGGGTGTACTCACCATTGTCAGCTTGGTTTTGTGGAATCTGTTCCGGCCCAAGGTGTTGAAGATGATTCCCGGCGCGTTGATTGGCGTTGTACTGACCACTGTCGTGGCCATGGTCTTCGATGCGAAAGTGAACTACGTCACTGTACCCTCCAACCTGTTGGCAGCAGCCAACTGGATCTCGTTTGACGCTCTCTCCATTCTTTCCAGCAAGGCTGTGCTTGTTTCTATTCTGACGATGGCATTTGTGGCCAGCGCTGAGACGCTTCTTTCGGCCGGAGCGGTGGACCGGATGCACGATGGAGTGCGCAGCGATTACGACAAGGAATTACGCGCCCAAGGGGTAGGCAATATCCTTTGCGGATTGGCTGGCGCGTTGCCTATGACCGGTGTGATTGTCCGCAGTTCGGCTAACGTGCTGGCTGGCGCAAAAACCCGCTATTCGACAATGATGCATGGTTTTTTGCTCCTGGCTCTTGTGGTAGCAATGCCCTTTGTTCTCGAAAAAGTTCCAGTGGCTGCCCTGGCCGGCATCCTGGTCTTCACTGGTTACAAACTGGTGGATTGGAAGAGCGCCAAAGCGCTGTCAAAGTATGGTCAAATGCCCTTGTGGATTTACGGGGCAACTGTAGCCGGCATCGTTTTTATCGACCTGCTTAGCGGCGTCATCCTGGGGATTATTTTATCTTTGGGTAAGCTGATTCATACCGCCTCGCAAATCGACATTTGGGTGGAGCAAAGCCAGAATGAAAAACGTGCCGACGTGCATGTTTCCGGGGCCGCCAACTTCATTAAGCTTCCGGTGATTGCGCAGACTTTTGAAAAACTTCCGCGCGATATCGAATGTCATGTACATTTCGCAGAACTGGTTTCCATTGACCATTCGGTGATGGATCTGCTGACCAATCTGGAAGAAGAATTCAAGCGCGGCGGGGGAAAACTGGTGACCGAATGGGAACACCTGCATAGCCGCCATGAAAATCAGATTCGCGGCACTCAAAAAGACCAAGAGGCTTTGGTAGGGCGATGATTTGCGTAAGCAAACCGGCTGCGGAACGCATTGCCGCAGCCATCGATCGCCCGACGCACCTGCTGCCGGCGCAGGGCCCGATTGGTGTCTTCATTCATCAGAATACACTGCCCGCCTTTCAGCACCTTCCCTTTGAACAAGCGGTGTGCGAGGCAGCTAGCAAATTTGGTGCCGAACCCTCTATGAGCGAGGATGCCTACCGCCAGGCGCTTGTTTCGGGACGTATTCTCCCCGAAGACATCCGGGCAATTTTAGATGCTGAACCGGACGAGGAGATCTGGCCCGGCGGAATGATGCGAAACGAATTACGACACTCGATATTGATTCACGGAGGAAGCGAGTTCCGAACCGAAACCATCCAATGGGAACTGAGCGAAGGGGATTTGAGCCACCAATTACGCCCAGCCAGCGCATCGGAGTTGTTTGAACCCAAAAACGGCAGTTGACGCACCGTCCATAGATCAACTCCCGTACCCACCGACAGTTGCGTGGAAACCATCTGTCACCTGAATGGTGAAAGCTCCTTCGATTCTAAATTCAATCGTGGGGCTCGGCGTGGGACTAAGGTGCGGAGGGCTGCGAAATCCCGGATTTCACGAATTGGACAGACAGGGTGCCGGTTACGGCTTGCAGTCTGCCGTTTCCAGGATTAAGTGACTACCGCCAACTGTTTGGACCGGATTTCCCCAATAATGCGAAATACGGAAGGCGCATTGTCTGGCGTCAATTACTTTTCCCTATCAACGACAATTATTATTCCCTATTGGCGACAACTACAATCTTGGCAAAGTAACCCCTTGCCTCTATACTGG
>JAYTTF010000289.1:0-12030 GCA_043745195.1 Bryobacterales bacterium | reverse complement strand
GCCCGGTTTTGGTAGGAAGGTAGACCAATGGAACAATACGAAACTGGACTTTGGATTTTCCTCCTCTCAGCCTTTCTTGGCTTTGAACTGATCCGCAGAGTTTCCCCGCTGCTGCATACTCCGCTGATGTCCCTCACCAACGCAATTTCTTCCATCGCAGTAGTTGGTGCCATTCTGGTAACCGGCCATAAGGATGCTTCCACTTTCGCCAAGGTGCTGGGCTTCATCGCCGTTATGGCTTCCACCATCAACGCGGTTGGCGGCTACATGATCACCGACCGCACTTTGAAGATGTTTAAGAAGAAGGACGACCGCAAGTAAATGCACGATCTTTATCCGATTTTTTACTTGTGCGCCGCCGCACTGTACATTCTGGCATTGAAGTGGATGAACTCACCCACCACTGCGCGCCGAGGCGTGCTGGCTGGTGAATCAGGCATGGTGCTGGCAGTAATTGGCACCTTGATGCGTTACGAAGTGGTGGAATATCACTGGATTCTGCTGGCAATTCTGGTGGGCGCGGCCATTGGCGCTCCGCTGGCCCAACTGATGCCGATGACTGCCGTGCCCCAACGCACTGCAATCGCGCAGGCGTTTGGGGCACTGGCAGCAGCATTGATCGGCACCGTGGAATTCTTTGAACGGCAACCAACGGGCTTTGTGCTGGTGGCCCTCACCATTGAAATGTTGCTGGGCTACCTCACCTTCACCGCAAGTTTGGTTGCCTTTGCCAAACTGCAGGAATTGCTGCCAGGCCGTCCTCTTGTATTCAAGGGCCAGAACCTCATGAACTTCTGTGTTCTGGGTGGAGCCATTTTCCTGGGCGGCATGTTCTACTTCGCACCGGGCAATCCATTAGTGTTTCCAGCCTTTGCAGGTTTCGCCATGCTGTTTGGAGTGCTGCTGATTATCCCGATCGGCGGCGCGGATATGCCCACAGTAATTGCGTTGCTGAATTCCTACGCCGGACTATCGGCCAGCGCCATGGGCTTTGCATTGAATAACAAGTTACTGATTGTTGCCGGTGCCCTGGATGGTTCCAGCGGCCTGATTCTGGCCATTATCATGTGCCGTGCCATGAACCGGTCGTTCACAAATGTTCTATTTGGCGGCTTTGGGGCAGTGGTGCAAGGGTCGGCATTGGCAGTGGAACAGAGGCCAGTACGCTCGGCGTCGCCTGAAGAAGTTGCCTCCATTCTGGACACCGCACGCAGCGTGATCATAGTGCCTGGTTATGGTTTGGCCGTCGCGCAGGCTCAACATAAGTTACGTGAGTTATACGACATTCTGACCCGCCGCGGCGTGGATGTCCGTTTCGCAATTCATCCCGTGGCTGGCCGCATGCCCGGACACATGAACGTGCTGCTGGCCGAAGCCGACATCCCCTACGACAAGATGGTGGAGATGGAGGAAATCAACTCCGAATTCGCCATGTGCGACGTGGCATTAGTGATCGGCGCGAATGACGTGGTGAACCCGGCAGCGAAGAACGATCCCAACAGCCCCATTGCCGGCATGCCGATTCTGGAAGTGGATCGTGCACGCACGGTGATGATCATCAAGCGCGGCATGGCCGCAGGCTTTGCCGGAATCGACAACGAGCTTTACTATATGGACAAAACGCTGATGTTGTTTGGCGATGCCAAGTCATTCACCGCAAGTATTGTGAAAGAACTGGCTTTGGTAGCGTAGCACTCCGGTCAGCGCATTTTTGGCCGTATCTTTTTTCCCTCCGCCGGTAATATCATTTTGAGGGCACAAATGATGGACGCAGCCGGAGTGAGCCAGGCGTTTGAACAGCATCGGGATAGTGTGTATCGCTTTACTCTGGGGCTCACAGCGAACACGGCCGCAGCGGAGGACATCGCCCAGGAATGCTTTCTCAGTCTGCTGCGCCGACCGAATGCCTTTGATCCAGCCCGAGCTTCTTTGAAAACTTATCTTCTGGCTGCGGCTCGCAATCTTGTGTTTAAGCGTTGGCGTTCCGCCGGAGTTGAAGCCGAACTGGAAGACAGGTTCGTCGACCCAAACACACCACTTTCACATGCCCTCTCAGCAGAAATAGGGGATATTGTCGAACGCGCGGTCCGTGAACTGCCGCCCCTGCAGCGCGAGTCCGTACTGCTGTTTGAATGGGAAGGTCTGTCGCTGGATGAGATTGCGCAGGTTTGCGGTGTTGAGGCTGGAACCGTGAAATCGCGCCTGTTCCGTGCTCGCGAAACGCTCAAACTGTCACTCGCCCCCTATCGAAATTTATTGGCAAATAGGAGTTCCAATGGAACCACTTAAGGATAAAGAATTGGACGCAATGCTGCACCACATGCCGCGGGCAGTGGCACCGGCTTCGCTGAACGCCACGGTCCGCAGGGCGATTGGCAGCACTGACAGAATTACTTTTTGGCGCTGGCTGCTCCATGGCGAAGTACGAATTCCTGTCCCATTGGGTGCCGCGTGTCTCGCCGCAATGCTAGTGTTTGGGGTCGTCTCCTGGAACCGCCAGGAACGGGCTCCCGTATTGCAACCTGCGCGAACGCAAATGGTAAACCTGTCGTTTCAAGAATTCCACCCGGTCGAAGAATTGAAAGTACGAATAGTGAGGACCAACGATGAAAACCAGCAACCTTAATTTCCTGTTGCCACTTACACTGGCAATTGCATTCGCCCAACCACAGTCGTTTAAGGTGATTGGGAATGGCTCAGCAACAAGTTCCAAGGGAATCGTGTTGCGGTATCAAACACGCCTGGAACCCGCCTCGCCAACCGAAATGGTAAATCGTTTGGGAAGCGGAGTGCGTACCGGAACCGCCAAATCGAACCGCGCCGTAGACAACTTCAGCCGCATTCTATATGACGATGACCAGTATTACGGTTATGACTTTCAGATGGAACAGATCCCCGGAACCTCGCAGATCCGCGTGTCTATTCTTCCCCTAAGCACTCCGCCCAGCGATTCAGATACGCATACTAAACTTCGCAAGCCTGTTGCTATACCCAAATATCCACCTCCCCAAATGGTTGAGGACGGAACCACCATCGCAATCGATCTGCTGGTGAATCCGGTCACTGGACAGAAACTGGTGGATTACTTAACCATTCGTGGAACACCAGATTCACAACACAAAAAAGAACCCCACAGTTTCACTATTGACGACGCGGAGATTGATCTGAACAGCCCTAATTTACGCGTCAATCAACAACAAACCGGGCACATTTCAGCGCGAGTAAGCGGAGCTGCCGCTTGGATCTACGTGCCCTCTTATGGCAGATTCATCCTCTCACTGACGCCGAAACGTGGTTATGCATTTCAGCAAGCTGGCACCATCAGCGGCAGGTCAATTGAATTCGATTGGGGAGGCGTAAAGTATCAGTTAGATTCCCAGACTCCCGTTATTGGCGGGGGTCCGTTCCACTTATACGTCATGCGAGATCCGAACTATCGCGCACCAGGGATGGAGGGGGCCGTTTTCCACATCGGTGCGGCAGATAAAGTGGAATATATTGCAAAACCCTAGAAGCCCGTGGCGTTAGTCCCCAGATCGGCAAACCGGGGACTGCCTTCGAATTTCCGCGTACCGGAAACTCCTGTATTCAAACAATGTTCTTGGCGCGGAATTTCGTTGGCTGTCCCCGGCTTGCCAGCGGACACAATAAAACCACGGGCTGCTAGAAGCAGAATTCCAAATTCGCAAAACAAAGCCAATCTGCTCATTTTTTGCAATCTTGAAAAGCGAATCACGGCACAAGACCAACTCAATCTGCCCTCTTTTCATCCTCTTGCAAAAGCCAGTCAGGCTGCGCTTTCGGAACCAGTGAGACTCTTTATTCAGGAAGGCAAATTGCTGGCCAGCAACTTCCCCAAAAAATCGAGTCCTCGAGGCGATCAAATCCTCTGGCGTTCTAAATCGAATCTGAATTGCATTCACGACTGAGAACCGTGAATGCAAGCTGTAAAAAGCAGGCTGTTATGGTTGGCAGCCTAGAAGACAAAATGAGGAGCGCCAGTAAGGATAAAATTTAGGTTTACCTGTCCGCGATGCCGAGTTGCGCTTGTACGTCAGGACCAGTGTGTTTACTCGACATCGAGCTTTACTATATGGACAAAACGCTCATGTAGTTTGGGGATGCCAAGTCCTTCACTGCAAGTATTGTGAAAGAGCTGGGCGTTTTGGCTTGATTATTGGACTGGTGCGGAATCGAGTCCCACTTGTCCATTGCCAGCCAACTTCATCCGCGCCCTTCCGGCATTGTGGCTGGAGTCATTGGAGAGCCACTTGTCACAAGTGGCGGACAATTGTTCGGGACGAAACGGCTTACCCAAAAAGTCATCCATGCCGGCAGCGAAGCATTCATCGCGATGATGCGTCATCGCGTTCGCAGTAAGTGCAACGATCGGTGTACGGCGGCCACCTGCTTCCCTTTCGCGGATGTTGCGGGTAGCTTCAAAGCCATCCATTTCCGGCATCTGGCAATCCATGAATACAATGTCGAATGGCGTACGGGCAAAGTGTTCAACAGCCTCGCGGCCGTTTGAGGCCACGGTGACTTCGGCACCCAACTTACGGAGCATTGCGACTGCTACTTTCTGATTGACCAAGTTGTCCTCAGCCAGCAGCATGCGCCATTTGCTGTTCAACGCCTGGGCTAGCGGCGTGAGAGAAGGCGTGGTTAGGGTGTTAACAACAGCTGGTTGATTTGCTGAATTCAAGAGAGTTCGCAACATTGCGGATACGCGCATGGGACGCGTGTGTGCAACCCATCCGGAGGGTAGCGGGGATAATTCTTCGCTGCCATTGGAAATGAGGCATATGCGACGCCCTGGACGAGATTGCAGCACCCAATCCACCTCTTGAAAACCCAGCATGCGTTCATCGACAATTACTATGCATGGACCTTGTTGACCGGCCAATACCTCCACTAACTCGCCAAGGGAAGCAAATAGTGTAACTTCAAACCCTGCGGCTGTAAGTTCCTTTGATAGAATTCTTCCTCCTGCGGGGTGGGAATGGGCCACAAATGCGGGCCCACAAAACTCAGTAGAACTTTCAACGGGCAACAACTGTAAATGTGCAGTGTGGGACGAGTTAATGGGAATCCAGAAACCAAAAACAGACCCTTCCCCCTGGCGGCTGGTAACTTGTACTTCGCCGTGCATGCCTTCAACCAGGCGTTTGGAAATGGCCAAGCCCAAACCGGTGCCGCCGTACTTGCGTGTATTGGAAGCATCCATCTGCTGAAACTTTTGAAACAGCAGATCTATCTTTTCCTCGGGGACACCAATGCCGGTATCGGCAACAGAAATGCGCAGACAACCGGAATCGTAACTACTGGCTACTAACACATGACCCGTGGCTGTGAACTTAATGGAATTGGAGACAAGGTTTAGGACAATTTGCCGAATCCGAGTAGTATCCCCATTGAAGTTGGGCGGAACGGCAGGTTCAATTTCAAGAAGCAACTCCAAGCCCTTTTCATTGGCTTTTGGGCCACACAGCGTAATTACTTCCTCCAGCGTGCGGCGTAAGTTGAAAGGAACTGTTTCAAACTCCAGCTTGCCGGCTTCAATTTTCGAGAAGTCCAAGACGTCGTTTAACAACCCAAGTAAGGAGTCCGAAGAACTTAGAATAGTTTCCGCATAATCACGCTGTAGCGGCTCAAGGGGAGTGTCCATAAGCAGCGTCGTCATTCCCATAATTCCGTTCATTGGTGTGCGAAGTTCATGGCTGATAACTGCAAGAAATTCACCTTTGGCGCGGCTGGCTGCTTCTGCTTTTTCCTTGGCTGCTTCCAGATCCCTGGTGTATCGGATACGTCCTAAAATCAGGGTGGCGGTGAGGTAGGCAACCACGGCTGTTAGTAGGATGAAGGGGATCCAAAACATTGGCCGTTGATAGAAAGGCGGCACCGATTCAAAGGCCAGCAATTCCACGGCAGGGCTACTGCTTAACTGCAATAACTTGGCCTGTACTTCAATGGTGTGAGGGCCGGCCGGCGGAGAAGTCATCACTGCTGAGCGTCCCAAGCCCCAGTCCGTCCAAGGTTGGTCATCAAAGCGATACCGTGTAAGTACTTTTTCAGCAACAAACTCACCCCAATACGGTAGGGCTTCCCAGCGGAACCGAAGCTGACCGTTTTCCTCAGCTAACTGCTCCAGGCGAACACGCGGTTGATGCCGCAACAGTTCATCGATATGCAAAATGTAAGTGCCTCGTCCGAGCGAACCTACATACACTTGCTTTTCTTCCACCAATAACGGCCATAGGGCCAGATTATCCAGTCCGGAATCCATTTGAAAGGAAAGCCACGCACCTTCCTCAAATACGGAAAGTCCCTTCTTAGTTGCTGCCCACAAGCGGCCTTCGCGGTCCATTTTGACTTCCCATACAACATTGGAAGGCAGCCCTTGTCCAGACCCAAACGTCTGCACCTTATCCAGTTCGTCGATGTAACTTACTCCGTTGCGGCGGTCTGCAAACCAGACACGCGGTGCTCCGGGACGAACTCCAGGGTCGGGGGTTACACTAAAGACGCCGCCGTCGAGTAACTCCACCCCTCGCAGCCAGTTCGTCCACTTACCATCCTTCCACCGGCTTAAACCCTGCTCGGTGGCAAACCAATATGCCCCGCCGCGATCTTCAGTGAATGAGTAGACTGCTTCTGAAGGAAGTCCATTTTCCTTGCCCCAGCGGGTGAATTGTCCTTCAGCCCAGCGATATGCACCGGCTTCTTTGGGCTTTCCACGCATCGTGCCTTCGTGAGAAAGCAGCCAAAGGCCGCCTTCTGAGTCGCGTCGGATGCGATGGATCGGCTGATCTGTAAGTCCGTCTTGTTGGGTATAGTGCCGCCACTGGCCTTTGAAAAAGCGATGAGCCCCGCCGAACTGCGTTCCACTGGTGACCCAGACACCGCCTTCGGAATCCTCGCCAAGGCCTGTTACTCCAGGGGCAAAGGACAGCCGCTCGATGGTCCCGTTCGCGTGACGCACTTCAAGGCCTTCCCCTGTGCCAATCCACAAATCGCCATTGGAGTGCCGCAGAAACTCGTTGATAATGTTCCGATTTTCCGATTCCGGTTCCATCCAACGGGTCCACAATCGAGTTTTAGAACGAAAGCATGCCAACCCATTTGAAGTGCCAACCCAAAGATCGCCGTTCGACCTGAATAGGGCTGAGGTGGCCAGTCGAAAAGGACCGGGGACAGGCAGCATTTCCCCCCAATTTCCACTAAAACGATAGAGGATTTTTCCTGATTCAAAACCGGCGATAGCATCGCCTTCAGGGGAGACATCGCCGAAGCGAATTTGGTCGAACAGGGGAGGAATGCGTTTTCCAAAGTTCCCCGCAACCAGTTCGTGAAGTCCACGACTACTTGCCGGTTCGGCAATCCAGACAAACCCATCGTCTTTTTTGGTGTGTGCCGCAAATCCGATTTCCTGGGAATTGGAAGATCCCAACTCCTTGCGCCATCCCTTGCCGATCCAGCGGTAGACGCCGTCGGTGGAGTTCAGCCAAAGGCTTTGGGAATTCTTTCCGGCAATAGCCGCGATGCCAGGTTTTGGTTTGGGATAGTTTTGCGGTGCGGCGGTAATGGCTCCGTTGGCGTATACGAAGAGGCCGCTGGGAGTCTGCAACAGCAGGGAAGTAGTATCTAAAGCTGCACCGGATAGAATATTGACCCGGGTTTCTTTGAGCGAAAAGTTTACTCGGGCGAAGCCCTTTCGGCCACCCACGTAAAACTGGCCGGAACAATCCAGCGCGACGATGCCTCCGCCTAGGACGAATATCTGGCGAACAGCTTCTTTGCAGGCCAGCCCAGAACCGACAGAATGCCAGGAATAGCCATCGAACCAAGCCACACCTTCTTCGGTGCCAACCCAGGTGATTTCTTCGGAATCTTCAACAATGGTGAAGATGGAATTGGAGGGAAGTCCGGAGGTGGTGTTGAAACGAACCCAGCGCCAATCGTCGAAGAACTGGTTGAAATGATCGTCGCGGGCGAAGGCACTCAGGCACAGCAAGGGGCACAAGGCAAGCCACAGGCCCGACGGCTGATTTCTTCTGAGCACTATAGGCCTCTATCGTCAATGGCAATAAGGACCTATGCCAGGAAAATACCTAAAACCGCTGATGCGAGTTACTTAGTACCTTAGGCTTTGAAGTTACATTGGGAGACAAACAAGGATGATCTTGTGCATATCTCTCTGGCCAAAGCAGAATTTACTTCTTGTTTTTCGGCTTCCGTTTGATCGTACTTACAGCGCGATCTGTAACAACACCATCTACTAACAACCTGTCGTCATTGGAAAACCAAGTCAGTTTCTGCCCTTTGGTAGTCCCGCGCAAGCTATCCACCAGCATCGGCTCGCCGCCTTCCATGGTCACCTTTTCTTCCGCCACTTCATACAAAGCGGTATTTCCGGTGGAAGTTCGGGTGCGCGCTGCGGCAGTCGACGTTGCAGCTGTGGCCTGCAAAATACGCACCGCACCTTCAGCCAATGCATGGTCCAGTTGCGTTTCTTTTTCAGTCTTCTTGAACCATGCCCGCAACTCGCTCGATTTCACATTCATATCCGGCCGGTCCAGCACAACCGACTGCTTGTAATGTGCCAGCTTGTCCACATCTGAATAGTAGAGCTCATCCGAGCGGATCACAGTGTAGACAGGAGCGGTTGCCTTCGTTTTCTTTCCGTCCTTGGGCTTATCCAAGAACTGGCTGAATACTGACCCCTTGGCTTCCAACTGCTGCTTCTTCCTGTCGATATCGATGCGGTCCGCTTCAATACGATTTGAGGATTGCCACATTACTGCCTTCCCTTCGTACAGAACTTTTTCCCGCTTATCGCGCGTCGTCATTTTGTCCGCAGTAGCCTGTGTTGGCTCGCTGGGCTCCAACATGGAACCGGGTTTGGGCTTGGCCTCAGGCTGCCGCGTGGAGGTGACGTTCCCTTCCGCCAGCATGTCGCCACTTTTCTGATCCATGGCGATCTTGTCCGCAGTTGTAGCTCCTGTGGGATCCCACATGCTGGCTTTGCCATCAAGGAACACCATGTTTTGAGCCTGTTCCATTCGTGCTTTGGTGGCCCGGGCTTCTCTAGTGCCCTCTTTATAGCGGAAGTCTGTCCATTGCTCCAGAGTCTGCATTTGTCCGGTGTTTGGATCGAACTTCGCCATCAGTTCACCGCTGGCAGTTGTGACGTCAGGTGTGGCTTCCTTCTTAGCCGTTTTCGGCTCCCCCTTGGTAAAGGTTGTGACTTTGCTGCTGCGGAAGGTCTCCAACTGATTCTTCACGGCATAGTCAAGGTAGATTCGGTCTCCAGTCATGCGACGGTAGCGGTCCGTCGGTTTGTTTGGAATAAATTCGATTTCCCCTGGAGTGTGGGTAAGCACCTTTTCAATTTCTTCGCCACCGGGGCGCATATTGAGTTCCACAACTTCGCTTTTCAAAATGCGGTTCGGTGGATGGTTGGCCCCATTTGCAACGGGTTTCGAGGAGACAACCGTGTTGCCATTCGCCAGGGCTTTAGTCAACTGGCTCTGCTTTTCTTTTTCCGATACTGTGAACGTCAGATCTATGCGATTGGTGGTGACATTGGTATCTCCAGTAACTGAGTGTGTCGCCAATGTTGCGTTTGTCTCGCCCGTAATACGATCAATCAAATTATGCTCGCCGAAAATCATTTGAAGTTTGTCGGCAGCGTAGTCCAGTTGGCGATTAGGCATCTTGTCCGATCCGTTGGCCTTTTCAGCATCAACCAATTGAATATTGCCTTTTTCTAAAGTAACCACGGAGGGCCCGGCGTTCATAGTAAGCGTATCGCGCTTAAGCCGTGCCCAAGGCTTCAGCAGCACTTTGGATTCAGATTCCAAATAGACGGCTTCCCCCGCTTCCACTTCCATGTCCTTACCTTTCGGTGTAGAAGATTTCCAGTGGATAAGGACTTGGCTCTTTAGGCTGATCTGATGCGCGCCAGGGTCATAGACGGCACCCATGGCATGACCGTAACCGCGGTCGAAATCGAATTGAGTAAGTCGGTCTGTGGTTGCTGTTTGGGCTTGCGTATCGAAGCGGACACCAGAGGATTTGATCTTCAACATTCGACCGGAGGGCACGATTTCATCTGGTTTCTCGGGTTTCACTTTCAGTCCAAGCGTCATATCAACCGCACCTTCAGAAAACAATGTGCTTTCCTGCATGCGCAACTCGGCATGATCACACTTGACTAAATCGAAAGTGGTGCCGCCTTTATGAAAAATCTTCAGGACGACGTTTTCCAGTTCTATTCGTGGCGGGTTTTCCACTTGACGCATGTCCTGAGCGCATATCTCGGTTATGGTGCGCATCCCATCATTCTGAGACCAGCACCAGTCTTTGTTTTGACCAGTTGTATTGAATGCGAGTTTGTCTGGACGGGCGGGGGCGTTGGCGGCTTGGGCTTGTTTCTGTTTCCAGTACTGATAGCCGATACCGCCTGAAAGGAAAAACACTGCAACTAGAAGAAGCCACCCAAAACGGCGCATCAACTTCCAGGATAGCAGGGGGTGCCGTTGGGCAGTGTAAATCCTATGCCGGACTACCCCCTGGTTCTAGGGCTTCAATTGTGATTCAATATTCGTAGGAGTTCCCACTAGATGCCACGACTGATTTCCATTGCAGCGATGCTTGCTTCAACTACTTTCCTAGGTGGGGCTGAAAAGGTTGCGACCGAAAAACTTACATACTCAAAGGATGTGGCACCAATCCTGGACCGGCGTTGTGTGGAATGTCACCGCAGTGGTGAAGTGGCTCCTATGGCGTTCACAACCTACGCCGAAGTCAGACCTTGGGCCCGTGCCATCCGCGAAGCTACCACTTCGCGCAAAATGCCACCCTGGCTTGCGGATCCTCACTTTGGCAAGTTTTTAAATGACCGCCGCATGTCTGAAAAAGAAGTTGCAACCATTACCGCTTGGGTGGCCGCCGGA
This sequence comes from Bryobacterales bacterium, assembly GCA_043745195.1. GTDB lineage: Bacteria > Acidobacteriota > Terriglobia > Bryobacterales > Bryobacteraceae > JANXSF01. Next base: position 1,072 of record JAYTTF010000289.1, on the reverse strand, counting down.
GCTCCGGAAGGTGATCCTAAAATGCGCCCGCAACTGCCCCAATACACAGAAGGGTGGTCCATCGGGAAACCGGACATGGTGATTGATATCGGCACAGATTTTGAGATTCCCGCCACGGGCGTGGTTCCTTACAAATACTTCCGTGTACCAACCAACTTCAAGGAAGACAAATGGATTGAGGCTGCGGAAATCCGGCCGGGTAACCGAACAGCCATTCACCACGTGATTGTTTTCGTGCGGGAACCAGATGGAAAGCAAGCGGATTTCGGCGATGGCGGGGATCTTTTGACAGGATTTGCTCCGGGAGAACAGCCTTTAGTGTTTGAAAAGGGTACAGCGAAACTAGTGCGTGCAGGATCCTTCCTTAACTTTCAACTGCATTACACCCCCAATGGTAAGGCGCTGACCGACCGAACCTATGTTGGATTGAAATTTGCGAAAGAGCCGCCGGCCAACCGCGCAGTGACTGGTCGTGCCATGAATGTGGGTTTCCGCATTCCAGCTGGCGCTGATGCCCATGAAGTGAAGTCCTCCTGGACGTTTAAGCAGGATGTCACCCTGCATAACTTGATGCCGCACATGCACCTTCGCGGGAAGGATTTCAAGTACACACTAACCTACCCCGATGGCCGTCAGGAAGTGTTGCTGAGTGTCCCCAAATACGATTTCAATTGGCAACTGACTTATGAATTAGCCAAACCAGTGATGGTTCCTAAAGGTGCGCGCTTGGATTGCATCGCCCACTTTGATAATTCGCCAAATAATAAGTACAATCCCGATCCTTTGAAGGAAGTCCGTTGGGGAGACCAGACTTGGGAAGAGATGATGATCGGTTGGTTTAGCTATACCGTTCCGTCCTCCCCGTTTCTGGTGTCTCAAAGCAAGCCGGAATAACGAACCCAATCGGCCTTTTTGTACCGTTTACGGCATTGCCGTAAACGGCGTTCCCATGTGGTTGCGAAGCTATTTTTCGTTTGGTTTCAATCACTCCCAAAACAATCGCAGATCATTGAGCTTGTTGCTAGGCTACTCTCTAAACCGGAGGATATCAACTTGCCAGCATTACCAAAGG
>JAYTTF010000288.1:0-3225 GCA_043745195.1 Bryobacterales bacterium | reverse complement strand
TCCCAAACTTAAAATGTAGTGGAGACCTTGGATGTGCCTTTGTTGAAAACAATCGACAAGGTACCTTCAACATGCCTCAACTGCGAAGGATAGGTTAGTGCCTGATTAATCGGCAATGACCGGGGATGAAGTTGGATTGAAAAAGTGCCGTCTTCGACCGGAAGACCATCGCAGCGAGCGGTTTTTGCGCGCTTGGACTGCTGGATGTCAGCGAATGCTAAATCGCGAAACCCGAAGTTTGCCCGCAAGAGACGAACCGTACACTTTCCAGACACTTCTTGGTGGATAATCATGTCGACCTGTAGGGGCGAGCATGTTAGTAAATAGGAGTCGTGTGTGTGTATTCCCGCGCAATTTTGGGTCTCGAATCGGGCGTCTGACGTTGCCCACTCAATGTACCACCCCAACGCTGAGTCAGCTTGCCTATGTTCTTCGGCTTGACCAAGCGTCAAAAACACGAAGACGGTTGAACATAACCAAAACCACTTCTTCATTCTGAAGGTATCCTTCTAAGCCTACCTCCACCGCCTCCACGTCCACCACCTCCACTTGGTCTTGGAGTGCGCGACAAAAAAGTGAGGGATGTTGCGTTTTCTTTTTTTTGGCTCTAATTCTTAAAGTATATAATACTTTCAGACAAGGAGACCCCATGACCGAACCACTCACAGCGGCTGTGGATGTGAGATCCGCACTGCTCCGGCAGATTTCAGAACTCGGCGACTTCCAGCCAGGCTCGATTACAAATTCTTCCCGCACCTGTGGAAAGCCTGGCTGTCATTGCGCCAAACCCAACGACTCTGGGCACGGCCCTCACGCCCAACTTACCCAGAAGGTCAACGCCAAGACGGTTACTCAAAACCTTCCTTCGCAGTCGGCGCTCCGCAAAGCGGAAAGCGAGATTGCCGAGTTCCGCAGGTTTCAGATGTTGACCGGCGAACTGATCGACATCAACCGAAAGATCTGTCGTTTGCGCCCGGTCGAAGACGCCACGTCACAGCCCCAGGAAAAAAAACGGCGCAAGCGATCCAACAGGAAATTACCAGCGAAGTAGATCGGCTGCTGAACGCGATCTTTCAGGATCGGCGCAAGGCTGGCCGCCTCGACCTCGAAGCCGTCGAAACCCTCATCCGTTCGGCCATGCATAAGGCCGGGGCTGCCGCCCTGACAAAACTGCTGCAATACGATCCGCCGGATGAGAATCAGCGGACGATTCCCTGTCCCTGCGGCCATTCGGCCCGCTATAAGGAACTACGTTCGAAGACCGTTCTGACCGTATTGGGACCAGTGAAACTGAATCTTCCTTATTACCTCTGCGAGCATTGCTCCCAAGGGCAATGCCCGGTGGATGTGGAACTGGGTGTGGCCGACCTGGAGTCCTCACCCGGTGTAAGGCGCATGGAAGCGGTGGTAGGCAGCGAGATGCCATTCGCCTCCGGGTGTGAGCCGATGAAGGTGCTCGCCGGGCTCGACGTTCCGGCCAAAGCCATTGAACGCGCCGCGGAAGCCATTGGCGCGCAGATCGCACGGCGCGACGCGCGCGAAATCGGCCGCGCCAAACAACTCGTCCTGCCCGTTGTGGCAAAACAGAACATTCCGAAAATGTATGTGCTGATGGACGGCGTCCAGATTCCTGTCGTCCGCAAAGAAACCCAAGGCAGGGCGGGAAGAATCGAAGGTCAACCCGCCCGCACGCGCGAGTGCAAGCTCGGCTGCGTGTTCACGCAAACCACGGTGGACAAGGAGGGATGGCCCATTCGCGACCCGGATTCCACCACCTATGTGGGAGCCATCGAGACCGCCGAAGAGTTCGGCTCCCGGCTGTACACGGAAGCCTGGGGCAGAGGTTGGGAGTGGGCCGCGATCAGAGTGGTCATTGGCGACGGGGCCGTCTGGATCTGGAATCTGGCCGATCAGCATTTTCCCGGCGCCATTCAAATCGTCGATCTCTATCATGCATGGGAGCATCTGTGGAAGATAGCTGCCTGGCTGCACCCCAGCGATGCGGCCGCCAAGAAACTCTGGATGACGCCGATGAAGGACCTGTTAGACGAAGGTGAAATCGAACCGCTCGTCGCGCGCCTCCGCGAGATTGCCGCGGAACAGGCCATCGCCCGGCCAGCGCTCTCGGAGGAAATCCTGAGAGAAGCCGACTACTTCGAAACCAACACGCACCGGATGCGCTATCCGGAATTCCGCGCAAAGGGACTCTTCGTAGGCTCCGGCGTGATTGAAGCCGGATGCAAGGCGGTCATCGGTTCGCGACTGAAACAATCCGGCATGTTCTGGACCGTTCGCGGCGCTAACGACATCATCGCCCTCCGCTGCTGTCGCCTCAACGGCCGCTTTGAAGATTACTGGGAGGACAGCCGCGCCGCTTGAGTATCCTCACTTTTATGTCGCACACCCTTGGTCTTGTAGGCGGGCTAGGTAGCCAAGGTGCGACAGATCCGCGTGGGACGATCTGACTCTGGTAAACACCAGAAAATATATTCGTACTCCCCCGAGCTGCAATCCACGTTTCGTAAAAAGCCTTTGTGGGTTCGTTTCCTCGGGCTGCTGCAGAAAAGCTTGTAAAGACTATTGTGTTTCCGCCGACTGCATTGGTGGCATATAGATTGCCGGTGAATCTTTGATTCCAATAGCCAGCCGCATTTGCAATTGATTGAACTAGAGCACCGCAAGTTGCAGAATCATTCGGTGAATTTAAGGTCGTGTTTAGTCGCCCTTGTGCAGCTCCTGTAAGGGTCCATGGTCTAAGCCATGGCTCAAACTGGCCTGGAGCGAAGACTATAGAAGTGACATTGCCGTCATCAGCTCCCCAGTCAGACAAACCTTATAGTGCCACCCCCTTGGCTGCCATAGGGCGAACCAGTTAAAACGTCATAATCGCCATTCACGAGATTCCAGCGGTTCATGATCACAGATGCGATAGTGGCCCGATCATTGAGAGCATCGTCATCATTAGAACTAGCATTACTTTCAGCAAAAATGGTCAGTGCCAAAGCGGTGACGTTGTTGCGCTGCCCAACAAAACTACCTACAGGCTGACCATTGGTAATTCCAGCAAAGCCAGCAAGTCGCAGATCGCTGCAAGCAGTCCCATCAGGATCGATAAAGTTGACTGGATCGCCTTGAACATAATTGTATTGGTTCAAGGAACTTGGATCTTCCACCGTCTCGTTGAAGCCTGAAGTATCCGCCCCAACAAACCTATTTACGGCGCTC
>JAYTTF010000287.1:0-12071 GCA_043745195.1 Bryobacterales bacterium | reverse complement strand
CCAACGCGCTTGTATTCCGCCACAGGCACCCAAAGGGAAGTTCCTTCCATCGACATTCCGCCGGGATGATACATCTCTCCGCTATCCACGCGAACCGTTTTCAACAGCTTGCCAGTCTTGATCTCAAACAAATGCAAATGGCCGGTGTGCGCTTCCTTATCCACGGAGGAAACCCATAGCCGCAAGCCGTCCGTTTCAATCCCCTGCACGTGCTTCAACGGCTCATGCAGCGGATAGATCTGCGGTGCACCGAAGCTTTCCAGCGTTAGTGCAATTTGCGCAAGAATCAGTAACATGAATGGTTACTCCTTCAGCCCAAACGTGAACATGGAATGACCGATGGCAACTGACACCCGTTGCTTGCCATTCACCAAATAAGTAACTGGCGAAGAAGCCGTTTGTCCGCCTGAACGTTCCAAAGCAATGTGTTTTATGATGTTCCGGCGAACACTCTGTACCTGGACAATGTGTCCGGGAATAGTAGTTGGATTGGTTCAGGAGTAATCGGCGGTAGCTCGCCGGCGACGCTGAGCAACTCCGTGTGCGCGGTTGATCTGCTAAATTCCACGGTGTCTGTTCCCACCAACAGCAATACAATGCAACTGAACTTGAAGGTGAAGTTACTAACCGGCTTCCCGCCGCCCATCGAAAACATCTTCATGCGCGCCGCCAATAACAATATCCAGCTCGATCCAAGCTGGTATCTGGGATGGTGGTGGATGGGCAACAACTCAGTCCAGTAACGACAAGGAGAAGCGCAATGTCAAAACATTTTTACCGCAACGCATTGTTAGTCTGGGTAGCTCAAGTGGTTAGCCTTGGCCAATCGCCAGGACTGGGGGGAATGATTCGAGGGTCCGTAATACTGGACAGTAGCGGTAAAGGTGTTCCCGCCGCCACGGTGATGCTGGCGCAAATTGCGGCACCGACGCAGCGACGCATTGAGCCGCAGATTTTCTACTCCGGCAAAGACGGCTCGTTCTTCTTCTCGCGGTTGCCACCGGGCAAATACCAGGTTTGTGCGCGCCTATCGCAAAGCAACCTTCTGGTTTCACCGTTCCCAACGGCACGTGAAAGGCCTTGGCAACATCGACTTGCCCCGCTGTTCCATTCAGGATTAACTGACTTGTAAAAAAACGGAAACTCGCCAAGTCCTTTTCCTCATGTTGGAAAACGGGCAAGTGACCATAGACATAGATTACCTTCCCCTCGTGGACTTCAAGCGCAATCTCAGGCGTTATTAGCGTTGTCCCAGCAGGGAAGATCGGCAACTGCAACTGTGGCATGTTTCAGTTTTGCGCGCCTTCTCCTCTCTTGCAACTGGGTCAACTCAATTTCCACGGTTCCTTCTCAATCACCAGTAGAGGTCAGGAGTTCTGAAGGTGAAAGGGCCAGCACCCTTTGGCGTCTCTCCGCCGTCAAGCCCCAGCCGAATCAGCCTTGATCGGTATCCAAATTCAGCGCATGTCCCGAGAAATCATCAAAGATTTCGCAACTGCCAGTCCCAGCGCCATATATGCCCTCGCCGGCGTTGCACGCCAAGGGCGCCGTTTGCTATCTCAGTACGAAAAACTAACGCAGCAGCTTCTCAACATGCGCCAATTGTTTCCACCCGTCGCGCCTGAAGCACCTGACCTCGAACCGCAGAACGAGGGTGTTGAAACGAACCTAACTGAAGACCAACAACCCACCAACCAATCCACCAATCAATCCACCGAAAGTGAAACGGTTGAAACAGAGCCTCTTGGCACAAAGTCCGTTGAAACAAATGCTGTTGAAACGAAGCTAATCGACTCGGTCACGCTCCACTTTCCATTCCCCCGCGAAACCCGATTTCACAACCCACACAGCATTTTATACGCTGCCCTACCCCTCATCCCGCAGCCTGCCCAACCTATTCCAATCACAGCAATCGAAGCACCAGCAAAAGTGCTTAGCGCTGTATCCTAGAGTCATGCTGCCACTGATTAGTATTGATACCAATACCCAGGAATGGGAGGCCCGCTTTAATGAAACATTGGGCAAGACGCTTTATCGTAAAAACCTGATTACTGATCCGGATACTGGTATGGAAGTGCGTCTGGTGAAGTATCCGGCGGGCGTCATGAATAAAACTCACACTCATCCCTGCGCCCATGGAATGTATGTGCTGGAAGGCACCCTGGTGACTCATGATGGCCAGTTTGGTCCGGGGTGCTTTGTATGGTTTCCAGAAGGACAAGTTATGGAGCACGGGGCCACTGCCGGTGCTGATGTTACAGTACTATTTATTACTAACAAACCATTTGAAATTCACTATCAGTGATTAGTTCCTATGCTCATTCGTGAACTACATTGTCATACGGCCCCCATGGCTGGTTCGTGGCTTTCTGAATCGGTCATCGCCAATCCAATGTCGGGCTATCCCGAATATTGGGAACGGAGGTCGTCCTGGTTTGGACCCATGACAGCCGCAGTCATTGAAGTTGTGCTTGAAAATGGAGTGCGTGGGTTTGGGTTCGTTGGCTGCGGCAAAGGCCATGCAGCCAAGGCGATTGTTGATGAGCAGATGCGCTCTCTGGTTTTAGGAAAGTCAGTATTCGACACATCGTTGATTCAGGAACAACTCTACAGAGCGTCGATTTTCTATGGCCGTGGCGGTATTACTCAGGCCGTAATTTCGGGCATCGACATTGCACTTTGGGACGCACAGGGCAAGCTGTTGGGGAAGCCTGTGTATGAGTTATTGGGCGGAGCTTCTCGTCCCCACTTACAGGCATATTACACAGGTTATGATCCGCAGGCGCTTGAAGCTTTCGGAATTCGGGACATGAAAATCGCCGTGCCGTACGGGCCAACTCATGGCGAAGAAGGCATGCGAAGGAATGAAGAAGCCGTGGCTCGCGCACGCGATGTATTGGGACCCAAAGCGTTTCTGGCACTCGATATTTACATGGCGTGGGATGTGCCCTATACGCTCCGCATGCACGAACGACTTGCGAAATACAACATTGAATGGTTGGAGGAGCCCGTCCTACCCGACGATTATGCGGGCTACAGGGAGATTCGAAGACAGGTAAATACGATGGTGACCGGCGGAGAGCATGAGTACACCTTTGAAGGGTTTCGGCGTTTGATTGAAGAGAATTGTGTCGATATTGTTCAGCCAGATATTTATCGTGCCGGGGGCATTACTGGTTTGCGAAGGATCGCGGAGTTGGCGAAGGCACACCAGTGTAAGTTGATCTGCCATGGGATCGGTGCGCCGACCTATCATTTTGAAATAGCGAACGACGCCCAACTTACTCCGTACGCTGAGTATGTCGATATCTATCGCGGAACGACTAAGGATTGGGTGTTGACCGGCGACCCGCAGCCTGTAGATGGATTGTTGCATCTTTCTGATGCACCAGGCTTCGGCTATGCACTCGATGAACGAGTATTCGCCAAGGGTCTTTCAGTCGCAACGATTTGGTAGACAAAGTGACTATAGTAAAAGGAGACTCCAGATGAGTAAAATCTATCTAATTCTAATTGCTTGCTTTGCATGCGCCGAAACCAAACCCGCCAATATTTCGGTGAACACTTGGGTTCGTGAGGACCTCTTTGCCGGCTATATGGTGAACGATTTTGCAAGATTTGAAAAGGGTATGCTCAAGCTGGAAGAAATACTGTTCAAAGGTGACTCCGAAAATAAGCCAGCCCGGGCGTGGAGAGCTTCTGGAATTCTTTACCTTGGAGTACGGGCTCTTGAAGCCGGCAATGTTGAAGAGTTCGCTCGGCGCGTGGATGAGGCGGAAGGCGGTTTCAATCGCGCTCGGACAGGCGCTACTCGTGATGAATTAGGCTCCGTGTACGCAATTCAGGGTGGAACTTACGCTCTATTCGCCGATCGTTTTCCAGTTAAGCGAAGGAGAGAAGCTTGGGGTAAAGTGCAGGAAAACTACTCCAAATTGCGTGAACTGCAAATGCCCGCATTCGACAATTACCCACAACATATGCGTGGTGAAGTCCTTGCGGGTCTAGCGCAAGCCGCTCAACGTCTAGGTCAAACCGACGAAACAGAAATGCGGCTGAATGAACTGATTGCCGCTTTACCCAATTCTGCCTATGCGGCTCGAGCACTCCGCTGGAAGGAAAATCCACAAGCTGCTGACAAGACCAACTTAACTTGCCAGACTTGTCACGAACCCGGCCGCTTAAAATGAGTTATTGTACAGGTTAAACTCAAAGTCACGTATATGCACTTTCTTATTGTTTTTCTTCTCACTCTGACGGCCTTTGCAGCGGACCCCTGGCCACAATTTCGCGGGCCTGGATCCAATGGCATTGCCGATGATCCCCGGCTTCCAGATCGTTGGAGCGATACCGAAAATGTGAAATGGAAAGTGGATGTTCCTGGGGTTGGCTGGTCTTCCCCTATTGTCTGGGGCGGGAAGATTTTCCTTACTTCCGTAATTGCCTCCGATTCAAAAGAGGAGCCGAAGAAAGGGCTATACTTTGGCGGCAATCGCGAAACTCCACCTGCTGATGTTCATCGCTTCATGGTGTATGCCTTCGACTTCGCAACTGGTAAAAAGTTGTGGGAACGCGAAGTGCACAAGGGCGTTCCAACGTTTTCCAGGCATTTGAAAAACAGCTTTGCCAGTGAAACACCAACCACTGACGGCAAGCTGGTCTACGCCTATTTTGGCAATGTTGGACTCTACGCCTTCGACTTCGCAGGGAAGCCTGCATGGAAGAAGGAATTCCCAGTGCGCAAGACTCGTTATGGTTGGGGCACGGCTGCTTCGCCGGTGCTGCACAAAGGCCGACTCTACATTGTGAATGACAACGACGAATCTTCCTCGCTGCTTGCGCTGGAGGCCTCCACTGGGAATAAGATTTGGGAGGTGAATCGTGAGGAGAAGAGCAATTGGGCAACGCCGTTTGTCTGGCAGAATGAATTGCGAACGGAGATTGTAACTCCGGGGACGGGAAAGGTCCGGTCCTACGATATGGATGGCAAGGTTCTTTGGGAATTCGGCGGCATGTCGAGCATTGCGATTCCCACACCGTTCACTCGCTTTGGATTGCTGTACATCACAAGCGGCTATGTGGGGGATCAAGTACGTCCGGTTTTCGTCGTTAAGCCTGGAGCTAAAGGGGACATTTCCAAAGACAAAGAACAGTTTGCATGGCAAAAGCCACAAGCAGGCCCCTACAATCCTTCACCGCTAGTTTATGGAGACCTCTACTACACGTTGTTGGATCGTGGATTCTTTACTGTCCATGACGCTAAGAATGGGGACGAAATTTATCCCAGACAAAGGATTGAAGCAACGGCTGGAGCATTCACTAGCTCCCCGTGGGCGTATAACGGGAAAGTGTTCACCCTAAGCGAAGATGGCGACACCTTTGTGCTGGCTGCGGGCCGCGAGTACAAACTGTTGGGGAAGAATTCGCTGAACGAGATGTGCATGGCCACCCCGGCAATTTACGACGGATCGCTGCTGATCAGGACTGCCGGACGGCTTTACCGGATCGGGAAACCATAGCGGCGGCGGCAACTAACATTAATCCGAAACTGCTGGGCTCAGGAACAGCGCTGGTCTGCGGACCGCTGAACTCGGAGATGGTGAGAACTCCCGCTTCCCCTTGGTTGTCTAATGACCCCACGCGAAATCCGAATAGAGTTCCTTGGTTAACGGGAATGGCCAAGCTACCGGATTGCCCATTGGTATCGGCAAACTGTACAAACACGCCACCTAGCAGATAGCCGGCGAAATCGAAGCCAGGGTCATCGAGGCTTGCATAGGTATATTGAAAGAGGATCGTCCCGGAATTGGGCAAAATTATGGTGAAAGCAGTAGTTCCTGCGAATCCGTCGCCTGTGTTGGGCCCAGTAATAACCAGTGATTGGCCGCCGTCGGGCGAGGAAGCAGAACCTAAGGAGTTGGAATTGGTAAGAGTGAATAGATTCGTCTGATAGCTGCCGATGAATCCAGCTTCGGCCTGCGGGGCAAATGCGCTACAGGCCAAAGCTAAAAATAAACAGCTCGAAAAAAGGCACCTCATGCAAAATTTCGAGTTAGGCATAAAACCAAGACCTCATCCCCTGAGTGTTAAGGACACTTCTATTCCAATTCGGTCTTTTCTAACTTCTTGGTACGGCGGAAAAGACCAATTCCGATTAAAACCGTCGCCATGATAAAGTATTCCATTCGGATCTTATTGTTTGAATCAAACAGATCTGCTCTGCTTACCTCAAGTGTCTGATTTGATCTAACCAATTATCGTGGCGCGTCTCTAAGAGACGCTAGTCCGCAAATGAGGGGGGTGCTCGTGGGATGATGAGGGTGAGGAGAATAAAGTGATGAGATCTAGCCTTATCCTTTTTGTAAGTTTATTAACTCTTGGAACAGCCGGTCTTCAGGCCGCTAATTCGTTGCCTGATCCTTCCATCGACAGCGCCAAAACACTTCAGGGCAAGCAGACCGCTGTATTTGCAGGCGGTTGCTTCTGGTGCACTGAAGCTGTATTCGAACTGATCCGGGGAGTGGACACTGTTGTATCAGGGTATGCAGGCGGTGATAAGAAAACTGCCCATTACGAAATGGTGGGTGAGGGTAGAACCAACCATGCCGAAGCCATTCAAATTACCTATGATGCGGCGAAGATTACCTATGGACAATTACTGAAAGTTTTCTTTGGATCCGCTCACGACCCAACGCAAGTGAATCGGCAGGGTCCAGATTCCGGCAAGCAGTATCGTTCCGCTATCTTTTATAACAGTGAAGAGCAAAAAAATATAGCCGAGTCTTATATCAAGCAGTTGAACGAAGCCCATGTGTTTAAGAAGCCGATTGCTACCGAAGTTGCTTCTTTGCCTACTTTTTATCCAGCGGAAGCTTATCATCAGGATTTTGTGAAGCTGCATCCGGATCATGGGTACGTTATTGTCAACTCTGTACCGAAGGTTCAGAAGACCAAAGCGATGTTTAAAGATTGGATTAAGAAATAGGGCTTCATGATACGGCCAGCAAATTTGGGGGCTGTTTGGCTTTGTTTTGTGCTGCAGGCGCTGGCGGCCGATCCGCCCACTAACCTTGTAAGGCTGGCGGCACAAAGGGAATCGCTGGCGGAGCAGGCAAGATCGAAGTATCTCTACAAGCAAATTGTGCTGCTGGAAGAAATCGGGAAGAACGGACTTCGTGGTGGTGAGTACCGCGAACAGCGCGAAGTTCTATTTTCGCCAACAGGAGAGCGGTCTGAACAGATGGTGGGAAAGCCCTGGAATTCGCTTTCGATGATCCGTTTGACCGATGAAGATTTTCGCGACATGCGGGACGTGCAACCCATGTTGTTGACCAAGGAGTCGTTGTTTCTTTATAAAGTGGAATCGCGTGGGGAAGAGACCATGGATTCCATTGATTGTTGGGTGCTGGCGATTCAGCCCAGGCAGATCCTGGATGGCCAGCGGATGTTTGAAGGATTGCTTTGGGTGGATAAGTCGGACTATTCGATTATCCGGAGTGAAGGCCGTGCCATGCCGCAGATTTTCAAACGCAAGGAAGAGAATCTGTTCCCAAGGTTCACCACCATACGGAAGAAAATGGAAGGCGGCTACTGGTTTCCAGCGGTCACCTTTTCAGACGATACTTTGCACTTTTCCAGCGGTTCCATTCGACAGAAGTTGAAGATCACTTACAGCGATTACAGGCGCTTTGGTTCGGAATCCACTGTGACGTTCGGGGAGGAAGCCAAGCCTCAATGAAGGGCTCTGGGCTTTGCCAAGATTGCCAGCATCGTAAGTTGATTGAGTCGGACAAGGGCAGCAAATTTTTGCTGTGTCAGTTGGCAAAGGTTGACCCACGCTTTGCAAAGTATCCGCGATTGCCGGTTATGCGATGCACGGGCTTTTTGATCCTAAAAACAGCAGCTGAGTAGAACTGCGGTTTCTGGTTTCAGCCAGTAGGAGGAAGAGCAAGATTTTTTCTGGATCTTTCTTGCATTTGGGCAACTCTCAAAAATGGCGGTCCCAACCGTTGTCCAGCTGAATCTTCCCTCTTTTCATCCGCTTGCAAAAATGCAGCAGGCTTTCCCTTCAACACCTGTGAGACTCTTTATTCATGGTAAGTTTTGTAGCTTGTGTCAGACACCCATGTCCCCACTGGCTCGCGGTATCCAGATTATCCAGGTACATAACTGCTGTTTCCGGGTTCAAATAGCCAAGTGAAGTTTACGCGCCCTTTTGGCTTCCTGTTTCTGAAATAGGGGCATAATTTTTTCGTCGATCCAGGCGAAAGCTGCATTCAACCCTTGCTGCTGATAAACGCGGCCTAATTCGGCCTCCACTTCACTAGGTTCGCCTAGGGTGCTGAGGAACTGGTTCGACGTCATGCGTATGGATTTTTGACCGTCAATATGGCCTTGTTCCTTGAGGATTCTGCTTCGAACGTAGAGCGATAGAACAGCGTCTCCAATCCAGGCTTCCTGAAGAATACGTTCACGGGATGGGAGCTTTGGCATGGATGGATCTTTAGGATAACCCAGATGAGTGAGCCTTACAGGAGAAGACTGCGCCAGAGTCAGGTGGATTTGCTGATACACTTTGGCGAATGCGATATGAAAGATTGGCTTGGATGATTTCGACCTTGCCGCTGCTGGCGGCCCCGACGGGGGCAAGTCTCTACCTGAGCCAATGCGCGGTTTGCCATGGCGAGCGAGGGGAAGGAGGTCGAGGCCCGTCGCTGGCACGGCCAACGCTACGAAACGCACCTGATGATAAGGCGCTTTTCGCTGTGATTCGTCGAGGCATACCCAATTCGGGCATGCCGGGTGTGGCGCTGGCGGAAAGTGAGATACATACATTGATCGGGTACGTCCGGACATTGGGGCGCGTTGCTGTTGCGTCTGCATTGCCCGGAAATCCGCAACGGGGCAGGCAAATCTATTTCGGGAAGAGCGGATGCTCGGAATGCCATCGGGTTGTTGGACCGGATTTGAACGGGATTGGTGCGCGCAGAAGCGCGGCGTATCTGCGGACATCCCTAATTGACCCAGGCGCAGACCTGCCAGTCGGGTTTGTAATGCTGGAAGCGCTGACCAAGGATGGCCGGAAGGTGACTGGCTCGCGAGTGAACGAAGACACATTTTCATTGCAACTGTTGGATGCTCAAGGCCGGGTACATTCCTTCTGGAAATGGGAATTGCACGAATGGAAGCGACAGCCACGACGATCACCGATGCCGAGCTACCGAGGAGTACTCAGTGAAATGGATTTAGATGATGTTACAGCGTTTCTAGCGGGCTGGCAGGAGGCGATGCCATGAAACTGTTTTGCCTGTTGGGGTACAGCGTTACTTTACTGGCGCAGGTGCCCTATGAACGGATCGTGGGAGCGCGGCAGGAACCCGGCAACTGGCTGACTTACTCGGGCGATTTTTCATCGCACCATTACTCGCCTCTGGCGCACATTAACAGGGCGAACGTAGGGCGGATGAAGTTGGCCTGGATGTACCAAATTCGCAGTAGGCAGCACTTTGAGGCGACGCCGCTGGTGGTAGGCGGCGTCATGTATTTGAGCGAACCGCCCAGTGACGTAACGGCATTGGACCTGAAAACCGGGCGGCCACTTTGGCACTACCGGCGCCCAATTCCCGAAGGCGTACCTGTCTGCTGCGGTCAAGTAAATCGCGGAGTGGCGCTGCTGGGAAACCAGATTTTTATCGGAACTATCGATGGCCATTTGGTGGCGCTGGACGCACAGACAGGGCGAGTGCGTTGGGACGCGCAAGTTGCCGATTACAAACTGGGCTATACAATTACCGCAGCGCCGCTGGCGGTGAAGGGCAAGATCATTGTCGGGATTGCGGGGGCCGAATATGGCGTGCGCGGGTTTTTGGACGCCTATGATGCTGGGACAGGTGAACTCGCCTGGCGATTTTGGACGACGCCTGCGCCAGGGGAGGCCGGGAACGAGACGTGGTCCGGGGACAGTTGGAAATACGGCGGCGCAACGACTTGGCTGACCGGGTCGTTTGACCCGCAATTGAATCTAATTTATTGGAGCACGGGAAATCCGGGACCGGATTATAACGGCGACGTTCGGCTGGGCGATAATTTGTACTCCAATTCAATGCTTGCGCTCGACGCCGATACGGGCAAACTGAAGTGGCATTTCCAATTCACTCCGCATGATGTTAATGATTTGGACTCGAATCAGATTCCAGTCTTACTGGATGCAGAATGGAAGGGCAGGACGCGTAAGTTGCTGCTGCTTGCGAACCGAAACGCTTTTTATTACATTCTGGATCGCGTCACGGGCGAGTTTTTGCACGCCAAGAGCTTCGCTCGGCAGAACTGGGCGCTGTCGATCGGGCCGACTGGGAGGCCAGTACCGAATCCGGAGACGGTACCCAACGCCAAGGGCGCGCTTGTGTACCCCGATGACGACGGAAGCGCCAACTGGTTCAGCCCGTCGTATAGCCCGCGGACTCAGCTGTTTTATCAAAATGTGCGGGAAAAGGGCGCCTATTACTTCAAAACGGAAACGCAGTATAAGCCCGGGCAGTTCTATCTGGGGGCGTTCAAGCGTGACAATCCGAACGAGGAACCATACGGGGCTCTACGGGCGTTGCGCCCTTTGAGCGGAGAGTTGGCTTGGGAGTTCCGAACTCATTCGCCGCCCTGGGGTGGATTGCTCGCCACTGGCGGCGATCTGGTTTTTTCCGGAACCATGGAGGGGGACTTTTTCGCCCTGGACGCGGTGGCAGGGAACTTACTTTGGCGCATACAAACTGGCGGCGAGATCTGGGCGAACCCGATGAGTTACATGTACCAGGGAAAACAGTACGTTGCTATCGCGTCTGGAAGTGCGCTGCTGGCCTTCGCAGTGGAGTAGGCGACTCCATGGACCTCGTTCGCCTGCGGGCGGGGTGATTGAACTACCGTCCCTTCCCAAGCACTGCTTTCGCGAGTACAATTGATCCATGAAGCTAATTCAATTACTCACCATTTTTCTTGCTTCCCTGTGCATGAGCAACTCCTATGCACAACCAAAAAAGGACGCGAAAATAGAAGCTCCAGCGGCTGCGGCCAAGACAGGCACACTGCTGGACGTTAACGCGGCAACCGCCGAAGAGTTGCAAAAGTTACCAGGAATCGGTGCCGTTTATTCCAAAAAGATCATCGACAACCGGCCGTACAATGGCAAGGACGATATCGTGGCGAAGGCTGGCGTACCTCAAGCCACCTACGACAAAATCAAGGACATGATCATCGCCAAGAAAGCAACGGCTAAGAAAAAATAGGGAACGATCAAATTTCATTGAGCAACAGGTACTCTGTGAAAATCGCAAAGCCCGCGCTTATGGTTGGGGCTTTATCTGCGGAGTTTTGGAAGAGCAGCTGAACGGATCACTGATCTTGTCAGCATGACCCACAGTCAGGTCTGATCGGCAACTGAATACGTGATCTAATCCAATGCTTCCAACAAAATCCTCCGGGTCAATATATGAACCTTATAGTGTCTAGAAACGGAAGTTGAAAGCCGTAACCGGCACCCTGTCTGTCCAATTCGTGAAATCCGGGACGGGGGTGCAATTCTTTTGCAAGTCTTCCGTAAGCAGAATATCTTCATTGAATTGCAGCCCCGTCCCGGATTTGGCAGCCCCTCCGCATTTTAGTTCCAAGCCGAGCCCCACGATTGAATTTAGAATCGAAAGAGCGCTCACCATTCAGGTGACAGATGGTTTCCACGCAACTGTCGGTGGGTACGGAGCTGATCTATGGACGGTGCGTTAACTGCCGTTTTGGGGATCAGATAGGAGGGTGGAGGTTACCGCGAGGCTTGGAGAATGTTTGAATATTAGGCGGTAGATAAGAGGTTAGATAAAGGGCCGTCGTCTTTTATGAATGAAAGGAGTTAACGGGTTTTGGATGGGAGGGACTGGGGTGTACGGGGGAAAAGTGACGGATCAGGCGGCGATAGCGCCATGCCTTCTTTCCCGGAAGTCCTCAGCTCTACCGCTGAGATGGCAGCAACGGAGGGCGATGACGGCGTTGGCGCCCTTGAGTGTCCAATGCATACCTGCGCGTTTTAGGCGGGT
>JAYTTF010000286.1:0-12072 GCA_043745195.1 Bryobacterales bacterium | reverse complement strand
TCCTTAGTTGAGCCCAAGCCAACGTAAAGGCCGCTTGAGCGGCCAAACAATAGCCGCGATGCGTTACCGTTACTAAATATTCTCCATCGTCGTAAAAGTCCCAGGGAACGCTGGTAGCCGTGGAGACTGTTCCCATCTGAAGTTCGCCACCCGGGAAGTTATAGTATTGGCCCAATGAAGTTACCACATTAACATCCACTGCATAAGTGTGAACCGACATGGAGCCAAAGGTATAGCCCACTGCATAAAAAGTTGAAGCGTCGGACCAAATATCGACCGACGTAGAGCTTGAATCAGGCATCCATCCTTGTGCGTGGATCGCAGTAGGAGCCAAAAACGTCAAGCCAGCCAGCACGGTTACTACTTGTAATTTGTTCATTGTAATCCTCGTTTTAATTGTTCGTATTCGGCGGGTCAATCTACAACTGTTGGGGGATTTTGGCGGAAATGATTTTGATTGTCCCCTTGACATGTTCGCGGACGTGATCTTTAACCTTCGCGGCCAGATCGGGGTCTGTGCCGTAGAGGCCGTTGAACACCGCCACAGTAAGTGCTTGAATCGATTGACGGGCGGCATCGTATCCGGCCTGACCACCGCTAGCCACCATGCGGGAATGGGCGGCCAAATACTCGACCGTCACTTTGTCGACGACTGCGAGAAGATTATCCCGCTGTGCCGGTGTTAGAGTGCGGTTGGTAGCCCCGCAGGACAGGGAGAAATAGTGACGGACATACGATTGCCTCCGCATTTCGTCGGCCTTAGGATCCTTGCTTATGGGATTTTTCATAAGGACCTGAAAGAAATGGACGTAAGCAATATCGTCCGGAATTTGACTTGGATTCACAGCACCGTCAACCAACACATCTGAAGTGCCTGGCGGTCGAGTTTGCGGTGCCTGCGCCAAGCAAGGGGTGGAAAGCAGAAGCAACGAAGTTATTAGCGCCCCGCAGAGATGCGAAGACGATGAGTTATTCCGGTTGGCGTTGAACCAAAATTGCGTGTTTAGCATGGAAGTGACCTCTGCCCGTATTATGCGGGAAGAAGGCCTTATTGCAACTTCTAAAAGGTGCCACTTTCATCCATACCGCCTAAATAGAACTTAAACTTAATTTAATATACTTCGATATTAATGGAGAATAGGTAACCTCATTAGTAGTGCAGACGCAGGCTACCCCGAAGGCGATGAAAAGCGAAATTCGTTCACTGGTTTTCGCCGGATGAAATAGTTGGGTCCAAAGTTACGCATGGCTGAGCTAGGTTACTGGCAGTCAAGAAGTCGCTGGATCCTGACTGAATGGAAAAATTGGTGAGTTCCTGATGAGGTTGCACGCTTTCGTAATCTCCGGTAACTTGGTATTATTTCGCCCAGATCACCTCTCATCCAATATCCTGTTCTTCATCGGCGGTGCATGCCGAACAAAACAGAGTTCAACCATAGACTAACCCAGGGTTGTAGTTCAAAAATGTTGATTTCAAGAAAATTGGAGCGGGAGACCGGGTTCGAACCGGCGACATCAACCTTGGCAAGGTTGCACTCTACCAACTGAGTTACTCCCGCTTATAAAGGAAGGACTGCTTTGCCAACACGCTGGTAGACTCTCCTATTCTCTCTCGAACACCCTTCCCTGTCAAATTTCTCAGTACTAGCAGCTCCAACTCGTCCCTTCCCTCAACGATTTCAACAGCCCCGCGTCAATACTTCATTCGCTACTCTAGGCTCTTTACCCTATCTCGTTGCTTTCCAACATCTTGTCGCAAAACAAATCACTATTATTGTAGTATTTAACTGAAACATTCGTGAAACAAATTCAATACAAAATGTTATATTGTTAAAAACAATAGCCTTATAGTTAAAGAAAACCCTTGTAACCACCACTGCCAAATGTGTTAGACTGAACCTCGCACTGCTTTTTGAGAGGACCTCAACCTAGACCCTCCTAAGGCTTTTGACGATCTGGGATACTCCCGTAACAAGTTAGTTGGCCTATATTTTCCACAGGCTGTGGAAAATATGTGGGTATTTTGTTTTCAAATTTCAAAAGAATCGGATGGGCATGAATAGCTGGGACCGCATAAAACAAGAAATCGCTACAAATATAAGTCAGGAAAGCTACCAAAACTGGTTTGCTGATACTGTCTTAGGCCGTGAAGAAGCCGACCGGTTGTTTATCCGGGTTCCCGACGATTCCACTCGCTCCTGGATGGAGCAGGAATACGCCGATCGTGTTTCCCAAGCCATTCTAAAGCTGCATTTGCCCATTCGCACCGTACGTTATGAAGTGTCCGGTGCCGACCAGTCACAGCTTCACAATAATATCGGCAAT
Source organism: Bryobacterales bacterium (assembly GCA_043745195.1). Taxonomy (GTDB): domain Bacteria; phylum Acidobacteriota; class Terriglobia; order Bryobacterales; family Bryobacteraceae; genus JANXSF01. The sequence continues at coordinate 9,747 of JAYTTF010000286.1, read as the reverse complement.
GGCTCTTCCAGGCCCAGTTCCGACTTGACCTTCCAAGCACCCATCACTCAAATCAATTCCAAATTCACCTTCGACAATTTCGTCGTCGGTTCCTGCAATCAGTTCGCCCATGCCGCCGCTAAGGCAGTTTCCACACGCCCATCTCAAAGCTATAATCCACTGTTCATCTATGGCGGTGTTGGAATGGGAAAGACGCATCTCATGCACGCCATCGGCCGCTCACTCATTGAAAATTTCCAGGAAATGAAAGTCGTCTACACCTCTAGCGAACGCTTCATGAACGAAATGATCCAGTGCATCCGAACCGACCGTATGCGCGAATTTCACCAGCATTACCGCACTGCTGACGTCCTCCTAGTCGACGACGTCCAAATTCTCGGCGGCAAGGAACGTACCCAGGAAGAGTTCTTCCACACATTCAATGAACTCTACGATCACCAGAAACAGATCGTACTTTCCAGCGATACCACTCCCAAACAAACACCAGGCCTGCTGGAACGCCTTCGCAGCCGCTTTGAATGGGGCCTTCTGGTGGACGTACAGCCTCCCGACCTTGAAACCAAAATGGCCATCTTGGATAAGAAGGCCCACGAACAAGGCATCAACCTACCCGAAGAAGTCCGCGTCTTAATCGCCACCAAAACCAAAAGCAACATGCGCGAACTTGAAGGAGCGCTGGTAAAACTCGGTGCCTATTCATCCGTCACCAACAGCCCAATCACGTTGGCAATGGCGCAGCAGGTCCTGAAGCACATTATCACCGGTCAGGACCGCCGTATTTCCATCGATTCCATCATCCGAACCGTAGCTCAACATTTCGACCTTACCCCAGCTCAGGTCAAGCAGAAGAGCAATGCGCGCAATATCAGTTATCCTCGCCAGGTTGCCATGTACCTCGCCAAGGACCTCACCCCAGCGTCACTACCAGAAATAGGTAAGGCCTTTGGCGGAAAGCATCATACAACCGTTTTACACTCAATTCACAAGATTGAGTCGCTCCGTCAAAATGATGTAGATTTGAACAGATTAATACACAAGCTATCTGATTCAATTGCATAGACTTGTTTAGATTTCCACAAAAGGGCCTACAAAGACCCTTTGGAAATCGGTGGAAGAAGTACCCAACCCCGGTTTCCCACCCTTTGTTATAGAAGTTTTCATAGGGTATCAGTGACAGCAAGGCCTTGAGTTTATTATAATTTAGAGAGAAATCAACTTTTCCACAGCACCTACGGTTCCTATACTTATATAAATTACTATTTTATAGACAAGTTAGAACCAGTTGGAACATGGCCCGGGGAAGAGAAAGGAAGACAGCATGGAGTTCGCAATCAACAAGGCGGATCTGGTCCGCGAGTTGAACTTGTCGCAAGGCGTTGTCGAAAAGAAAACGACAATTCCAATTTTGTCGAACGTGCTCATTGAAGCCGAAGGTGACCGGATTGTCTTAACCGCAACCGACCTTGAGCTTGGTGTGCGCTGTTCAGCCGTTGCCAAAGTGAAAAAAGGCGGATCTGGAACTATTCCCGCTAAAAAGCTGCTGGACTACGTGCGCTTGCTTCCTGATGGCGAAATCAATATCAAATTCGCCGATAACCAATGGGCAACCATCACCTGCGGACGCAGCAAAACACGCATCGCCGGTATGAGCCGTGAAAGCTTTCCAGAACTGCCGAACCTGCCCGAAGTCCTGGCCGAAATTCCCGTGAAGACTTTAGCGCAGATGATTTCTAAAACCATCTTTGCCATCTCCGCTGAAGAATCAAGATTCACCCTCAATGGCGCGCTTCTGATTGTCAGAGCTGACGGCATGATGATGGTCTCTACCGATAGCCACCGCTTGGCGCTGGTGGAACAGAAAGTTCCGCTGGGAAATCTGAAAGCGCCGTACCGTGCGCTGCTTCCTCGCAAAGCCATGAACGAAATTTTGAAATTCGCGGCTGACGCCGCCGAAGATGCGAAACTCATGTTCTCCGGTGACGACAATCACTTGTTCTTCAGCCTTGGGGAACGCCTGCTTATCAGCCGTAAATTAACCGGCAATTTTCCTGAGTTTGAACGCGTGCTGCCCAAAGAACACGCCCATGCGGTTTCGCTTGAAAAAGATGAATTGCGCGGGGCACTGGAACGCGTTATGCAGTTCGCTGATGAACGCTCCAGAGCCATTAAGCTAACAGCAGCAGCCAACGAATTCAAATTGCACTCCTCGCTTTCAGAAACGGGCGAAAGCGAAGAGACCATCTCAGTTTCCTACGATGGCCCCGCAGTGCAGATTGGTTTCAACGGCCAGTACATCATCGAATTTCTACGCGCAACGGCGGAAAACGAAGTGGTGTTCCACTTCAAAGATGGATCAGCCGCCGGCGAAATGCGACCTGGTGGGGACCCGGCTTACACCTACCGTTACATCATAATGCCAATGCGTATTTGAGGTGAGCTGAACCACTCGGCTTAAATTTTCAAACGTCATTTAGTCACACAAGGAAGTCAAATTGAGTACACCGACTGGGAATTACGATTCCACTAGCATCAAGGTTCTGGAAGGTTTGGAAGCAGTCCGGCTTCGTCCGGCAATGTACATCGGATCCACCTCTGAACAAGGCTTGCATCATCTTGTTTGGGAAGTGGTCGACAACTCTGTCGACGAAGCGCTGGCAGGATATTGCGACACCGTCATTGTGAAAATCCTCAGCGATAATTCCATCTCCGTTGAAGATAACGGCCGCGGAATTCCCGTCGACATGCATGCTGAAGAAGGCGTTTCCGCAGCGCAGGTGGTGCTTACCAAACTACACGCCGGCGGTAAATTCGATTCCAACACTTACAAAGTCTCAGGCGGCCTTCATGGCGTCGGCGTCAGTTGCGTCAATGCACTTTCTGAAAAGTTCGACTTGGAAATTTGGCGCGATGGCTACACCTGGACGCAAGAGTATTCAAAAGGCGCGCCGCTAGCCCCGATAGTGCGCGCAGGAAAAGCCGGGAAGAAGCACGGCACTCAAATCACCTTCAGGCCTGATTCCACAATCTTCACAGTCAGTGAATACAATTTCGACACACTAGCCAATCGCCTTCGCCAACTCGCCTTCCTAAACAAGGGCCTCACCATTCAGTTGTATGACGAACGCGTGGAACCACCCAATCACCACGAGTTCCACTACTCCGGCGGCATTGCTGAATTTATCAAGCATTTGAACAAGTCCAAATCCGTACTGCACGAAAAACCAATCTATTTTGAAGGCGAACGAGATTTGCCAAATAACCTTGGCAAAATCAGCATGGAAGTGGCGCTTCAATATAACGACGGCTACACCGATACTGTCTTCAGCTTCGCCAACAACATCAACACCGTCGATGGCGGCACCCACTTAAGCGGATTCCGCAGTGCACTCACCAGAACAATTAACGCCCATGGTCAAACTGCCGGTCTGTTCAAAGATGTAAAGGAAAACCTCAGTGGCGATGATGTCCGCGAAGGTCTCACCGCAGTAATTTCCGTCAAGCTTCCTCAACCCCAATTCGAAGGCCAAACTAAAGGCAAATTAAACAGCGATATTCAAGGCCATGTGGTGCAGTTAGTCAACGAAAAGCTCGGCGAGTTTTTTGAGAAGAATCAGGCCGTCATGAAAAAAATCGTCGGCAAGGCGATTGATGCATCCCGCGCCCGTGAAGCTGCCCGCAAGGCTCGCGATCTAACTCGGCGCAAGGGCGCACTTGATTCGGGCGGCTTGCCCGGCAAGCTTTCCGATTGCCAGGAAAAAGATCCTTCGCGATGCGAAATCTATCTGGTCGAAGGCGAGTCTGCAGGCGGCACGGCCAAGTCCGGCCGCGATCGTAAATTCCAGGCGATTCTTCCGCTGAAGGGAAAAATCCTCAACGTAGAAAAAGCCCGCTATGACAAAATGCTGGGCCACGACGAAATTCGGCACATGATCACCGCCATTGGTACCGGCATTGGCCATAACGATTTCGATATGGCGCGTCTCCGCTATCACAAGATCATCATCATGACCGACGCAGACGTGGACGGTAGCCATATCCGCACTCTGCTGCTGACTTTCTTCTTCCGCCACATGCAGGAATTGATTACACGCGGTCACGTCTTTGTTGCACAGCCGCCCTTGTATCGCATGAAGAAGGGTAAGAAGGAAGACTACATTAAGGACGATAAGGAATTCACCAAAGAAATTCTGAAGCGTGCAACGGATAATTTGGTGGTGGAATACGGCAGCCCTGCAACAAAGGTTGAAGGCGCTGAACTTCGCACATTCCTCAATGGCCTCGATGAATTTCAAGGTGTCTATCGAAAAGTAGAAAAGCGCCTCCGTGATTTACGTGTGGTGGAATTGCTGACCAACGTGGATTTGAAGATCGATTCCAAAGTAGATTTCACCGATCAGGCAAACATCAAACCCATCCTGGAAGCGATGAAGGCCGCAAAAGTGGAAGCTGAATTGGTTCAGGATGAAGAGCACGGTGCCTGGACCATCGTCTACATTGACCCAACAAATGCCCGCCGCACAATCAACATTGAATTCGCCACCGGCCCCGATTTCCGTCGCCTCCGATCATTCGCAAAATCGCTTTCCAAGCACAACCAGCCACCTTTCACCGCAAAAAAAGGCGAGACCGGTCAACCCCAAGTGCTGGCAAATTGGCGCGACCTGCTAGCCTTTGCTCGCGAAGAAGGAATGAAAGACGTCAACATTCAACGCTACAAAGGTTTGGGCGAAATGAATGCCGAACAGTTGTGGGAAACCACCATGAATCCCGAAAAGCGCACGCTACTCCGTGTTGACTTAAAGGATTTGGTGGAGAGCGATCAGATCTTCTCCACACTCATGGGCGAAGACGTGGAACAACGCCGCAAATTCATCGAAGACAATGCGCTTGATGTGCGCAACTTGGATATTTAAAAGAATCCGGTCTCAGCATCGCTGTTCAAGAGTTTGTTTGTGCCTTACTTACAGCGTTGGAGTAACTAGGCGTTCGGCACAAAACCAGGAGATGAAAAGCTCCTTCAATTAGAGGTTGCTAAATCTTGGCTGGAAACCCAGTTTTCAGCGTGAACAAGTTGCGCGGCCAGAAGTAAAAGGATTGCGTTTCTCATATACGGAAGAATACGTAGATAAGGGCCGCACCACAAATACCACAAATAAACAGTGAAGCCAGAATCGTTTGGTGTCAAGTACTCCCGATCCATTACCTACTAATACTCGCCTAGATAGAAATATCCGGGAAGATCAAAACGTTCCACTATGGAATCGATCATCGAGTAGAAGCATACTTAATTCATATTGAAACATTCAATCGGTCCTACTGCTGGTATCCGCCAGTGGAAATGCCCACTCTTCACGGTAGCCTTTTTTTCATTCTCGATCATGGGCAGTGCCACGCCAACCTACTACCTTGCAACCGGTCAAACTGGTGCACAGACACAGATTGACGTGAATCACACCTCAAAATGGATCATGACACTAAGCAGCAATTTTGATTTCGCGGGTGGTTTGTTTGTAATGAAAGACGGACCCAATACTACCGCCAATGTCAGATTAGCCTTATACCAGGGAGTTGATGCCACCGGCATACAACTTGCCTCACTCACTTTAACCCATTCACTTTTTTGCTCCGCGCCCGTCTATACAGGTAATTGCGGAAGTTTTGGCGTCCATCAGTTTAACTTTCCTACGCCGATTTCCTTAACGGGAGGGATGACCTACTACGCAGAATTAACCTCCACGGCCGTTGACGCTCAAAGCCAAGCATACTTTATTAAGAATGACTCGTTCTTCATTTCCGATCAGGCTGGCACGCCAATCACGCCTCAGCCGGTTACCTTTATTCCGCCTGCTTCTGTTCCTGAACCCCAATCCATGGTGCTCCTGGCAATGGGGCTGACTTGTCTTGTGATCCTTCGGCGGAAAACGCGAAATTTAGACATGTAAGGTAAACCCAACTAATCTGTTAACTGCTGCAGATATACGAAATCTCCCATTCGTCAGCACACCGCGCTTATCAATTTGCGAAACCCTCCGCAAATTTGGCACGTTCAAACTACAGTGACCATGTCCCTGCTTGTTCCAAAAAGCTGCGCGTTAAATTAATAAGCTGATCAATCAACACTATGGCCATTAGCCTGAAATACATGTCACTTTGGCCTTCTTATATTTAATTTGTCACTTTTGGCTCCTTTTCCACGCTATTTGAAATAGCAGGTGCCCTGTGAACGAACGATCATATTCCGCGCTTTTCGCCTTGCCCTTGGCTTTGGCAATCGCCTCCTTTTTTGGTCAAAGCTCTGAGCCGCCAAATGCACCGCAACCGAGAGGTTACCAAAACACAGGCAGTCCCTCTGTCATTGGTAGCACTTCTCCGGCCGACACTTCGGCCCGGGCTGCCTGGCCGCTACACACGGCTTGCCAAGTGCTTGCCGATTATTTTGATTTGCAACCCAAACCACAAGAACAACCGAAAACTTTGAGCGTGTCGTTGGAAGACGAGGCTGGAAAGAAATCACGTTTTAAGGTTCGGGAAGAGGGAGAAGCAAAGGAGGCTGAATGCTCGAAGAGTACGATCGGTAACCGCTTGAGCGATGTGGAGCCATTTTTCGTTTTCATCCCCGACCCTAACGCAAGTGCAATGTCCCTGGAGACGGATCGTTCCCTTGACGCTATCCGCACTGCTTTTAACGAGCTGGGTTATATCCCTTATCGAACGAATATTCTGCCTTGGAAACCAATTCAAAGTCCTTCCACCACCAACATGGCAGAACCAAAAACGGAAGCCAAAAAGGACTTGGAGCGTCCCGGCACTTGGCTGTTTCGGTCTACCGATGCGAAAAATGACAAGTTGAAGCTAATATTTCTGATTGGCGATAGCCCAATTCAAGGCATTTCTAAAATTCAGTTTGCAAACGCATTGAAGCAACACAAAGACTTGTTCAATCGAAAGGATCTGTGGATGGCCGGACCGTTTTTTTCCGGTTCTGTAAAGTCGCTGGGGATCTCGCTTCGCGAAAATGCTTCATTAGGGTTTCACACAATAAACGCAGTCAGCGGGACGGCCGAGTTGCCCGAGTTGGAAAAAGCGTTGAAGCAAGTAGCCGGCTCGAGTTATGAAATATCTTTGGTGCAACTCGCGAAAAAGAGTGGGTTGAGAATCATGTTGGATCAACTACCCGGAAACAAGAAGGCGGTGTTGCGTGAAGCGGATACAGCTTTTGGCAGCGTGATCGCTGGCTTAAGAGTCGAGAGTGCTCAAAAAAACCCAAATAACAAGGATGTGTGCAACGACAAGCAGGTTCAGTGTTTCGGCTACTCAAGAGACCTTCTCAATTTGAGGGGAGCGTACGAAGCCGATTCTAACTTGATGTCGAGCATCTTCCCCAAAAGCCTACGCCTAGACCGACTTCCGATTCACTTTAAGGCATCACAGAACCCTTCCGATGCACTTCCCATTTTTTCCCTCCAAAATGCCGCAGTATCCCAACAAATCAGCCTCCGCCATTTTGCCAGTTCCTTACAACGGCAGGGTTTTAAGAGCCTCGTGATAGTGTCATCTGATAGCCTGGATGCTGTTTTTCTTACGCGGTTTTTCCAGGAAGCCACTCCCAACTTACGTTTGGGTGTCCTGGATTCGGATGTGTTGATGGATACCGGTTCTGTTTCTCTGCGCGGAGTTATGACAATTTCTCAACAGCCTACAGGAGCGGTTTCACTGCACCAAATTGAGCAACCCGGCGGATCCGCCTTTGGTATTTACCGGGCAGCTCTTTATTTGCTTGGCTCGCCTACCGGGATCCCGGATACTGTTGTCTCTGTGGTCGGGTTCGATGGGGAATGGCCGTTGAAAGCCATGGAAGGAGGTCAAGCCGACAATATCTGGCGGTTTATCCATAAAGGCCCTGTGTGGGCCTTCTTTTTATTAGTATTAATGCTAACAGCAGTTCCGGGACTAGCCTATTGGCTGCTCAAGAAATCGTCGTGGCTGCTGTTAACAAGATTCGCAACGGTTGCATACCCGTTTAGTTGCCCAACTGCAAAGTTGAACCTCACCAAATACAAGAGTGAGAAGGATCGCAAAAGGTGGGCAGACTTGCTTGTTTCTGAACAAAAGCGCGAACGCTGGTTGTGGCTGTTTTCAGTTACTGGCGTGGTCAGCCTGTTTGTTCCCTTTGGATTTCTACTTGCCGTAATCAGTAGTATCGACTCCGGACAGGCTGGCCCGGCAATTGCAGCCCGTTATTTTTCCTTCGCCAATGGAGTCTCTCCAGTGTTGCCTCTGTGCGCTCTGATTTTAGGAATCCATGCTTGCGTTTGGACCCGCGTGCGTAGCTGTTACCTCCAATCTTACGCCTACCACCCTAAGCCTTCACCGCTGCCTTTGTCGAAAGGCTCCCATTCCGATGAAGATGAGGTGAAGGACTTGATGGATCAAGTTGAAGCCAAATCGAAGATATTCTTTGGTTGGTCCACTGTTGTTTTTTTGGGCTTATCAGTTCCAATCGTTTATATGTATGATCTCAAAATCCACGATATCGAAATCAGGTTGACGGGCAACTGGCATGAGCTTGCAACCTGCGTTTGGACCTGCCTATTCTGCGTACTAAGTAGCTTGGCCATCAACACTGTTTGGCGATTTGGGAATCTATGGTTTTCCCTGCAGAACCTGTTGCGCAGACTCGAATACCACCCACTCCGAACAGGCTTTACTCATCTTCCGGACAGGGTTTCCTGGAGTTCCATTTGGTCCATTGGCGGGTTGCGGCCTAACATGATCGGCCTGCAAATGACTGCGGATTTTCTCTGTGCCATCGACGAAAAAGGCAAGGAAGATCACACCACTCTTTGCAACAGCATAGATTCGTTTATGAAACGGTTCCTTTCAAAAAAACCATTTTCTAATGAAAAAATGTTTGAAGACCTTTGGACCATCAACAATGAGGTGGAAAAAGAGTGCGGCAAATACATTCTAGAACTAGTGGACGGAGCATGGAAGGAACTGAGAATTGAGGGTTGGCGTCATTCCGGCGAGTCCGAAAAGGAGAGCAGCCATTCCTCACTGCTTCCGATGCGCATCGAATCGCATAGTGGTGGTGCCATTATTGAAACCGTAACAAAGGATAAGGGGAAAGAGCTTGTGAACTTGAAAAACCAAGTGATAGCACTGCAATACGCATCCTTCATCCGCTACGCTTTTATGCAATTGCGCAACCTCCTTGGATACCTGGGTACGTCCATGACAATGCTATTCGTAGCCCTAAATGTTTATCCATTCCAACCCATTGGCACCATGACGAATTTTGCAAGTCTGCTCTTCGGCATCGCTGCCACCCTGATGGTTACAACCTTCTATCTAATGGACAAGGATCCATTGTTGAGCCGTTTGTCCAACACAAAAGCTGGGGAACTCGACGCCGGGTTTGGCTGGCGGCTTCTGCAGTTCGGAGCGCTGCCAACTGTAACATTCCTGGCAACTCACTTTCCCCCAATTGGACATGCTTTGGTACAAATGGTTCAAATTATTCCAGGGATAGCCAAGCTCTGAGTGCTGGCTTAGGTTAACGAGGGCCTTGCTGGGGAGGGATGTTCTACTACAATCCCTAGTACCCTGCGCTACTTGTAGAAAAGCGCATTGGGATAGGATACACGTTTTAACCTAAAAAAAGCAGTCAACACGTAGCATCCGCGAGTCGACCGGGGCTGCCAAGGACCTTTCCGCCCAAAAAATGACGAAACGCAGCGCTGAGGA
>JAYTTF010000285.1:0-96877 GCA_043745195.1 Bryobacterales bacterium | reverse complement strand
CAAGATCACTGCCCCGGAAACGTAGGCGGCTTCAGCCGCGTCCGGCGACTTTCAGTCGCAACCGAACCCACCGGCTTTGAGCCGGTGGTCGTTTAGTTATGCTCCCAATTCCGCCGCGCAAAGTCCGGACGGAGTTACCAACTATCTTTTGCGCGCTGCGCCGCCAGTGACTGCGGGGATAAATAGTGCAGGCTGTGATTAACATCAACAATCCGTCAGCAGTTGGGCGCGGCATAGGGGTGGTGGCTTTGGGTGACACTCCCAGCATGCGAATTCATGAGTGGAACCTCGCACTTGAAAAGCAGTTCAATACCAGCACCGTACTCCGGCTTACCTACTCTGGTAAGCATGGAGCAAATGCTGACCAGTTGCAGGAGATCAATCCGACGCAGACCGATTTTGTCTGGTACACAACAACTGGACAAGCACTGCCAATCGGAACTTTTGCTAGCGTAGCGCGCCGTCCTTATGACCAAAACGCCTATGCTTCAGTTCGTATTTTGCAAAAGACGGGTTTTATCAATACCAGTGTATTTGCCGCCGAAGTGCAACGCCGATTCAGCAAAGGGCTTGGATTCCAGATTTTCTACAGCATGACTAACGCGCTGCGGGCTGCTGGGAACTCCTTCCGCGATGGTATCGGCGGAACGCCTGATGCCTATTTACCCGATGCTGTACCGAAGGATCCAAAGGAATTGAACCGCTTTCTAAACTACAGTCGTGACACAGGAATTCCAAAACATCGAGTGCGTTGGAATTGGAATTACGATTTACCTTTTGGACGCGGTCGTTCCCTTGGAAGAAACGCCCGTGGACCTTTGAACGCACTCATTGGTAGCTGGAAAACCTCCGGTACAGGTACTTTGCTTAGCACTTGGTTTGTTGTTCCCACCGACAACTGGGGTGAAACTTCGAACATTGAAGTGTATGGGAAAAAGTATCCGATTCTTGACTGCCGGTCCACACCTGCGCTTGGCACTAATCCCAAGGACGAACGTTGCGTTCAGGGTTATTTGTGGTTTAACGGTTACATTTCTGAACGTTTTAAGGATAGCCGGAATGCAGCAGGCTTACGCAACGGAGTTTTTGGATTGCCGGCTGATTATCATCCGGCACAAAAGCCTATTACTCCATGGCCAAACGGAGGGCAGGCAAACGCCGCTGGCTCTGCAGATTGGGATACTGATTTTGTGTACGTTAAGTTGAACAACGGCGTGATTCAGCGAGTAGATGCAGATACAGGTTTGCATCCTTGGCGCAACCAATCCCGGCTAGGCCCATTCAATTGGGTCACCGATGCTTCCATGTTGAAGTACTTTAATGTTACGGAAAAATTGCGGCTGAGGGCGAATGTAGATGTGTTCAATGTGTTTAATGTTCAAGGACTGAACGTTCCGGCATTAACTGGAATTGTCAGCTTATTAAATTCCTACAACACCGGGACGGGTTTTCGTCCAAGGCAGGTACAGGTGACTTTGCGGCTTGAATGGTGATGCCTCCAGTTTTTATGCTATTTTCCGTCTCCATCTGCGGTGGTGGTAGGCTGAAATAATTAAATATGAAACTACCAATCGTCTTCTTCGCAATTGCAATGTTGCCCGCCACCGTTCATGCGCAGACCGCACTAGGAGCGATTACAGGAACTGTCACCGATCCACAAAAGGCGCCCCTAGTGAGCGTTGAAATTGTGGCCCGCCACCTGAGTACGTCCATTACACATCGTGCGACTTCCAACGAGACCGGAACCTACCTCATCACCAATCTCCCCATCGGCAGCTATGAGTTGACAGCCAAGAGCCCTGGTTTCAAGCAGACTTACCGCTCTGGCATTACAGTCGAAGTGGCTCAACGCTTCCGCCTGGACCTGGAACTTCAGTTGGGTGACGTTGCAGAAAGGATCGACGTGGTTTCCGAAATCCCGCGAATCCAAACCGAAGACTCCTCTCTAGGCACAGTAGTTGAGCAAAAGAGAATTGCGGATTTGCCTCTCAATGGGCGCCACGTGTTCAACCTGGTAAAGATTGTGGCTGGCGTGGTGCCTCGTTCCAATGCAACCGATGGCTTTGCTGAGGTAAATAATCAGACCTTCTCGCAAATGCGCATTAATGGGGGCCCGGCCTATGGCAATCAATTCTTCCTTGACGGTGTTTCCAACACTGCTGCTGTGCATAACGAAATTTCCGTAGTGCCGATGTCTGATGCGGTTCAGGAATTTCGCGTTGAAACCAATGCGCTGAAAGCGGAATATGGCCAAACTGCAGGCGGGGTCATCAACGCGGTTACCAAGGCCGGCGGCAACCGCATACAGGGCTCTCTGTATGAATTTATTCGCAACGATTCCCTGGATGCGCGCAACGCTTTTTCCACGCAGCCCGATCCTCGGACTGGCCGCACCAAACAGGTGTTGCGTTACAACCAATATGGAGGAACCATTGGAGGGCCGGTTTATATTCCGAAGCTTTACGATGGACGGAATCGCAGCTTCTTCTTTGCTGGATGGGAGCAATGGTTGTGGCGGTCTACCGGCGCACCTCAAATTGCGACGGTTGCCCCGGATGATCAGCGTGCAGGCGATTTCAGCCGTGCTTTCGACGCCAGAGGGCAAATGATCCCCATTTATGACCCCGCCACAACTGTGCCGAATCCTGCAGGCAGTGGCTTTGTGCGCACCCTGTTCCCTGGCAATATTGTTCCCCGGGCGCGCTTCGACTCCCTGTCCGCGAAGGTACTTCCTTACATGCCGCAGGCCAACGCGAGGCCAACGGATGCAATCACCAACGTCAACAATTTTGTTTCGCTGGCTAAATCCACATCGAACCAAACCGTTTCTACAACACGCATCGATCATCGCATTAATGAAACCAGTAACCTGTTTTTCCGCTATTCTTTTTCCTGGAACATTCTAAAGAATGCCGGGTTTGGTTTGGGGGCCGCCGACCCTGGGGCTCGCAACGATCAACGGGATAACCACAATGCCGTTCTGGCTTGGACCAAAACAATTTCACCATCCATGGTGAACGATGTGCGCGTTGGAATCACCCGGCAGTATTTGCCGTTTCTGCATCCAAGCTTCGATCAGGGTTGGCCGGCGAAGTTGGGCTACCCATCCAACATCCCCCAAGACACCTTCCCCCCAGTCCAGATTGCCGGCTTGCTGACCATCGGCAACCCGAATTTTTCCGGTGGATTACGGGCTCAGAACATTGCACAAATAGTGGATCAATTCAGCTACATTCGCGGTAGGCATAGCTTTAAGGCGGGTGTGGATTTACGCGACTGGCGTAACAGCTTCATCAACCGTCTTAACCCTTCAGGCAATTTCTCATTCAACGCCGCACTAACAGGCAATCCGCTTTCTCCGGCGGGCAACGGTATTGGCCTGGCAACATTCTTATTGGGTGAGGTCTCAAGCGGCACTTTGGGTTTCCGACCATTCTTCCAGTCTCGAGCCAAGCCGCTAGCTCTGTATTTGCAAGATGATTGGAAAATCACTTCGCGGCTAACGTTGAACCTGGGCATTCGCTATGACGCCAGTTACGGTTTTTCAGAAATCCACAACCGTCACTCCAATTTCCAGCCTTTCCTGATCAATCCGGAAACCAAGCTGCCAGGCACATTGCAGTATGCAGGCGTAAATGGTGCGGACTCTTCGTTTATTCGAGTGGATAGGAATAATTTCGGCCCCCGCGCCGGCTTCGCCTGGGATCCCTGGGGCGACGGCAAGACTGCTATTCGAGGCGGCTACGCTCTTGTCTATTTGCCAATTGAGAGTGGAGCGATTGTGCCTGACAATCAGAATGCTTTAGGATTCTCGGTAGATACGCAGTTCGTAGCGGCTGGGGGCGGACCGGTCAGAGCGTTTAAATTCTCCGATGGTCCAGCAGCCGTCCTCCAACCACTGGGGCCAACTGGTGGACCCAGCGCATTCCGCGGTCAGAACGTCCGCTTCCAGGCCAGCAATGCGCCCACCGGATACATGCAGCAGTGGAATTTTGCCATTCAACGGTCCTTATTCGCGGGATGGACCATGCAGGCGGCTTACGTTGGCAGTAAGGGCACGAAATTATTCGGTGGGAACTACGATATGAACCAGCTTGACCCCAAGAATTTCGCGCTGGGCTTGACGTTGCAGGATCAGGTGACCAACCCGTTCTTTGGGCAAATCTCCACTGGTGCACTCTCCGGCCGGACGGTGGCTCGAAGTCAGTTATTGAGGCCTTTCCCGGATTACCTGCAAGTTGCTACCTGGGGAAATACCAATCTCGCATCCAGCTATCACTCCTTGCAAATCTCTGCAGAAAAGCGCTTCTCGAGCGGACTCTCGCTACTGGCCAATTACACTAAATCGAAACTGATCACCGGATGCGGAGCCATTGGCGGCGGCAATTCCGGCGACTCTTGTATCGGCGATTATCGCATCGGGAGAATTAACCAGCGGATCGATCGTGCCATTGATTCCGATGATGTTGCCAGCCGCATGGTTGTTTCTGGTGTGTACGAATTGCCATTCGGCAAGAGCCGTGCGATGTTGAGCAATGCCAACCCCTTGGTAGATGGCGTTTTGGGTGGATGGCAGATCAATGGAATCGGCACCTTCCAATCAGGCTTGCCTTTGGCAGTGCGCGGATCGAATAATTTCACTGGAATCGCCTACCCTGACGTACTGCGGGATCCTACTCTACCTTCTGATCAACGCACGCCAGTTCGTTGGTTCGACACAGAAGCCTTTCGAAACCCGGCGAACTTCACAATCGGGAACGCTCCGCGGACAATGCCATCCACCCGAGGCCCTGGGTTACGGGACATCAGCTTTTCGATTTTCAAGACTTTTGCTATTCGCGAAAGAGCACGGCTTGAAGCTCGCGCAGAATTTTTCAATGCAATTAATACGGTGAACTACAATTCGCCCAATGTCAGTTTTACAGCGGGAGCGAATGGGCAGAACGTGAACGCCAACTTTGGCCGTATAACAGGTTCCCTTGAAGCCCGTCGCGTGCAATTGGGATTAAGACTGGCTTTTTAAACGAGAGACAACAATAACGTGAACAATTTATTTCGTTTTACACTTGCGGCGCTATTTGCTGCCATGGCCAGTGCAGCTTCCCACAAGGCAGATATCGTCATCTACGGCTGCACTTCCGCCGCAATGACTGCTGCTGTTCAAGCTAAAAGCATGGCCAAGTCCGTCGTCATTGCTTGTCCTGAAAAACATCTGGGCGGCCTCACCGCAGGTGGTTTAGGCTATACCGATTCCGGCGATAAATCAGTGATTGGCGGTCTGGCTCGTGAGTTCTATCATCGCGTCTGGCTTGAATATCAAAAGCCAGAAACATGGCGTTGGCAGAAGCGTGATCAGTATGGCAACAAGGGGCAGGGAACCGAGGCAATGGATGCCGGCAATCGCACCATGTGGATCTTTGAACCGCACGTTGCCGAAAACGTCTATGAAGCTTGGATGAAGGAGTTGAAAGTGCCCATCTTCCGCGATTCCTGGCTTGACCGCAGTAAAAGCGGCGTGAAGAAAGACGGCAAAGGACAGATCACCAGCATAGCCATGATGGACGGTTCCACATATTCAGCGAAAATGTTCATCGACGCTACCTATGAAGGCGACCTAATGGCGGCGGCAGGGGTGAGTTATACCACTGGCCGGGAATCGAAAGCCGCTTACGATGAACAATGGAATGGCATCCAGACGGGCGTGCTGCATCATAAGCATCATTTCGGTGCAGTGAAAACGCCCATTTCTCCTTACGTGATTCCCGGCGATCCTAAGAGTGGAGTTCTCCCGCGTATCAGCACAGAGTCCCCAGGTCAATACGGTGCGGCTGACAACAAGATTCAAGCTTACTGTTTTCGAATGTGTCTGACTCAGGTTCCGGAAAATCGAGTAGCTTTCCCTAAGCCTGAAACATACGATCCAAAGCAATATGAACTGCTTCTGCGTATTTTTGAAGCCGGTTGGCGGGAGACGTTTCAAAAGTTCGATCCCATTCCAAATGCGAAGACTGATACTAACAATCACGGCCCTTTCAGTACCGATAACATTGGCCGCAATTATGATTATCCGGAGGCAAGCTACAAGCGCCGTCTGGAAATAATTAAGGAGCACGAGGAGTATCAAAAAGGCTGGTTTTATTTCATTGCTAACGATCCGCGAGTGCCCGATGATGTGCGTCTGGAAATGGCTAAGTGGGGATTGGCCAAAGACGAGTTCACTGGCAGTGGCAACTGGCCGCACCAGATTTACGTGCGCGAAGCTCGCCGCATGATGGGCAAACATGTGATGACCGAAAATGAATTGCTGAAGCGCCGGCCCACTCCCGAGCCCATCGGCATGGGTTCCTACGGCATGGATTCGCACAACATTCAACGCTACATCACCCCCGATGGCTTTGTTCAAAATGAGGGCGACATTGGCGTCAGCACTCGTGGACCTTACCAGATTTCCTATGGTTCAATTGTGCCCAAGCAAGGGGATGCGCCGAATCTCTTGGTGCCCGTTGCCCTGTCCAGTTCGCACATCGCTTATGGTTCCATTCGGATGGAGCCCGTGTTCATGATTCTTGGCCAGTCCGCCGCAACCGCTGCCGCCATTGCGATTGACGGCAAAGTGTCAGTCCAAAATTTGCCTTACGCAAAACTCAGCATTCGCCTATTGGAAAATGGTCAAGTGCTGGAATTCAAGCCGAAACCAAAATGATCACACGCCGACAATTTGCCTCCTCTGCGCTCGCGGCAACGGCCGCAGCAAATGCCGCGCAAGTCAAGCCTCCGACTATCCTGCTGCGGACCGCCTGGCAGACCCGCAACATTGGCGATGTTTGCTTCACGCCATCCATGATTAGTGCTCTGGAGCGCTTTGTTCCGGGTGCAAAGGTGATCGCTTGGATGGCAAATTCCAATGAAGGGATTGACGCCATGGTTCGCCGCGCCCATCCAAACGTTGAAATCCTGCACGCGAATTTCGGCAGTGAAGGTAAGGCAATTGACCCAAAGTTGCGCGATGCTTTTTCCAGGGCTTCGTTGCTCCTTTTCAATTCGGGCCCAATCTTCAACTATGGCTTGCACGATTCGTATTCCTGGGATCGCACCATGGCCAATGCGAATATCTTGTTGTACGCCAAGGATGCCGGTGTGCCATACGGGATTTATGGGCAAAGTTTTGACCGCTTCGCGTGGCCCAGTGAATTGCTATTCCGCCGCCTGCTTGGCGATGCTGCTTTCGTTTATACACGAGACACCAATTCGCTGAAGTATTTGAAGAGTCTGAATATGAAGCCTCCGGTGATGGACTTTGCACCCGATATCGCTTTTCATTTCCGGCTCCGTGACGATGCCCCCGCACATGCTTTCCTCCGGTCCAATGGGCTTGAAAAGGATAAGTTCCTGGTGACCATTGTTCACTACGCCCTACTTGACCGCCCCGGAGTGCGGGAGCGCGGCATTGAGTATGCAGAGAAGCACCGTCAGGTGTTGGCGAAATGGATTCGAGAAACCGGACTACCAGTACTAGTAGTCGCTGAGGATGACCGCGAAGTGGAGCTGGGGAAGAAAGTGTTGATTGATCCACAGCCTGAGGAAATTCGAAGGAAGATGATCCTTCGTGAAACTTTCTGGCGGCCCGATGAAGCCTTGTCTACTTACCTGCAATCGCGTGCGTTGTTCAGCATGGAGCCCCATTCCTGCATATTTGCTATGGCTAATGGAATTCCTTCTCTTCACTGCCATGATTGGGCATTCGGACGGAAGGCGGAAATGTTCGTAGATTTAGGATTGGGGGAGTGGGTATTCAATTTAGGGGACGCCAGCGTGGATCAAATGTCGGCGCAACTTCTGACTGTGCATCGCGACCCGGTGCAGGCGAAAGCTAAATTGCACGCGGCAATGAAAATTGTGGATGCCAAGATGAGCGCTGCATTCAAAGTGCTGGCTGATTCGGCAAAATCGTAACTGTGAAAAGCTTACCGTGTCGGAACTCTACACTTTCTAATAGTGGCGATATTCCAGAATCGGAAATCAGGCACCTATTGCAACTTGTAAGTCATTGAATTAGCATAAGGAAGTTCTAGGTTTTGGGTGCCTGTTAAAATGGTGTTTGAATTGCAACAAACCCAACGGGTAAGTGTGTAGGTTCACTCTGTGCGAGAACTGAAGCGACAATTAATCGGCGCATTGCTAGTCATCCTGACGATGGCAGCTGTAGTTGCGGCCGCAGTTAACTTCCAGCAGCAAAGGAAGTTCCGGTTACCGGAAGACGGCGTCACTTGGATCGATCGCCTGGAACCGGCTAGTCAACCTGCTTCAAAACCGCGACCGGCCGTAGTTGCATTTTATGTTGAACCGGAAGGCCCTGGAGCCAAAGCCGGCATCAAGGCTGGCGACGTGTTGAGGCGCATTCGCCCAGTTTCACCCACAGGATCGGAACCCTCTCCTGGAACCAGAATTGACTCTGCCATTGAAGTGACCCAGGTGCTGGTTGGTTTTGGGGCCTGGAAAAAGGCTGAGTACGTGATTGAACGAGTGGATCCTCGTCCAGAGCGTGAAGTGGCACCGGTTGAAGTTCAAGTGCTCATTGGTGAGCGGGTTGCCTCAAATGTCCTTTACTACCAATATCTGGTGGGTGCGGTGTACTTATTCATCGGATTATTCGTGTATTACCGTCGCGGAGATGCCGATAAGGCCATTCATTTTTATGTTCTCTGCCTTGCTTCTTTCGTACTTTCCACGTTCCACTACACGGGAAAGCTGAACAATTTTGACAAGGTGATCTACATTGGCAATTTTCTTGCAGGTTTACTTGTTCCTTCGCTATTCTTCCACTTTGCTTTGACTTTTCCAGAACCCCGTCCTTGGCTGCGGCGCTTTTCTGGCATTGTTCTTCTCTACCTTCCAGCAACTATTTTTGCGGTTATTTTCTTTCTGGTTACCAGCGGAACTTTGCAGACCATCCTATCGTTGATCGAAATTCGCTGGGTGCTGGATCGGATCTGGCTACCGTTTTTGTGTTCTGGATATTTGCTTGGGGCACTTATTTTGGCTTTTGCACACCAATCCCAAGACGACCCAATTGTTCGTAATCAACTCAAGTGGTTGCGCAACGGAGTCATTATCGGAGTTGTCCCTTTCACCATTTGTTACGTCATTCCTTACACGGCTGGAGTGATTCCCAATGGATATATGGAAATGACGGTGTTGTTCCTGATTTTCCTCCCTCTCACTTGGGCCTATGCCATCATCCGCTACCGGCTGATGGACGTGGATGTGATTTTCCAACAGGGCTACATTCATACGGCCGCCACCTTGGCTGTTCTTGCGGTGTTCTACGGGTTAATTGTCACTTTGGGGAAATTGGATGACCTGACTCCTGCATCCATGGTGACAATTATATTAATCGCAACTTTCATTTTTCAGCCCATTCGGAACTGGATTCAAGAACTGCTGGACCGCTATTTCTTTTATAAAGAAAACTACGACTACCGACGAACGCTGATTGAATTTGCACGGGAACTGAGCACTGAAACTGATCTCAACGGCGTTCTGAACTCCGTATCCGAACGGCTGATCCGCACGTTGTCAATCCGTCAGATTGCCTTCTTCCTTGAGGGAGACTCCGGTGCCCCTTATAGGTTGTATTTAACCGCTGGACTTTCCAGGCCTGTTCCTGACTTGATGGATCTCAGTTTCCTGAAGCTCAAGGAAGACGACTCTCCATATTTGTTCTTTGAACGCACCAGGAATGTTCTGGATGCGCGAATGGCAAGCTATCCTGCTACTGTCCGGCACACCATAGCCGATCTGGATCTGACGTATTACGTGCCTTGCAATGCCCGAGGAAGAGCCATCGCCTGGATGGGTATTAGCCGGACTGAAAAAGGTGATTTCCTATCCAGCGACGACGTTGAATTGCTGGTGACCTTGGCCGGTTACGTTGGAATCGCCATCGAAAATGCACGTCTTTACCGCTCACTACAACGCAAGGCCGATGAATACGAACGTCTGAAGGAATTCAGCGAAAACATTGTGGAATCGATCAATGTTGGTATTCTAGCTGCCGATCTTGAGGATCGTGTGGAAAGCTGGAACAATCAACTGGAGCGTTTGACAGGGGTTGGACGCGTTGAGGCCGTTGGCCGCAGATTGCGAGACTTGTTGCCTGCGGATCTGATTGTTGATTTAGATAAGATGAAGCACGAATCAGGCATTCACAATATCTACAAATTTGAGATGTCAGCCGCCAATGATGCAGCGGCAACAACCCTAAATATTGCTGTTGCTCCACTATTTTCCAAGGATGGAGAACGAATCGGCCGATTGATTATTTTCGATAATGTCACCGAAAGAGCGGAGCTGGAAACGCGGCTGGTTCAGGCCGATAAACTCTCTTCCATTGGATTGCTGGCAGCCGGCGTTGCTCATGAAGTGAACACTCCATTGGCTGTTATTTCCACCTATGCTCAAATGCTGGCAAAGCAAGTGCAAGGGGACGTCGGGCAATCCAAATTACTTGAAAAAATTGCCAAGCAGACTTTTCGGGCCAGCGAAATTGTCAATTCCTTACTCAACTTTTCCCGGACCTCTTCCACTGAGTATGTAGAAACTGATTTGAACAAAGTCATCACAGAGACCCTTTCCCTTTTAGCGCCGCAGCTTTCGAAAGGACAAATCACGGTGACACAACAGCTGGATTCGGAATTGGGTGCAGTGAAAGGCAATGCCGGGAAGTTGCAACAAGTGTTTCTGAATTTAATTCTAAATGCCCGCGATGCCATGGAGGCTGGCGGCTCGTTGGAAATTCGGACGTACACCGAGGAAAGTCTTGCTATGGTTGTGATCTCAGATAATGGGGCAGGTATTCCCACAGAACTGCTGAGCCGTATTTACGATCCGTTTTTTACAACAAAACCTCCGAAGAAGGGAACAGGTCTCGGTCTAGCTGTTACTTACGGTATTGTAAGAGAACATGGCGGCTCAATTGATGTGCAAAGTAAACCCGGCGAGGGTGCTCGCTTCCAACTGGAATTTCCTTTGGCGAGGAAAGCGGTAAATGCGTGACGCAAGCGAAGCACCGCGGGCGCGAATCCTAATTGTCGATGATGAAGAAGATATCCGTGAGGGTCTTGAAACTCTTCTCAACCTGGAAAACTACCGAGTAGATCAAGCCGTGAATGCCAACGAAGGGTTGGCCAGGCTGGAAAATACCTCTTTTGATTTAGTGCTGCTTGATCTAATGTTGCCCGACAAATCAGGGATCGACTTCCTGAAAGAATTCCGGCAACGAGACACTACCACTCCTGTATTTCTGATTACGGCCTATGGATCGTTGGACGTTGCCGTTCAAGCTTTGAAGAATGGTGCCAATGACTATTTTTCAAAGCCGTGGGACAACGAAAAGCTGCTGATCGAAATTGATCGCCAGATCATGAAAAGCCGGTTGGAGCACGAGAACCGGGAACTGAAGCGCGCCCTAAAGCAACGCTATAGTTTCCCGAACATCGTTGGCAAAAGTGACCGCATGCTGCGCATTCTGGATCTGGTGAGTCAGATTGCCTCCAGCCGTACAACTATCCTGATTACAGGGGAAACCGGCACAGGGAAGGAACTGATCGCCAAGGCTATTCACACTAATTCGCCGAGAGCGGATCACCCATTCATTGCCGTCAACAGCGGTTCGCTGCCCGCCGAATTACTGGAATCCACTTTGTTCGGCCATGTGAAAGGGGCCTTTACCGGAGCGGTAACCACACATAAAGGTTGCTTTGAAACTGCCAACCTGGGCACCATTTTCTTTGATGAAATCGGCACGGTAAATCTAGAGACCCAAGCGAAACTGCTTCGCGTGATTCAGGAGCGGGAGTTCATGCCCTTGGGATCCACTGAAACAATGAAAGTGGATGTCAGGGTCCTTGCAGCTACTAACTCTGAGTTGAAGCGGTTGGTAGAGGATGGGCGATTCCGGGAAGACCTTTATTACCGGCTGAACGTAATCAATGTTCAACTTCCTCCCTTGCGTGATCGGAAAGAAGATATCCCTCCGCTGATTGAACATTTTTTTAACAAGTATTGCCGGGAAAATGAAAAGTTTCTAAATCCGCAAGGGCAGGCAGTGTTGCAGTTTGAGCCGGAAGCAATGCACCTGATCATGGAGCATTCCTGGCCAGGCAACGTCCGTGAACTAGAGAATGCAGTGGAGCGCGCAGTGGTTCTGGCGTCAACGGCAATTGTGCCGGCGAACGTTCTCCCAGAACAGCTGTTGCAGGCGGGCGGGATGCGGATTCGTCACGATTCGAGTGGAAATCTTCCATCCGACGCCTCGCTCTATGAAATGGTGGCCGATTTTGAGCGGGCTAAAATTCTTCAGATGTTGGATGAAGCCGGTTATAGTCAGACTGAAGCGGCTGAACGGCTGCACATTCCTTTGTCCACCCTCAACCAGAAAATCAAACGTCTAAGTATTGAGATTCGTAAGCGGAACTTATAGCCGTTCTAATCCTCAACCGCTCCCTTCATGTAAAAAAGAATCGATTGAGCTAAAATGGTAGTCAGAAGTATGAAAATGAAAACAGCAACCATCACTGATTTTAAAGTCGCCGACATCAAATTGGCAGACTGGGGCCGTAAAGAGATTTCCATCGCCGAGCAGGAGATGCCCGGACTGATGTCAATCCGCAAGAAACATGCGGTTTCCAAACCTTTAGCCGGTGTTCGAATAACCGGCTCACTACATATGACCATCCAGACGGCGGTTTTGATTGAAACCCTGGTTGACCTCGGAGCCAGCGTCCGCTGGGCAAGCTGCAATATTTTTTCCACGCAAGACCACGCTGCCGCAGCAATCGCCGCTGCCGATGTACCGGTGTTTGCCTGGAAGGGTGAAACTTTGGAAGAGTACTGGGACTGCACATTGCAGGCTGTCTTTCATCCAGATGGCAAAGGACCAGAACTTGTAGTAGATGATGGTGGCGACGTCACCCTCCTGATTCACAAAGGCTACGAACTGGAACTGGGCAGCGATTGGGTAAACACCCCATCGGAGAGCCATGAAGAATCAGTTATTAAGAATTTGCTGAAGAAAGTACATGCAAGCAATCCGAAGATCTGGACCAGCATGGTAAAGTCCTGGCGCGGTGTTTCAGAAGAGACCACCACCGGCGTCCACCGCTTGTACAAAATGCACCAGGAAGGCAAGTTGTTGGTGCCTGCTATTAATGTTAATGATTCTGTCACCAAGTCGAAGTTCGATAATCTTTACGGTTGCCGTGAATCCTTGGCAGATGGCATCAAGCGCGCTACCGACGTAATGTTGGCCGGCAAAATTGCAGTCGTTTGCGGTTACGGAGACGTGGGCAAGGGTTCCGCACAGTCCTTGCGCGGCATGGGCGCTCGAGTGGTGGTCACTGAAATCGATCCTATCAACGCGTTGCAAGCGGCGATGGAAGGCTACGAGGTGACTACTATTGAAGAAACTATGGGCCGTGGAGACATTTACGTTACCACCACTGGCAACGTAGACATCATCACCTTCGAGCACATGGCAAACATGAAGGATCAGGCGATTGTTTGTAACATTGGCCACTTTGACAATGAAATTCAAGTGGACTTGTTGAACACAACCGCAGGTGTGAAGCGTACCAATATTAAACCGCAGGTGGATATGTATACTTTCCCCGGCGGCAACAGCATCTTCATGTTGGCCGAAGGACGATTGGTAAATCTCGGATGCGCTACTGGCCATCCCAGCTTTGTCATGTCCAACAGCTTTGCCAATCAGACACTGGCTCAACTGGATTTGTGGAAGAACAAGGATTCGTACAAGGTTGGAGTCTACACCCTTCCAAAGGCATTGGACGAAGAAGTGGCTCGTTTGCACTTGGAGAAAATTGGCGTAAAGCTGACTACCCTGACGCAGCGTCAAGCCGATTACATTGGAGTTCCTGTAGAAGGTCCGTACAAATCGGATTCCTACCGCTACTAAGCTGGTTTACCAGAGAAAAGACCGGTTGGAAGCATGCTTCTGGCCGGTTTTTCTTTTTGGAAAAAGCCATCAATTGAGCCGCATAAATTGGTCCTTGCGGCTACGCATGCTAAAATAGAAAGTCATGTCAGTTGGATTCATGTTTTTGACTGCAACTGACTTTTATGAGCCGGTAGCTCAGTTGGTAGAGCATCGCACTTTTAATGCGGTGGTCGCGGGTTCGAGCCCCGCCCGGCTCACCATTCTTTTCAATCACATACAGCTAGTCAGTAGAGCGCTTAGGCCGCGACTTTGCAACTTTTTTGTCTTTCCCTGCCTTTTTCGTATCAATTTTTCATCGAACAAGTTCTGCATCTTAACCGATGCGGCTTTACCGATCATCGCTCATGATGTCGTGTCGCAAAATCCAATCAGCCTTGTGGCCGCTAATGTACATAGCGCGAGCTGGCAACAAGGATTTCCGAAAGGCTTCAAAAAGGCTTCCATCTTCTTCAACCAGAATCACCGCTCTTCCTTGGGCCGCTCGTCCCACGCCTTTTGGAGATACTTCCATTTCGCCATAGTAAGCTCAAAACAATTATCCTCGCCGAAACCGACAAGACGGAATGGATCGGACTCCTCTGCAATCACGGAAACCTGAACTCAGCAACTTTTTCTTCACCTTGCAGTCGGAGCTGTGTCAACACGATAGAATTGCAATTGGCGGAAGGAAGCAGGATCCAAATGAGTTATCGTATCCTCGGTCTATAGGTTGGCCAGCCCCTGAGCTAACGGTTTTCCAGAAATGCGAGAGGACCATCGAAATCGAATCCAAACAAGCGGGGGTTTTCGCCGATTACGGCCGCAGAAGCAATATAGAAAACGTAGTCGTACGTTTCTTTGGGTATGTGCTCCTTCCCTTGGGCCAACAACCTCCAAAAGTTACGGTCCTTCGGATTAGCCGGCATTTTCCGAACTAATGGGATAACGCTGTCTTCTCCCCAGTTGTAGCAAGACATGACCAGGAAGCCCGAGGCTTGGGCGTCAGTGCGATATAAGTCCTTCAGGTAGGACACGGCAGCTTTGGTCGCTCTATCCCAGTGGTGCCGGTCATCTGCAGGGTCTGGTCTCGGCAAATCGACCAAAGGACCTAGCCTCAAGCCATATTTCAAAGCAGTCTCAGGCACAAACTGCCACATCCCTTTGGCGATCCCGCTGCGGGTTGGCGGACCACTGATATAAGCATCGAAATTGCTTTCCTGGAGCGCCATGTACAGGAATTGTGGTGGCAAATCCTGGGCCAGGAGTTCCCTGGCAATGACAGGAATATAACCATTGTCTTGCGCCGTTTTCAAGGCTTTCGCCAAGCGGTTGGACGATTTCCACTTTCCTATATACACCTCAATCTCTGCCATGAAGTCTGGCGGAAGAGCAAGCTCCGATTCACCAAAAATACGAGCAATGCGCAGGATCAAGCGTTGTTGCGGTGATAACTTCGCGTCATATACATGGAGAGTGTTGAGGAAGCTATCGTAGTTCTTCTCCATTCCCTTACGACGCTCGCGGAATTTCTGAATTGCTTCCGCGCCTTGTTGGCTACCTGCATCAGACACCAGCTTTTCCACACCGGCAATTTGCAGATCCAATTCCTTCATGGAATAGAACAGTTCCAAAGCCGTGTTGGTTCTTTGGGCGAAATCCTTATGTAAGTACCAAGTGTAGCCAGCCAAGCCGCACAGACAAAGGCCCAGCAAAGCGAAGACTCCGCCATAGCGGCGCTTCTGTTTTTTTTGCACTTGCTCAAAAGCTTTGCGCACGATCATGGTGTGTTCGCCCACGGGCTGGTTATTGCCAGAATCAAAATAGCGGTCGATGGCGTCTGCAACTTCCAGAGGGCGGGCGGCTGGAATTGCGCTGGCCGGAATAGGCAGTTGGAGAATGAGCGTCACGAACGGGCCCTCCACCCCCAGCCGGACGCTTAGCGTATCCTCGATTTGTTTGGACTGGACCCGCACCCCATCCACAAAAATGCCGTTGCTGCTATCTAAGTCGCGCACCCACCACTTGCCGTTGTCGAAGACGACCTCAGCATGGTAACGGCTGACAAATTCGTCTTTGATACAAACTTCAGCATCGTCACGGCGCCCGATTCGGAAGTCCTGACGAAAAGTGTAGTCGCGTTCACGATACTTGAACATGTCTGCTTCAACGCGAATTTTGGACGAATTCTTTATGCCAGGGATGCCAGGGGTCATTTGCCCTCAATTTCTTTTATTTAGAGTATCATTGAGTACATCCGCCTATGCGTACCGAACTGACTGAGGAGGCTGTGGATGACTTCCACCAATTTGGAATATCTTCCCTATAAGGGGGAGTCTTCTTTTGACAGGCACGCTTACAGCAGGTACATAGCTGATATTAAGCGTGGCAAAAGTCTTCTTCAACTAAACGCCGTATCAGCTGAAATGACTCCTTATATTCGCCAAAGTTGGTCTTCGCGTTCATTCGGAGCCGTGTCAACGCCCGATGGCGAGTTTGACGCTTTGATCTGCAATGTTTCATACCATTTTTACTCTCATGGCCAAAACTACGGCAATATTCTGTTGATGACTTTCCAAGCCAAGTCAAGCAATCTCAAACACCGCATCATCCGCCGCCTCTTCAAACTCTTCAGTCTTGAGCCATGCCGTCCATCCAAGCCTCGGTCCAGCTAGAGTCTCATCGCCCAGCCTGCACCGTGGTACTTCCTTGGCATTGAGGATAGGCTGCCAGCTTGCCATCAATGCACCCCCGATGAATAATCTGACGATTTCCTGCAGCTTCGGTGCGGCATCTCCGTCCGGAAGAAAGGCGAGGAATTTCTCCAACTCCAAAGGGCCAACAACAATCCGGATGCCTGCTTGCGGATCGTAAACCGCATCGCCCGCAACCGCTCCTTCTCCTAACTGGTTACGGATGCCCGTTCCACTTAAATCGCATATTTCACTGGCCGGAAGCGGATACCACTCTCCCTCATTTTGTTCGACGTCAACAGAAACACCGAAATAGTCGCGTAGCATCCCCTGCAGCGCGGATGCGGAATGCGGGGCTTGTGCCAGCAGGCCAGCATACAACAGCAGATCATGCCCGGGTGTCTTAAGTCGACCCAACAGCCCATTGGTGCCTAACCCTACCAAGTCCAGCAAGTAATGGGAAATGTTGTCGGACTGTCCACGTGCCCGCGCCACTTGGTATCGGACGGGAAAGTGATGTTTTTCCCAGGCGCGGTAGAAGAAAGAAATCAGCCGGTGGTTGAAAATATCAAGGAATTCGGACATGGCGAAGTCCTTATCCACAGCCCTGGCAATGAGGTGTTCCGTATAGTGATGCGGTAGAACTCCCTGGACGCCGGTCAACCCAAAGAAACTCACGGTCATGCGCGGCGGATCAAGCTCAGTGTCGAGCGAGTGAATGGAACTGGCGGGAAATTCCAGGCTCTGACGCACTTTGAAACGGACGATTTCCTCGGAGGGAAGATCGCTTGCGCCCAGACCACGGTCATTCAAAATTAAGGAAAGGAGCCGCACTGCCTGGAAAAAGTCAAACCGGTAGGGATGCTCGAAAAATTGCTCATCCAGCGGAAGGATCGGAGGTCTCATGCCAGCCGCCGTTCTCCAGCGCGAGCATCCCAGCACCGGATTGGCTTACTTCTTTGCCGACTGGTGGCGGTCAACCTGGTATAGGAATTGAGAGTGCCATACAGCGCGAAGAAACGTTCCAGGACGCTTGCCATTAAGTAGGCGCCGGAGCCTCTGAATTGCTCTTCGTCGAATTCAAGCTTGATGTCCAGGCCACGGCAAAATGCGATCCCCGCATCGAAGGCGACTCTGCTCACGGAGCTTTTGCAACTGACATTGGTGATTCCCATAATACGGCGGCGAGTGCTCTCTTCTTCGTCAAAACAATAGAGCCGCAGGATTTCCTGAAGGGCATCGCTTCCTTGGGCTTGCACAATAGAAAGGTGATTCAAGGTTAGGTGCGAAATCAATCGCCATTGCAGGTTCCCCTCAAGCGGCGGCCTGCGTGTAATTTTCGGCGGCACGGTACAACGTGCCTGCACCAATGGCAGACCTTCCCCTTCCAGTTCTCCCCATTCTCTTTGCCAGCGCAGGCGGCCAACAAAATCCCGATTGGTGCAAGTAATGTGGACGGAAAGTACTTCCGTAGGCGGAAGTTTTGGATTGAAGGCAAGGTCTACTAGCGATAGGTACACATCGGTTCCGGCGTCATCGGGACGCATTGATTGCTCGCGTCTGGCATACCAAAAGCAACTCTCTTCGCGATCGTAGCCATAGGTATGGCGAAGCGAATAGAAGGGTTCATATACCTTGGTTTCTTCGCCAATCGCGGAACTGGAAACTACTTTATCAACAGAATAGACTTCAGCCGCCATTTGACGGTGGCGGTCCGGAATTAGCATGTATTCGCTGGCCGCTTGACTCAGCCGGATGGGCTCGGCTGTTCGCGAAAACAAATTGACGATTGGCGTGCATCCGAGTTGAAACATATCGCCCTTGAGGGCTTGGGCAACTTCGGGGATCCGGTCTCGAAGCTCGGAATCACGTAGGAAAATCAAGATCTCGCAAGCGGAACCAAGGTTTGGGAGAGGCGCGGCATCCAAACCAGTAACGTCAAAGAAGAAGAATTTTTCAGGGAAATGGAAGTATTCCTGAAGAAGGCGATATCCGGCAAAGCTCCGGTCGGAGTAGGGCAGAACGGCGTCTTCAGGACCAAATCCAACGGGTTGGATGCAATCCTCTGGAAGCCGGCGGATAACCGGCGAACTGCCACCAGTTGTGGAACGCACCTCCACCTGGATCGATTGCGCCATAAGCAGTTCATAGAGGGCATGGACTTTGGACTCCTCGCCATTGAGGAAGAAACGCAAGAAGGGAATTTTCAAACTCTCCAGCTTGATGGCACCAATTGCCTGCAACCGGATACGAAGAACAAAGCTAGCGTCTGCGGGAAGATCCTGCAAATTGGCGCTGGACACTGAACTGAGAGAAGCGCTTTCAATTCTTAGCGGCCATAAGGAAACCGGATACGAGGTACGAAACGATGCGGAACTTCCTCCTGAGGAACGAGAATGCAATACGGCGCCCGCGTCAATCCGCGCCGCCTCGGTTGGTCCAGTTTGACTGGGATCGAATTGGAACTGTGCTATGGCCAATGGCGGGATAGGGCGCAGGTAGTGCGGATAAAGTAGATTGATGAGAGATTCTACAATTTCTGGAAACTCATCCTCCATCTTGCTGCGGATGCGAGCCGTCAACAGTGCAAAGGATTGAATGAGCCGTTCGACATGCGGATCCGTTGTTTCTTTTCCGTCATCGCGAATGTGTAGACGGCCGGCAACCTTTGGATACTTTTGGGCAAACTCCGAAGCCAAGCGGCGGATAAAAGTTAGTTCGGATTCATATTTATCGAATAGCTCGTCTCTCATCGGTCTGTATTCACCTTAAAGTGCCGGGTTTCCATGGGAAGTTGAGCATCGAACGCTACTGGCTCGCTCCCCAAGTCGGGCTTAAGGGTTGCTGAGATTCTATAGTGCAATTCCAGGACACTGGATTGCGATTCCAGCCATTGAACCTGAACGCCTCTCAATCGAGGCTCGAACGTGCGAACGCATCGTTCGATGGAACGCCGGACTGATTCCTTATCAACAGGACTCATCGTGTAGTCATGGACTCCATAAGCAACAATGGACTGCCGCACTTCAATGAATTCTTCCGGAATTTCGTGTTCGCTGATGCGTGTGTTCAGCAGGTTCGTGAGATCCCTGGCAACGCTTTTTTTAAGCGCGGCCATGCGTTCCCAGTCATTCATCGGAACTTCCACGGATAAACGAGGCTTTTCATCTGTCAGACGGTCGAACAGGGATAGGAGAATATTTGAGCTTAGAATTGGAGCCATGGCTAATCCTCGCAATGGAGGTATGCCTGCCAAGGATCCAGTTGGCACAACTGCGTATAAAGGGCTACGGCTTGATCTTGTTCGCTGCTTTGATCGCTCTTGCGATAGAGCCTGTACAGACGAGACCAAACTGCACCGACCAATGCGGAACTCTCCCATCGCTCTAATTTGTATTCCGTGATCTGGCTCTTCAGTTCTTCCAAAATTGTCTTTGCCAGCCGTTCGCGGTTAGCTCCCATACAAACGTCCACTAGCATGAGCTTTCGTTGAAATCTAGCGCGGCCTGAAGATTCGCTGGCGGCCAGGGAAGCCATTTGAGCTAATCCCCGGTCCGTGTGGCCCGACTTGACAAGTGCCTCTGCCTCAGCCCAAGATACGGAGTTATCAGCGGGCAGTCCCGCAGTGATTGCGAAATTATTCGGCGAATGGGCATTGTTAGGGTCAGGGCCGTCGACGGGCTGGGATGGTGCCGCCGGGTCTGGTTCCTGATCCCGTTTCTTCTTAAGTATCAGCTTAAGAATGTCTCCCATCCCTTCAAACACTCCACGGGCATTTCCCAGCGATGGAGAGGCTTCTCCGAATTTCTGGTCCAGCACGGCGGAAAGGGAGTTAAATTCCTTGCGTGCTTCGTCAAATGCAGCGTAAGTCGCTTCAAATGCTTTGCGGGGAGTTGTGTTTACGGCTCCGTCAAAAGCATCCATAGTAATCCAGCCTTGCCGCCGGTAGCCGTCTAGCGTCTCGCGTCTTTCCCCGCCTGTTTGCGCAATCGTCGATTCTGTTCCCATTAATTGAGCCTGGCGAAACCTGGAAAAGTTGTAACCTGGTCCCGCTGTAATCGGGACTTGTGTCATCGCGTCGGGAATCTTGTCGTTGAGTAAACCGAACGCTCCTGAACGGTAGTCCATGTCCCCGTCCTCAATTCTAGGAATTAACCCCTTATCCCAGAACTCCACCACGATTTCCCGGGTGAGACGGAGGCAATCGGTCAAGCCTTTGAACCCATCCAGATGAACCGCAGCTTCGGTTAGAAAGGAAATCAGTGTTAAGTCTTTTGTGCGGCGTATAAGGGCATCGGAACAGAGTTCGGCCACGCGATTCCAACTAGGTTGCTCCAGATCGTCAAAACGGCGAGCCTCACGAATTTCGCGAAACAAAAGATCGTAGCTCAAATCCTCTCCACAAGGCCGTTCGGTGGAGATAGGTTGAAGCAACTCGCCGCTATAGTAGACGATGTTTGACATTACGAATGACTATACCTTGCCTTCGGTGACACTCCACTTGGCCGCAACATTACCTCCACCGGTACCATCGGCTCGTTTTTGTTGGGTGTAGGTCCACTCTATCTTTCCGTAGTCGAAGGAAACCGATTCGCTCGGTAGTTCATCACTGCCGCCATGGCCGCTGGTGGTGACGCCCGAAATGAGCACCTCTTCCATTTTCACTTCGTAGTATTTGACTTTGTCCCCACCAGCGCGACAGACATCGATTTGGACTTTCTTAAAGTGCTTCCCAGAACTGACAGCTTCAAAAAGTTTGGGCGTGGCCTTATCGAGGAATTTCGTGATGACGAATGGTCCGTGGACGGATCGGCCCGTAGCGCCGCCTCCAGCAGATCCCTTTGTCGAGGAAGTTGGCTGAGTTACCACTTGTTGCATGGAAGTCAACTCAATCCAATCTTTATGCTTGGACTCCGTAGCTTCGCCAGGAATCCCTTCAATTTGTAAGTAGGCGTCAAAACTAGCCATAAGATCTCCTTGTATGTGACAGTTTAGCGAAAAGTAATTTAAATTCCGGCCGTTCAATTCTAATGAGCGGCCCCATCCAAACCGCTTCAACAAGCGGCTAACCTATGATTCGCGAATTGCGCTTCTCTCCCAAAAATTAGCCCTTCGGCTGCGGTAGGCGCGCGACCAGCCGCAGAGAGACAGTCAACTCATCCAACTGGAAGTGCGGACGCAGGTAAGCAACCGCCTTATATACGCCCGGCTTGGCCGGGTCTTCTGTTACCTCAATACGGGCTTCGCGCAAAGGAAATTTCGCCTTCGTGTCCTGGCCGGCAAAATCATCCAACAAAACGTAATTTGCGATCCATTGATTCAAGAATTTTTCACATTGCTCCCTGCTCATGAAACTGCCTATCTTGTCGCGCATCATGACCTTGAGGAAATGCGCAAACCGCGAGACCGCAAAGATGTACTGCAATTGGGAGGAGAGCCTGGAGTTCGCATTCGCTCCCGCATCCAAGTATTGAGTGGGTTCATTGGCAGATTGCGTGGCCATGAATGCGGCGTTATTGGTTCCTTTGTAATAACTCAAGGGAATAAAACCTAACTTGGAAAGTTCAGCCTCCCGGCGATCAGTAATGGCGATTTCAGTAGGACACTTGATGGCGATGTCCCCGTCGTCGGTCTGAAATGTGTGGGTGGGCAAGCCTTCCACAAGGCCGCCACCTTCTACGCCGCGAATGGCCGCGCACCATTCGTGTTTAGCGAAGGCGTCGGTCAACCGGGCGCCCAGAGCGTAAGCGGCATTGCCCCAAAGATACTTGCTATGATCCCGCCCGTCCACGCCCTCTTCGTAATCGAACTCCTCCACGGGAGAAGTTTCTTTGCCATAGGGCAAGCGCATCAAAACGTGAGGTAAGCAAAGGCCGACATAGCGGGAATCTTCGCTCTTGCGGAACATCTTCCACTGAATGTAGGCCTCATTGTCGAAGATTTTCGCCAAATCCCGGGGGCCAGCCAGTTCCGTAAACTTTTCCATATTGAAAAGGGCCGGATCTCCAGCGGCAAGAAAAGGCGCGTGAGAGGCCGCCGCCACGTTCGACATCTTGGAAATCAGATCGATATCTTCCGGATGCCGAGTAATGTGATAGTCACCGATAAGAGCCCCGATCGGGTTGCCGCCAAGAGTACCAAATTCTTCTTCGTAGATTTTCTTGAAAACCGCGCTCTGATCGAACTCAACCGCCTTCTGCAAATCCTTGAGCAGATCTTTCTTGCTCACGTTCATGACCTTGATTTTGAGAGTCGTCGAGGTCTCGGTATTCATCACCAGATAGTTCAACCCACGCCAGGCACCTTCCAGTTTTTGAAACTCTTCGGCGTGCATCACTTCGTTGAGCTGGGTTGAAATCAACTCATCGATCTCCTTGATGCGGGCGGCCAACATAAGGTCCGTATCCTTGTCGACCCTCACTTGCCCTTTTAAAACTTCGTCAACCAGGCTCTTAATCCATTCCTTGCCTTTGAAGCGTTCCTCAGGAGTCTGCCCAAGGCTGCCTTTTTCCGCGATGGTATCCAGAAGGCTTCCGCCTTCGGGCACTGTCTGAACAATCGATGAGGCTTGTGAAACTGTCTTAGATTCTGCCATGAATTACTCCTCCTTCTTTTCAGGCGCAGCTACTTGAGAAGGGGTCTCGGCCCCGATACGCTGCAGTGCTTCTGTATTACTAAGTACGTCTTGAAGGATTGAATCCAGCTTTTCGTTGGTGATCAAACTCGAACGAAGATTTTGCAGCGAATTTCGTAATTCAAGCAGCTTCCTGAGCGCCGGCACTTGCCGTGAGACCGCCGCCGGGCCAAAATCATCCAGCTTGCTGAAACGCAGTTCCACACCCAATTTGGTGTCGTCCTCGCTCAAACGATTGTCAACCTTGAATGCCAGCCGCGGGGCGCTTTTGGTCAATACCTGATCGAAATTATCGCGATCAATATCAACGAACTTCCGCTGGCTCATGGAAGGCAGCGGCTTTTCCGGCTGGCCAGAAAGGTCGGCCAGCACTCCAACCACGAAAGGAATTTCTCGTTTTTCAATCGCTCCGCCCGTTTCCACATCGTAGGTAATGTGAACCCGAGGGGCTCGCACCCTGGCCAACTTCTTGTTGATGCTCTCTTTTGCCATTACAACGTCTCCTGTGCCCGCCGGCCTGCGCCCGGGCTAACCTACAACTATATGGAATCTATCATATAGTGATTTCTATCAGTTTGGTATATCACATTCTTTGATAAAGATTTCACAATGGAACAATTCATTCCCGAACCACCGCCTCCGTTGGACAACGCAAGGAATCGAAGAACCTCGGATTGAACAGATCGACGCCTCCTGGAAACTCGACGAATTCGACCACCGCTGGCGGAGTCAGTTTCTGAGCGGTTGCCCCGCCACGCCCGCGGATTTCGCTCCATTGAACGCGCTTCTCATCGAGCCCTCGTCTGTCCGCGTTCTGGAACAACCTGAACACACCCCAAATGCCGTCATATTGCCCGAATCCCGACTGGAGTCCGCCGGAACTCTGCTCGCCTGTTGCTCCGGGAACCGCGCCTGAAGTCGCCGGCCACTCAAAAGCGGTTCGGAGTTTCGATACACCGGAGTTTAGTTCCTTGCCGTCAATAACGAGGCGGGTCGCTGGCCCTGAGCCTGGAACCGGCCGCAAACTGTATGTCAATCGCGGCTGCAAGGATCCGGACGGAAAGAACGAATCGGTTATCCTCTGCGCTTGGTTTAAGAACGCAATCAAGGATGCTGAGGCCTGCGGTTTGGCGGGGCCCGGGATCCATTCCGTTCCTTGCCGTATTACGGATTCCGCTAGCGATTGTTGGTATTGCCAAATTCTGCCGGCTTTCGGTGCGAAGGCCTTCTTGATGTCGTCAATCGTTGCCTCTGAACTTGGACCAGCCTGCGGATTGAAAGGGTATTTTCTGATTGTGGGGTTGATAGCCGCGCACATGGTGGCCAAGTCCCCGGTCAATTTCCCAAGGATAGGGGCCTTCGCGTTCGCTGGAATTAATTTATCGGCGAATCGGATGGGCTGCTCTAATAAGTCAGCCAACTGAGTGTTTAGCCCCTGGTTGCCCGCGTTCGCAAACTTATCGGCGAGTCCATCCAAGCCCGCCTTCGATTGCACAAGAGCTTGGCGAGCCGCTGGAATTATGTTGCTTTTCTCCTCGCTGCCGGAGGCGCGTGAGTAAGCTTCCAATTGTTGTTGCAATGCCCTCAACCCCGTCACATAAGCTTGGTTCCCCTCACTAACCAACACCGGCGAGGCGGGCGGCGTGGCGACTTGCGTCGGCTGGAAGAGCAGCGTCACATCCGCCGCCGTCAAGCCAACGGGTTTCGGCAAAGCTTGGCCAGCTTCACCCGCTACTTTTTCTAAAGCTTTTTTCTTTTGAGTCAAAATACCGAAACCAATCTTTTCGACAAAAGAGACCTCACCGGCCTTGGCTGTGAAATTCGTGTTTTCTGCAACAAGTTTCACCAAACCCAACAGCGCCGATTGCGGCCCGATAAGTTTTTCCAGTTTTAAAGCCGCGTCAGCCGTACCAGAAAAACCGAGTACTCTGAAACCACCTAAAAACTGACGCCACGCTTCCGCATACTTGGAATAGTACAAATAGCGCAACTTGTTTTTTGTGTCCACATCCTTGAGCATCGCGGCCCCAGGAATCTTACTTGCCCCAGTTACGCATTCTTCTCCACTGCTCCAAGTTCCCGCATCGATCAACTTTTCCATTACGGCGCTTCCGGCTTTGGTGAACTGACCTGGAACCGACGAAGGTCCCGACAATACCTTGGCATATTCCGGAATGCGCTCCTGGACCTGCAAAGCGGGAATTTGCTTACTAACTTGGGCTAGCAGCCCGTTCAATTGCTGATCCAATCCATCCGCATTTCTTAAAAATTCCCGCGCCTGATGGATACTTGCCAAATCGGCGGTCAGCGTTAAGGGCAACTCATTTTCGTCGATTACCGTTGCTGTGTAGTAGGCGATCTGACGGTTGGCCACATCATATTGCTCAGTACCCAACTGTGGCTTCCACTCCTGAAGTGCCGCTGCCAAAACTCCATTTAGAGATATTTCCACAGGACATGCTTTGGTAGTAATGACCAGGTGCGACTTCAAGCTGTCGTAAAGGGGAGGCTTGGTATTGGAGCTTGGACTTTGAAGCCTACCAATAAGCGTATCGTTGATTCCTTGAAACAACACGACCCGCAAGCGGCGAAAGTAGGCCGCACGGCCCAGCGTGTACGCTTTGTTGCCCGTGTAGAGACCCCAGTGCGGAATCCAGGAATCATTCTTTTTCAAATATTCCAAATGACTACGCAACTCATCGAGCGCGGCCAAAGACGCGGGATTTACTTCCGTTGAGGCCCGCCTGTTTTGTTCAACCAGCCGCACCGTCTCCGATACGATTCGATGATTCGAGAACCAGGATGCCGTCCAAAGTGCACCAGCCAGCACTCCCAAAAATGCGGTCGCGGCGAAGACCCAAGGGCCAAAACGCTCCGCTGGAGACGAGGCGGCGCGGATTGGAGCTGGAGCCGGTGGACGGTCCTGCGACAGAACGCTATGGAAGAAATCCGTCACAAACATCCAACTAGTCGCCATTTGCGTTGGCCCGCGTCCGCCTAAGACCCCTTGCAGCATTTCCGGGGAAAGAATTTCCGTACCGGAACGAAAGATGTGCGTCACTTCCAAAGCACTTGGGCGGGACTTCTCCGTTACTTCGTGTTTGCCTTGCCCGGCGGAACGTTCTACTTGCCTTGTTCCTAAAAAGAAAAAACCCCGCAAAACGGGAGACGCTTTCAGAGGATTAGGTCTGAACAGGTCCACCAGGAACTGCACTAGCAGTTCCCGAATTCTCTTGAATTCCCGCGGAAATTCATAGAGCGCAGGTTTTTGATACTGTTGCGCTTCTGTGGCTAAGGCCAGGAGCCGCCGGTTATTAAGCCGGAGAAACAAGCTGTTAAAAAACTTTCCGAAGCGGCGGGATTCAGCTTCCGCCCACACTCTGTTTTCTGGTCCCTTGTTCCCCGCCTCACTTGCATCCAGAATGCCGAAAACCTGGTTTGCCTCCGATTCGCTGAAGCGGCTGAAGAAATCCTGATAGAAGGGAAGGAAATCCGTTTTCGTGAAAAGTACGTATACCGGACAGCCGGTTCCGAAGTGGGCGGCAACCGCATCCAGCCGCTCGCGAATCTGCTGCGTGGCTTTTTCAATTTTCAAGACATCTGGCGTTCCAATAAACTCCCGCGTCGAAAAGAACAGTAACACGCCACGAAGTTGGGGAGGCGGGGCGGGGGCCTCAAACAGCTTTCCCAAACTAGTCTTGGCGACACGCTGACGCAATGGCGACAGCACCGGCTGAGCTCGCAGGCATTCCACAAATTCCGTGAAACGGGTCAAGTCCCCACCGAAAATCCGTCCGCTGATCTCCAGATAAAGAGTGTCTTTAGCTAGCCAAATATTGACTAACCGGGTAGAGGCTACCGATTTGCCCACTGCTGCTACCTGGCCTGCAAGCAGCACTGGCTCCATCCCTGACGCTTCCAGTACGGAGGTCTTGCCCGCGCCTTCGGACCCCAGCAAAAGATACATCGGCAGATCGAGAATCCGCGTATTGCTTCCACGGAAGGCAGCCGATTCCGCAAGTCTTGTCTCGGCTTCAGCCAACAAACTTTCCAACGCTACGTCGTCGGGATGTTGCGGCTTAACCGGAGCTGCGGTGGGGGCAACTGGACGAGCCGTTCTTTGGGCACTGTGAGTTCTCCACCAACTCCAAACCCTTTCAATAATCAACCAGGCAATCAAGGCGGCAATGCCGGCGGCAGTGTATAAAAGCCCCCGTTTGACATCAACTCCGGAATCCCCGCCATAGTAAAAGGACAGTACCCATACAAGAGCTGTGTAAAGAAAAAGCAGAAATAGTAGGCTGCGGATCATCATGGCGTTTTCCCACTCTTTGCGCTAGCCGGAGTTTCGATTCGAGAAAGTGGCCAATCCAGGGTAAACCAATACAGGAAGAACAGAAGCAGCATTCCACTAATAACAGCCGCCGACCAAAGCAGCCATTTATGGTTCGGAGCCGCCGCCGCGATCACTCTTTGAGGTGCCGCCGCGAATTCCAATGGAGGAGAAAGTTTATAATCGGTTCCCCGAATTGCCTCAATCCGCCGACGGAGTTTCTCTCCCAGAACAAGGGCTTCGCCCCTGTAGGAACCGGACATACGACCCTCGAAGCCCAGTAAAAGGCAGAGGAGATAAACTTCCAACACATCCGCCAAGTGAAGCGAATCGCCGCGTCCCGAAAGGGAATTGAGCTTGTCAAAGAAAACTTCACCGGCGATCGCCTGGCCGAACAATTCGTTATTCAGCGGTTGCGCGCGCCATTGCTCTCTGCCCGGTTCTTTGGAGGAAAGGATGGATTCATCAAGCAGGGCGACGACTGCGAATTGGGCATCGCGAAGATCCGCGCTGTTGTAACCGGCTGAAAGAGCTTCCCGTTCCACTTCCTGCAGAGCGGTTTTCATACGCCGGCGAAAGGTCTCTAAATCCGAAAGTGGCTGCTTGCCTGCTTGGATTCTGACGATTCCAGTGAAAATTCCTTGAAATAGCAGAGCAAGGGTATCGGTGCGCTCAACAACGGGCTGCGGGCCAACATTAGAAACAGCAGAGGACATTCAGGGGGTCACCTTGTCTTGGCAATGATCTGTTCCCACAAGACTAACGCTTCCGGAAGTCGTTGGCAACAACATGGAATAGAAAGGACAGTACAATATAGCCTTAATTGCAATGAACTGAAGCGAGTGATATTCTACAAATGAAAAAAATGACAAGGCGCCTGATCCCTATTACCGTAATGGTGTTCTTAAATGCCGCGATTTCCGTTGTCGGCCAGGAGCCCGCCAAACCTATCACCCCAGGATCGTTGACGTTGGAAGAAGTGCTCAAATGGCATCAGTCCAAACAAACTGAAGAGTTGATCATCACCCGCATCCGGCGGAACGGCAAACCATTCGACTTAAACGCGGATGAGACTGCGGAACTGCAGAAGATGGGACTCAGTGAAAACGTGGTGAAGTATTTGCTGGATCCATCGCTTCCTTATTCCCCGCCGCCGCCTCCAGCGCCATCATCGAATACCGCAGTGGCTCCTCCTCCGAAGCCAAGTAAGCCACCGGCCTATCCGATTGTTTTGAAGGTTCCTCCGGAAATAGGCTTGTACATCATGGATGACCCCGAAAAGCCGCTACAACTAGAGCTAAAACCGATCGTTGTATCGAAGCGACCTGGGAAATTAGGCGCGAAGCTGACAGGCGGATTACTGAAGGGGCAAACGGTTGGTTCCATCGCAGGGAGTGCTGCCAAGGTCCGAGTTGCAGCGAATGTGAGTAAGGTCTATGCGCGACTTGGAGAAAAGACCGCAGCAGAGGACTTGGCGCTGGTGATGATGACGAAGGAGGATGCCCGGCGGGACCTGAATTTCGGACCAAAGCCCGATAAGCCGGCTTTCCCTGTGTCGGCCGTGCGTCAATTTGAATCGAAGGATGTGGGTCAGGGAGTGCTGATGCTGTCGCTTCCGAAGTTGGTCGCGGGGGAGTATATTTTCTTTATTCTGGGCAGTGGCGAGGAGAAGAAGGGAACGTTGGGGAAGGGATGGGAGTTTGGCGTGGAGTAAAAGCTCGATAAGTCTGACTCCTAATATTCAAACTTAGCAGGCACCTTGACGCCTTCAGAAAGACCGAATTTGGTTCCAACATTTGAAAGGTATTCGGCAACCGGTTTCACCCCCTCAGCATTTGCCAATTCCAGAATTGTCCTTCCATTGAGTGCCTGTGTTGGGCGCTTAACAAAGTGAGTTGCATCACCCCCAACTAAATTCTTGATGTATTCACGGAGGAAATCTGGCAGATCTTCAAAGCTTAGATAGGTCGTCATTTTATTGCTCCCGGATTAAATATTACTAAATTTGTCGTCCCTGGTTCCCTGGCTGAAGGTACAAGAAATGCATTGTAGCTATTCCCGTACTTACGACCCAACTCCTGGGTAACCGAGTAGGCTCCAGCATCACTCCCCGATGTTAACTGACTTTCGGTCACCCCTAGCGAGCGCCGCACTGCAGGATCAGTAAGGTCGAGAACATTCTCGATAGATAACTTAGTGTTCACTACGCTCATTGATTTTGGCTCAATTCCATAATATGCAGCCTCACCGAGCATAGCTTTTTCAGAAGTTCCGGTATAGATTGCGCCGAGTCCAGGGCCAGAATACCGGTGGTTTGCCGCCACATTGCCGGGGTGCATCGTAAAGGCAGAACCTTCTTTACCCTTGGGAGTAAATCTCCAAACATCTCCTGAAAACTTGATCGGTTTGGGTAGGGTTGAAACTTCTTGCCTCGAATTCCCCGTGGGTCGTTCGATCTGTTTTGTTGGGGCTTGGACCGAGTTTGGGCCAACTTTATCCTTAACCTTAACCTTCAAACGAGGATCATCCCGCAAAGTCTTCCAATTCCGCTCCACCCAATTGGCGAACTCGCCACCGAGCCTGGATTTCCTCAGTTCCGCCAAAGCTTCCACCAGCGCCTCGTCCGCAGCCGCTCGTCCCCCCAAGGCGCCAGCACGATTAGCCGTCGAAATGGCACTGGCGGTCGATTTCACCGCCGCGCGCTTCAATATCCAGGCCACCAAACCTTGCAGGATTATCAACATCAAGATGCCAACCGCATCGGCCATTTCCTTAGCCGCGCGCCCAATTTCATGGGGGTACTGCCGGGGTGAATATTCCGGTGCGGCCCAAGCCCGCTCCACTCCGCGTGACAACGTGGACCACAACTCCCCGAAGCCCTGGGCAATAGCAACCACCAGGAAACCAAGCCCAAGCCATGTGATGGCAGCCATCCCAACATTCAGGCCAATCTCCCCGCCAATTACGACACCAGGTGCAGCGCCAACGCCACCAAAGAAGAATCCTATTACTCCGCCCAAGGCGCCGCCGATGGCAGTAGTCGCTCCCACCACTACCAGCATCTCCACAAAACCCGGCAACAACCCTTTCAAGATTTCGCCTAAAGCGTAGCCGGTCTTTTCCGCAACGGCGGACGGGGCAAGGCCCACAGCAAGGCTGTAGGCTTCATACAAGGACTTCGCACGCTCGTATGCAGATGGAGAGCGAACTCGGCCCTCTGGGCCAGGGGCAGAGGTTGGCATCCGGCAGCTTGTGCCGTCGTCAACGTCGTAGTTATTTTCCCAGTTGCAAGTTGGTCCGGGCATCCCAGCGCAACGCTTTTGTTGAAGCGTATCCTCTTAGACTTCTGATAGTATCAAGCCTTAAGCACAATGTCCTTGAACTTTTGACCCTCGGAGTTCTTGATGAATGTCGACCTGAAATCGTTGATTGCGCGTTTGAACAGCGTCTCGCGCGAAGCCCTGGAAGATGCGGCGCGGTTGTGCGCCTCAAACGGCCATGCCGAAGTGGAAGTGGAACACGTTCTCCTGAAGCTACTGGACCAGGACGATAGCGATTTCATTCGTATTTTGGCCCATTTTAACGTCAATCGAGACAGACTGGCCGTCGATCTTTCCAACATCGTTGACAAATTCAAACGAGGAAATCAGCGCACGCCCGTTCTTGGCATCAGGGTATTTAACTTGGTGCGTGATGCTTGGACCGTGGGTTCCATTGATTATGGCGGCGAGAATGTCCGCACTGGATTTCTATTGATTGCCTTATTGGGTAATCCGGAAATTGCCCGTGCCGTAAGGGAAAGTGCGGCAAAATTGTTTGAGATTCCGCTGGATAGCCTACGCAAGGAATTCCGGCTCATCACGGGCGGTTCACCGGAGACCAATCAGGCGGCCCCCGCCAGTGGCGATTCGCAGAGTCCGCAGCCTGTAGCTCTAGGCACCGGTAAAACGCCGAATCTGGACAAGTACACCATTAATCTAACTGAACGCGCCAAGGCGGGAAAAATCGACCCGGTGTTGGGACGCGACGGAGAAATCCGCCAAATTGTGGACATCCTTATGCGGAGACGGCAAAACAACCCGATTTTGACCGGCGAAGCGGGTGTAGGAAAAACGGCGGTGGTGGAAGGATTTGCGATGAGAGTGGCTGCGGGTGATGTGCCCGAGCCCTTGCGAAAAGTATCGGTGCGTTCGTTGGACCTGGCGCTACTCCAGGCCGGGGCGGGAATCAAGGGAGAATTTGAGGATCGGCTGAAAGGGCTGATTGAAGAAGTCAAATCGTCCGCCCAGCCTATTATCTTGTTCATTGATGAAGCGCACACTATGATCGGGGCCGGGGGCCAGGCCGGACAAAATGACGCCGCAAACATCTTGAAACCCGCGCTGGCGCGAGGCGAACTCCGCACAATTGCCGCCACCACTTGGTCGGAATATAAAAAGTATTTTGAGAAAGACGCGGCGCTTGCCCGCCGTTTCCAAGTGGTGAAGGTGGAAGAACCGGGCGAAGAGCAATGTTCCGTGATGTTGCGCGGAATTGTAACTCACCTGGAAAAGCACCATATGGTTCGCATTCTAGACGAAGCGGTCATCTCGGCCATTCGTCTTTCCAGCCGCTATTTGGCAGGACGTCAATTGCCGGATAAAGCGGTGAGCGTTTTGGATACCGCTTGCGCCCGTGTCGCCCTGGCGCAGAACACTACCCCGCCGGCAATAGAAGCTGTTACGCGGAACTTGGACGACCTTGCGGTGCAAGAGCGCGTACTACAACGCGAGGCGGCCGTGGGTGCCGATCATTCCGAACGAATCGCCGAGATATTAAAGCGGAAAGAATCGCAGAAAACCGAATTGTCTGAACTCAATTCACGATGGGATAAGACTCGGAATTTGGTGGCCCAGTTGCGCGACCTTCGAACCCAACTCGAAAATCCGGAACTGCCCGAACAAGGGCGTGAAAAAATTAGAGAGACACACGAAGCCATTGCCATCGAACTGGCCACTTTGGACGGTGAGAGCCCGCTGATGCGTGTTTGCGTTGATGAGCAAGGAATTAGTGAAGTGATTTCGGCCTGGACGGGCATCCCTGTTGGCAAGATGTTGAAGGATGACATGTCGATGATCCTCAATCTGGAGGACCGGCTGGCTTCGCGCGTGATTGGCCAGAACCACGCGCTGAAAGCTATTGCTCAACGCATTTCCACTTCCAGGGCGCGCTTGGATGACCCGCGCAAACCGATTGGCGTTTTCATGCTGGTGGGGCCAAGTGGCGTGGGGAAAACTGAAACGGCCTTAGCTCTCTCTGATTTGCTCTACGGCGGAGAGAAGAACCTGATTACCATCAACATGTCAGAATTTCAGGAAGGGCACACGGTTTCCTTGTTGAAGGGCTCGCCTCCCGGCTACGTTGGATATGGTGAAGGGGGCGTGCTGACCGAGGCCGTCCGCCGCCGCCCCTACTCAGTGGTGCTGCTGGACGAGGTTGAAAAAGCGCATCCCGATGTGATGGAGCTTTTTTACCAGGTGTTTGATCGGGGCATGATGGAAGATGGCGAAGGCCGGGACATTGACTTCAAAAATACTGTTATCATCCTTACCACCAACGCGGCAACTGATACGATGATGGCTCTTTGCAAAGATGGTGCCAATCTGCCCGGTGCCAAGGATCTACTGGGCGCGATCAAGGAAGAGTTGAACGATACATTCAAACCGGCGTTTCTGGGACGCGTGGTTCTAATTCCTTACTATCCGGTTCGGGATGAAGTGCTGAAGCAAATTATCCGTTTGAAACTAGCTAAGATTGTGCGGCGAGTGGAGGAAACTCACGGCATTACGCTCGATTGCGATGAGCAGGTGGTAGAGGCCATTGCGGCAAGGTGCCTGGAGGTGGAAAGCGGCGCCCGCAATGTGGATAATGTATTGACGAACACGCTGTTGCCGGATTTGTCCACGTTATTGCTATCCCGGATGGTGGATGGAACAAAAACCAACGCGATTCAGGTTGGCTTGAATGAACAAAGCCAGTTCGCCTATCAAACGAGTTAACGACTATGGCCGCGATCCCAAT
The DNA here is from genome assembly GCA_043745195.1 of Bryobacterales bacterium. Classification (GTDB taxonomy): domain Bacteria; phylum Acidobacteriota; class Terriglobia; order Bryobacterales; family Bryobacteraceae; genus JANXSF01. The sequence goes on along the minus strand of JAYTTF010000285.1, from coordinate 63,164 downwards.
TAACAAGAGGCAAGGCCGTTACGAGATTCGCAAGATTCTCGCGGAAGGCGGTATGGGGCGTGTGTATGTCGCCTTCGATTCGGCATTGAAACGGGAAGTTGCCTTGAAGACGATTCGCGACATACAGGACAAAACGGTCTTGTCTTTGTTCCGTCGCGAATGCGATGTGCTGGCGCAAATGGCCCATCCCAATATCGTCGAAATTTTCGACATCGGAGAGACGGAAGAAAAAGAACCGTATTTCGTCATGCCCCTTTTGAGGGGCGTGACGCTCGACAACCTCATCCGAGAATCCAGCCCCAGGCTAACCGTAGAGCGCTGTGTGCAGATGATCGGTCAGGTTTGCCGTGGCCTTCAAGCCGCGCACGATCAAGGCCTGATTCACCGCGACCTTAAGCCCGGGAATCTGTTCGTGCTTGAAGACGATTCTGTAAAAATCATTGATTTCGGCGTAGCCCATCTAAACAACCAACGCTCCTCCACTGGTCTAAAGGGGACTTTGCTGTACATGTCTCCGGAGCAACTGCAGATGAAAAAGTTGGAACCTTGGTCGGACCAGTTCTCACTTGCGGTAATTTCCTATGAAATGCTGACACGTCGCCATCCTTTTGCTTCCGTCGGAAGGGAGGACTTGCCGCAGGCTATTCTTAGTTTTTCCCCGCCACCTGCCTCCGAGATTAATAATCTGGTACCTCCGGCGGTAAGCCAGGTGATTCATAAGGCTTTTGCTAAAGATCAGTTCAACCGGTTCGCCAATGTTCGAGAATATGCCGATTGCCTGCAAAAAGCTTTGCGGGGCGAGCCAATTGAATTCTTCAATCCGGAAAAAATCGAACCCAGACTTATTCGGGCGAAGAAAGCCCTGGCCGATGGAGACCTTGATTTTGCGGCGGAAATCACTCGTGAGTTGAGATCGGAGAGCTACCTTAGCCCGGAAATTGACCGTCTGGATACGGAGATAGCCCTCACCATCCGCACCAAAAGCGTGAAGCAACTTTTGGAAACTGCTCAGCGTCGTTTTGAAGAAAAGGAATACGTCCTTGCTCTCCAAAAGGTGCAAGAAGTTCTGAACTTCGATCCGCAAAATACCGAAGCCCACACAATGAAGGCCTCGATCGAGGGCAAGCGTGGCGCGGCGCAAGTGGAAGAGTGGTTCCGCCTTGCTCACCAACATGTGGAGAACAATGCGTTTTCCCACGCGCGGCAGGCGTTGGAAAAAATGCTGGAGCTTCGTCCCAAGGATATCCGCGCCGAAGCACTATTGGTTGAAGTGAATCGCCGCGAGCAGGAGTTCAACCGGCTGCGGACCGAGAAACAACAGGCCTATCAAGCCGCCTTGGCAGCTTATGAACGCGGCGATGTTAAATCTGCATTGTCGAAACTGGAACGCGTCCTGGAGTTGGACCGCCGGGCTCCGCACATCACTTCTCCCGATCACTCTCCCGCTTACCAGAAGCTTTATCAGGAAGTTCGCTCCAAAAACGATGAGCTGAAATCTCTAGCCGATACCGCGCGCAAGCATATTTCCGACGGTAATTTCCAAGGAGCCTTTTCTATTTGCGATGGAGTCTTGGCACGCAGTCCGAACGATGTTACGTTCAAAACCTTGCGTGAAAACGCCGAGCAATTACAGCGTCAGGAGATTTCCGCGTACGTAGCCAATGTGGAGAAAGAGGTTTGGAAAGAACCGGATCTAAACCGGCGGGTTTCCATACTGGAAGAGGCGAAAGCCAAGTACCCGATGGAACCGCGTTTTGATCAAGCGCTTCAGCAAGCGCGTTCCCGCAAGGAATTAGTGGATTCCATTATGGGCACGGCTCATTCGTTTGAGGACGCCGGCCAGTTCAACGATGCTTTGTCGCAATGGGAAAGAATGCGCGATATTCATCCTCAATATCCAGGGCTGGATGTGGAATTGGAACGGTTGCGCCGCCGTCGCGAGGATCAAAACAAATCAGAAGTTAAGGCTGGGTGGATTTTACAAATCGATCAGGCGATGGCGGTGCACAATCATGCCAGGGCACTGCCGCTCATAGAAGAAGCTTTAGGGCTGTTTCCATCCGACCCAGAACTTCTGGCATTGGAAAAGTCCACCAAACATTTCCTTGAACTGCAACAGGACGCCCAACAAAAGCTGGTTCAAGGCAAGGAATTAGATCAGGCCGGCAAAACCGAAGAGGCTCTGACCGTTCTACGAGAAGCATTCAAGGTAGATCCGCATAATTTGGCCATACGGAATGGTTTGATGGATCTTCTCTTGAAAAATGCCCGCACTTTTTTCGAAAAGGATTGGAAAGAGGCAGATCCCTTCGTGAAAGAAGCATCCGAGCTTGAACCGGCGAATCCGCTGGCTAAGAGTCTTCGCAAACTTATTCAAGAGAAGAAACAATCCGGCGAGGTCGATCAGTTCCTTTCCAAGACCCGAGAATTGCAGGGAGAAGGGAAACTCCCTGAAGCGGTTGCCGAACTCGATAGGGGGCTTGCCGTCTATCCCAAGGACAGCAGGCTCATTCAATTGCGGGGTTCATTGGTCCAAGGCATGTCTCCGGCGGACCGTTCGGAACTGCGCACTAGAGATCTTGGCGAATTGAAGAAGTTGGAAAAGGAAGCACAAACTCAAACTGACGAGCGGCAGTTGGGGACCATATTTGAGAAGACGCGCATCTACGGAAAATACCAAGACGATCCGGAATTTCGCTCACCACTTACCGCGATCGAAGAGAAATGCCAGAAAAGCACGACCGGGGCGGTGGTTCATGTGCCGCAGCCCGTTATTCCCGCCGCTCCGCGATTGCAGCCGGCATCACAGAAAGCGGGAACAACCCTGAATTGGCGATATTGGGTAATTGGCGGCTTAGCTGGTGTCGTGACAATAATTCCCTTGATTTATTTGTGGTTGAAGGAACCATCACCAACGCCAATACCGGCTAAAGTTGCCCAGGTTTCAGTAACGATCAAAGAACAGGGCGATTCCCTTCGTGTGGAAGATACGCAGGGTCAAGATGTATCGTCAATATTGCAGGATCCAGGATTGGCCCCAGGTACTTACAAGATCAAGGCCAGCAGAAAAGGCTTTGTTCCTTTGGAAAGCTCATTCATCATAAAACCGGGGGAGCAGAATAAGGAAGTCCCTCTTAAATGGGACCACTCGCCAACGCTACTAGTGTTTCGCCGGTTTCCTCTTAATAGCGAAATTGAGATAAACCAAGAACCTCTCAAGCACGATGCCGCTGGGACTTTGGAGCGTTCTTTGCGATCTGGCGCTTATACTATTTCCTCGAAGGTGCCCTTTCCCTTTGAACTGGAATTAGTTATTGCGGACGGCAAGGTTGAAGTTCGGAATTGGAAGCAGAAGCCAAATGCTTCAATGCTCGTTACGAAACGTGACGCTAAATCGGCAAGCTTTGAGAGTTTCGGATATCTGCAGAACATATTTTGCGATGGCAAACCATTTAAGGACAAAGGCGATTTGCCTGTTGTTAGTGGCGACAAGTTTGAAATTCAAACCTTCCAAAGGGGTAAGTTGAGCGAATTTCCAGAACTACCTGCGGAGTTTTCCTCTGCGATCTATCTTGATTTGCCGGTGCTCGTCGCCCAGCCAAGGGGGCCCGCAACTGTACCCCCGACTCCGAACAAGGCCAAAGAACCAATACCTTCGAAGGAGGGTGCCCCTCAAGTGGCTCAACCTCAAACTCAACCTCCTCAGTCCTCTCAGCCGACCCCGGAACAAAGGGAGGATGCCAAAAAGGCACAACAGGAATTGGATAAACTATTGAGAAAAACAAAATGAAACCTCGATTTCTACTGCATATATCCCTCTTCTTTGCTATCTTCGTCAGTGGTCAGGAAAAAGCGCCAGGCCCTATTTCATTGGAGCAAGTGAAAAGGTTTATCTCCAATCCACTAATAGCAAACGGCCCAGCTCAAACGATTGACGTTATCAAACTGAACGGCCTTGGTTTTGAACTGCACGAAAATACCTTAGCTCAAATCTTGGACGCCTCGAACAAGGGCAAGCGTACATCCATGGAAACTGCGAAGTTGGTACTTCAAGTAATGGAGTCTTGCACCGATTGCAGGGCGAGGTACTTCAATCAGTGGACAAAAAGCGATTTAATGCTCATCTTGGCCAACAACACACTAACTCCGGCCTTATTGCTGGAAGAGGCTAAGCTGCGTGGCGTAAACGGTATCCCGAAAACTAAAATCTCCCGCGAGGAATTGGCTTCGAAGGGTGCCAAGTTAGAATTGATCGACCTGCTAATTCCGCTCGATGAAATCATTTTTCCGGCCCCCGAGGGTTACAAACAAGAAGACCTGATTCGTGCCGGTTATGATCGTAAGCTGACAAGAGGCTCGGCAACATTAATAGCCGAAGTGAACGGTCAAATGGAGTTCCTTTTTCAGCACAACGCACTATTTACGAAGCTTGGCCCGGACAAAAAAACACCAAGTTCTGCAAATGTCAGGTCGAGCACTTTCAACGCCCCTATGCCAAACGGGAGTACCCAAGCCGAAGTTAGATTGTTAACCGTTTGGCCCAAACCTGTTAAAGGAAAGAAGAAAAATCCCGATTTGACGAAACTGGAGGTCCTACAGGTTGATGGCGGCTTTAAAGTCATCCTGAACAACCTCGACAAAGAATCGCACCTTTATGAGCTCCGAATCGAATATGGGGTTCCATCCGCGCCCCAAATGAAGTAAAACTTATCTATGGCCAGCAGGATCGGCTTCACACAAACCGGCAGAGCACTTCGCATCGACACCCCGTTGGGTGAGGATGTGCTTTTGCTTCGCGCTGTCTCTGGACACGAGACCATCTCGCAGTTATCGCGCTTTCAACTCGACCTCCTGTCTGAGGATGATTCCATCAAGCTGGAGGACCTCCTCGGCCAAAACGTTACAATCCACATCGAAAAAGCCGATGGAGTAAGGCACTTCAACGGCCACATCAGCCGCTTTTCGCAAGGAACAAGAGACGAACGATTTACTCATTACCAAGCGGAAATGGTTCCTTGGCTGTGGTTCCTAACGCGAACGGCGGATTGCAGAATTTTCCAAAACAAAACAGTACCCGATATCATTCAACAGATTTTCAAAGACCTCGGCTTCACCGACTTCCAATTAGATCTTTACGGCAGTTTCCGAAAATGGGACTACTGCGTCCAGTACCGTGAAACGGATTTCAACTTCGTGTCCCGGTTGATGGAAGAAGAAGGGATCTACTATTACGTCACCCACGATCCGGCGGGAGGAAAGCACACCCTCGTCCTGGCGAACGATTCGGCAGCGCACGAACCGTGTCCAGGGCAAGCCAAGGCGCGTTGCGAACAAGGCACGGGTGGCGTCGATGGCGAAGATCGAATCAACGAGTGGCGGCTGGAACAAGAGTTCCGCCCTAGCGCCTGGGCCCATACCGATTTTAATTTTGAGACGCCCAGCACCAACCTGATGGTGACGGTTAAGGAAGAAGGCAAGTTTGAAATCTATGACTATCCGGGTTCGTATGCCAAACGCAAAGAGGGTGATGAGCTTGCCCGCGCCAGGCTGCAAGAAACCGTAGCTTTCAAGAACCGGGCTTCTGGCGCATCGAATTGCCGTTGCTTTGGCGCAGGTTACTTAGTTGAGGTCACCGACCACTACCGCAAAGACGTCAATCAGAAGTGGCTGATGACTGCGGTCCACCATCAGGTGTCGATGGGCAGCGCTTATGGTGCCAGTGGAGGCGGCGACGAGTTCTTCTATACAAACACTTTTGAATGCATTCCTTCTTCGGTATCTTTCCGCGCGTCGCGGAGCACTCCCAAACCAGTAGTGCAAGGTTGTCAAACGGCGATCGTTGTTGGTCCGGCGGGAGAGGAAATCTACACCGACAAATACGGCCGAGTGAAGGTGCAATTCCACTGGGACCGTGAAGGCAAGCGAAACGAAAGCAGTTCTTGTTGGGTGCGCGTATCCCATCCTTGGGCTGGCAAAGGCTGGGGTGGCATCCACATTCCCCGCATCGGCCAGGAAGTAATTGTAGATTTCTTGGAAGGCGATCCGGATCAGCCGATCATCATTGGGCGGGTCTATCACGCCGAGAACATGCCCCCGTGGGGACTTCCGGGGAAGGGAGTGGTCAGTGGGGTCAAGTCAAACTCCACGAAGGGTGGTGGCGGATACAACGAGATTTCCCTGGACGATACCAAGGGGAACGAACTGATTCAGGTGCATGCGCAATTCGATCAGGACATAAAAGTCGAACACGATGAGCGAACCAACGTCGGGCGGAACCGGACCGAATCTGTTGGCAATGATGAGACGATTACCATCGGGCACGACCGGACGGAGAAGGTTGGAAATAACGAGACGATTACTATTGGCGTGAACCGGACGGAAAAGGTAGGCGCCAACGAATCAACCACGATCGGCGCGAATCGGACGGAGAGTGTGGGCAGCAACGAAACGGTCACTGTCACTCTACTAAGAACGCACAACGTGGGCGTGAACGACATGTTGAATGTTGGAGCGGCACAAGAAGTCACCGTCGGCGGGGCCCAGGCAATTACAGTAGGCGGAGCAAGAGCAAAGACGATTGGTGCTGTGGAAACGGTCAATATCGGTGGCATGCAATCGGTTTCGATTGGGGCGGCGCAGAAGATCACAGTGGGAGCGGCGCAAACCTCAACAATCGGAGCGAATCAGTCGACGACCGTCGGAGGCGCCCAAACAGTCTCCGTGGCGAAGGATCAATCATCGAATATTGGTGGAGGCCGCACGGCCAGTGTGGCAAAAGACGACGCGACTACTGTGGGAAAAACATTCTCCCTTACTGCGGCGGACCAAATCACTCTAACCACGGGCTCATCCAGCATCGTAATGAAGAAGGATGGCACAATCCAGATCAAAGGCAAGGACATTACCATTGTTGGGTCTGGAAAAATAAACGTGAAGGCCGACAGCGATGTTGTTATCAAAGGTTCAAAGATCCTGGAGAACTAACCATTGAATTGGGGCCTCTGTTCATTAATGCGAAAAGCGTCGGCTAGTTTCTGTTATATTGTCGGTATTCATGCCTTTAGACATAGACTCTTCTAAATTACTGAGCTTGCATACCCTTACCCGTGACGTTTCGCAACTCTGCCTACGCCAGTTGAAAACGCACGTCGACGCCCTTGCCCCGTTGTTCCGCCCTCGGCGCTTCATGGGAGATCACATGGAAGGCACGGGTAAGGAAGTAGTCACAGGGGCAGACAAGAACTTTGCCGACCTCCAGGACCTCTATCGCAAAGTGGCCATCAAACCGTTTGATCTGCGCCCCGAACTGAAATCTCCGCTGGAATCCGTCGCCTCCCAGTTCCAGTTCCACGAGTGGGAATATACCTATGCCGCGCAAACGGATCGAGGCTGGCAACAAATTCGCGTCACCACTCCGTTATCTTGGGTGCTCACCTACGCCTCCCCCTACTCGCTGGCCACGCTCACCGATGTTGTAACTGGTAATGCCGCCAGGGATACGGATGCGGTTCGCGGGTTTGCGCTACGCGCTTGCATGATGAACGAATTGTTCCGCAAGTTTCCCGCCCTTAACGATCTTCTAACCGGCTTGCGTTACAAAGTGGACATTCGCCGTTCGCAACAACTCGGGGAGCTACCACTGCTTACTATCTCCGCTCCTTTTGGCACTGTGAGGCCGCCTGATAATCTGGTGGTTATGGCGGCTGGGTTAACTGGCGGCGCTTCCTTTGCTGAAGTAATTGACACCGAAACTGTTCGGGATCATTCCGATCCTCTTCGCGATGCGGCTCTGCAGTTAATTCGCCAGCACAACCTGGAGATCTGACTCTAATGCCGCACCAGAAACGTGTGATTTGGACCAAGGGGATGTTTCTTTCCCCACAGCATTTTCAGGCGCAGGATCAGTATTTTTCAGACCTAATGCAGTTCCGTTTTGGCGCTTCCAACTATGCCAACTACGGCGTGACTCAATTGGAAATTAATCAGGAAGCGTTGTCCAATGGGTTGTTCAAAGTGACGGTTGCCCGCGGGTTCCTTCCGGACGGTGAGCCATTCGACATGCCCGCATCGGAAGAGCTGCCGGCAAGCCGCGACTTGACCAAGAACTTCTCGCCCGATCTGGAAACACTGGACGTTTACCTCGCTTTACCAGAACGGCGGGCCAATGCGAAAAATGTGACATTGGCTGGGCAACGGGAAGGTTCAGGCCCTCCCGACACACGATACATCGCCGATTTGCGCATGATGCCGGATGAAAACCAGGGCTTCGACGAAAAGCCGGTTCAACTGGGCAGCCGGAGTTTCCGTTTGTTATTCGGCAACGAATTCCGCGAGGGATTTAATTGCTTACAAGTTGCTCGCGTTTCTAGAAACGCTTCTGGCAAACCCATGATGCATCCCGGATTTGCCGCCCCGTGTCTGGATTTATCGTCCAGTGAACTATTGATGAACCTGATTCGCCGGCAAGTAGAAGTACTCGCCAGCAAGAGTTCGGCTCTTGCGGCTCCACGCCGGGAAAAAAGCAAAGGCTCGGCTGACTTTACCGCTTCAGACACAGCCAGTTTTTGGCTGCTGCATACCGTGAATTCCTACCTGCCCGAGTTGCGCCATATATTCAAAGTGCGCCGCGGACATCCGGAATTTGCCTATTGCGCCATGCTTCGTCTGGCCGGTGCGCTTTCCACCTTTGCCATCGAAGGCTCGGCCGCTGAACTACCCGACTACAATCACGATGATCTTGGCGCTTGCTTCACCCTCTTGGACGCGAGAATTCGCGACTTGATGGACACGGTGATTCCCGATAAGTTCTACCCCATCCCGCTGATTAAAGGGGACCGCTCCACTTGGAGTGGCGCCGTACCGGATGACAACCTATTCCACAATTCGCAATTCTATCTAGCCGTAAGCGCGCCCATGGGGATTGACGAAATTATCCAACGCGTTCCAACATATCTGAAATTGGCGGCCCCGGACGATTTAGAACGCCTGGTGCGAAATTCGCTTCCCGGGATATCGCTTCGCCATGTTGAGCACCCACCCAAACAGATTCCGATGAAGTTGGGCAATCAGTATTTCACTTTGAATCAAAGTGGTGATATGTGGAAGGCCATCATGCTGGCCCGCCGCGTCGCGGTTTTCGCCCCCGCCGAAGTGAAGGATCCGGTTATGGAATTGATCGTTGTAGGGGGCTGAAATAAGGTAACGGTTTTTCATAAGTTGTGAGATATACAATGGTCCTGCATGGGCTTCAACGCTGAACGTTCGAGGTGAATATCAAAATGAAGCGATCCAAGGTTCTTACATCAGAGGTTGAGGCTGCTTCTTGCCAGTTGATGGACGAGGCGGAGAACGGCAGGAATCTTGCGTCGGCGCCCTCATCTCTTGTGGGAGATGTCCTTGATAGCGCTCCCCCGAATTTCCCCGGCCGCGCGCTGATCCGCTGGCGAACCCTCGATGGAATTTTGCAGGAACGCTCACTGTGCGTGGTGAAAGGTCTTTCCTTGGAACGAGGGGACCTTGTGTTACTACATCGCCCTGACAACTGGCCGGAATGGCTCGTAACGCACGTCGTTGAGGGCAGAGGTGAACCAAGCCTGCCGAAGGATTCCACTGCTGGGGCGGCGGACGAACCGAAACTCGATCTAAAGATAAACGGCAAGCGCATAGAGATAGAGGGCCAGGACGAAGTGATCCTGCGTTGCGGGGAAGCAAGCATCACTCTTCGCCGTAACGGCCGCGTGGTCGTGCGTGGTGCCTATGTGGAGACCAGGTCGAAGGGAACAAACCGCATCAAGGGTGGCGTGGTTCTGATCAACTGAGGCAATGAGCGTGATGCCCCTTCTGCAGTCCAAAATTGGCTTGATTCTGTGGGACGTTGTCCAGGAACACTTCGATGAAGCGGAGTTTCTTTTTGGGCAATGGGAGAGGGCATTGCACTCGCCGAAATATAACCTGACCGAGCTTGGCAAAACACTTGAGCGGCGGCTTGAGGCGCACATTGACGGCTTGGTGGTGGGTGGACCCGAGGTCGCTGCGCGCATCTTGCATCCAGAGTTGGCGAACGCCGAAGAACCTGCGCGAGCTAAGGTGGCGGCATTAGCGTTGCTCCTTAGCGAGGAGGCAGAAACCGCCGCGTGCGTCATCGATACGGCGCTGCATGCCGAGGGACCTCTGCAACAGGCGCTTGCTCGCGCATTGACGCTGGCGAGCGTGGAACCGCTTGATGGGATGTTGCTGGAACGGTTTCGCAGGTCGAAGGCGGAACCGGAAAGAGCGGCCCTTCTGGAAATCCTCACCGGGCGTGGGGTGGATGTAGGTAATTTGCTTCGAGACTGTATCGAATCCAAGGACCTGCAACTACTCAGTGCCGCTCTAGATGCAGCCGCTCGATTCGGTCATCAAGAGTTTGCCGGTATTGCGGAGATGCATCTTCGGTCGGATCATCCCCAAGTGCGGGCGAACGCCATGAAGGCGAGCCTCGCGTTGGGTTCCTACATAGCTTGGAGGCTTTGTCTTCAATCGGCGCAAGAGGCGGAAGTGGACGATCTTAATCTTCTGTTGCTGGTTGCAATTCTCGGCCAGCCCACCGATCATCAATTGCTGTATGCGCAATTAGAAGATCCGAAGCGCACCGAGTGGATTCTGTGGGCACTGGGATTCTGCGGGACAGAACAAGCTGGCGCAGCGTGTCTAGCGCATCTTGAGAGCAAAAATGTGCGTGTGGCCAAGGCGGCAGCCGAGGCACTATCGTGGATTGGTGGGTTTGATTTGAATGAGCAGAAATTTCAGACGCCAACGGCTGAACCCGGCGAGGATGAAACGCTGCCACCGCTTGAGGACGAGGATCTGGGCGCTGAGCTAGACCTCGACGGCGTGGACAATCTGCCGGTTCCGAACGTGGAAGTCATCATCAAGTGGTGGAAGCAGAACATTGGGAAACTGGCGCAGAGCCAGCGCAACATTCTGGGACGTCCTCATTCCGTCGCAGCCCTCGTGAATGCCCTGGAGGTCGGATCCATGTGGCGGCGGCATGGAGTGGCATTGGAGCTTGACATTCGCACTGGCGGGGCGCAACATGTTTCAACGGACTCTTTCTCTTTGCGGCAGCGCCGCCAAATCGCTTCGCTTGCAGAGTCGAAAGATGCTCAGTTGTCGTGGGTTGGAGCGTAAGCCTTACTATGTGGGCCATAAGAAACCAAACACCATATAAGGTCGGCAGAGGTTGGGGCCGCGACAAAGATGGCGTTCACGAATGGATAGTGGCTGTAAAGGGGACCTTCGACATCAAGTCAGACGGCAGCACCGCATTAGCCGACGAGCAACTCGAGCCCCTGCTCATGCCGGAGTACACCGGCGAGCCCGGAATATCCAGCCTGCGTTACGATGCGGACATCGTTGCCACCAAGCCAACGACGGATATCTTGCTCAACGCGACAGCTTATGCTCCTAACGGACGTCCAAGTACTGACTTTCTAGTGGAGGCCCATGTAGGCGGCATGCACAAGGCGATCCGCGTGCTAGGCAATCGAACTTGGGGCGAAGGGTTCGTGTTGGAGCATTCAGAGCCGGAGCCAATCACGCAAATTCCCATCGGCTACGAGCGTGCCTATGGCGGCTACGATTGCCAAGATCCAGATCCCGCCAACCAGCGGATGGACGCAAGAAACCCCATTGGCTGCGGCGTCGTGGCTCATGCCAGCCATCATAGAGGGCAGCCTCTACCCAATTTCGAGTACCCCAACGGGAACATTGAAAAGGATGGGCCGGCGGGCTTCGGCGCCATCGACAGCTTCTGGTCGCCCCGGCGCGAGTTTGGTGGAACTTATGACGAGGGTTGGCAGCAAAGCCGCCTTCCGCTTCTCCCCCTGGATTGGGATTCCCGGTCTCTTCTCTGCGCTCCGCAGGATCAGAACTCCGACACCTATTTGCGCGGAGAGGAACTGGTCCAACTCACGAACCTAACGCCAACCGGCTGGTTGCAATTCACTTTGCCAAAGGCTTATTTTATTTTCAGCACGCGGATCTCCGGACGCACCGAAGAGCATCGCAGCCGTCTGGCCACAGTGATTATTGAACCCGATTTTCCCCGTGTGATCATGGTTTGGCAGACGTCCCTTCTGTGCCGCACGGATGTAGACTATTTGGACGAGACAATTGTCCGTGAGAAACGGTTCATCTGATGGCTACTTCAGTCAGCATCGTTGCTACCGGCGCACGGACGCCTGTGGGACTGCGGTCCGCGCCCGCGGCGGCGGCTGTGCGTGCCGGAATTACCCGGTTGGCTGAGCATCCGTATATGATCGACCGCGTCGGCGATCCAATGCCAGGAGCACTCGACCCTCGGCTGGACCCGACCCTGACCGGCCCATTGAGACTTCTTGCTCTGGCCGAATCCGCTTTACGCGAAGCCTGCGAACCTCTCAAGGGTGCCGCTCCGTCCCGGTTAAGACTGCCTCTTTATGTCGGCCTTCCCGAACTCCGGCCCGGCTTCACGGAAGAGGACGCGTGGGCCGTTCGATCCGGTCTCTCCCAAATCGAAGGCCTTCCCCTGGCAATCTCCGAAGTGAACATGATCGTCGAGGGACACGCCGCAGGACTGTCGGCGCTGGCAACCGCAACCCAACAGATTCAAACCGGCGCGCTGGAAGCGTGCTTGGTCGGCGGCGTGGAAAGCTATTTTCACCCGGACACCATGGAGTGGCTTGACGAGAATAGGCAACTGGTAGGCTCCGTCTCACGCTCAGGATTCGTGCCGGGTGAAGGCGCTGGATTCTGTTTGGTCATGTCGGAACGGGCCTGGCGGCGAATGGGTCTGTTTCCTTTGGCGCGAATTCGCTCGGCTGCGGTCGGCAGAGAGACCAAACTGATCAAGACCTCGGACATATGCCTCGGCGAAGGCCTGACCGCCACCGTGCGAGACGCCTCCAGTGAGGTCCATGCCAGGGGTGAATCCATCAATGAGTTGATCTGCGACATGAACAGCGAGCGGTACCGCGGAGAGGAGTGGGGATTCGTCTGCCTCCGATTAGGAATGTACTTCGATGACCCGACCGGATATGTGGCTCCAGCAGCCTGCTGGGGCGACATGGGCGCCGCCTCGGGTCCGCTGTTTGCCATGCTCGCCTGCCAGGCAGCCGCTCGAGGTTTAGAGAAGGGCCCCAGAACGATGGTATGGGCGAGTTCCGAAGGCGGCTTGCGCGGAGCGGCGGTGTTGGAGTTTGATGGGAGTGGGAAAGATAGCGTAGGGAGGATTACGCGTGTCCATTAGCGTCGGTGTAAATCCGCCTAAGACGCCGGTTACTACTGGCAGCATGGGCATTGCCAAGGTAACGACTCCGAACGTGTGTAAGATGCCTGGCCCGCCTGCGCCATTTGTTCCTTCGCCATTGCCCAACATCGGCAAGTCGGGAAACTCTCCTAAGGATTACTCAACCACCGTCGAAATCGAGAGTTGCAAAGTCGCCATCCGCAGAGCGACGTTCGAGAGCATGGGAGACATGGCCAGCAAAGGGACCGGCGGTGGTTTGATTTCCGCCAATACGCACGGGCCGACCAAGTTCATCACGTTTGGATCGTTGACGGTTCAGATTGAGGGTAAGAATGTTCACCAGTTGGGTGAGCCTATGCTGAACAACTGCGGGCCGAGCGGAAGTCCTCCGAATACCGGGGCGACGATGGTGGGTTTGGACCAAGCCGATCAGAAAAAAGTTGAGGAAGCAGCTGAGGTTCTTTGCGAGGAGTTCTGCAAGGAACTGAAAAACTGGAAGAGCTCTTATACGCTTGAACAGCGACTCAAGGACAACCCTAAGCTGAATAAAATGGGACTCAAGTTTGCCCCGGAAACGCGTGTATCCCATGTTTTTAATGGTGTTGAGAGGGTAACAATCCCTGACGCGGCTTTGTATCTTGGGGAAGGGCGGCCGGCACAGTGTTTCGACTTTAAGGGGCCAGGGGATCGCTGGCGTAACGACCAGTTCGAACGGCAGACCAGACTTGCAGGACGCACGCCATACGAAATTAGTGAAGAGAATTGTGACTGCTAGAAACAGTGGACCATGTTCAAAGAGTTGGCGTAACTGGCTTCTGAAATGATCAAAGCGCGTACCAAAAGGACACCCAGTGAGTAACAATCTAATTTTCGTAAAGAACGACGTTGAATATATGAAGCTGTGCCTTGATCTAACAGTGTATTGGACAGGTTCAGTTTTCGACCATAGCGAGGGAGTAGCGAATTTTTATTCCAAAGCACTGGACATCATCAAAAGCAAGGTGAAGTTTTACGCAACCGAGGAGATGGGACCGTATGAGGCCGTAACCGGTAATACTTTAAACCTCCTTCCCGCTTGGCTTTCTCAGCCGGATAGGTCGAGAGACATAATGACGCTCTCTTTAGAGAGCGGTACTGACGCGGATTTGCCTTCAGATACAGCCCTGCACTTTTGGGCCGTCGAATATCCGGAGAATCCCGCCGGCATGCTTCGACTCGTGTTGCCTATTGGATTCATTCAAGACGATCCTGTGAAGTTGGTTAACTTGGCAAAGAACCTTGTTGGAGATTTGGAATTTCATTCGGGGTGTGGAGGTTACGCCATCAACTGGGATCACAAGGGCCGATACGCAGTCTCCTCACGAAAGGAGATGAGCATAATATCGAAACGTTATCCGGGCATTGAGTTACCAGAAGTGGCAATCACTTTAATGGCGATTCCCTTTGGGTTAAAGCGGGTAAACTGGCTCACGCTTGTAGGAAATAATTTGCTTGAAACGATAGGGGGCTCGAATCCGCTGGTAGCTAGACTAAGTAACGAAGGGATCTTCGTGGACATACTTCCCAAAGGAGTACTCGTAATTGCGGGTAAGGAACCCACTATCGGCGATGTAAACCGGCAGGATGATCTCGCGTCATACCATAAGGTTGGTTCAGCAGTCGCTGCCCTAAGAAACCATGACCATCCAGCTTTTCTTCTAAATAGCAAGAAATTCCCGGACGAAGAAATTACCGCAGATTGGCTTGCTTATTTTGATCGCTAGCGGCCACAGCTCCCGGGAATCTTTTCGTCAATCGCAGAAGAGCCTCGACGAAATATTTTTCACATTACGTCAATGTTGGTTAGTATAAAAACTCCTTATGATGCCGTTTCCTACCGCAGCGCCACGGTTCCACTTGCGTCTCCGATTCACCTTCAGTTATGTGCCCACTGGCAGAATGCAGCCCAGTCGACATTGCATTCCTTCCATCTCGCCGAACTAGGCTGCGGGGATGGAGCCAACATCCTAGCGTTGGCCTTCTACCACCCCGAATCCACTTTCCTCGGCATAGACAATTCCACCGCGCAACTAAACTCAGCCCGCAACGCCGCCGAATCCCTCGGCCTAACGAACATTAAATTCCTCCACGCCGACGTCCGCCACCTCAACCCAACAACCCTGCCACCGTCCGACTACATCGTCGCCCATGGCCTCTACTCCTGGGTCCCCGACGACGCCCGCGACGCCATCCTCGATTTCTGCCGCGGGAACCTCACCCCTTCCGGCCTCGCCTACATCTCGTACAACGCCCAACCCGGATGGGCCACCCGCCGCCTCGTTCGCGAAACCCTGCTCCGTGCTCGCTCAGTCCGCGAAGCCGCCATTGAAGACAAGGCGCAAAAGGCAATCGAGGTGGCCACTCAACTCTTGCAAGACATGCCGACCTCCAACTACGCCTCAGCCGTCTTGCTATCCGAAGAACTCGAACGCGTACGCCTTGGAAAACCCTTCTACGTGTTCCATGAATACCTCGCCGAAGTGAACGACGGTTTCTGGCTCGGAGAATTCGTGGACCGCGCGCGCCGCCACGGGCTTGCCTATGTGACCGATGCCCAGTTCTGCCGTTGGGAAGGCCGCGTGCCCGAGGAGTTAAAGGCCGCATTGGCGAAACGAAATCTTGACCGCATTGAGCAGGAGGAAACCGCCGACCTCCTCTGCCACCGCTACTTTCGCGCTTCCATCCTCTGCCGCGCCGATGCCCCTCGCGTATCCACGCCCCATCGCGAACTTCTTGAACAAGTACACCTCGCCACATCCCTCCACGCCAAAGCGGACCCGTTCAATCTGATCGACGAAGTGGTGGAACTTTTCGATGGTACTGGCGGAGCGGAGATAACCCTCAACGCATCCATCACTAAGGCGGCGATCGTTTTATTGGCAGCGCAGTGGCCGCGCGGTATGCGTCTGGAGGAACTGCACCGAAGGGCCACGGAGTTTCTCGCGAAGCAGGGCTGCGACGCCCCGGCCGCCACACGCTCTCAGCTATCAGACGATCTGATTACGCTATTCGAGGCGGGGCAAGTTGACCTCCGCTTGCGGGAGCCTGCATATGACACCAGGGTTCCTGACTACCCAAAGGCCCACGCACTGGCTCGCTTTGAGGCAGGTCATCGCGATGCACTGACCACTCCCTACCACTTGCCTCTCCCTCTTGATCCCCAAGCGTTGACGTTTGTGCGAACGCTGGATGGATCCCGCTCCCAGCCGGAACTGCATTGTATTTTCGGAGAAGAATTCGTTCACCTGACTCTTACAATCATGGGTCGTTGGGGATTGTTAGAACAAAAGCAGTATCCATGGGCGTGAGTTTGGAGCTTCCCCAGACGAGTTGTGACTGTGTATCGCCGTGTTGTTCCCGCCCATCAATCCGAATCTCCAGCGTGCAATGCACGTTGGCATTGGTGGCGCTCATGGCAATCACGTATCTGAAATCCGCAACTTACAGATTCCAAAAAGCGCCGGAGGTTCAAATCCCACCCTCACCGCCATTTAATTGCTTCCATTCAACATACAGGGTACGCGAGTTGCGATTTGTCTTAGTTAATCAAATTATTTAGGCCGCTTCGGCGCGGCGAAATGCAGTTGAGAAACAAAGGCAGTTGATTCGTCGAAGCGAGTCCGTTCAGACCGCCGGGCTGGCGAAATCCTGAGCAGGTCCGAAAGCATAGGAAACGGCTGGCCGGATTCGGCGGTGGCTAATCACTCCCGCGATAAATGCAAACGCCTGCACGATACTGGGTCCTTTGCCCAGCCAGCATTCCGTCAACGATAAGACTCCTCGGTCCAACGTGTGATAAAAAACACGGTCGGACCAGTTCACCCACCCCAGATCGTGCTCTTGATGATGCGCCATGATTTCGATCACCATATGCGTAATGCGGGCTCCTGGCGCTTGGCTGTATTGTGGCATGAACAACAAATGCGAATGCCCGTCGCGGATTTCTGAGACGAACTCTGAGAACGTTGCGGCGTTTGTAATGTTTAAGCAGGCGTTCGGCTCTGTGGCGTGACGGTCGCCCCCCGAAATGGAAGGCTTGCCAAGGCTTGCCGCAAGCGCTTTGACCTCGGCATTTTCTGTCCAGGGACGTAGGCCATTCAGTTCCAGGGCGTCGATATACGCGCCGTGCACTTTCAAAAACAAATCAACCATGTCGCGATGCAGCTTGTCGCCAATTCCTGGTTCGTCCCACAAAGGATGATTAAGAACGATCAGAATCTCGGGAATCTCATGCAGCGCCGATAATAACTCCGAAAGTCTCTTCATCTCTGGGTGCGCGGTGAAGGATTGCATTTCTTTAAATAGCTCGGGCGCAAGGTTCGCAGGCAGGTTGTGAATTCCCAAATGGATGAAGCTCTGGCTTAACGGTACTGTCCATTCGACGGATATGGGAACGGCGATACTGCGAGCCTGCAATTCCAACGGGGCTTGGATGTCGTCATGATCAGAAAGGGAGATCATTGCTTCCATCCCCAATAGCGCAATTTGCGATTGCTCAAGTGCAAACGCGCCTTTCGGGGAAACAGGAGGCGTCCACCATCCGCGATTGAAATCCATTTCCACACCGTGTACTTGCTTGTATTTCGCACACTTCCGTTCCACGGCTTGCTTTAAACCGGGAATATTTCTTGCATAACGAGGAATGAAGTTAAGCAGCTCTTTGGAATAGTAGGTGTGTCCGTGAAGAGAAACTGCACGACGGAATCCGGCCGATTGCGAGGGATTGCGCCATTGAAACGATACTGGGGTTTGATCCATGTCTTGTTGATAAAGTTACGATATCCCTGTTACAGATCGATATCAGGTTGGTTCAAAGTCCAAAAACAAATTCAATTATTTTTGTTTTAAGACTTCTGATGAAGAGTGAACAAAGCGCAAGGATTATCCTCCGAGCAATTTACGCGCTGCTGAAGTCATGGAATGCGGGCTTTCATTCTTCGCAACGCACCCTTTCAATTGAATGGACTTTGGTGTCGTTGAAGTGTTTTTTACTGTTGCAGGTAGCGCGTTCGCAACCTTGGCACCCAAACTCAGATAGTGACGGAGGAGAATCCGCACGCTCTTGCCGTCCCATTCCAACACCTGTAGGGCGGTGGCCCCAATTGACAATTCTAGTTTTAATAACGATATGTCACGTTCGATATGGTACTTCTTGTCTAGTCCTGACTGGAGTACAATTGGAAAGGTTCAATTTTGTACCTGAAATCGGCTTGACTGCACCCCCCACTGGCTGATAGAGTTTCCGAATTGTAATAGTACTGTTGTGAAACTTTAATCTTAATCGTGATTGTATGAAACAGCCTTATTTTATCCTGGTGCTTGCGCATTCCTTACACGGCAGAATTCGTCGTGTCCATGTTCCCTACAAAGTCCTGTACGCAACTTTGGCCCTAGCCTTGATTGGCCTTTTCTCTGTCGCCGGCATCGTATCCAGTTACGTGCGAATGGCCTGGAAGGTGGGTAATTACAATACTCTTCGCCAGGAAGCGGACAGCCTTCGCCGACGCTATCAGGATCTTCAAAAATCCACGGAAACCCAGCGTGAACAGATGGCCAGTCTACAGATTCTTGCGAATGAAGTAACACAAGCTTACGGGATTAAGGCAAAGTTGGAGGGCCCCAGCAGCATTGCCAGTGAAGGTCGTCTTGTCCCTACTTTTGGCCAAACCCTGGAAACCTATAATTCGCTTCGCACGGCCCATTTCAATACCAGTTTCCGCAAAGTTGCCCATTCCTGGTTGGTGAACGTTCAGCCTTCCATCTGGCCCGTCCAGGGCAGGCTGGTTTCCAGTTTTGGTTTCCGGTCCGATCCATTCAATGGCGGGGATTCGTTCCATGCTGGAGTTGATCTTGAGTCGCCCGACGGAACCTCCGTGAAGACTGCTGCCGACGGCGTAGTCGAGCATGCTGATTGGTTAGGCACTTTTGGAAAATTAGTGATTGTAGATCACGGCAACGGCCTGAAGACTTACTACGGTCATCTGTCTAATTTCGACGTAATCCCAGGGCAGGAAGTTCGCCGGGGTCAAGTGATTGGCCGGTCTGGCCGCACTGGTAGAACCCAAGGGAACCATGTACACTACGAAGTGCACCAAGGTGGAGCGCCAGTGAACCCTTATAAGTATCTTGCAAAATCCCTTGTGGTGTCTCCGGTAGTCAAGAAAGATTTGCCGTTTTAGTTTAATTTCAAAGGACCCCCTTATGCGCCCTGTCATGTTTCGGTCTTTCCTCGGCCTTGCCGCCTTTTTGTTGTTGACGTCCGCTTATAATCGCCTCAGTTCGCCAAGTGTGATGTCAAACGCCGCCAATGCTCTGTTGGCTTCTTTGTCAGACGAGCAGAAGGCTAAAACCACATTTGAATTTACTAGTGATGAGCGCCTGAATTGGCACTTCATCCCTCGTGTCCGGAAAGGTCTTCCGTTGAAGCAGATGACTCAGGAACAGCGCCATCTTGCACAGGCGCTGCTCAGTTCAGGCTTAAGCCAACAGGGCTACACCAAAGCTGTCAGCATCATGAGTTTGGAAGAAGTTCTCCGTATTCTTGAGCTCGGTGTTGGAACGAATGTGCGAGATCCTGAACAATACTTCTTTTCCATATTTGGTACACCCACCGAAAATGGCACTTGGGGTTTCCGCGTGGAAGGACATCATCTGGCGCAGAACTGGACCATCGTAAATGGCAAAGTTGCGGGCAGCCCAAGCTTCTATGGAACGAATCCTGCAGAAGTGCAAAAAGGACCGCGTAAGGGTTTTCGCGTTTTAGGTGCCGAAGAGGACAAGGGCAGGGAACTGCTGATGGCTCTCACCGCAGATCAGAAAAAGGTGGCTGTTGTTTCCGAAACCGCCTACAAAGATATTTTCACTATGGCTGACAGGAAGGCTGCTTTGAAAGGTCAACCCAATGGATTGTCCGCTGCAAAATTGAACAGCGCACAAAAGAAGTTACTGCAGAATGTGCTGGAAGAGTACGCTTACAACATGCCCGATCAGATTGCACAAGTACGGCTTGAACAAATCAAGAAGGCTGGTTCCAATATCAATTTTGCCTGGGCTGGCGTTGCTGAGAAGGGCGGACCGCACTACTATCGAGTGCAAGGTCCAACGTTCCTGGTGGAATACGATAACACCCAGAACAACAACAACCACGTGCATTCAGTTTGGCGTGACTTTGCCGGTGATTTTGGTTACGACATGTTAGGCGACCACATGGCGTCTTCTCATTCCCCTGCTAAATAATCAAGCTGTATACTTATGGTATGACCACTTGGACGAGAAGGTCGCTGATGGGCCTTCTCCCGGCCCTTGGCCGCGCCGCATCGCTCACAAAAGGTCAGGAGTTGCCTTCCGATAGGGGCAAGTATCCAGACCCGGCTACCGAGTTTGAAGTGCTTCGCCTAACCAGCGCCAAGTATTCCAGTTTCCTTCCTGCTTCTCCAGCCCGCATAATTTCTCGAAATTCGGATTTCTACATCTTTGCATCAGACCGTACCGGAAAATTGGAAGCTTTCCGTATGGACATCAAGAACGCGAATTGGCGACAACTGACCGAGTGCGAAGCGCTGGATGCTGACTCACTTGTGCTTCTGCCGCAAGATCGTTCTTTTGCCTGGTACGACCAGGAGCGGTTGTTCGTTTCTGCTCTTTCCGGGGGCAGGGAACGAACTGTTTATGAATCACCCAGCGGTTGGCGTCATCATCCCGGGTTGCATGTTGCTGATGATGGTATGAACGCCTTTGCCGTTGAATCTAAGGATGGGCAATACCGTCTTCGGATGATTTCTCTGGCTAAAGGAACATCAGTCACTTTAGCGGAGCAATCGGTGCCTATCGAATTGGTTGGTTCGCGGCCTAAGCGTGCTAGCTTTCTATACCGGGCCGACAATGCTTTGTGGCTGGTCCACCACGATGCTAAACAGAATCGGCGGCTGAAGACATCACCAGGGAAAATTGCTGCCGCCTACTGGTCGCCTGAGGGCGAATCGGTGCAATACCTTCATATTCCCGATGAAGCGAACAAGCTGAATTCGCTGCGTGAACACACCCCGGATTCAAATGCGGATGCCCTTATAGGAACAACCAGTCAGTTCGTTACCTTCATCCCTAATATTGATGCCAGCGTTTTTCTGGGCGCAAGCCGTAACAAAGCTTCACCGGTGGTGCTGCTCTATATTCGCTATTCGAAAAGAGAATTGACGCTGTGCGAGCACAAGTCATCCGATCCTGTTCAAACCAAGGTTCGGTTCACGCCGTCCAGCCAGCGGATTCTTTTTCAATCGGACATGCATGGCAAACCTGCCATTTATTTTATGGATGTTCGTAAGTTAGTGGAATCGACGGACGAAGCTTAAAGCAGCTTTGCTTCAGCCATCCACTTCTTCAGCAGCACCACGTCTTTCTTCATAAACTCGAATATTTTGCTTCGATCCATGGTGAGAGTCGTGTTCCCCTTATCGGCACCGCCCAAAGGATATTCGTAGTGGACTTGAACCGGGCCGTTGAAATTTGTCTTGGCTAGCAGAGCAAAGAACTGGGGAAACTTAACCATCCCCTCACCCAGCGGACACCACTTGGCATCCCAGCCTTTGGGTCCTTTAGTCCAAATGAAATCCTTTACCGCCAAGCCCTTCATGCCACCTGCGCCGGTGAGTTTGGTGGAAGCAATCCAACCACCCAACCCGCCTTCAATGGTTGCGTGGCCAATGTCGTAATTAATGCCAATGGCTTCTTTTGACATGCCATCGAACAGAATGTGCAGATCCCAAATGGAGGCTCCCATTTGGCCAGGACCGGAGTGCGTATGATACATGCCGCAAACGCCTAACTTCTGATTCAATTCAGACAATGCCCGAATCTTGGGTTTCCACGCAGCCAACTGATCCTGAGGAAAATTACCGTCGGCATACTTAATGCCGCCCCAGCGGTAGTAGCGAATGCCCAATTTTGCACAAGTCTTTAGCAGTAACTCAGCCTCAGGTGTAGCTTCACGAATTTCTGTAGTCACCATCGGCGTCTGAAGGCCTTTCTTGTGGATGATTTCCACCAGACGAGGCAGAGCCGTAGCAACTTGCGCCGGCTCCACATGGCCGCCAGGACGCACGGTGAGGTCGATTCCATCAAAGCCCAGATCCTGGGCAACTGACGCTAAATCTTCATCTTTCAGGAATTGAAGGTGTTTTGAGAATACGGCTATTTTCAAAGGCTGGCTAGCCGCTCCGAAAGCGGCTAGCGGAGCGGCAAAAAGCATTTCACGACGGGAAAGGAGAGACACGCTTCGTCCTTAAGTGATTTTGAGATTAACCGACAACTTCAAGAATAAGGTTCCGTTCATCTGGCGGGTTGGCTGAAATCCGGAATGCATCTTCAATCAGTTCACCAGCATCGTCCAATCGGTTTTCGCCAGTGTAATATAAGCGGCAAAGTACACTACCTGCTTCCACTTTTTGTCCGACTTTCACTTCCAGGATTACGCCTACTGCAGGGTCAATGCCGTCTTCCTTCTTATCACGGCCAGCGCCGATGATGGAGGATGCCTGGCCAATGAGTTCAGCGTCAATTGCTGCCACATAGCCTGCACGGGGAGAGCTGATTTCGCGCGCGCCGGTAGCATTCGGAAGCAGATCGAAGCGATCCAGCACTTGTGGGTTTCCACCCTGAGCGGCAATCACTTCTTTCAATTTCCGATAGCCGGAACCATCCACCAATTTCGACTGTGCTAATTCGCGAGCTTCTTCAATGGTGGCCGTCTTTTTACCAAGGAAGATCATGCGTGCTGCCAGTTCCAGGGAAAGGCGGGTTAAATCCACTGGCCCGGCATTTTGGAGCGTTTGGGATACTTCCATCACTTCCAGGGCATTCCCAATAGCGTAGCCAAGCGGCTGATTCATGTCGGTGATCAGAGCTTGCACTCGCTTGTTCATGCGGCGGCCAATGCCAACCATCATTTGAGCAAGACGACGGGCATCCACCTGCTTTTTCATGAATGCGCCACTGCCAACTTTTACGTCGAGCACAACGGCATCCAGGTCCACCGCCATTTTCTTTGACATGATGGACGAAGCAATCAGCGGGATGCTTTCCACGGTTGCCGTAGCGTCGCGGAGGGAATACAGTTTGCCATCGGCGGGGGCCAATTGTGCTGTTTGACCAACAAAGGCCAAACCGATTTTCGCCAACTGTGCTTTGAATTCATCAATGGTGAGGTTGGTGCGAAAGCCTGGAATGGATTCCAGTTTGTCCAGAGTGCCACCGGTATGACCCAGTGCACGTCCTGAGATCATTGGCACAATCACACCTGCGGCTGCGGCAATTGGAGCGCTTATTAAGCTGGTTTTATCGCCAACACCACCGGTTGAATGCTTGTCCACTTTGACGCCGGGAATGTCTGAGAGGTCTACCCGCTCGCCGCTGGCAATAATGCTATCGGTGAGAGAACTGACTTCGCGGTCGGTCATTCCAGAGAAAAAAGTAGCCATCAGGAAAGCCGACATTTGATAGTCGGGGATTTCCCCTATGGTGTAAGCTTTCACCAGGAACGACAATTCTTCGGCGGATAACTCCTCGCCTTCGCGCTTACGGTGGATCAGGTCGACTGTACGCATTATAATCAGTCAGCCTAACACGTTATCCCATTGAAAGTAAAGCTGGAATGCCCGAAATCTCGCGTAACTACCAGTCTTACCATTACTGGCGGTGGTCTATTTTTTGCTAGGATCGGTCATTTCCACCATTGGGTACTTCCATTTCCCTTCAAAAATGCCAGCAAACAGGCGAAGCATCTCTTCGTGAATTAATCCATTGGTTGACAGCAAATGCTTGCCGGTTAGACTGGATGGCCCACCCAGCATATTGGTACATTTCCCGCCTGCTTCCTCAATCAGCAACAGTCCCGCTGCCATGTCCCACGAATTGAGGCCGAATTCCCAAAAGGCATCCAGCCGTCCGCAAGCGACATAAGCCAAATCGATTGCCGCTGCGCCTGCCCGACGAACTCCGTGGGATTGCAGCGCCAATTGATAGTAGAAATGAACGTTTACATTTTGGTGCCGTCTAAGGCTGGGGAAGCCTGTGGCAACCAGGCTATCTTCCACTCGTTGCGCTTTAGACACCTTAATGCGGTGGCCATTCAAATACGCACCGCCGCCCTTTTCAGCGGCGAACATTTCATTGCGGGTAGGGTCCAGGACAACCCCGGCTATCATTTCGCCATTTCGAGCCAGGGCGAGTGTGGTGTTGTACACGGGAAAGCCGTGGGCGAAATTCGTGGTGCCATCTACCGGATCCACATACCAGCAATATTCGGAAGACCCTTTACGCTCCCCGCCTTCTTCGCCCACGATCGAATGCGTTGGGAAGTAGGACTGCAGCCGACTGACAATCAGCTCTTCACAAGCTTTGTCTGCTTCGGTAACCAGATCAAAATCCCCTTTCAACTGAAAAGGAATTCTTCGTTCCGCAAAATTATTAATCAGAGCTCCCGATTCGCGGGCAATCTCCATTGCGGTCTCCATGTAAGAGGCCACTTATTCGGTCTCCTCAAACAGATACTTAATATCGTGCTTGTAGATGAACAAATTGGCCTCTCCGGGACGGGTGAGGCGAATGAAGGTTGCGTCGAAAAACTCAACGAACCCTGAAACCAATTCGTTATTTTCCAACTTTACGGAGACTCTCTTCTTCTTGTCCGCGAGACCTTGAAGGAACTTGATTTCTTGAAGGGTTGATTCAGGTGCGCGCGTTTTGGGATTTGCCATGTTGTTGTGGGACGCTCTCTAACGGAAATTGTGTGTGAACCGCTTGCCAACTCTCACTTGGGTTTGGCAGTACTTAAGCTATCCCCATAATATCCAGTGCGTGCTTCGGCGCGCAATTCTTTTGTCTTTACACGTACTTCCAAATTGTGAAAAGGGTTCTTGGTAAGAGGGACATTTTTCGGATAGAAGCCGATGAAATACTGTGTGCGCAATGCCTTCAACACATCGGCGAAAGCCCTATTCAAGCGCGGGCCGACGCTTGCGTGAAACACTCTGCCACCTGTGGAAGCTGCCAGTGTGTACAGCGCATTCTCTCCACCAATGTTGCGGCCGGAATCGTTGGTGATGGGCTGAATCAGAATGGGGAAAATGGATCCTTCCGCTTCGTGGACCTTTCGCAGTGCTTCGTTATAGGTATATTTGCTTGTAGTATCACCGCCATCGGTTACCACCAACATTACGCGGCGTCCTTCACGGTCTT
This sequence comes from Bryobacterales bacterium, assembly GCA_043745195.1. GTDB lineage: Bacteria > Acidobacteriota > Terriglobia > Bryobacterales > Bryobacteraceae > JANXSF01. The sequence goes on along the minus strand of JAYTTF010000285.1, from coordinate 37,627 downwards.
TGAGTCTAGGTGCGGCTAATACCAGCGCATCATAGAGCGACGTTCCAGCCTCAGGACGCATTTTAGCCATTGCTGATTTCAGTTGACGAGCATTTCGGGTGAAGCCGGAAAGCAAGGTGACGTCGTCATTGAAGGAATAGAGCGATGCCATATCTTCAATGGTCCCTTCTTTGAAAAATTCGTCAACAAAGCGTTGTAAGCTCTGCGACTCAACGGCAAAGTCCTTGGCTGTGGATGCGCTGATGTCAATCATCAAGCTTACTGCTAGAGGCTGCGCCGTCTGCCGTTCGAAAACTGAAATTTGCTGCTTAACGCCGTTGTCAAAAACTTCAAATTCTTCTTTTGGCAAGTCCCCAACTAGCGTGCCACTTCCATCGCGGACGTTGGCCAGAATGCGAACCAATTGAACGTCACTACGAAAAATGGTCTCCTGCTGTGCTGCAAGCAGTGTGACTAGAATGATTCCGATTATCGCTGTGCTAAGACTTTGTCGTCCCATTCCCCATCCACCCAGACTTCACCATCAACGAAAAATTCTTTTTTCCAGATTGGCACAGTTTTCTTCAGCCGATCAATACCTGCGCGTGCCGCCTCAAAGGAAGGTCCGCGATGAGGAGCCGCAGCCATGATCAAGACACTGGCCTCGCCAATTTTCAAGTGCCCAAGGCGATGCACCATGGCGATTCTGCTAATGGCATAGGCCGACGCAATCTCCTCGCCTATTTGAGCCATCAACTTAATAGCCATGCTTTCGTAGCATTCATATTCCAGGAAACGAGTTGCACGTCCTTTGGAATTGTTGCGGGTAACGCCCTCGAAGGTACAAATGGCACCATCGCAATCCTGCAAAATCAAAGTTCGGAGGTCTTCTGCATGAATGGTTTCACGAGTGAGCGCGAAAAAATGTCCAGCCGGTTCAATGGTAATTTGCTTGGTCCATTTGCCGGTGCCGCCGCTTACGGGCGGAAGAAAAGCAATCTCGTCGTTATCTTTAAGAGGGGTAGAAAGAGGTACGAATTCCTGATTCCGGGCCAATACTACGCTTGCCTTTAGACCGGAGAGGGCAGGGAATTGCTGGGCATAATGATCGAAAACCTGGCTTAACACAGCGCCTTCGGGCATGGCTAGCGCTGATTCAGACGCATTGACCATGTCCTTCACCATGCCAAAAAAAAGTACTTTTACGTTCACAGGCTCATGGTAACAGACTGCTTTGGTTGCGTCGTGGTTTCAATCAAATTATGCAGGCACTGCTACTGAAACGCTAGACTTCTGAAAGTCTATACAGGTTATTTCTTATTGCACAAACCGCGATCAGGGCACTGCTTATTTTTATTTTGCATTCCGGCGGAGTGGCCACGCGCGATTAGATAGTGACTTTTCGCGCAGTCGAGACTTCTGGATGTCTATTCGGATCTCTTCAAATCTTGGCAGACTCCGCTCATTTGCTAAACTTCAAGTGAACTGATTGATCAGTTCGCGGAGCTTATTATTAAACAACACAAAGTATCTATGAACAACGTTATTTCTGCCGTCACCGCCCGCACTCAATTGGGACAGATTCTCAAGCGTGCAGGGGAGGGGGATGAGCGCTTCTTGGTTGATCGCCGTGGGGAACCAGCCGTCATCATCATGAGCATCAGGGACTATATCAAGAATGTTGCTCCGGCACCCGAAGCCTACAAAGCAACACGTCAAGATGCAAAGCGTAAAGGCACTAGTTCTTTAAGTATGCGTGAAATAGACCGTGAGATTGAGAAGGTGCGGGCACGCGCAAAAATTAAACGTACTCAACCAGCAGCATGAACCGGGTTGTCATTGATACTAATGTTGTGGTGTCCGGCGTGCTTGTGGATGAAGGTCTGCCGGCTTCAATACTTGACTTGGCCGCGAACAAGAAGATTCTCATGATCGTCTCTGAGAACATCTTGGCTGAATACGAAGAGGTTCTCCGCCGCCCTCACTTCAAGATTGCCTTAGCTCGTATTAAGCAAGTCCTCTCCACTATCCGCAAGACCAGCAGCGTCGTACGACCTACTCTCACACTGGCCATTTCCCGCGATGAATCCGACAACCGTTTCTATGAATGTGCCGAAGCTGGAAAAGCAGATTATCTCATCACCGGCAATACCAAACATTTTCCGCTCAGCCATAAAGGCACCAAGATTGTTACCCCTAGGGAGTTCATTGAATTGATCGGGCCGACTCTTTTCCGTTAGCGAGCGCTTGGTTCTTTGTCGGCCCGGAACCTTCGCCTCCGTTTTATTCAATAGTTTTCAATCGTGCTGAGGTGGAATTGAAGGCCACCGTTGGATTTGAGGATCCGGACCGTACAAAAGTATCAGCGATTTTCGCTGGCTGCCCCTACCAGGTGTGTATTTACATTTCTACACGATGGGCCAACACCATCCTTGTTTCCCCTTAGCAAATTCGATTACGTTTCGAGGAACTCTAGATTGAGGAATTTTATTTTGTCAACACGGGGTCCCAGAGAGATGACCCAACGAGTCTCAAGGAAGTCGAGTATAGCTAGACCGCGTTCAAGCACAGATTCGGGCGTCCAGTCAGGAACTCGCTCCACGGCAATCTCACTATAAGACCCATTAAAATACCCCCTTCCGCCATCTGAATCCTCCTTTTTTACAGCAAACGCCCTGTTGGAGAATTTCGAATTTCTACTCTGCGATGCCGCAAAGAAGGTTTCCGAGCGAATTGTGAAGGATAGAACGCTCCATTGGAGACCTCGCCTCAAATCCTGGCCAGTCCCCTTTAATAGGTGACTTTGGATAAATATGCTCGATGGTGGCATGATCTCGCTTAGCGCTATTGAACTCATCCCACGTGAGCTTACTCGTACCCATCCCCGCCTTTTCCTTGAGATGCTGTTCATATTCGAACAGAAAATATCGAAGCCCATCCCAACGGTAAAACCCTTCGGCATCTTGGAATCGCTCACGCATTCTTCCGCGAGCTTTCTCAGGAGAAAAATTCTTGGCGGTTAGAGCCTGTACTATCTCCGTCGCTTCGGTTAGAGTCTTTTCTCCGCGGTACAACTGGCCCGCCAAACGATAGAACTCGCTATCGCCTGTGTCGGAGCGGCTACTATTCAGCCGCCCAATCGCAAAGACAAACCGGTCGCAGGCTACTAGAAATGCAGTGAGCTGGGCATCGTTCGAAGCCTTTTGCATTGCGGCCATCATAAGGGGTTCGAATGCCCCTCTACCCACTCTGCCCATACTTTCGATCCCACGGCGAACGTCCGGGTCGAGGTCTTGGGCTCGATCAGGAAAGTTAATTGCGTGCCACTTTCGTACCGAATTTTGGATGCTGGTTACATACCGTTGCAGTTCCTTGATATCCAAGGTTTTGTCGGTCACGCGCGCAGTCGTGAAGTGTTCTCCAAGAAGAAACGAGGAGAATTGACCTGCCTCGTCCCGCTTATAAGTGAAGTACATGATCCAGTGGGCTCGGAGAAAATCGTCATCATCCAATATCCGATCCTTCTCGCGGCCGAGGAATTCAAAGATTGTCTTCCATGCGTCGTTGATGTTTCGGCGAAGGGCCTTTCGATCTTCTTCTTCCGTGGGTTCTGTGATCAACGTCGAGAGATAGATCAGCCGATTCTTCAACAGCTCTAGACGCGAGAGGGGTTTCCCTCGGTTGTTCATAGTCTCAAACACTACAAACACGTCAAGCTCTTGCTCCAACTCGTAAACGTTGAACAGAAACCGTTGTGTCACCGCCTTGAACCACCACTCGATATCTTCTTATACGGCGTCTTTGATCTTCTTCCGGAAAAAATCCTGAGCGTTCTTGAGATTCGCGGTGTAGGTAGTCTCAGTGCCTTGAAACTGATTGGACAGCTCACCAAGGATCTGCGTTTTCAGATATTCGTAGCTTGGGTTGTCTCGTTCATACCCGAATAGATAGGTGCGACTCACACCCGCTTGCTGAACCAGATATTTTTTAGCCAAATCGGCTTTGTCCGTCAGAGCTAGTTGTCCATTGTTAGGCACCCGCTCTAGGAGACATTTGATGAGTTACGATGGCAGTGGTGAGTCGCTGCTGACCATCCACCACATAAAAGGGTTTGTAGCCTTTGACTTCAATGAGCAAAGTGTCTTCATCCCATTTCTTCCAGGCCGCATCCGGCACTTTTTCGAGCGTTAGCTGGCCGGTGTAGTGACTGCGTAGTTCACGCAGGCGAAGCAGGTCCTCCCAAAAATCTTCGAGCTGAGGCCGCGTGACCCACGAGTATCCGCGCTGATAATCGGGAATTCTGAAAACCCGGCTATTGAAAAGGGTGTCGAGACTTTGCAGTTCGCTAGGCATATGAAAGAGCGTTCGGGATGAACTCATTAACTGTATCGTGTCCTTCCGGCAAGGGTGCGTAGATGAAAAGTGACGACAAAGTTCTTCCAGCTATAGTGTCTTGAAGGCGAACACTGTCTACTTGGAACGAACCGTCCAGGCGATCAGGGATCATGGCCAGAATATCGATGAGAAACTCTTGCAGAACATGTCTCCGCGCGGGGTGGGAGCACATCAACTTGACCGGTGACTACCTCTGGCTGAGGACCAACTGAGGTAAGAACGTAAAACTCAGGCTGCTGCGACCGTTCGCCTCATAAACGTCCTTTATGTCCTCTTACTCGGCAGTTCGAAAACATGTGCTGTTTCCACTACACTGTTCTTGGATGTGAAGAATAAAATGCCACCAAAGAAACCCTCGCAGGACATTGAAAATCGTGATCAAATTCTAAAGGCTTGCAAAGTGGTGTTAAGGAATGGCATCACTAAAGGCAACCAGCGCCTATTAGATTGTTTCATCTCGAACGTTCTTTGCTTGCCCCCAACGTGGAGAGCGGTTGTTGTTCTTGCGTTGATGGAAAAGAACAAGGCTGGGGTTCATCGCTGGCGAATTGCCAATAATCCCATAGGTCTTCTGAAGAGTATTGCTAAACGTTCCACGATCAAATCTTATCCTGAATTACTTTTTGGCAATGACGCAGATAAAGTTCTGCGCCCGATGGAGCGTGCCGTATCGACCCTAAGAGAAGGCAGCCGCAGAAACATCATCCACGGCGAGGCGAGGTTTCTTGCGGCGTTCGGGGCGGGCAAGCAGTTTCCTTACTTTTCGACGGACTGCGAAGAGTTCGGGATCCGAGGACACTTTGTTGCGGGTGAAGTGCGATTCGAAATGTTCAATCCAATTTTGAAGTTGCGACGTCATAGCTTGGGATTGCAGATAGTCTTCCACTCGTTCGGGGATACGTTGCGGGGTACCCCAACAAGCTTGGCCCGATTCCAATTCCAACATCTGGCACAAGTCTTGCTCATTCATCGCCAACGGCCGCTGGTCCAGGGCGAATAATAACCGCGCTAAACGGCTTAGATTCGCGTAGGCCTCGGGCAATGCGTCACGCCGATCATGAAGCCAGTTTTTGCGAACTAAAGTGGCCAAATAAAGATCTACCCAACTTTCCTCGGTCATCTCAAAGGCGTAGTCCTGAAATAGGCAATTGGACTTTGGAGTATTCTGCAGCGAATCCTTTTCCATCTCTTCCCTTAAAAAGTCGTTCAGCAACAGATGGGAAAGGAAACGAGTTTCAGCGGTGTTTAGCGGGTAGCCGTCAGGGCAGATCAGCATGGGCATAGCCCCACGTTAGCCTCTGTGAGTAGGTAAGACAATGGGTGGAACACCTGATTTCGGGCAGGAGTGCGATACTGATTACCTGAGCGAATAAATACTATGAAGCTGACATTTTGGTTGTTGCTAACCTGCCTGACGTGCTTTGCGGCTGATGATTGGAAAACACATGACGGACGTGGGGATGAGCTTTTGTTGCAAGAGCAAAAGGTGGCCGAGGCGATCAAGGAATTTGATAAGGCGATTATGTTGGAGCCAAGGCTGGAGCCGGAGCATTGGCGCCGCGGCATTGCGCTTTACTACGCCAACCGGTTTGAGGATTGCCGCAAGCAATTCGAACTGCATCAAACCGTAAATGTGAGCGATGTTGAAAATGCGGTTTGGCATTACCTTTGCGTTTCCAAGCAATCCTCGCCTGTTGAGGCTCGCCGAATCATGATTCCGATTCCGCAGGATGACCGGGTGCCCATGATGCAAGTGGACGCCATGTTTCGCGGCACGGGTAGCGTGGAAGCGATGCTCGCGTTGGCTAAATCTCCAGATTCGGTGTTCTACGCAAATCTCTACGCAGGGCTTTATTACGAAGCGCAAGGCGACGCGAAAAAATCGCTGAAGTATATTGACCTGGCTGCAAATAAGTACTTCGTGAACCACTATATGGGCATGGTGGCGAAACTGCATTACAAGTTGCGAAAGAAGTAATTATGTTGACGAACATTACCAGGCTGAGAGTCCGTTACGCAGAAACTGATCAGATGGGCGTGGTTTATCACGCCAACTATATTGTCTGGATGGAAGTGGGGCGAACTGAATTTTGCCGGGAAGCCGGTGTTGTTTATCGCGAGCTGGAGGACAAAGAAAATTTGCGACTTGCCGTGATTGAGGCCAATTGCCGATTCATTGCGCCAGCCCGGTATGACGATGAAGTGGAAGTTCATACCACGATTGCCGAAGCCAATCCGCGCATTTTGCGATTCTCCTACGAGATCCGCCGAATGGTGGACAATGTGAAATTGGCCGAAGGTTTTACGAAACACATTTTTCTGGATACGAAAATGAGACTGGCCAAACTGCCCGCTGAGTACTTTGCGAAATTCGGAATCAACAAGGTTACCAATTGAGAGGCGGAATTGTAGGTTGCGGATTCTTTGCCCAATTTCATACGGAAGCGTGGAAGCGGATTCCCGGTGTAGAACTGGTTGCCGCATGCGACTTGGATCTGGCCCGTGCGCAAGCCGCAGCACCCTCGGCGTATACCGATCTTGAAGAGATGTTGGACAAGGAGCGGTTGGACTTTCTGGATATTGCGGCGCGCCCAGAATGGCATCTTCCCATGTTGAAAATTGCAGCCCAGCGCGGAATCCCGGTGATCTGCCAAAAGCCGATGGCTCCTACATATGCGGAGTGTCTGGAAATTGCCGAAGTGGCGAAAACTGCCGGCATCCGGTTGATGATCCATGAAAACTGGCGATGGCAGCAGTGGTTCCGGGAAATTCAAAAGATGATTTTGAATGGCGATATTGGCCTACCGATCACTTATCATTTCCGGACGCGTCGTCGGGATGGGTTGGGTTCGGAACCCTATCAAGCGCAACCCTACTTCAAGAACTACAAGCGGCTGCTATTGTATGAAACTCTTATTCATCACATCGATACCGCACGCTTTCTTTTTGGGGATATCAAACGGGTCTATGCGGAATTGCGACGCAACAATCCTTTGATACAAGGGGAAGACCAGGCGCTGCTGTTGACCACTCATCAGAATGAACTGCGTGGAGTGATTGATGGCCACCGGTTCCTGGACCTTGCTCCGAACAGCGGTCCGTTGGGGGATGCGTGTTTCGAAGGGGATGGAGGAATGCTCTGGGTGCATGCCACTGGGGATATTTTTCTCCGCAGCGCTACTGGGGAAGAAGAAAAGCTTGTGTGGAAAAACACTGCTCTGGCTGGATACCGCGGCGATAGTGTGCGGGCGACGCAACAACATTTTGTAGATTGCTTGCGATCTGGGAGTGCCTTTGAATCGGATGCGGCCACGTACTTGAAATCTGTTGCTGTTATGGAAGCTGGATATCGCAGTGCGGAGACAGGACATGCTGTTAATCTTGCTTGAGGCGCACTACGGCCTCGCGAAACAGGAAAACTTAAAATTCATTCAACTGGCGTCCCTTATTTCATCCTTTCGCGTTTTGCGATGCAGATTCCATTCAGAACGCCAGAAGAGTTAATCACCCTCGAGGACTTGATGTTTTGAGAAGTTGCTGGCCAGCAATTTGTCTTCCTGTGTAAAGATTCTCATGGGTTTAGAAAACGCTACCCGTGGAGTTTTTCCAAGATATTGAAAAGAGGGCAAATTGAGTTGCCGATGCGTTGTAATTGCGAATTCGAGCTCTATCAGTTTTTGTAAGATGGGTCCTTGCGATCGATCAGCCGCACCATTGCTTCAAATTCAGGATTGGGAATGCTGCTATACCAGCCAGGGTTCTGGGCTGCGGAAAGAAAGGCATCACTTTTGTCTCGGCTCGATTCGCAAACTTCCCGTGAGGGTACAATCAGTTTGCTTCCTGTTGCCTGGGCCGCCAATTGCACCTGACAGGCGCGCTCCAGCCGGTACATCCTAACAAAAGTCTGCCCAATGGTTTCGCCGGAAACCAAAAGCCCATGAGTGCGCATCACCATCACATTCCGATCGCCTAAATTATCGGCGATCCTTTGACGCTCGCCAAGCTCCGTGCTTGGCCCTTCAAAATCGTGATAGGCAACCTGATTGTAAAAGCCAAGAGCATACATGCTGATGGGCAGCAGTCCACATTCGAGCGAGGCCACAGCCATGCCGGCGGTTGTGTGGGTGTGCATAATGCATTGCGCATCGCGCCGGGCCATGTGGATAGCACTGTGAATGACGAATCCGGCAGGGTTGAATTCCTGTTCCGGTTGGCCTGGCACCAACTTGCCATCAAGATCGATCTTCACCAGGTTCGATGCGCAGATTTCGTCGAATCGCAATCTGTAGGGATTGATCAGAAAATGATGTTCTGGGCCTGGAACACGGACTGTTGTGTGGGTCCAAATCAGTTCAGACCAGCCCAGATGGTCAATAATGCGATATGCAGCGGCAAGCTGCACACGCAGCTTCCACTCTTCAGCGGGTACCTGTATCGTAGAATTCATATTCGTATTTCCACTTAAATTCGCGTCCCGGCTCCACTTTGAAATCAATGTAGGGTTCGGGACAAAACACTGTTCGAATAGACCAGTACACCAGCTTCGAAAGCGGCTGATCTCCGCGGATGCGAACACCCGCTCCGGCATTCTTATTTTCCATTCGGATGTCGTAATCTGCGGCTGTTGTCCCATATCCTGTGAATTCGGCAATGACACTTTGGCCTGGCTGCAACTCAGCGTTATAGCCAATTTGCTTCCCTCGCGATTCAGCAATAGCACCTTGAAAAGCCCTTACCGGTTTCAGGTCGAAGGGGAACGATACCGTTGATGCAGGTCCGGTTGGCTGGCCATCCATGACGAAAAAATTGTGATTATATTGCGATGTCTCAATTCGCTTCCTGCCGGTGTTTTTAAGGGAATGCTCAATCACCATTTTGGAAGTACTGCCAATCAACTTCATAGTTTTGGTGTAGCGGTAGGCGTATCCTTTTTTGTCGCGCAGTTGATGAGTAAAGGAAATCCAAGTGGGACCTTTCTTCACGGTCCACTTGCCTGGGTCCACAATATCGTAGGTTTTGAAAGTTTGGTATTGCTTGTCATCGGGCCTGCGGACCACACCAACTCCAATGCGGATAAAAGTGTCGCCGGACTTGGCTTCGTCGTAGCCTAGCCCTGCGCCATTGGTGCGGAACTCTTCCACCGGACCCATGATGGCGTCATGCAATTTCGGATCGTACTTGTCAAACCATCTACCGAAATATTCGTGCTTATCTGTTCGAAGGCTGTAAATCTGGCCTGACCAATCGAACCTGGTGCCACGGTAGTAGCCAGTGCTGGCATCGGGCAAATAGAATTTGGCAGTAATCGCCGAATTTGTAATTGTTGCATTGGGGGCGTTCTGGGAAAACAGCGCACCGGCAAAAATCACCAGTGCGATACTAAGTTTTGAAGCGTTCATCAATTTCCACCTGATATCCTGTCACTAATTTGTTAGTCTCGTTGGCCATTCCCACCACAGCCATTAGTTCAGCGAACATCGCATTGGTCATTCCGCCCTTGCGCGCCGCTGCGGTGTGCGATGCAATGCAGTAGTTGCATTGATTGGTGACGCTGACGGCGATGTAGATCATTTCTTTCGTCAGCGGATCAATCGCCCCACCTGGGCCCATAATCTGCTTGATGCTTTCCCAAGTCCTCTTCAGGGTTGAAGGATCGTGCGCTAATGCTTTCCAAAAATTGTTGATGTAATCGGTTTGGCGCACGGCCATTATGTCGTCGTATACGGCTTTCACTTCCGGTGAGGCGTCGGCGTATTCAATTGTTCCTAAGGCTGCCATGGTTACTCCTTACAAGCGCGGCTGAGGTGGCTTCATCAAAGTCCAGGCTGCTGTGCCTTGCCGCTTCATTGCGCGCTTGAATACTTTATCGGTACTGGTGACATAGAGCGTCCTCATGTCCTGTCCGCCAAACACGACGTTGGAAAGCCAACCAGCTTGAGGCTTGTTAATAATGGCCACAACCCTGCCTGGAGCATCGCACACTTGCACGCCCAAATCCGTTGCCACATAAAGATGCGCTTCGGTATCCATGGTCATGCCATCGCCCTTTGATTCGGAACTTTCGTCGGCTGTTTCCAAATGATGAAAGGGCATTCCGTTTGCGAGAGAGCCATCGGGTTGAATCTGAAACGACCACACCCATTTGCCGCGCATATCCACCACGTTCAACATGGATTGATCGGGCGTTAATTGAATTCCATTGGGAAACGTAATCCCCTCGTGAACCACGCGCTTCGCTCCTTTCGCGTCAATAAACCACACGCGTTTGTTGCCGGGATCCGTAAAATAGATTTCCCCTTTCGCATTAATCACCAGGTCGTTGGAATTCACGCCATCGGCAATCACCGATTCTTTCCCGGCCATGTCATAGGCGACAATTTTCTTGCGCCCATTTTGGCAGGCATACAAGCGGCCGTCGGGGCCAAACTTCAAGCCGTTGGCTCCGCCCGTGTCGTCCTTGAACAAGGTAACTTTCCCGTCCAAGCCAATTTTGTGAATCTTATTCTTGCGTAGATCGGTAAAGTAAACCTCACCTTGTTGATTTACAGCGGGTCCTTCGGTGAACTCATGTCCAGATGAAACCAGTTCCCAATCCTTGGCAGGATCGATGATTTCCATGACGTATTGCCGTGGCGAAGCGACTTTTGATCTTTCGATTGGCTTTGGATAATCGCGCCATAACCAACGAAGGGCGTCGGGCATAATGGAGCCGCCCTGCTTCATGTTGTGCCCTTCGGTACCCACGGTAAACGTTGCGTCGTAGCCGGCGAATTTCAAAGCGGAGAACATGTCCTGATTGCCGATAAACCAATTGCCACCGTAAATGTTCTGATCGTTGCTTCCATCCTGAAGATAAACACGAAGAGGTTTCGGTTCCGTTTTACGAATCATGGAACTCAAAACGTGCCCACCGCGAAGGTTGGTGTAGCTGCCGATAAAACTCAAAACACGGCGGAATGCATCGGGCCTTTGCCATGCGGCTACGAATGCGGCAATGCCCCCGGAACTGCCGCCGGCCAGGGCATAGTCGTTGGGGTCCTTTGAAAGGTTGTAAGATTTTCTAACTTCAGGAATAATTTCTTCAATCAGAAAACGCGCGTAAAGATCGGAAACCGCGTCGTACTCAAAGCTGCGGTTATACCGGCCCTGCGCCTGATCGCTGGTGGCGGGCATGATGCCGGGATTGACAAAAATCCCGATGGTTACGGGCATATCGCCTCTATGGATCAGGTTGTCGAAGACGATGGGAATGCGCGATTGACCGGTTTCCCCAATGTAGCCGCCACCGTCCTGGAAGATCATCACCGGGGTTGGTTTGTCGGCCTTATACTGCGAAGGAATGTAAATCCAATAATCCCGCACAGTGCCTGGATAGAGCTTGGAAGTCCACTTATGCGGGGTTACCAGGCCTTTGGGCACTCCGGGTTGACGCTGGGAATCGGGGCCGAAAGTGTACTCCTGGGCGAAGGCTGGAATGCTGAGTAAAGAGATGGCTAAAATCAATATTGGTTTCATGAAGAGCACTTGAGTAAACATGCTATCGCATTCGTTGTAAAATAGGAATTCCTCGTTATGTCTCCAGTCACAATTAAGACCCCGCAAACTTTGAGTGGCGGTTTTGCCACTACCGCCCAGATGTATGATAGCCCCGAGCACATTGCGGCTCGCACAGCGAATGGAGTGGAACTGATTCCTGTCAACACCGAAGGGGAGTTGATTGGACGCCTAACAGCTCCCTATTACGGGTATTGCTATAGCCCTACTTCCCATGAAACCGGCCTTTTCGCCAAGCCTAGTTTTCTGGGTTTCGAGGTTCATCGGGCCAAGAGTGGCGAAGTGTTCATACTCGGTTATACAAAAGCTGAGTCGGTAAAAGCGGTGGAAGAAGGGAAGGAGACAGTATCTCTTGATCTTTACCCAGTGGGCACCAATGAAGCGACGCACTTTATTCAGGTTCCTCGTGCGCGGATCAGCAATTCAAAATCGCTTGACCGGCAGAACTTCAATCGGTTGGCACTGACGATAGTCGGCAACTGAAAATCAATGAAGAGGAGCGCCACTTTGGATATACTGGCAGTCGCATGGTACGCGCTTCTTTACTCTTAATTTTTACTCTGTCGTTGTCAGCCGCAGTGGAAAACCACACTGTATATCGTCAACCTGGACGGTACGGCGGTTGGCCGGCGAATCATCATATTTGGTCCTGGGGCAATGAAATTGTACTTGGCTTTGAAGCTGGGTATTTCAAATTTTCCGAAACCTCCCATTCCATTGATTTCGATAAACCAGCAGAGCATCTGCTTGCCCGCAGCATGGACGGTGGCGTTACCTGGTCCACTGAAAAGCCGCAAGGTTTGAAGCCTCCTCCGGGTATGAAACAGGCTGGCGTTGTAACTGAGCAGGACGGCAATGCGGTAACCCAACTGAAGACTGCGATCAATTTTCTAGACCCGAACTTTGCCTTCACCGCGCGGATGGCGGATATCCATGTTGGCCCGTCGCGCTTCGCTTATTCTTATGACCGTGGAAAGACTTGGAACGGCCCTTTCCTTATGCCTGATTTTGGAACCAAGGGGATTGCTGCGCGAACAGATTACATTGTGGATGGTGTGAACACCATGACGATTTTCCTGACGGCGGCAAAATCGAATTCGAAGGAAGGCCGCGTGCTATGCGCTCGCACAATTGATGGTGGCCGATCCTGGAAACAGCTGGCCTGGGTGACTCCAGAGCCAGAAGGAAATGACTACGCCATCATGCCTTCTTCGGTGCGCCTCTCTGCAAATTCTATACTGACGCTGGTCCGTTACCGTGCCTTCATTGATGCTTTCCGAACCGATGACAATGGACTCACCTGGCGGAAGGTGAATCGGGTGGCAAATGAAATTGGTGGCAATCCTCCGATGCTGGTGAAGTTGCGCGACGGCCGGTTGGTGGTGACGTATGGCTTCCGCAAAGCTCCCTATGGAATCCGCGCGCGCGTTTCTGACGATGCCGGCGAGCACTGGGGGGAGGAGATCATTCTTCGTTCCGATGCGGCGAACTGGGACATTGGTTATACCAGAACTGTGCAGCGTCCTGATGGCCGCATGTTGACTGCTTACTATTACAACGATGACCCGAATAAAGAGCGTTTTATTGGGGCTACCATTTGGGATGTGCCGACCTCAAACTATGCTACTGCCCCCATACTGCAAAGTGAAATTATTTTCCCTATGGAACATTGGCACAATCATTCTTCGTCAATAGTTGAACTCCCCAATGGCGATCTATTGGCTTGCTGGTTCCATGGCTCCGGTGAGCGAACTGCTGACGATGTGGTGATTATGGCTGCGCGAAAGCCGCGATCAACAGGCGTGTGGACCAAGCCCTTCCTGCTGGCCGATTCGCCTAATTTTCCCGATACGAATCCGGTGTTGTATGTCGATAAGCGAACGCGGCTGTGGTTGCTGTGGCCGGTGATTTTGGCGCACAAGTGGGAATCGGCGTTGATGAAGTACAAGGTTTCGTCGGACTACATGCAGGCCGATGGTCCGCCGATTTGGCACAGGTCAGATGTTATGCTGCTGGCACCTAAGAACATGGCTGCGCGAGTGCAGGAGCAGTATGTTGGGAAGTCAACGAAGATGATTGAACTGGCGAAGGATGAACAGTTCAGCCGATTAGGTTGGTTCACCCGAACGCATCCGGTGGAACTGCCATCTGGCCGAATGCTGGTGCCACTGTATTCCGACGGGTACTCAATGTCGTTGATGGGAATTAGCGATGATGGCGGCGAGACATGGTCGGCTAGCGAACCGATTGTGGGGAACGGTAACATCCAGCCTGCGGTGCTACGGAAATCAAACGGAGAACTGGTGGCCTACATGCGTGACAATGGTCCGCCGCCCAAGCGCGTCCATCGAAGTGAATCGAAGGATGAAGGTTTAAGCTGGTCACCGACTGTGGATACCGATTTTCCGAATCCTGGTTCCAGCGTGGAAGCGATTCAAACCAGGGAAGGATATTGGGTGATGGTGGGGAACGACACCGAATCTGGGAGGCATTCCTTGCTGGTTCGTGTTTCCACAGATGAAGGCAAGACCTGGAAATGGCAGCGGCATCTGGAACTGGCTCCGGTTGGGTCAGGGTCGTTCCACTATCCTTCGGCTATCCAGGCAACTGACGGCACCATCCACGTGACTTACAGCGTGTTCAACAACAATGCGGCGGCGGGAGAAGAGCGCAAGTCAATCAAGCATGCGCGCTTCAACCTGCAATGGGTTCAGGAAAGGGAATAGCTGGGTTAGCGATTGTACTTCGGCGCGACGCCACGCAACCGCTCCCAAACTTGATTTAGTTGCATTACGGTTTCCTCAGTAAGAGGACCGAGCGCCGCTTCCTTCAAGTTCGACACAAGCTGGTCTTTACTGGAAGCCCCAAGGATAATCCCAGTTGCCGCCGTATGGTGCAGCAGCCAACAAAGAGAAATGCTGACCATGCTTCTTTTGGAGTGCAGCGCGATTCGCTTCAAATCCGCAACAGCGGTGAAGCATTGCTGATGCCAGTAACGTTCCAAGTACATTGGATTGTCATCAAACCGGGTGCCTTTAATGGGTTCCTCTGCGGTCTGCTTCCCAGTGAGCAAGCCACCGGCGAGGGGATTATAGACGAACGTTGAAATGCTGTATTCCTTGCACATGGGTAGAAATTCCTGCTCGATTCCACGGGCAATCAGGTTGTACATAGGCTGGGTGATGGAAATTGGCTGGTAGCCTTTGGCGGCTGCAACGGCGCGACACTTGGCCACCTGCCATGCGGCGTAATTGGAACTTGCCACGTAGCGAACTTTGCCGGATTTCACTAGGCTATCCATTACTTCCAGCGTCTCCTCAACTGGGACGTCGTAATCGGGCATATGGAGGTAGTAGATGTCCAGGTAATCGGTTCCCAATCGGGAAAGCGACGCTTCGATTGCCTTGTGGATGGCGGCACGAGAAAGGCCAACATCTTCGGGACGATCACCCATGCTGCCGCGCACTTTGCTGGCTACGATGACGTGCTTCCGGCGCGAGCCCAGGGCTTTTCCCAACAGCATTTCAGAGGCACCTGCATTGTATACATTCGCGGTGTCGAAGAAATTAATACCACCTCCAACGGCGGTTTCAACTAACCGGATGGATTCTGCCTCGGAAGCCTGCTTGCCAAACGTCATGGTTCCAAAACACAACCGGGAGACTTTTAAGTCCGTCCCGGGTAACTTTATCATTTCCATTTTGTTCCTATTATTCCCAAGGGCAGCCGTCTTCGGGGAGAACTCTTAAATCCGGTTCCACCCAAGTCTTGCGAGCTTCCACCGATTTTGCCACATCGTAGGAATAGTATTCCGGGTGAAGACGTTTGCCGCTATAGGTCTCCACTGCTTTTCGAATACCGCTAAGACGTGGTGTCGGGTCAGGTAGGTTGTCCATAAAATCGGTTAGGACCCATAGCCACAGCACGGTTAGCGTTTCATGATACCCGCTGGTATCGGTATTTTTTCCGCCACCGCGCACATTGTAATTCTTAATATTCTGCCGTACAGTGGGCAACAATTCACTGCGCTTCAATTTGACGATATAGCAGGAGGCCATTGCAATATGCGCGGTGTGCGTCCAATCGGAGAAGGGGATTGTGGCATTCTCAAAGTCCGTAATAAAACGGTCCAGCGAGTCCTCGCTCTCCAAATAGGGCGCGTCAGTTATTTTGAAAACCTGTTTAGGCCGTTTAGCGCTGAACCCGTCCGGAGCCGCCACCTTTGATTAACCCATTTACTTCTTCCGTTGTGAAACGGTTGAAGTCCCCCGGTATCGAATGCTTTAGGCAGGATGCTGCCACCGCGAATTCAAGCGCTGCCTGATCGTTGTCCAAAGTGTTCAGGCCGTAGATCAGTCCCCCGGCGAAACAATCGCCACCTCCCACTCGATCCACAATGTGGGTGATGTCGTAATGTTTGCTCAATAGAAATTCTTTTCGATTGTTTAAGCATGCGGACCAACCGTTGTGCGAGGCACTGTGCGATTCCCGCAACGTTACCGCGATTTTTTGAAGAGTCGGATATTGAGCCAGTACTTTGCTGGTTAGCTTTTCATATTGCGAATGATCAAGCGAGCCGGAATGCACGTCCACGTCGACTTCGATTCCCAATGCCATCTGGCAATCTTCTTCGTTGGCAATTCCGACGTCGACATACTCAAACAAACGTTGCATCACGTCTTTCGTAGGCTGGCCCCATTTCCAAAGATTCTTCCGATAGTTCAAGTCACAAGAAACGGTGATGCCTTTCGCGCGGGCAGCCTGAACACTTTCAAGGGCCAAAGCAGAAGCGCCTTCGCTTATGGCCGGTGTAATGCCGGTGATGTGAAACCAGGTGGCACCCTCCAGGACTTTGTTCCAATCAATGTCGCCGGGCTTTCCCAAAGCGATGGAGGAATGGGCACGGTCATACAGAACTTTGGAGGCACGTTGATTCGCTCCTGGTTCTACGAAGTAGATACCGAAGCGGCCGCCGCCTTTGATCACGCCTGAGGCATCTACTCCGAAGCGGCCCAATTCGCCAATGAAAGCGTCAGAGATTGGATTCTTGTCGGGCACCAGCGTCACATAACGTGCGGGCATTCCGAAGCCGGAAACGGCCACCGCGACGTTTGCTTCTCCGCCGCCAAAGGTTGCCAAGAATTGGGGAGACTGCAGGAACCGTTCATAGCCAGGAGGTGCCAGGCGAAGCATAATTTCGCCAAAAGAAACCAGAAGTTTTGCCATAAAACTCTATTGTACTTGGTCGAACGCGTTGTGGCTAAGGAACCGCGACAAGTTCAATGGCCATGGATGCATCCATTCCCGGCAAGCCTTCAAAAACAATCATTGTAGCGGCAGGAGGATGCTCTTTATCGAAGAACTCAAACCGGACGTTACGTACTTTTTCAGCCATAGCACCGGATACTGGATAGATGCTGGAAAAGGCGATTTTGCGAATGCTGCCTTTGTTCAGTTCAAGTACCTTTGCCATCCGCTGAAAGGCTAGGCGCACGTCAGCGTCCTGGTAGTGAAAGGCCAATTGGGTTCCCGTGAAGATGATTCGGTCAGAGCCAACTAGCGCTGCTTTTGAGTAATTGGGGGATGGGCTCAGTTCCTTCGGGCTGAGGTGAACCAATGGACTTGTCGGCTTTTTCCTTAGACGAACAACCCCTTCGCATTCCGACAATGCGCTGCCCATGGCGCGTTCCGATTGCACCATGGTGATGGCGGCTGCTGGGAACGCCGTGGCTACCAGTCCGCGAATCTCGGAAAAATGGTCAAGCGAACTCACCAGGCAGGTTACGCGCAACATATCGGAAGCTTCGGACCCGGCGAATCCCGCAGCTTGACGCAGGTCCGCAATTGCTTTGTTGGTTAGATCATTTAGCCTTGCCAGGGGATCCTTGCCCGTCCCTCCCATACCAGATAGAAATCCGAGACCATTAGGGTTCACTGCTTTTTTCCCAGAGATAATGGCTTCGATTTGGACCTGCGCCCCTTCCATTGGAAGCTGGCCTATTTGAATTACGCTTATGGCTGGAATTGGAAGTTTTTTCTCAGTGAATATTTCGCTGACGATAGTTCCAACGCGCCGCAAATCTCCTGAGCCGGCTACGAAGGCCCTCAGCTTTACAACCGTGCCGCCTCGTAAAGATTTCAGGATTTCCTTCAATGCATCCCTGGTCTGTTGGGAGAGCAATCCCTTATTGGATAGATGGGTGACGTGGAATTCCAGGCGGGCCGTTTCTGCTACTACGGCAGCGGGAGGGTCTGGTAGGATTTCGTGGACTTGAGTGATTTCTTCTTTTTTCTTCTTCTTGTCAGCTGCAACAGATAAAGCAGTGGCTAAAAGTAGAGTTGTGAAAATATGGAAGAACCGGCGCATGGGTCAACTGCGATTCTATCAAACCAGGGGCATGCGCCGAATTTACAAATTACTCGTGAATGTTCTTTTCCCATTCGCGCTCCAGCATTCTGCTGTATTCGCCAGAGGCGTACAACTCGAAATCGAAGTTTTGAAGGGTGATACGGCTAAAATCGAACATATGTTGCCGACAAGAGTACATATGATCAGCAAACCGGTAATAGTTGCGGATGAAGTCTTCGCTTAAATCCTCGCGCGTTGGCGCATTGTGGAAAACTGCGTTCAATCCCAAAGCTCGCGAGAAAATTGCCTTGTAGTCTGCCACTCCCCACCGCTTTAGTTTCGACTTCACAACTTCAGGTGGTTCTGTCACAAGCATATCGGCGAAGCTTTGAAATTTGATATTTGCTTTGGAAAGAATAGGATCCCGATCCACCAGTTCCTGACACTGATCCATCCAACGAATCAAATCGCGGCCAACATAGAACAACATCCGGATTTCGCAATATCGCCCGTCAAGCAGCTTTAAATCCAGTTGATCCATGCTCATGTTATCGCTTGGAAGCAAGCCCTGAATCATCATGCTGGCCCTGGAGCTTTCCACCAGTTTGTTAGGACCGGAGGAGTCAGAAAACGGGTGCAAAATCAAGGGCGGCAGCTTCCACAGCTGTTGTGCAGGTAGTGTAGTCACTTGACTAACAGGACGTTGATTGGCGGGCAGTGGTGTCACTATGAATGCTTTCCTATAGAATTAATCGGCCCATGGCGTGGCTTCCATTAGCCGTGGAACTAGGTTATTTTCTCGCAGTTAGTAAAACCTTCACTTCCAGGGTTTCAGTTCCCCTCAGAACTTTCACCATCACTTCATCCCCCACCTTTTTCGACTTCAAAGCGTAAGTGAAATCATACAAATTCTGAATATCTTTGCCATCGAAGCCGATCATGATGTCCTGTGCCTTCAAACCAGCCTTTGCTGCCGGAGAACCATCGCGAACATCAGCAAACCGTACGCCCTTGGGCGGCTCGGCAAAATCAGGAATACTTCCGAAGTAAGGTCCATAGCCGCTGGATCCGCCGGAGGAAGTTCCAGCAGTCATGCTCGAAGCCGGAGGCATCACTCTGACATATTGCGGCCTATCTTCACCCACGCGCAGCCGCTCGGCAACATCCCCAATATAGGTCAGCAGCTTTATTGCTGCCTTAGCGTCGATCTTGTCCCAAGTATCGCTAGGCCGGTGATAATCACTATGGAGCCCGGAAAAGAAGAACAGCACGGGAATCTGCTTGATCGTGAAGGATGTATGATCACTGGAACCATATCCGGCCGTTTCCGACATATCGAACTTCATGCCTTCGGGCCTCTTCGTTTCATCTAAGATTCCTTTCAACGTCGAACCAGTGCCCGACCCACCTACGAACACCTTGCCATCACGAATCCGGCCGATCATGTCCATGTTGATCATAGCCACTGCCTTTGCGTTTGGTAGCATGGCATGCTCGGCATAATAGGCCGATCCCAATAGTCCCAATTCTTCCCCGGAAAATGCCATGAACAAAATGCCTCGCTTTTCTTTGGGACGTCCGGCGAAGTAGCGTGCCAGTTCCATCACTCCGGCCGAACCGGAAGCATTGTCATCGGCTCCTGGATGGATTTTACCTTTGGGATTTGCATCCAGCGAAAACTGATCGCCCATCCCCAAATGATCGTAGTGAGCACCGATGATCACATATTCGTCGGTTGTGCCAGGGAGGTAACCCATGACGTTGCGCACCTGCTTCACTTGGCGTTCAACATCCACCTGCAAATCAATGGTTACGGAATCAGGCAGTACGAAACTGCGAGGCTTCAAATCCTTGTCGATTTCGTCATGAACTTCCTTCAGCGATTTCCCTTGGCCGTCGAACCATTTCTGAACTGCTTCCGCCTTCATTTGAAGAAACGGAATCCCTGCGTTGGCTGGTCCTGCTGTGCGTCCGAATTTTTCCAAATCCGTGTTGCCTAAATCAGTAAGCATGATTACTGCTTTTGCACCATGCTGTTTAGCATTGGTAGCCTTGGCATCAAACTGAGCATGGCGTGTATAGTTTTTGCCGGTGAAGACGCTTTTTTCGTCAAACTCCTGCGGTTCTCTGCGGAACAGAATCACCACCTTACCTTTGACATCAACGCCCTGGTAGTCATCGTAATTGTATTCAGGAGCAGTAATGCCGTATCCGGCAAACACCACTTGACCCGATACGCTGCCTGCCGAGGAAAAGTTTAGGGGTGTGAAATCGCCCTCGAACTTTGCTTCCTTCCTGGTTGTACCTTCATGCCACACAAGCTTATTGCGCTTGCCAATCTGCGCCATGGTGGTCACAGGGTAGCGCTGAAAATAGCTGCCGGCCACGGGTTGTAACCCAGCCTTTTTATATTGGCCGGCAATGAAGTTGGCCGCCTTATCCAGTTCTGGAGTCCCGGTGCCACGGCCCTTAAATTGAGGCGATGCCAAGGTCTTTACGTTTTCCAGGTAGTGAGTGGGGTCAAGCTGTGCAGCGGAGACTAAACCCGCCGTTAGCGAAACAATAAAATTTCGAAGCATTTACTTTCCTAATAGAGATGGTAATTTCACATCGCAACCACAATCGTCACCAGCATTCTTGGCCACCTTTTGATAGTCCAATTCAAACTGAATCAATTGCTGCAATTGCTCCCACGGAATGCTGCCCGGCAAAGAGCGCCCGTTAAGAAAAATCGTAGGAGTGGACGCGACTCCAACTGCTTTGCCGTCCGCCTGATTTTTTTCAACAATCTCAGATGTAGCCTTGGAATCTAAGCAAGCTTTCAAAGCTAGTCCGTCCAGCTTTTTCGTGGTCGCGAATTGGGTTAGTTTCGCTGAAAAGGTTTCCAGCGTCAATGTTTCCTGATTCTCAAATGCCCAATCATGGAAATCCCAGAATGCGTCCATATTCTGCCGGTACACACAGCGGCCGGCCATCGAAGCAGTTTTCGCCCAAGGGTGCGATTGTTCAATTGGAAAATCTTTGAAGTAGAGCCTGACTTCTTTGGGGAACGTTTTCACCAGATTGGCGCGCAGCATTTTGCCTTCATCTTTGCAGTGGGGGCATTGAAAATCGCTAAACACAACCAACACCACCGGGGCACCGGCTGTTCCCAGTGCAGGCTGGAATGCTGTATTTAGTTTTTCGATGTTTTTCTTGAAAGGGTTTTCGGCAATGTCGAACTGCGAACCCTGCAAAATGGTCTTGCCATCATCGGAGACAAAAAAGGTCAATGTCTGGCTGCGTGCACCCATCGATCCGATAATTGTTATTTCCTTCAAACCTGCAATGCCGGAAGGCTTAGGGTCGGCAATCGCAAGAGTTACTTGCGGGGGCAATAGCATCAGGTGACGGACGTATTGTTCCAAGGTGACCTTGTCGAAAGCCGACTTTAGTGCAGCGGGTTTTGTTTGGGCGGCCAAGGGTAGGCCAATTGCCAAAATCAAGGCAATGATCAAGCGCATTTCATTATTGTACCGCCCGTGCCAACAAAACTTACATTACCGGTCCAATCCGCCAAGGAACAAACTCTTTGTGTCCTAACCGTTCGGCACAGGTGCGCTCGCCGCTGGCTACTCGCAAAAGCATGTCGAAGATTTCTCGACCCACCCCTTCAATGGTTGCTTCGCCATCAGCTATGCGACCTGCGTTGACGTCCATATTGTCGGTCATCCGTTTGTACATGCTGGAATTGGTGGCGATCTTGATTACTGGAATGGTAGGGAACCCAATTGCGCTGCCGCGTCCAGTGGTGAAGGCTATCAGGTTCACACCGCCGGCAGCAAGCCCTGTGAGGGATACAGGGTCATAGCCTGGGGTATTCATGAAGCAGAAGCCTGGGGAGGTAACACGTTCGGCGTAGTCCAGCACTTCGTTTAGCTGCGATGTCCCGCCCTTGGCAACTGCACCCAGGGACTTTTCCAGTATGTTGGTCAAGCCGCCTTCCTTATTTCCAGGAGATGGATTATCGTTGAAGTTGGACCCTTCAAACCGGTTCAAATATGTTTTATAGCCTTTGACGAAACTCAACAATCGTTCCGCCACAGCGCGGCTGCGCGCTCTCTTCACTAATAAGTGCTCTGCTCCGAAGATCTCCGTAGTCTCCGCCAAAACGCTGGAGGCACCAATTTCAGCCAACAGATCAGAAGTGAACCCCAGTGCTGGGTTGGCCGTTATGCCAGAGAAGGAATCGGAGCCACCGCAGTTCAACCCCAGTTGGATCTTGGTCGCTGGCACTGCCACTCGCTTTTCCTCAGACATCTGTTCAATCAAGCCTTCAATGGCCTTTATGGCATTGGCTATGGCTGACTTTGTACCACCCTCGCCTTGCAACGTCATGCCGACCATGCGAGTCGTCCGAGGAGCATTCGCGCCCAGGTAATGATCAATCTGATTCACTTCACAACCAAGGCCCAAAATCACCGCCGCGCCAACGTTGGGATGATTCATTACGCCGCGTAAGGTCCGCTGCAATTGCTCGGTATCTGGTCCGATGGTGTGGCCACAGCCTTCACCATGCGGAAAGGCAGCAACCCCGTCCACACCTGCAGGCAATACCATTCCTGAAAAGTGAGCAGCAATCATTTCAGCCGTATGAGCCGCGCAATTTGAGGCGGCAACTACTGCCACATAATTTCGAGTGCCTACGCGCCCATCTTCCCGCTGATATCCCATGAAGGTTGGAATCGACGAGGGCAGGGAAGGCAGCGGAAGTTCAATTGTGGGAAATTCATAATCGAAGTTCAACTCTTCAAAGACAACGTTATGAGTATGAACGTGATCTCCCGGTTGAATGGGGCTCTTCGCTTTACCGATCAACTGGCCGTAGCGGACAATTTGTTCGCCCTCAGGAATGGGCCGGATACAAATCTTATGTCCTGCAGGCACGAAGACCCTGGCGGTGATGGTTCCGCCATCGATCTTCAGGACCGTTCCGGCTGCTAATGGAACCCTGGCAACTGCGATATTATCCTTGGCATTCAAGTGGATCGCGGAGTTCTCCGCGGTTGGAAGTTTTGCAATGTCTACGAGGCTCATTTAGAAATTACCGTGTGTGGTCCTTATTTCATTTGACACTAATTTGATACTGGGAAGCTAGCGCAATAACACAGTCTCGGCAGCCTGCTCTCCAATGTGGACTACAAGTTTCCGGTCCTGAGGATGAATCCACAGTCCGCTGCCATCTCTTGGCACAGGGATTTTTGCTGGAGAATCAACAACTAAATACTTCCCGGTTTTCTCTAATCCCTTGATCATTTTCCCGATGTGAATGTGCAGATGGCACTGGGTCCGAACCTTTGCACCATTGATGGCCACACCCCAATCCGCGCCCCACAGTTCCTTCGATTTGGCGATGGCTGCAGTCCAAAGCTCTGTTCGTTGCGATGCAGAAATGTCTTTCAGCTCCATCATGCCGCCCGTATAAACCCGAGGCAGCAACAGCGTTCTGTTCGTTTTGCGAGGGTTTGCGTCCTTCACGAAAAAATAGGGAATTGCTTTCGGCTGCTTTTCCGCCTCATTCGTCAAAGAGCATTGACGAGCCGCCAACGTTTGGCCCTCTACCACTTCGCATAGGCAAGACCCGGCGGGCTGGCCGAATATGGAAATTGATAGAATCGACGAAAGCAGAAAAAGACGACGAAGCATTCAAGTCATTTTATACTTGTCATGTGCCAGTTCGCTCGCCGGTTGTGGCCCTTGCCTTTCTGGCCATTACTTTCTTATACACGTGGAGCCTGAATCGCACCGGCGTAATCACTCCGGATGAGCCGCGCTATGCCGCAATTGCCAAACAGATGGCAAGCTCAGGGGACTACATTTCGCCAATACTTTGGGGCGTACCCTGGTTTGAAAAACCGCCTTTGTTGTACTGGCTTTCCGCAGCAGGCTTCAAACTTGGTCTGCCTGGCGAACTTGCTCCGCGATTGCCGATTGCTTTGTTCAGCATATTTTTTCTGATTTTCTACTACAAAGCGCTCAGTACGATTCTCGATTCGCCAGACACCGCGCAAGTTGCCACTACCATGCTCGCCACCACGGTATTCTGGTTCTCATTTAGTCAAGTTGCTGTTACCGATCTTCCACTGGCGGCTACCTTCACAGGGGCGCTGCTGGCAATAGTGGCCCGCTGGCGATGGTGGGCTGCGGTGCTCGTTGGCTTATCTTTGTTGGCAAAAGGTGGAGTTGCCCCTGTGCTGCTGTTGCCAGTGGCTTGGTTGCATCGGCGTGAGTGGCGAAATTGGATTGCCCCCGCGATTGCCAGTATTGCTGTGGCCGCTATCTGGTATGTGCCAATAACTTTGAAATATGGTCAACCATTTTGGCAGGTGTTTTTTATTGAGCATCATCTGGGACGTTTTTCCAAATCAGCATTGCAGCATGTGCAAGGTCCCTTGTTCTACATTCCTGTGATCCTTGGAGCAATGGTTCCCTGGGCACCCTTTCTGTTTGATCTTCGCGCCGTTCGCCAAGTTGGCCCAACAATCAAGCCCTTTCTTTGGACTGCAATTTGGGGACTGCTGTTCTTCAGCGTTTCGACAAACAAACTTCCAGGCTACGTGCTGCCGTTAGTTCCTTCACTCTGTGTTCTGGGGGCCGTAAGCTACCAAAAATCGCAACAAAAACGTCTATTGCTGTCGTTAAGCCTGGTTTCGTTAATGCTGGTGCTGGTGGCATCTCAGTTGCTTCCCAATGCATTGAATTCAGGAATCAGCCGGCAATCATTGCAATCCCTTTCCATACCTTGGGGCGCGGCACCGCTTGCCATTCTCCTGCTCCGTCCAAGTTTCGGAGCCGTTGCTACAGCCGCATTCCTTTGCTTTGCCTGGGTACAGGAAACGAGTCTTGATCAAGTGAATGCTCTGGCTTCGGCTCGCCCAGTTTGGCAGAAGATGAAGGACAATCCTGCGGGCCAGTGCGTGAATGGGAACGTTTCCCGCAGTATTCGATATGGATTGAATTACTACGCCAACCGAACACTCCCCGATTGCGAAGTCAGCGAGAAACCGAACGACTGACCAGCGCGTCCAAATTTACAAATGAGAATTTGTGCCCTATTCTGCGCGTGGGTAGTTTCCGCGCAGGATCTTACAATCCGCACATCAGTACCCCTGATCCTTGTTCCCACAAGTGTGACTGATCGGCACGGTAAGATCATCGACGGGCTTAGCGAAAGTGATTTCGAGGTTTTGGATAACGGAAAGCCGGTGCCACATCGACTGGAAGTTTCGCAGCGGCCAATTGCCTTAGTGGTTGCCGTCCAAACCAGTTCAATTTCCGGGGCAGTTCTTGCAAAAGTTCAAAAAATCGGATCGATGTTTGAGCCTTTGGTTGCCGGAGAACGCGGCCTGGTTGCGCTGCTCACCTATTCACACAAAATTACTTTGGTGCAACCTTTCACCAGTGATGGCAAGATGTTCGCGGCCAAGATGCGCCGCCTTGAACCCGACGGCGGCGCTGCAAAACTAAATGACGCCGTGGTGGAAGCAGTCAAATTGATGGAAGACAGGGGCAACTATCGTCGCGTGCTGATCGTCATCGGCGAAAGTAAAGATCGGGGGAGTTCCGCCAAGTTGGAAGAAGCAATCACCAAAGCGCAGGCTGCCAACGTCACTATTTATCCGGTCAACTATTCCGCCTACGCAACGCCGTTTACTTCAAAAGGAGATGAACGTTTTGCCTCCGGTCAACGCGTGTACGACAGCGGAGCAGGGTTGAATCTATTGTCCATTTTCGCTGAGATTGGCCGATTGGGGGCACAGAACGCCGCTGAAGAATTGTCTAAATACACTGGCGGTGAGCGGCTTTCCTTCGCGAAGTTATCGGGCCTGGAAAAGGTGATCGCCAGAGTGGGCGACGATCTGCATACCCAGTATTTATTGAGTTTTTCACCAGTGGAAAACACAGGACCCACCTATCACCAAATTACAGTCAAAGTAAAAAAGAGTGAAGCTGTGATTCGTGCGCGTCCAGGGTATTGGTCCGAATAAATAACTAAGCACGAATGAAAATTTGCCGCCGATGTAAGCACCAGGCGATTGCAAACATCACCACAACGTTGAAAAGCGCGTAGAGCAGGGAAGCGTTCACCGGCGTTGCGTATTGACTAAACATCGAATAAAGAGCACCCCGCCACCCGAACATGTTGGCGAAAGTATCGAAGAATTCCGATGCCATGTAAATAGCGATGGCGTTCATGCCAATAATCACGAAAGGAGTAAAAACCTTTTTGTAACCTTGAACGTCGGCCAGCCACAAAAAGCCGGATAGTAGAACAAAATCAAGTCCCGCCATCACCAGAACGAATGCACAACTCCAAAGTTTCTTGTTGATAGGAAATCCCGCCATATCGAACAAATACCCAAGCGCGAAAAGTGCTACTCCGCAAGCCGCCAAATACTTTATTTTCGCGGTTAACGCATCTTTCCGAGCTAGAATGTGGCCGGCCATCACGCCCAAAAGCATACTGGCAATTGCAGGCAATGTGCTGATGATTCCCTCTGGATCCCAAGTCTTGGTGTTGGAATAGTTGTGGGCCCCCAATACAATCTTGTCGACGTAATGGGCGAAATTCCGCTCCACGTCCAGATGGCCTGCGCCAAAGCCGGGCACTGGAGCAAAGCTCATCATTGCCCAATATGCGGCCAGCAACCCTACGATTGCTGCGAACTGCCCCCGTAAAGGAGCGTACAAATAGATTGCGGAGCTAACGAAATAGCAGATAGCGATTCGTTGCAGTACTCCTAGAATTCGGAATGTGGCTGGGTCGAAGGAAGGGAAGGCATAAACCAGCAGACCCAATGCAAAAATGATGGCGGCCCGTTTGGCGGCTTGAAGCAACAGTGCACCAGCGGAGTTTCCCGCCTCCAACTTGCGGCCCATTGCCAAAGTAATTGCCACACCTACAATCCACACGAACGAAGGAAATACCACGTCGGTGGGGGTCCATCCATCCCAATCGGCATGTTGCAGGGGAGCGTAAGAATACTTGCCATCGCCGGGATTATTCACCAGAACCATGAAGGCCATAGTGGCACCACGGAAAGCGTCAAGAGCGGTAAGTCTGAGGTTCGAAATAAATTGGGTAGCCATGGTGTAGAAAATTCATTCTATTCCGATGGCTACCCTGTTAGGAAATTGCTAATAAATTAAGAACCGCTCAGATCTTCGAATAGTTCAAGAGCAGATGCTTCGCTGATTTCTGGTCCAGACCCTGGGGGCCTGTCCGGCTTTTCAGTCTTGCGTTGACCGCGCATCGCTTCTTTATCACGTTGTCTATCTTGCCGGGCCAGTTCTTTTTGTCGCTTCTTAAGCGAGGTTCCGGATCGTCCCGCCATAATGCCTCCCGATGAAATCGTAAAGAGAGATACACATATAGCAAGCCCTCCAGTTAGGGGGCTTGCTGTACGCTTGATAACTCAAAAAGAATGATAGAAACTACCAACGGGGTTCGCGACGCGAACGGTTGCCAAAACCACCACCGCCGCCGCTGCCGCCGCCGGCTCCACGACCGCCGCCACCACCGCCGCCGAATCCGCGACCACCACCACCGCCGCCGCCGCCCGCAGTCTTGGGACGAGCTTCGTTAACGTTTAGAGCACGGCCGCCAAGGTTGGCGCCGTTCAACGCGGCGATGGCACGTTCTGCCTCATCCGCATTGGTCATTTCAACAAAAGCAAAACCGCGCGACCGGCCGGTGTCGCGATCAGTCATAATGCTCACACGTTCTACTGCTCCGTGAGCTTCAAAAAGGGCACGCAATGAGTCTTCGGTGGCGCCGAAATCCAGGTTTCCTACGAAAATATTCTTCAAAATTTCTCCTAAAACTACTAAGTAACTATGGCCACTCGGATCAGACAGGAAAAAGTCAACAGGCTATTGCATGAAACTTCCCCGGCCAGAAGGAACGGTACGTACTATAGTAACTCGAAAGAGGGGGCGTCTGCCGAGGGTTGTAATAAAAATCTAATTACAGGGAATTTTTATGGTATCGTTACCGGCGAGAAAAATCGAAAATTACAGGCGCACTCTTGCCTTCTGTATACTCAAGCAACGCATATTCGCCTACTTCAATGGATTCGGTTGGCCACACCTTATATAGGCCATCCCCCACTTGCCGGCGAAAAGTTTCCACAATTTCCATATTGGTAACAATCTCTTTCACCACTGGGAGGATGTCCAGATTCTGAACCACACGGGCAATTTTCTTGGGGTTCAACTTTAGACGCACTAGTTCCATGCGCTCTTCTTTCGCTAGCCGAAAATAGAAATTCGGCCGATCTTCGCTCACCTTGAAATTACTTTGGGTACCCTCAATTTCCACTGTAGCCTTTCCCGCAAATGCAGGGATTGGGGATAGTACTGTGAGCAGTGCGCGCCGTTTGTTAGTGACGAGTTTTGATTCCGCTAGTTTCAAAGGCACAATTTTTCCGGCGGCGTCCACATAGTAGGCACCAGGTTCTTTGGGGACACTCCGTACTTCCCGGCGAGCTTCTCGTTCCGCCAGTTTTTCTTCTGCTTCGGCTTTGGTTTCGGCTTCATCGGCTAGTTGAGCCGCCTTAACTACACCTTCGGTTTTTGCGAAGTCCACCAAGTCCTTCGGGATTTCTTCCCATTCTCCCCGTTCCGCTGAAAGGTACTTTACCCGATCACCAACAACTTGGTATTCTTTGACCTTTTGCAAAGTTCCGTCTTTCAGGAACAGTTGGATTGTGGCAGCAGACAAACTGAAAGCAAGGGCCAATAAAATTGTCCAATACCGAATCATGTCTCCTTTATTCTAGTCCTCATTGTTCAAATAGGGTACTTTCTTAAGCGAAGTAATACGGTATCGTTGTTTACGATCTAAGGTTTGAACAGTAGGTGTATTTTACTAGTCCATTGTTAAGATTGGCATAACAAACCAGTTCAGCCATTCATGTCTACGATCAAAGCATACTCACTAACGGACGCAGTGCAGGCCGTAAGGGCAGGGCAGCGGGATACAGCGCGAGCTATTCTCGATGTCATATTGCAATCGGATAGGGATAACACGCAGGCTTTGCTGTGGCGTGCCGGAGTTTCTACTAACGCTGAGGAGTCCGTTCGGTTCTTAGAAAAACTTCTTTTTCTAGATCCTGACAACCGTCAGGCAAAGGACTCTCTTGAGGCACTTCGGGCAAGAATCGCCAGGAAACGTCCTCAGGCAGAGAAGATTTTTCAAAGAGTCTGGAAGAGGAACTGTGCCGTTTGCGATGCGGAAATTCTGGCCCAGCAAGTGCAATGCCCACGTTGCGGAGGCATAGATTCGCTCTCGAACTTGCAGGAAGTTGTCGAAAATACATTGAAAGATGAATCGCTGATTGTTGCAGCCCGTAGCTACTGGGAAGACAGGCTGCGCAGAGGGGGCAATGCTGAAGTCCACTACCGCCTTGCAATTCTGTGCATCAACACATTGCGCAACGCTGAAGCTCTCTATCATTTTGAGGAAGCCTCCCGCCTGGGAAATAATTTCCCAACGGTTGAACACGCAATTCAAACCCTGCGCGCACAGAAACTGATTCTTGCCGTTGATGACAGTCCCACGATATTGAATATGTTGCGTCCCATGATTGTTCGCAATGGCATGCGATTTGTTGAAGCTTTAGACGGAGAAGACGGTATGAAGGTATTCCGCCGTACTTTTCCCGATGGCGTTATTTTGGACTTCCAAATGCCCATCATGGATGGTCTTGAAACCTGCCGCCAAATCCGCAAAGAGCGGTTGAAGAACAACGTTCCTATCATTATGTTGTCTGGCAAGCTTCTGGATAAATTGCGTGCCAAGATCGCCGGTGCTAACGATTATTTAGCCAAACCGTTCGAAGAAGCTGTTCTGATTCGGATGATTCGCAAGCTATTAGCAAATTAGTTTCCCTCCTTCATTTAGGCCGTTCCCTGGCCCCGAAGCTCCATTTACGTTATTCATTCAAAGCTACTTATAGTGCATCTACGTATTTCTGCAGGTTGATTTAATTCAACGTTGTTGGCGGGAGCGCAACCGTCCAACTTGTGACCGTCGTGCAGGTCCTAAGGACCGGACACACAATGCGTCTCAATTGCCGTTGCGTCGACATGATCCCGCATGACACAATTTGACTCCACTAAGATCGATGAGTTCGATCGTTGGGCTAATCACCTAATTTCAGGGAGCCGTTACGTGTCCCCTGACGCGGAACAGGGTACAGCAACAGCGCGGGGACGGCCTTCCTGATCTGCGCCGGGGTGAGTTTCTTCTTGCGGCACGTCTGGGTGTGTCTTGCTTACTGACAAATGCGATTTTGCCGGGTACTTATTTCCAATGAAGCCCATCTAGCATCCAAAGATCGCTTCCTAGCATGTCCACTTGTGTGTAGATTACGTTCCTTCCATCTGGGGAAACACTCAAACCGCTATCAACCGGTTTTCGAATTGTCACAAGATTTTTGTCGTCTCCGTTAGCAAGAGACATGGTTCGAAGAGAACTGTCCCCATTGCGCTCTGGTCGCAGGTACAAAATTTGATTAGCGGTCATGGCGAAGGATCTTCCTGATATCCAATCCACCACCTCGGTTTCTCCGCTGCCATCCAGCAGGCACCGGAGGAGCTTTGTATTCGTACTATCCGAGTGGTAAAGATAATTCCCATCGATGGACTCGATGGCCATAGAGCCCCCGTTGCGGGTAACCTGGATTTCGGAACCACCTTTCGCGGGAATTTTCCAGATCTCGCGCTGGCCGGTCCTAGCCGACATAAAGTAAATCCATCGCCCATCTCGAGACCAGGATGGAATCTCGTCGTCTCCTGGATCATTGGTCAGGCGCCGAATTGGTCCGCCATTGGCACCAATAATATAGATATCGAACGCTCCGGCGCGGTCAGAATCGAATGCAATTTGATTCCCATCGGGAGACCAACGCGGGGTGCCGCTAAGCCCGTCCACAGCAGTCAGTTGAGTGCAATGTTCTCCATCGGAGGAACAAACCCAAATGGCATACCCTCCAGCCCTCGAGCTCTGAAGGGCAATCTTGTTGCCGTCGGGTGAATACTCCGCGTTTCTGTCCAGTAAGGTTGAAGCAATTAGTCGAGTTGGCTGGGTGAACGGGCCGGTTCTAGCAATAATTTCTTGCCGCCAAATATTTGAATCGGAGATGGATCGAACAAATGCTAACTTGTTTCCCGCTCCAATGGACGGCAGTGAAAGCGGCTGCCCAAATGATGCTATCAACCGGGGCCGAACTGGGGATTTGGCCGCAATTCGCCAAAGCGATGAATGATTGCCACGTCCAGAAACAAATACGATCTCACTACCGTCCTGCGTCCATGCGGGGTTTAGTCCTCTTTGAAACGTTAATTGATTCGGTTCACCGGCGCGTTGAAAGCCTTTTGCTAGGGAAAGAAGGAAAATGTCGAATTTGTAGAGCGCGGTTCTTCTTGTAAACGCAAGCGTTAGCCCGTCTGGTGAAACTGCGGGATCAAAGTCCCCAACTTCAGTCTTTAGAGAATGGGTGATCCAATGTTTCTCCAGAGTTTCAATTGAAACTGCTAGGAGACTGATTGGCCCCCCTTGATGTTCAGGACAGGCCACTATTAAGTACTTTCCATCTTTCGTCCAGTCCAGATAGCGAAACGTTGCGTCGAGCATTCCTCTATCTGGTGTTGGCAACTCCGTGATAGTTTTTTCCACACCCTTTCCCAAGACCGGTACAACGATCAATGCGAACTTGGTGTCACTCACTCTACGCAGAAATGCAATGAAACGCCCGTCCCGGGACCAAGCCGGACTCCGTTCGGCGGCTATGGCATCGGTCAAGCGAATCGGATCTCCCATACTAACCTGCCTCATGTACACATGCGGAGCGCCGCCATTTTCCCATTCGTAGGCAATTTGCGAGGCATCAGGAGAAAACGATACATTTCTTTCGGAACCGATTTCGGTCGTTAGGGGAACAACGTTGTCCCATGACACTTGCTTCGGAACATCGCGGAGCTTCCACCATGCTAAAGGTATCGCCGACAAAAGAAGCATTGCCAACAGCCCTTTCTTAATCCTCCCAATGAGAATTTGCGGAGATCCGCCCGACCTTTCATGGCCAACGGTAATATCCGTTGGCTTGGGAATGCTGACGCCATTTTCAATTGATGCGATAAATCTGTATCCTTTCCCGGGGACCGTCTCGACGAACTTTGGGGAATCAGCCGAATCCATGAGTACCTGCCGCAAGCGAGTGACGGCGGCATTGAGTCCATGGTCGAAGTCTACAACCGTGCCATCAGACCAAAGTGTCTTGATAAGGTCTTCGCGAGTAACTAACTCACCTGGATGTTGCAGCAGAGCGTTGAGGACCCTGAACGATTGCTCTTGAAGTCTCAACAGTAGCCCGTGTTTCCGTAACTCGCCGCTTATCAGATCGATTTGATAAGCACCAAACCGGATGATACTGTGTTGTTCAGCCAAGTAAAAGATCCTATCCCCTAGATGCAAATCGCGATCCATTAGATGAATCAATCGTTTGCACCGTATTCTTAATTGTACCTGAGCGTGTCTACGGCGGTATTGAAACCAATCCTGCAAGCGCATAGATTTGAACTTGATTTCGAGGGATCACGATCCTGAAACGAAGTTCTGAGGCTCAGATGAAAACACATTACTGGATACTATTACTGATGGCGTTCTGTTCGGCGGCGGAAGAAAGCTGGGCCCGTGACAGATACCCGCAAAACTATTCCCGGATAACTGTTTACCAACAATCAGCGAGTGGGCCGTGCGATCTTTCGGGTTCCTTCTAATCTGCACTTTCATACCGCTTTACGGCGGCACATTTAGGGCAATCGTCCTGGATGATGATTCAGGGGCTGGCGTGCCAGATGCTTCTGTTCGAATCCTCGGGGCAAGTAGAGGAGTATTATTTACTGACCGCAATGGGCGGTTCGAAGTGACAGTAACTGGCAAGAAGTCGGTTGATTGCGAAATTCGAAAAGCGCTTTATTACGTCACAAACGTCTCGTTTAGTGCTCCCGACAGTGACGCTCCCTCGGGGACGGACATCGCGATACATGTCATTCGATTGATTCGGTACGGTGTAATAAGCGGTCGGATAATCGGGGCTTCGGGCATGGTCGTTGCTTTTCCGATCACCGACGGGATGTCTCTGAGGCCAACGGGATGGACCAGCCAAGTTGGCCAATCTGGGGAGTATCGGTTGTTTGGGCTTCCGTACGGGAAGTATTTTGTGGGAGTGTCAAATATACGGACATCTATAGGCCTAAATAAAGGTCTAATAGTTCATTCATCTGCGGTTCAACCTCTGGAGGTCGGGCGAGATAGCGCCATGGATCAAATAGCAGACATCGCGATTCCAGAAACAGAAACGTATGCTATTTCTGGAATCGTCAATGGCGATGTACCCCAGTCCACCATTGTTTTGTGTTCATCAAGCCTTCCCCATTTTCCGCTATCCGTCCAACTAAGCGACACAAATGGACGATTTCGGTTTGATAGTGTACAACCTGGCGATTATATTTTGTATGGCATAAGTGTGGGTTCGGATAAGCATCCAGAACAGAAGTACGTCCGTAGTCAGGTCAGGGTCAAACAATCGAGTGTGACAGATTTGCGACTGGATCTGGGCCCCGGCCGCAGTCTTAAAATATCAAGAAATCCCGAGAGTGTCGGTGTTGCGTGTTTAGATGCAACCGTCGTACTCACAAGCGTGGATGGCTGGTTGCAGATGGAGGCTCTTTTTGCGAGAGTCGAGGCTGGAAAAACTGTGATATTGGCTGTTGCGCCTGGGAAATACCGCGTAACTTCTGGTGGCAGCAACCCAAATTGTATTTACGATTTTGTGCCAAAACTCTTAGACGTCACAGATTCAAAAGTTCAGGGAAGAGTCCTTGTCCAGTCACTTGTAGCCGGAACAGTCCACGGGACGGTGCAATGCAATGCTCAGGAAAAAGGCTGCGCAGTCATCCTTTGGTCATCGGAGGAGTTTGATGCGCCGATTAATATCGTATTTACAACATTGTCTGGTGAGTTTTCGTTTCCCTTAGTCCCACCAGGAACCTATCGAATCTTCGCCCTATCCGCCGTGAAGCACGAAGGCTCCTTGTTTCGATCCTCAAATCATAAAACGTTTCGATTAGAAGCAGGAGGGCAGGCAAAGGTTGTTCTCCAGTTACAGGGAAGAGAGGAGATTCGGTAATGACAATTGTAAGACTAACAACAATACTGTTTGCCAGTTCTTGGACTTGGGGGCAGGGGCAAAATACTCGGTCGGACTTGCGGCGGGATCAGGTTTTGGGAAGTGTCAGTGGCCGGGTGATTGATGCGGACTCAGGATCTGATTGTTCGGGACTGGAGGTGCGGGCGGGCAAACTTCGGGTTAAGACGGATGATAGGGGTTTATATAAAATCTCTGGGCTTGCTTTAGGCCCAACAGAGATTTTCATTCCCAGCGGCAATATGACTGGATCTTTAGCGGCGAGGACCATTTCTGTCCTCGCCGCCAAGGAAGTTACTGGTGTCGATCTCCATGTCCGTCTGCCTGGCGCGATTGGGGGACGAGTTAGAGACAGCGACGGTAGTCCGCTGATTGGCGTGCGCGTTTCCCTCATCGGGAAAGATACTGACCATTCGAGAGAGTGGGTGGGTAAAAGGACTACTCAATTCGTCAGACGTGGTGGGGCGAGAACAGATGATCGTGGCTATTTTGAGTTCAAGCGTGTTTTATCCGGAGTTCCCCTTTGGATAATGTATGAGCCTGAGCCAACCTATGATGCTGGCCACCCACCCGATGAAAGTACTCCAAAAAAAGTGCCGACCTTAACCTACTATCCGAGTGCCCCGTCCCTTGTTAGTGCGGTAGCAATTACAATCCGGTCGCAAGAAATGCGATCCGATGCAAATATCACCGTCGCTCGGTCCGATGCAACGTGTCTTCGTTTGAAATTTGTCACAGGAGAACATTCCAATAGATTTCGATTCGGTGTTCATCCTATAGAAAACCGTGTTCGAATCAACCAACAAACTGGACTTCCGACCCTCGGAGGGTTAACTGACCTGGACGGTCTCGGTCAGACGTGTGCGCTGTATGATGGTGAGTTCGAAATCACCGGCGCGATCATCCCATCCACTGCCGTTTCGCCAACTCATTTTGGACGTCTTTCGGTGCGAGTTCACAGCGAAGGAAGTAACTCTTCGATTGTTAATGTGGACCCAAATGTAGTCATCCAAGGCGAGGTAGCATGGGAGGGCGGAGTGCCCCAAGACACCAGTATTTCTCAAGAGATTACGTTGGTTCCAGTGCCACAAAGTGAGGTCAATAAATATCGAGTTAGGGTCCCAGGTGCGTTTTCATTTCCGGCAATGCCTAGTACAGAATACTCGCTGTTGCTTCAAGGAATGGGCCCTTCCGTTTATGTGAAGCAAGTGCTAGTTGGGCAGGTGAGCGCGCTTCATTCACCGATTATACCTAGTAGCTCTGGTGCGTTAAGCGGTGTTCGAATCGTACTTGCACACGACGCTGCAACTGTCTCTTTTAGTGTTGTTGATCAAAACGGTCTACCGGCAGTTGATTGCTGGGTTAGCTTGTTGACTGTCGAAGACACCAACGATTCGGTCCAAAGCCTACGCCTTTTCTTTGGCAAGACGGACAACAACGGGTTCTATACAACAGAGCGGATCGTGCCACCAGATCGCTATTACACCATCGCGACGCGAAGCCACCCTGGGACTGGTGAAGATGCCCGGCAACTGATCGCGCCAATTTTCAGTCAATTACAAAAAATTGACGTTCGACCGAGTGGCCAAATGACTATTCGACTGTCTCCCATCGACCTGAAGTGACGTTTAGTATAGTCCGCAAAAGTTTTTTTTGAGACAAGTTATGCGCTATGTGATAGTCACGTTTGGGTTTGATGGTGACGTTCTTCCGTTAGTCAACATTGGGAAAATGTTGGTCGATTTTGGTCACTCCGTCACAATTATCTCACCCCCTAGGTATTCCGATTTGGTACAAAGCTGTGGGTGTGAGAGCATTTCGCTTTGGCGGAGCGAAGCAGATAGTTACGTTGCACGCGCGCTACCTTTGCTTGCGACACGTTATGCGCGGTTCTTGATCGCGAAACATGTCTTCGATTGGAATGATATTGTTTACAGCGTCCTGCGGACATGCCGGATGCGTGATGTCATCGTCGTTTCAGGCCACAATGGATTGCTCTGGGCAGATTTGCTCTGTAGCCGGGAATTTAGAATGCGAGTTGTGCGGGTCCGTCTCGAACCACCGAAACACCCCCGATTTGCTTTACCCGGGTTTTCTCAAGGTACCGCGTCGAGCGCATGCGACGAAATGATCAAGCAAAAGTGGGTGACGCTCAAGTCTAAATTGGGCATCCCTTTCGAACTTGAAGAGATTGAGGGGCTTCGAGCTTCTACTTTGCCACTCGTCCGAATGATCGCACTGTACCCTGAATGGCTTGTCCCAGGTGAAAGAACTCTCAGTCCGGGTAACGGGGTCACTGCTTTGCCATTTAGTTTCGTTCGGATACCGAAAATTAGGGATGAAAAGATAAAGTGGGAGGAGAGTGTGCGATTGGATCCACTATTAGTATTTGTAGCGGGTACACGCTGTATGACAAGTAAATGGGCAGGATGGTTCCACAAAGTGAGTTCGGAAATATGTGTCCGGCTATGTTGTCGAGGAATGGTATTGGGTGGCGAGGAACGAGAGCGGCTGACAGCGAACGGACGTGTGGCCTGGCTCGAGTGTGCCGATTTAAGCTGCGTGCTCAAGGGCGCACGCGCCATAGTTGTGTGCTGGGCATGTTCAGCAGCTTGGAGGTGCAAGTCCTCCGGCCAACCTGATGGAGGTGAAGGCCTAGAGAAGTGCAAGGGCTACCGCCGCGAGGCGGGGTCTGAAAGAAGCATGGATCAAAAGTGCGAGTCGATGGACAAGAACCGGATACAAGGCGCGAGCGTCGGACGAGCGGGCAACTTATCGCGAAGTCCATATCCATCAAAGGTGCGAAGCGTAGATCCGGCGGCTGTGCACGGAAGGCGGCTGAACTTACCCCAGGAGATCTGTTCCGTGTCGCCTCGGCGACTGAGGCTGTTGAAAGGCAGCCTGATCGCGGAACAGAAGTCAGCAGAGGGCGTATTAGATCGTGAAGTCGGCAAAGCTAGTGAGGCACTCCGAAAGCCGAAAAGGCGGAGCAACAGATAGGCCAAGCCGGGAACTGCGATTGAAGGCCCGAACGAGAAGGAGTGGTTAGTAGGTCATGAGTCTCAAGGACGACAAGCAGCAGAATATCCAGATGCAA